>NZ_CP017754.1:2505133-3131417 GCF_001854325.1 Cupriavidus malaysiensis
ATACGACGGTGCAGGAATATTAACCTGCTTCCCATCAGCTACGCATCTCTGCCTCGCCTTAGGGGCCGACTCACCCTACGCCGATGAACGTTGCGTAGGAAACCTTGGGCTTACGGCGAGGGGGCCTTTCACCCCCTTTATCGCTACTCATGTCAGCATTCGCACTTCTGATACCTCCAGCATCCTTTACAAGACACCTTCACAGGCTTACAGAACGCTCTCCTACCACGCGCTTGCGCGCGTCCGCAGCTTCGGTGACTGGCTTAGCCCCGTTACATCTTCCGCGCAGGACGACTCGATCAGTGAGCTATTACGCTTTCTTTAAAGGGTGGCTGCTTCTAAGCCAACCTCCTGACTGTTTTAGCCTTCCCACTTCGTTTCCCACTTAGCCAATCTTTGGGACCTTAGCTGGCGGTCTGGGTTGTTTCCCTCTTGACACCGGACGTTAGCACCCGATGTCTGTCTCCCGTGATTGCACTCTTCGGTATTCGGAGTTTGCTATGGCGGGGTAATCAGCAATAGACCCCCCAACCATGACAGTGCTCTACCCCCGAAGGTGAGACACGAGGCACTACCTAAATAGTTTTCGGAGAGAACCAGCTATTTCCAGATTTGTTTAGCCTTTCACCCCTATCCACAGCTCATCCCCTAGTTTTTCAACACTAGTGGGTTCGGTCCTCCAGTACGTGTTACCGCACCTTCAACCTGGCCATGGATAGATCATCTGGTTTCGGGTCTACACCCAGCGACTGAACGCCCTGTTCGGACTCGCTTTCGCTACGCCTGCCCTAATCGGTTAAGCTTGCCACTGAATGTAAGTCGCTGACCCATTATACAAAAGGTACGCCGTCACCCGTTTCCAGGCTCCGACTGTTTGTATGCATGCGGTTTCAGGATCTATTTCACTCCCCTCCCGGGGTTCTTTTCGCCTTTCCCTCACGGTACTGGTTCACTATCGGTCGATCACGAGTATTTAGCCTTGGAGGATGGTCCCCCCATCTTCAGACAGGATTTCACGTGTCCCGCCCTACTTGTCGTACACCTAGTTCCACAACGCTGTTTTCGCATACAGGGCTATCACCTGCTATGGCCGGGCTTTCCATCCCGTTCTGCTAACAATGCTGCTAAAGAGTACAAGGCTCTTCCCATTTCGTTCGCCACTACTCTGGGAATCTCGGTTGATTTCTGTTCCTGCAGCTACTTAGATGTTTCAGTTCGCCGCGTTCGCTTCCCTTGCCTATGTATTCAGCAAGGGATGACCCATACGGGCCGGGTTTCCCCATTCGGACATCTCCGGATCAAAGCTCGTTTGCCAGCTCCCCGAAGCTTTTCGCAGGCTACCGCGTCCTTCATCGCCTGTGATCGCCAAGGCATCCACCACATGCACTTGTTCGCTTGACCCTATAACGAGTGTGTCTCAAGCTCGCGCCTGAAACGCTTCATTACAGGTTGAGTTCTCGCATTTGTGCCGTATTCCAAGTCATCTTTCGATCACTTAAATACTTTGGTTGATACAATCACAACCCGGTATCGTGTTGGTTACTTCAGCCTCTCATCAAGGCTTCACGACACCTTTACTACATCCCATATTGTTAAAGAACAGCCGAATTTCTTCGCTTGGCAATGCCAAATGCAAGCGCTCGATATCAAGCACTTGCATTTGGCCATATCCTGGCCGCAACAACAAACAACCGATAAGTGTGAGTGCTCGACTCGGAATGCACGCTCTGGAAAGGAGGTGATCCAGCCGCACCTTCCGGTACGGCTACCTTGTTACGACTTCACCCCAGTCATGAACCCTGCCGTGGTAATTGCCCTCCTTGCGGTTAGGCTAACTACTTCTGGCAAAACCCACTCCCATGGTGTGACGGGCGGTGTGTACAAGACCCGGGAACGTATTCACCGCGGCATGCTGATCCGCGATTACTAGCGATTCCAGCTTCACGTAGTCGAGTTGCAGACTACGATCCGGACTACGATGCGTTTTCTGGGATTAGCTCCCCCTCGCGGGTTGGCAACCCTCTGTACGCACCATTGTATGACGTGTGAAGCCCTACCCATAAGGGCCATGAGGACTTGACGTCATCCCCACCTTCCTCCGGTTTGTCACCGGCAGTCTCTCTAGAGTGCCCTTTCGTAGCAACTAGAGACAAGGGTTGCGCTCGTTGCGGGACTTAACCCAACATCTCACGACACGAGCTGACGACAGCCATGCAGCACCTGTGTCCACTTTCCCTTTCGGGCACCTGATGCATCTCTGCTTCGTTAGTGGCATGTCAAGGGTAGGTAAGGTTTTTCGCGTTGCATCGAATTAATCCACATCATCCACCGCTTGTGCGGGTCCCCGTCAATTCCTTTGAGTTTTAATCTTGCGACCGTACTCCCCAGGCGGTCAACTTCACGCGTTAGCTTCGTTACTGAAGAAATGAATCCCCAACAACTAGTTGACATCGTTTAGGGCGTGGACTACCAGGGTATCTAATCCTGTTTGCTCCCCACGCTTTCGTGCATGAGCGTCAGTCACGTCCCAGGGGGCTGCCTTCGCCATCGGTATTCCTCCACATCTCTACGCATTTCACTGCTACACGTGGAATTCTACCCCCCTCTGACGCACTCTAGCCTTGCAGTCACAAGCGCCATTCCCAGGTTGAGCCCGGGGATTTCACGCCTGTCTTACAAAACCGCCTGCGCACGCTTTACGCCCAGTAATTCCGATTAACGCTCGCACCCTACGTATTACCGCGGCTGCTGGCACGTAGTTAGCCGGTGCTTATTCTTCCGGTACCGTCATCCCTCCGGGGTATTAGCCCAAAGGATTTCTTTCCGGACAAAAGTGCTTTACAACCCGAAGGCCTTCTTCACACACGCGGCATTGCTGGATCAGGGTTGCCCCCATTGTCCAAAATTCCCCACTGCTGCCTCCCGTAGGAGTCTGGGCCGTGTCTCAGTCCCAGTGTGGCTGATCGTCCTCTCAGACCAGCTACTGATCGTCGCCTTGGTGAGCCTTTACCTCACCAACTAGCTAATCAGACATCGGCCGCTCCTATTGCGCGAGGCCTTACGGTCCCCCGCTTTCACCCTCAGGTCGTATGCGGTATTAGCTAATCTTTCGACTAGTTATCCCCCACAACAGGGCACGTTCCGATGTATTACTCACCCGTTCGCCACTCGCCGCCAGACCGAAGTCCGCGCTGCCGTTCGACTTGCATGTGTAAGGCATGCCGCCAGCGTTCAATCTGAGCCAGGATCAAACTCTTCAGTTCAATCTCTGTGTGGTTCCGCGCAGTTGCCTGCGCAAACCTCGCTCTTTCGAGCGGTCGCTCACTCTCAGAAAACTGACTGGCTCCGTCCGAAGACGAAACCAAACATGTTTACTGTGCGAGCACTGATAATTTGCAAGCTAGAAGACCGGGGTCTTCCGCATTCATTATCAAGCACCCACACTTATCGGTGTTTGTTTGTTAAAGAACCACCCTCTCGGGCCGCATCCGGCTTTGCCGGTTTGCGTTGCCGCTGCGTTATGTCTGCAGCGAAGGAACGAGACTATAAAGAATTTTTCGAGATCAATCAAGCGATTTCGAGAATTTCTTTATTCGGACGCCGCACTCATTCGAGCCGCGCCAATCCTGCCATTCCCTCCCCGTCACGCGGTGCGCTGCGAGCGAGGGAGCGAATACTAGTCCCTCGATGACTGACTTGCAAGCCGAAAAATGAAAAGCGTCGCTTTTGACACTTGAACGCCGGGGCTCCGATCCGGGGTGAGAACGGCGCCGGCTGGATGTATCCGACGCCAACAAGCACTGTGAGGACATGGTTTCCACTTCCGTCCGAGACAGGACGCCCGGCAAGCCTGGCGCGTTCTCGTCGTCTGCACGCTGGCCTTCACCGTCTGCTTCATGGTCTGGATGATGTCCGGCGTCATCGCCCCCCCCTGAAGCAGCCTTCGGCCTGAACGACACCGAGTTCGGCCTGCTCGCTGCCGCCGTACCCCGTCGCCGAAGCGACGGATCCGCCAGGAAAGGCTGACAGCACATCATTGCCTATCGGCATCGGCAGCATCGGCTCCTGCGTGACGTTTCAAAGAGCAGGAAGCTGAATCCGGTCGAGTACCGCCTCAATATCTGAAGAGTCGACCTGAAGGAGCAATGCACTCCGCCAGGATCATTCTCCCGGCTCCTATGATTCAGAGGCGTTCATCGGGCCTTTCAATTGATGCCAGGCTTCTTTTCACGCGATCAAGGCCCTAGTGCACTTCCTGAATGGGCGCTCTCGCATCACGCTCGATCTGCTTGCGCAATGCCGTGAAGCGCTCCTGCACACCCTCCCCAAAAAGAGGATCGGGGCTGCCTGGAACGGTAGCCGCGACTTCCGCCCAGTCCTGCTCGGTCAGCAGTTGCGCCGCGCGCGGCATGACGTGCCTTTCCTCGGTGGAAAGATGATTGCGGTAGTACACGAGATACATGGCCACAGCCGCTTCCAGGGCCGCGCGCGACGTGATCATATCCCGCTCCGCTTCATTGAGACGGCTCAGGAATTCCTCGCCCACCGTGGCAATCACGCGATGCTCTTGCAGAAGCCGGCTGACCACGATCTGCATGCCGGGATCCCGCTCGACGAGCAGGGCGTACGCGACATCCTCGCGCGGATGGTGGACACGATCGCCAAAGTTCCGCATGTAATAGAGGATCTCGCCCATCAAACCATAGTTCGGCTGCGCTCCCCGGTGAAAGGCGATCACCTGCTCTTCCAGCAGATCGAGCAGCGTGGAGAAATGGATGTGATCGGCATGCCAAACGGCAAGTTGGTCGGTCATGGCGTGCTCCAGGGAGACTGGTCAGGTAAGCGATCCGGCTCGAAGTTAACTCAACAAACCCCGATTTCAACAGTAGTCCCCCGCCAAGTTTTGAGGATGATGTAGATCAACAGTGGGCTTCGCTCATTCCCCGCTCACTTCCGCTGGCGCGTTGCCCCTTGCTCGAATGTCGACAGGCATATCGAACTGACGAAGGCTTCCAGCGCAAGCCGCGGGCGCAACAGCATCTTCCGCCCGCGGGCCGCGAATGGGGCAAAGGACAATGGCCGCGCCGCCAGGCTCGCGGGCTCGCGTAGTGCAATGAAACACCATCGTCTCGAGACCCGGAGACCCGCCACTCCACGACAGGTCCATTGCGCCGGGCCACCTGCTGCGGCCTGCCCCTGGCGTGCCGTCGGCTCGCCACGCTGGTTGGCCGCCACCGCGCCGGCGCCTGGCGGGCACCGGGTCGCTGGTCGATCTCGCGCAGCGCGCCGTTCGTTCGCAACCTCGTGGCAAGCACGGCTGGCCGGGTGGTTGCGTGGATCCGCCCTCCACTCAGGCGGCACGTGGACATCCCCAACCTTGGCGGCTCCGACGCCCCCACCCACACACGGCAGCGATTTCCCCTTCTGCGCGGCAGCGACGATGGCATCCCTCGATCCCTGGCATCCTCGCACCAAGAATGATCATTTATTACTACGTAATACGTATTGTTTAATACTTTTCGAAACAATCTTTAGACATAATTATGCTTCTGTCTAACTATTGGCACGGATCGAGAGATCCATCATCGTTGCCACGACCGCCGATGGGCTCTCAGCATCCCCCAGCACGTCCTGCGGCTATGACGATCGAGGCCGCGGTGCCTCGCGCATCCCGCTTGAGCACCCGGCCCCGCTCTTCTTCCCTTACTCGGGCTTCACACCCGAATCGCGGATCACGCGCGCCCACAGCCGCGCCTGCCCTTCGATCCAGGCGGCGAACTCCTCCGGCGAATTGCCATAGGGTTCCAGCCCCTGCAGCCTCATCTTCGCCATCACATCGGGCTGCCGGAGGGCATCGGCGATCGCGGCGTTCAGTTTCTGCACCAGATCCCTTGGCGTGCCAGCCGGAGCGAACAGCGGCACCAATCTACGACGAAGACCGGGAGGTCTCCTCATTCCCGCCAGATCCCGCCACCGGCCCGCACAAATTCACCTAGAGTGATGTCTGATGCGGTGCCACATGGACAACAGCCAGGAGAACAACGATGCAACATGGTCTGATTGCTTGGCTGGTGATCGGTGCGGTCGCCGGATGGCTGGCGGGGGTGCTGGTCAAGGGCGGCGGCTTCGGACTGCTGGTCGACATCCTCGTCGGCATCGTCGGCGCCATCGTCGGCGGCTGGTTGGCCGGCCTGCTGGGCATCTCGTTCGGCGGCGGCATGATCGGCTCGATCATCACGGCGGTGATCGGCGCCGTGGTACTGCTCTTCCTCCTCCGGCTGATCAAACGGGCCTAGGCGCCACCGGCGCCGGCCTCAGCGCGATTCCGTCGCGCGGAGGAGCTGCAGCCTATATCGCCGTAGGACATCGCCTGCATCGACCTCGCTCCGCGGGCATCCTGTTGCCGTCATTGCCATTCACGCTGCCTGCCGAAACTGGCAGCAGCGCGCCTTGTCGTGCTTGATTTCGCCTCGATACTGTATATATTTACAGGTACTGTATGGATATACATGTGCGAGGCCATCATGGAACATCTGGTCCGGGTGCAGAACGAATATGACCGCCAGGTCCTGGCCTGGCTGCGCCGACGCATCGGCGACGCGGCGCTGGCCGAGGCTGCCAGGCGGCTCGGCGGCGAACGCAAGCCATATCTGTCCAGCCTCTGCCGCGCGCTGTCGATCCGGCCACCCGCACGCGTGGATTTGCGCGCTGAGGCGCGGCGTGCCGACCTCGCCGTCGGCGAGCGCTACCTGGCGCGCATCCGCACCATCCTCGGCGCATCCGGACAGGCCTCACGGGCCCATTGAGCGCCAATCGGGCGCCAATCGGGCACCCGTGCCGTGCTCCCGGCATCCGGTGTCAGGCCTGCAGCGGTGACGCAACCGGTACCGGTGCGTGATCGAGGTGGAAGCGGCCGACCAGCGCCTCCATCCGCTCGGCCTGCTCCTTCAGCATCGCGGCGGCGGCGGCTGCCTGCTCGACCAGCGAGGCATTCTGCTGCGTCGCCTGGTCCATCTGCACCACGGCCTGGTTGACCTGGGCGATGCCGCCGCTCTGCTCGGCCGAGGCACGGCTGATCTCGGTCATGACGGTGTCGACGCGGGACACCGCCGTGATCGCCTCGCCGATGGTCTGGCTGGCCTGCTCGACCAGTCCGGCGCCGTGCGCCACGCGCTGCGCCGACTGCGCGATCAGCGCGGCGATCTCCTTGGCCGAGGTACCCGCGCGTTGTGCCAGGTTGCGGACCTCGGCCGCCACCACGGCGAAGCCGCGCCCGTGCTCGCCCGCCCGGGCCGCCTCGACGGCGGCATTGAGCGCCAGGATATTGGTCTGGAAGGCGATGCCGTCGATCACGCCAGTGATGTCCTCGATGCGGTGGGAGTCGGCCGCGATGTGCCGCATGGTGTCGAGCAGGTGCCGGATCGCGTCGCCGCCACGGCCCGCGACGCCGGCCGCCTCGGCCGCCAGCGTGCTGGCCTCGCCGGCATGGCCGGCATTCTGTTTCACGATGGCGGTCAGCTGTTCCATGCTGGCCGCGGTCTCCTGCAGCGAGGCCGCCTGCTGCTCGGTGCGCTGAGACAGGTCCAGGTTGCCTTGCGCGATCTCTCCCGCAGCCACCAGCACCTGCTCCGCGCCGGCGCGCGTCTCGCGCACGGTGTCCTGCCAGGAGCGCAGCAGGACTTGCAGGTGGCGCCGGATATCGCTGAATTCGTCGCGCCCGCGCACCACCAGTTCGGCGCGCAGGTCGCCCGCGCCGATCCGCTCGACCCAGGCGGCGATCCCGCGCAGGTCCTCGCCCACGCCACGGCAGAAGCCCGCGAACAGGTAGAAAGCGGCGCCGACGGTGAGCAGCGCCAGCGCGCACATCCACGCCAGCTTGTCCTGCACCGCGCCGATACGCGCTTCCAGCATGGCATGGGCACTGGCGCCGAAGGCGCGATTGGTCGCGCCGATGGCGTCGATGGCAGCGGTGGCCTCGTCGAAATACGCCTTGGCCTCGATGCGGATACCGTCGCGGCCCAGCAGCCTGTCCTTCAGGGTCACCGAGAATCCATCGACCGCCGCCAGGCGCGCCTTGGCCGCCTCCACCTCGGCGCGGTAGCCTGGCGCGGCCGCGCTCACGCGCTCGGCGTCGCGCCTGACCGTCTCCACCGCCTCCTGTATCTGCTCGCTGAGCGCGCCCAGCCCGGCCTGCTGCGCGCTCTCGGCGAAACCGCCCTGGCTGATGATGGCGGTACCGCGGCCGCGCGCCAGCGCGGTGAACTCCGCCAGCCTGGGCATGGTCCCGAGCATCAGGTTGATCAGGTAGTACGACCCCGCATCCGGGTCCAGCGCCAGCTCCGAGCGGTCGCCGAGATCGCCCACATAGAGCCGCAGTTGCCTGACCAGTGCGCTGTGCTGCGCGAACAGGGTGGACGCCGGTGCCTGCAGGCCTTCGGTCTTGAGGGTGCGCCATGCCTCTTCGAGGGCGCCGGCCTGGGCATCGAGGCCGAAGCCGCGCGCGTCGGCCGCGAGCTGCGCCGCCTGCTCTCCGGCACGCGCGTCGGCTGCCTCGTAGGTGGCCCGGAAGGCAGCGTTGCCTGCCTGCACCGCCGCGGCGGCACCACGCCGGATCTGCACCTGGCGCATCATCTCCAGCGCACGCTCGACCGCGGCGAGCCCGCGCACCTCGGCGCGCGCGGTCTTCAGCTCGGCGAGCGAGGCCTGGAAGACCAGCGACATGGCGCCGGCCAGCGGCAACAGGAACAAGAGTGCAAGCAACAGCAGCTTGCGCGAGATGCTGAGTGCCGCCATCAGGCGCACCGCGGGATTCAACCATCGGGTCATCGTCATGCCTTGATCAAGCCATCGTCGTGGCTTGTATCGGCAGCATCGGAACGAATTGAAGCAGTTTCACCCACACATTTCAGAAATCGTCAAGATGGTGCAAACACATCCCGATTTGTGGGCATGAATCCCCATCCAGGTGCGTGCGCCACCTGGATTTTCGGCAATCCGGCGCAGCGCCTGGCGGACTCAGGCCGGCAGCGATTCCACCGCGCGCCAGGCCTGCTCGACCGCGGCGACCAGCGACGGGCTGCCCCCGCTGTCGGCGCCGGCCAGCGCGACATTGCCCACGCCTGCCCGCGCCGCCTGCTGCGCGGCCGTGCCCGCATCATCGCCATCGACGCTGGAAGGCCGGTAGCTGTAGCCGTGCGACCAGCGGTTGACGGTGATGGCCCGCACCAGTTGCGCCGCGCTGCTGCCGGCAGGCGCGAGCAGCCGGTCGAGCTGGGAGCGGATGGCGCGTTCCAGCTCCACGAACGGCGTGCCGAGCAGTAGCGCGCGTCCGGCGCGGAAACGCTCGCGTGCCCGCATGCCGCTGTCCGGCACCGTCGGCACATAGAGCATGTGCAGCACCACCGGGTCCTGCGGTCGCGCGCCGGGGCCGGCCTCCAGCCACAGGTCGCTGTAGGGCAGCGTCGGCGCATGGATACGCCCGGCACCGAGCGCGGCAAAGGCCTGCCAGTTGTCGAGCGCCACCTTGGTGTAGACCAGCGGCGCCTTGACTTCGTCGCGCAGGGCCGCCCGCTGCGCGGCCGGCAGCCCGGGCATCAGGAAGGGCACCATCATGTTGTAGCCGGCCAGCACCACATGGCGCGCCTCCACGCGGTGCAGGTTGCCCTGCCAGCCATAGGTGACGCGCGCGATGTGGCTGCCCGGCTCGACCGCCACGGCCGTGCTGTTCAGGCGCAGCCGCACCGGCGCGCCATCGCGGTCGAGGCGGTCATAATCGAAGCGGGCCTGCGCCAGCGCCCCGGCGCCCCGCGCGACTGCGGGGATCAGGTCCCTTACCAGGCCGCGCGCGATCGACGCATTGCCATCGGCATGGAGCAGCCGGGATGCGGGCGACTTGCCCAGCCGCGCGTCCGGCGTCACCGCCGGCATGCCGGCCCCGGCGGGCAGGCCGATACCCAGCGCATCCCATATGGAGATGCCATCGGCGTCGAGCGCGTAGCTGTCGTTGCTGCGGCTGCGCAGGAAACGCACGCCCGCCAGCCCGAGGCCCGCCTTGTCGCGCAGGAAAAGCGCATAGCGCGTGCGGCGCAGATAGCCTGCCCGGTCGTCGGCCGCCATGCCCGCGAGGTAGTCGGTGCGCCCTTCGGCCAGCCGTGCCAGGGCCTCGAGCTCTGCCGCGGGCAGCGGCGCGGCGGCCAGGAAGCGGCGCACCGCGTCGGGCGCCGGCGGCCCGCCCTGCGCGGCCGGGGCCCCGCCGAAGGGCTGGCCGAAGGGATCCCCGGCCACCAGGCGATCCGCGCCGAAGTGCTCGCGATCGAAGAACACCGCCCGCCCGAGTCCCGAGCCTTGCCAGGGCTCCGCCGCGGGCGCACCCGCGCCCGGGGCGAGCCCGATGCCATCGAGCAGCGTGCGCAGCGCGGCGCTGCCGGCGGCGCCGGCCGGCACCTCGGCGCTGCCGCCATAGCTGACCAGCAGGCGGCCGCGCACAGTGAACTCGTTGCGGCGCGCGTGGCCGCCGAAGTCGTCGTGGTTGTCGAGGATCAGGATGCGCGCGCCGGGTCCGTGGCGGCGCTGGTAGAACCAGGCCGCCGCCAGCCCGCTGATGCCGCTGCCGACCACCACGAGGTCATAGGCCTCGCGCGCCATCACACCGGGATAGCGCACCCCTTCGCGCGCCAGGCTGTGCGCCAGCGTGTAGCTGCCGGGCTGGCTGCCGCGCAGGCCGGTCAAGGCCGGGGGATAGCCGGCCCCGCCGTCACCGGCCTGGGCCGCGCGCAGCCAGCCGGGCGTGAACGCCGTGCCCAGCGCCAGCGCGCTGCCGTTGAGAAAGTCTCGTCGCGTGATGGTCATGGCTCGGCTTGGGTGTCAGCGGCTGGCTTCGGCTTCGAGGCGGATGCCCAGGGCAGCGCGCCGCGCCGCGACCTCGCTGTCGCGCACCGGCGCGGCGCGGTTGCCCCAGCCGCCGCGCACGAAGCCCAGCACGTCGGCCAGTTCCTGGTCGTTGAGCGCCCAGCCGTAGCCGGGCATGTGGTAGTCGGTCGCGGCAGTGTCGACGGCCGCGGTCACGGCGCCGCCCAGCAGCAGGTTGACCAGCGAGGACGGATCGGGGTCGAGTACCGCCGGATTGCCCGCCAGCGGCGGGAACACCCGCGCGAAGCCCTTGCCGCCGGCGCCGTGGCAGGGCATGCAGTACTGCCCGTACAGCCGCGCTCCCGGCGCGTCGAAGCGCCCCTGCAGCAGCGCCTGCGCGGTGGCAGGATCGTAGCGGAACGGCGCGCTCTCCCCGCGCACGCCGGGCAGGCTCTTGAGGTAGGCGGCCATCGCGTCCAGGTCCTGCGGCGTCATATGCTGGGTGGAGGCGGCGATCACGCCCGACATGGGCCCGAAGGATGTCGCATGGATATTGCGCCCGGTACGCAGGTATTCGGCGACTTCCTCGCGCGACCAGCCGCCCAGGCCGCTCAGCTTGTCGCCGCGCAGGTTGCCGGCGGACCAGCCCTCGACGCTGGCCCCCGCGAGGAAGCTCTGGCTGCGCTCGTCGCTGCCCTGTTCCGCATGCAGCAGGCCGCGCGGCGTATGGCAGGCGCCGCAATGTCCCACGGCCTGCACCAGGTAGGCGCCGCGGCGCCATTGCGCATCGCCGCCCGCGACGGCCGCGCGTGGCGACGCCCTGTCCGCCGGCGCTTCGAGGAAGAACAGGTTCCACACCACCAGCAGGGAACGCATGCCGAAGGGCCAGCGCAGCTGCGGCGCGGGCTGGCGCTGGCGCACCGGCCGCACTTCGGCACGCAGGTAGGCGTACAGCGCCGCGACGTCCTCGGCCGTCATGCGCGCGTAGGAGGGATAGGGCATGGCCGGATAGAGCCGCTTGCCGCCACGCGCCACGCCCTGGCGCAGCGCTCGGTCGAACTCGGCCAGCGAGTAGGCGCCGATGCCGGTGTCCGCGTCTGGCGTGATATTGGTCGACGGGATGGTGCCGAGTCCCGTGCGCAGGACCACCCCCCCGGCAAACGGCGCGCCGCCCGGCGCCGTGTGGCAGGCCGCGCAGTTGGCGATGCGCGCCAGGTAGCGGCCGCGCGCCACCTGCGCCACCGCATCGGCGGGCGCCGCGGCCGCGCCGTCGCCTGCCTGCGCCTGCGGCGCCGCCAGCAGCAGGGCGAGCAGCAGCACCAGCAGGGCGTCAGGAAAATGCTTGCGCAGCAAGGCGCGCAGCGATGGCATGCGCCGCGGTCGGTTTGCCATGGAGTTGTCTCTGCCCCCGGTTCTTCTTGTTATCTTGTCGTCTTCTCTTGCCGCCTTCCGGACCGCCAGCCGCATGCCGCAGGGATGCGGCTGGCCGCCCTCAGGCGTGCGCCACCGCCCAGCGTGCCAGCATCAGCAGGCACAGCACCAGCACGCCGGCCAGGGCGATGCCCGTGGCCAGCAGGTGCACAGGCTTCAGGCTCTGCAGGTCGCGCTGGTGTTCGCTGCCACGGCGCAGGCCGAGAAATCCCCACAGTACGGCGCTGACCAGTCTCAACGGATGCATGACGGCTCCTTGTTCCAATGCGGCGGACCGTCCGCAGGGCACGGATACGGATACGCCCCTGCGCGCTATTCTGCCGCGCCGCCGGCCTCGGGAACAGAATCAGTTCTGCCATAATCTTGCGTATCAGATCGCAGGCAGGGCGCCTCGTCGTCCCCTGCTCCGCCCCCCCTTGCTCCCATGAAGCGCTACGAGGAACTGGCCGAGATTCTCGCCCGCGATATCCGCGCCGGCAACCTGCCGCCCGGCACCCGCATGCCGTCGATCCGCAAGACCGTCGCGCAGTACGGCGTAAGCCCGTCGACCGCATTCCAGGCCTACTACCGGCTCGAAGAGCGTGGCCTGGTGCGCGCGCGCGAGCGTTCCGGCTACTACGTGGCCGGCGCCGCCGGCCTGCCGTTGCCGCGCCCCGCCGCGCGCCGCACGCGCCGCGCCTCCACCGAGGTGGACGTGTCCAAGCTGGTCTTCGCCGTACTGGAGGCTGCCGCCGACCAGCGCATGGTGCAGTTCGGCTCGGCCTTCCCGGCTCCCGAGCTGTTTCCCTGGGAACGGCTCGGCAAGTCGCTGGCGCGCGCCGGCCGCGAGATCGATCCCTGGCAGTCCGTCGACGACCTGCCCCCGGGCAATACCGTGCTGCGGCAGCAGATCGCGCTGCGCTATCTCGGCGCCGGCGTGCCGCAGGCGGCCGAGGACATCATCGTCACCAACGGCGCGCTCGAAGCGCTCAACCTGTGCCTGATGGCGGTGGCCCGGCCGGGCGACGTCATCGCCATCGAGTCGCCCGGCTTCTACGCCGCCCTGCAGGCACTGGAGCGGCTGCGGCTCAAGGCGGTCGAGATTCCCGTGCACCCGCAGCAGGGCATCGACCTCGCCGCGCTTGCCGAAGCGCTGCGGCGCCATCCGGTGCGCGCCTGCTGGTTCATGACCCAGTTCCAGAACCCGATGGGCGCCAGCATGGACGAGGCGCGCAAGCGCGAACTGGTGGCGCTGCTGGCGCGCCACCAGGTACCGCTGATCGAGGACGACGTCTACGGCGAGCTCTACTACGGCAGCCGCTGCCCGCTGCCGGCCAAGGCCTTCGACACGCAGGGCCTGGTGATGCATTGCAGTTCCTTCTCCAAGACGCTGGCGCCCGGATTCCGCATCGGCTGGGTCGCGCCCGGCCGTTTCGGCGAGCCCATCCAGCGCATGAAACTGATGACCACCCTGTCGGCGGCGGTCCCGGCCCAGCAGGCGCTCGCCGAATACCTGCAGCACGGCGGCTACGACAAGCACCTGCGCCGCCTGCGCCATGTGCTGGAGATGCAGCAGGGCCAGATGCGCCAGGCCATCGCACGCCATTTCCCCGCCTCGGTCCGTGTCTCCCGCCCCGACGGCGGCTATTTCCTCTGGGTGGAGTTCGAGGCCGGCTTCGATGCGCTGGCGCTGCACCGGGCCGCGCTGGAGGAAGGCATCGGCATCGCGCCCGGTCCGATCTTCTCCGCGCGCCAGGGCCACCGCCACTGCGTGCGGCTCAATTTCGGGCAGCTGTGGAGCCCCCGCAGCGAAGCGGCGATCGCCACGCTGGGCCGGCTGGCCGCCGCGCAGTAGCCTTGCCGCGAACGCTGTCCCCGGTCAGCGAGGCGCCGCGCGCAGGCGCCGCTGCAGCCAGTGTTCCAGCCCCTCGAATCCGCCCTGCAGCAGCAGCGCCAGGACGGCCGCCGGGATCGCCCCGGCCAGCAGCAGCACGGTGTCGTTGAGCGCCAGCCCGGTGACGATGCGCTCGCCGTAGCCGCCCGCGCCGACGAAGGCGGCGATGGTGGCGGTGCCCACGCTGATGATGGCGGCGGTCTTCACGCCCGCCAGCAGCACCGGCAGGGCCAGCGGCAGTTCCACGTAGCGCAGGCACTGGGCGGGCGTGAAACCCAGCGCCATGGCGGCCTCCGACATGCCGCGCGGCACCTGCTGCAGGCCGGTGCAGGTATTGCGCACGATGGGCAGCAGCGCATAGAGGAACAGCGCCACCAGGGCCGGCCACAAGCCGATGCGGCCAAGCAGCGGGATCAGCATGGCCAGCAGCGCCAGCGACGGCACCGTCTGCAGCATGCCCACCAGCGCCAGCACCACCTGGCCCAGCCTGCGCCGGCGTGCGGCGACGATGCCCAGCGGCACTCCGGCCGCAACGGCGGCACCGACCGCGCCCGCCACCAGCGCCAGGTGGCGCCGCGTCAGGCGCAGCGTCTCCGCGTCCAGCAGGGTGCCGGCCAGGCCGGCACGCTCGTGGCGCGCCGTCGCCGCGGACGCCGGCGCATGGCCCGGCAGCGTGGCAACGAAGGCGCCGGCGATGGCCGCGAACGACTGCCCGTCCAGTTCCGCCGCCGCATTCATACCGATCATGCGCGCCGCGTCGATGCGCCCCGACAAACCCTGCAAGGCCTGCCAGGCCCGCGGAAAGCGCCGCGGCACGTCCAGGCGGTACAGCACCACCGCGGCGTAGCGCGGAAAGAAGCCGCGGTCGTCCTGCAGCACGCGCAGGCCATAGCGGCGGATCTTGGCATCGGTCGAGTAGATGTCGATGACGTCGACCTGCCCGGCCGCCAGCGCCTCGTAGGCGATGCCGTGGTCGAGCCCGAGCGGGCGCTGCGGCAGCCCGTAGCGGCGGGCCAGGCCGGGCCAGCCGTCGGCGCGGCCGAGGAACTCGTGCGTCAGGCCGAAGCGCAAGGCGGGATGGCGGGCCAGGTCGCCGAGCGTGCGCAGGCCCAGTTGCTGCGCCATGGTGTCGCGCACGGCCAGCGCATAGCCGTCCTCGAAGCCGAACGGAATGGCCGCCCCCAGGCCGCGCGGCGCGAGCGCGCGGTTGATCTGCTCCAGCCCGGCATCCGGCGGCAGGCCGAGGATCTCCACGGCCACCGTGCCGGTGTAGTCCGGATAGAGGTCGATGCGCCCGGAGGCGAGCGCGGCGAACACGATGGCGGTATTGCCGAGGCCCGCCACGTGCTCGGCCGGCCCGGCGGCGGCGGCAGTGCGGGCCAGGATCTCGCCGAGCAGGTAGGACTCGGTAAAGCGCTTGGAGCCGATCCTCAGGGTTTCCCCCAGGGCGGCCGTGCACAGCAGCAGCGGGCACAGCAGGACGCACAGCAGGACCGCGAGCCGGGTCCCGTGGCACGGCGCTGGACTTCGCGGGCGGGAATCCAAGCAGAACACCTCGTCGGCTGGATGGGCGGGGCCGGCTGCCGAACCACGCATGGCGCCGGGCTTGCCGTGCATGATACGCCGCCGCAGAACGCCGCGAGCCATGGCCTGTCCGATACGCCGCATGAGCACATACCGAAATAGTATTTGCATTTCGCATGCTTGCTGGATAAGAATCCAGAAAACGCATAGACCACACAGGACCACCTGTGCCGCCCCCGTGCCAAGGGATGCCCGACGACGGCTCCCGCCAGCGGCGGCCGGCCGTGGTGGCGGGACGGAATACGGAACGGGATAAGGCGACGGGATGGAGATCCGGCAACTGGAAGCCTTCGCGGCGGTGATGACGAGCGGCAGCGTGACAGCCGCCGGGCGTCTGCTCGGCCGTTCCCAGCCCGCCATCACCCGGCTGATCCAGGAACTCGAAAGCGAACTGGGTTTCGCCTTGTTCGCCCGCAGCGGCCCCCGCGTCAGTCCGACCGAGCGGGGCTTCCTGCTCTATGAGGAGGTCGAGCAGGCGCTCGCCGGCCTGCAGCAGGTACGCGCCCGCGCGGCCGAACTGGCCCAGGAGGCACGCCGCTCGCTGCGGGTGGCGGCCACCCCGGCGCTGGCCGCCGGCCTGCTGCCCGCCGCCCTGGCCGGCGGGGATGCGCCCGGCCAGGTCCACCTGACCAGCGTCTCGCCGGAGAAGGTGGTCCATGCGGTGCTGACCGGCGCCGCCGAACTGGGCGTCACCAGCCTGCCGCTCGAACACCGCGGCGTGACCGTGCACTGGATCGGCCAGGCCGCCTGCGTGGTGGCCCTGCGTGCCGACGATCCGCTCGCCGCGCATGCGGTGGTGCCGCTGGCGGCCTGCTCGGGCCGGCGCATCGTCACCATGCACAATCCCTTCCGCCTGCGCCGCCGCCTGGACGCGGCCTTCGCGCGCGCCGGCGTGGTGCCGGCCGCGCTGATCGACACCAACTCCTCGCTGAACGCGCTCAGCGCCGTGCGCGCGGGGCTGGGCATCGCCGTGCTGGAGCCGGTGACGGCGCGCGGCGTGCCGCTGGCCGACATCGTGGTGCGCCCGATCGATGCCGACATTCCCTTCTACTTCGGCGTCATCACGCCCCAGGCGCGACCGGCGGACGCCGCCGCGCAGGCGCTGATCGCCCGCCTGGCCGAAGCCGCGCGCGGGCTGCTGCCCGACTTCGTGCTGCGCGGCCCGGAACAGCATGGCACGCTGCTGCAGAGCCTCTATGGCGACGGCGTGGCCGATGCCGATGCCGAAGACGCCGACGGCGCCACCCCCAACGATCCGGAACCCGAACCCAAGACACCATGACCCAGACTTGCGCCGACGATCTCACCCCGGGCCCTGCCAGCGCGGACGCGCCGGACGGCCTGGCCGCGCTGGAAGCGCGCCTGCGCCAGGACCTGTCCTGGCTCGAACTGCCGGCCAGGCGCTGGACCATGCCGCGCCACGAGCAAGGCGCCGAAGTGCTCGATGTCGCCGTCGTCGGCGGCGGCATGGCGGGCCTGGCGGCGGCGGCCACGCTCAAGCACCTGGGCATCACGGCACACATCTTCGACCGCTCGCCGGAAGGCTTCGAGGGCCCCTGGGCCACCACCGCGCGCATGGAAACGCTGCGCTCGCCCAAGCAGCTGACCGGCCCCGCGCTGGGCTTGCCGGCGCTGACCTTCCGCGCCTGGTACGAGGCCCAGTTCGGCACGGCGGCGTGGGAAGCGCTCGACAAGATCCCGCGCCTGCAGTGGATGGACTACCTGCGCTGGTACCGCCGCGTGCTGGCGCTGGACCTCAGCAATGAACACACCGTGCTGGCGGTGCAGCCCCGCGCCGACGGCTTGGTGGCCCTGCGCCTGGGCACGCCGCAGGGCGAGCGCACCGTGCTGGCGCGCCGCGTGGTGCTCGCCACCGGCCGCGACGGCCTCGGCGGTGCCTATGTGCCGCCGTTCGCGCAGGCGCTGCCGCGCGCGCTGTGGGCGCACTCGTCCGACGCGATGGACTACGCCACCCTGCGCGGCAAGCGCGTCGGCGTGGTGGGCGCGGGGGCCTCGGCCATGGATAGCGCCGCCACCGCGCTGGAGGCCGGCGCCGCCAGCGTCGACCTGTTGATCCGCCGCGCCGACATCCCGCGCGTCAACAAGGGCAAGGGGGCCGGCAGCCCGGGCCTGACGCACGGCCATCCGGGCCTGTCCGATGCATGGAAATGGCGCATCCGCCATTACATCAACAGCCAGCAGGTGCCGCCCCCGCGCGGCAGCACGCTGCGCGTGTCGCGCCACCCCAACGCGCGCTTCCACCTGGGCTGCCCGATCGAGGGCCTCGAGCCCGCCGGCGCCGGCCTGCGCGTGCAAACCCCCAAGGGCGTGTTCGAGCTGGATTTCCTCATCTTCTCGACCGGCTTCCGCATCGCCCTGGAAACCCGCCCCGAATTCGCCGCGATCGCACCCCATATCCGCTTCTGGCGCGACCGCTACACGCCCCGCGCGGGCCAGGAAGACCAGGAGTTGTCCGACTCGCCCGACCTGGGGCCGGCTTTCGAGTTCCTGGAGAACCGGCCCGGCGCCTGCCCCGGCCTGTCGCGCATCCACTGCTTCTGCTACCCCGCCGCGCTGTCGCACGGCACCGTCTCGGGCGACATCCCCGCCATCAGCGAGGGGGCGCGCCGGCTCGGGCAAGGCATCGCCGGCCTGCTCTACCAGGAAGACATCGAACTGCACTACGCGGCCATGGAGGCCTTCGCCGAGCCCGAGGTGTTCGGCGACGAATGGACACCGGCGCCCGCGCCGGGCGTCGCGGAGCAGGCCTCGTGAGCCGCTGGCTGGCGCGCCGCCTGGCGCAGGCCCTGCTGGTGGTGCTGGTGATGACGGTGATCGTCTTCGCCGGCCTGCACGCCATCGGCAATCCGGTCGACATCCTGATCGGCCAGGACGCCGACCAGGCCGACCGTGCCCGCATCATCGCCCAGCTCGGGCTGGACCAGCCGCTGTGGCGGCAATACCTGGCCTTCGTCACCGGCGCGCTGCACGGCAACCTGGGCAACAGCTTCGTCTACAGCGTGCCGGCGGTGGAGCTGATCCTGCAGCGCCTGCCGGCCACCTTAGAGCTGGCGGTGGCGGCGCTGCTGCTGGCGGTGGTGCTGGGCGTGCCGCTCGGCCTGTTCGCCGGGCTCTATCCCCAGCATCCGCTGTCGCGCCTGCTGATGGCCGGCAGCATCGTCGGCTTCTCGCTGCCGACCTTCTGGGTCGGCCTGATGCTGATCATGGCCTTCAGCGTCAAGCTGGGCTGGCTGCCCTCTGGCGGGCGCGGCGAGACCGCGCAGTGGCTGGGCGTGCAGTGGTCCTGGCTGACCACCGACGGGCTGCGCCACCTCGTGCTGCCGGCGCTGAACCTGGCGCTGTTCAAGGTCTCGCTGGTGCTGCGCCTGACCTGCGCCGGCGTGCGCGAGGTGCTGCCGCAGGAGTGGGTGCGCTTCGCCCGCGCCAAGGGCCTGTCGCCGCTGCGCGTGGTGCTGGGCCACGTGCTGCGCAACACCCTGATCCCGCTGGTGACGGTGCTGGGCCTGGAGTTCGGCTCCACCATCGCCTTCGCCGTGGTGACCGAGAACATCTTCGCCTGGCCCGGCGCCGGCAAGCTGATCCTGGACAGCATCAACGCGCTCGACCGCCCGGTCATCGTCTCTTACCTGATGGTGGTGGTGTGCCTGTTCGTGACGCTGAACCTGATCGTCGACATCCTCTACAAGCTGCTCGACCCGCGCGTGCGGCTGGAGCCCACGCCATGAGCACGCCGCAAACGACAACCTCCCCGGCGGCGCCGCCGGCCGCCGCCGTGCCGGCACGGCAGCAGGCGCCCTGGCGCCGCGTGGCCGGGGACTTCTTCGGCTCGCGCCTGGCCCTGGGCGGACTGGTACTGCTGGCCGCCCTGCTGCTGGCCGCGCTGGCCGCGCCGCTGCTGTCGCCGCAGAACCCCTATGACCTGCTCCAGCTCGACGTGCTCGATGCGCGGCTGGCGCCGGGCACACCCAACGGCGCCGGCACCTACACCTACTGGCTCGGCACTGACGGCCAGGGCCGCGACCTGTGGTCGGCGATCCTCTACGGCCTGCGCATCAGCCTGACGGTGGGCGTGGGCTCGGCCGCCATCGCCGGCGTGCTGGGCACCCTGCTGGGGCTGCTGGCGGCCTACGCGGGCGGCCGCGTCGACAGCCTGATCATGCGCACGGTCGACCTGCTGCTGTCCTTTCCCGCCATCCTGGTCGCGATGATGATGCTGGCCTTCCTCGGCAAGGGCATCGGCAACGTGATCCTGACGCTGGTGGTGCTGGAGTGGGCCTACTATGCCCGCACCGCGCGCGGCCAGGCGCTGGTCGAGAGCCGGCGCGAGTACGTCGAGGCCGCGCGCGGCCAGGGCATCCCGGGCTGGCGCATCGTCACCGGCCATATCCTGCCGAACTGCCTGCCGCCGCTGATCGTGATCGCCTCGCTGCAGGTCGCGCGCGCCATCACGCTGGAGGCCACGCTGTCCTTCCTCGGCCTGGGCGTGCCGGTCACCGAGCCGTCGCTCGGCCTGCTGATCGCCAACGGCTACCAGTTCATGCTGTCCGACGCCTACTGGATCAGCTTCTTCCCCGGCATCGCGCTGCTGCTGACCGTGGTCGCCATCAACCTGGTGGCCGACCGCCTGCGCGAGGTGCTCAACCCGAGGTGGCAGAAATGAGCGCCAGCGCCATGCCCAACCCCGCCGCGACGGCGGCCCCGACGCTCGAGGTGCGCGGGCTGCGCACCCATTTCCATACCCGCGCCGGCGTGCTGCCGGCGGTCGACGGCGTTTCCTTCACGCTGGAGCGCGGCCGCATCCTCGGCCTGGTCGGCGAGTCCGGCTCGGGCAAATCGGTCACGGGCTTCTCCATCATGGGCCTGGTGGACCCGCCCGGGCGCATCGCCGCCGGCGAGATCCGCTTCCAGGGCCGCGACCTGGTCGCCATGCCCGCGCCCGAGCTGCGGCGCCTGCAGGGCAACCGCATCGCCATGATCTTCCAGGACCCGATGATGACGCTGAACCCGGTGATGCGGGTGGAGGCGCAGATGATCGAGGCGGTGCGCGCGCACAGCGGCGCCAGCAAGGCGCAGGCGCGCGAACTGGCGCGCGACACGCTCGGCCTGATGGGCATTCCCAGCCCCGAGGAACGGCTGCGCGCCTACCCGCACCAGTTGTCGGGCGGCATGCGCCAGCGCGTGGCCATCGCCATTGCGCTGCTGCACCGGCCCGACCTGATCATCGCCGACGAGCCCACCACGGCACTGGACGTCACCATCCAGGCGCAAATCCTGTCCGAGGTGCAGCGCCTGGTGCGCCAGCACGGCACCTCGCTGATCTGGATCACGCACGACCTGTCGGTGGTGGCGGGCCTGGCCGACGACGTGGCCGTGATGTACGCCGGCCGCATCGTCGAGCACGGGCCGGTCGACGCCGTGCTCGACCAGCCGCTGCATCCCTACACCGCCGGCCTGATCGGCAGCCTCCCCAGCCTGAACCGCGAGCGCCGGCGCCTGCGCCAGATTCCCGGCATGACGCCGGACCTGCTGGCGCTGCCGCCGGGCTGTGCCTTCGCCGCGCGCTGCCCGCGCGCCTCGGCGGCATGCGCACGCCAGCCGGAGCTGGAGGCGGCCGGCCCGGCCGCTGCACAGGGTGCCTTGCGCCAGGTGCGCTGCTTCCATGCCGGACAGCCGGCCGCGACGGAGCTGGCATGAACGCGGCAAGCCAACAGAGCATGGCGGCGCAGGCCGCCACGGGAGTCAAGCAGGACATGGCAAGTACGGCAGCACATGCCCCGGCCGCCGCGCCGGGGCCCGACAGCGAAGAACTGGTCCGCCTGAGCGGGATCGCCAAGCGCTTCGGCGAACGCCGCGCCGGCCCGCTCGAGCGCTGGTTGCAAGGCGCGGGCTGGTCGGCGCCGGCACCGGTCACGCACGCGGTGGACGGGGTCGACCTGGAGATCCGGCGTGGCGAGGTGGTCGGGCTGGTCGGCGAATCCGGCTGCGGCAAGTCCACGCTCGGCCGCATGGTGGCCGGCCTGATGCCGCCGTCGGCCGGCGAGATCCGCTACCGCGGCCGCCCGCTGGAAACGCTCGACGCCGCCGCGCGGCGCGCGCTGCGCCTCAAGGTGCAGATGATCTTCCAGGACCCGTACGCCAGCCTGAACCCGCGCCTGCGGGTGGACCGCATCGTCGGCGAGGGCGCGCGCCTGCACGGGCTGGTCGACGGCGCCGGCTTCGACGACTACGTCAGCGCGCAGCTGCAGCGCGCCGGGCTCGATCCGGCGCTGCGCCAGCGTTATCCGCACCAGTTCAGCGGCGGCCAGCGCCAGCGCATCGGCATCGCCCGCGCGCTGGCGGTGCAGCCAGAACTGCTGGTCTGCGACGAGGCGGTGGCGGCACTGGACGTGTCCATCCAGGCGCAGATCCTGAACCTCTTCCTCGACCTGCGCGAGCAGCTCGGCCTGACCTACCTGTTCATCAGCCACGATCTCGGCGTGGTCGAGCACATGTCGGACCGGGTGGTCATCATGTACCTCGGGCGCGTGGTGGAAAGCGCGCCGGCGCGCGAGATCTTCGCGCGCGCCAACCATCCGTATACACGCGCGCTGCTGGCCGAGGTACCGCGCCTGGATGCGCGCCGCAAGACCTTCGCCGCCATCCAGGGCGAGATCCCGAGCCCGCTGGCGCCGCCCTCGGGCTGCCACTTCCATCCGCGCTGCCCGCATGCGCTGCCGCGCTGCCGCGTCGAAGTGCCGCGCCTGCGCGGCATCGCCGTGCAGCACCTGTCCGCCTGCCACCTGAACGACGCCACCTGATGCCGCGCCGTTCGCCATCCACGATCCGCCACGCCACCCAACACGCCCCCGCAACCGGAGTCCGCCCCATGAATCGCCTGCTGCGCGCCACCGGCGCCATCGCCATTGCCACCGCCGCCCTGCTCTGCGCCGGCCATGCCGGCGCCCAAGCGCTGTCGATCGGCTTCGCCGACCCGCTGTCCTCGCTCGACCCGCAACTCAACAACCATGCCGGCGACCGCTCCGTCGACCTGCATTTCTGGGACCTGCTGGTGGAGAATCGCGACAACAAGCTGCAGCCCGGCCTGGCCCAGTCGTGGAAGGCCCTCGACGACAAGACCTGGGAGTTCAAGCTGCGCCGCGACGTGAAGTGGCAGGACGGCAAGCCCTTCACCGCCGAGGACGTGATCTTCTCCTACCAGCGCGCACGCAGCGTGCCGGGCAGCGTGGCGCCCTTCGCCGGCTACCTGCGCACGGTCGAGTCGGTCAGCGCGCCCGATCCCTACACGCTGCGCATCCGCACCCGCATCGCCAACCCCGACCTGCCGCTGAACCTGGCGTCGGTGCACATCGTCAGCAAGCACGTGGGCGAGAAGGCCGCCACCGAGGACTACAACGCCGGCCGTGCCATGGTCGGCACGGGCCCGTACAAGTTCGTCTCCTATGTCCCGGGCGAGCGCGTGATGATGGCGCGCAACGACGGCTACTGGGGCGCCAAGCCGCTCTGGCAGCAGGTCAACTACCGCTACATCAACAATGGCGCGGCGCGCACCGCGGCGCTGCTGTCGGGCGACGTGGACGTGATCGACAAGGTCTCGGTGGCCGACCTCGCCAAGCTGAAGCAGGCGCCCAACGTCAGCGTCTACGCCTATCCGGGCCTGCGCGTGATGCTGCTGCAGCCGAGCTTCCGTCCCGGCCCCAACCCCTACATCACCGACAACGCCGGCAAGCCGCTGGAGAAGAACCCGCTCACCGACGTGCGCGTGCGCCAGGCCCTGACGCTGGCGATCAACCGCAAGGCGCTGGTAGACCGCATCCTGCAAGGCACCGCGACGGTGGCCAACCAGTGGATGCCGGCCGGCACCTTCGGCTACAACCCGGAGGTCAAGGACATCGCCTACGACCCGGCGCGCGCCAAGGCGCTGCTGGCCGAGGCGGGTTACAAGGACGGCTTCAAGCTGACCATCCACGCGCCCAACGACCGCTATCCGCAGGGCCCCGAGACCGCGCAGGCGGTGGCGCAGTTCTGGACCCGCATCGGCGTCAAGACACAGGTGGAGGTGGTGCCCTGGTCGGTCTACTCGGGCCGCGCCAACAAGAACGAATACGCCGTCAGCATGCTCGCCTGGGGCAACGGCACCGGCGAGGCCAGCTACGCCATGGTCAATGTGCTCGCCACCGTCAATGCCGCCAAGGGCCTGGGCGCCTCCAACTGGGGCCACTACAGCAATCCCGCCGTGGACAAGGCGCTGGAAGCTTCCACCGCCGAGTTCGATGCGGCCCGGCGCGAGGCCATCCTGCGCGGCGCCGCCAAGGCGGTCAGCGATGATGCCGGCGTGCTGCCGCTCTACCACTACCAGAACATCTGGGCCGCCAAGAAGGGCCTGAAGGTGGCGCCCATGACCAGCGACCGTACCGTCGCCATGATGGTGACGCGCAGCGCGGGAGCCGGTAAATGAGGCAAGGCGGCCTGCAGGAACCGGTGCTCGAGGTCACCCCGGCCGATGCGCTGATCGACCAACCCCGCCGCATCGTCGTGCACGGGCTGCGTGCCGGCGAGCACGTCACGCTGACCGCCCAGACGACGCGCGGCCGCGGCGTCGTCTGGGCCAGCCAGGCGGTCTTCGCCGCCGACGGCGACGGCACCGTCGACCTGGGGCGCGACGCGCCGCTGTCGGGCAGCTACGCAGGCGTGGCACCGATGGGCCTGCTGTGGTCGCAGTGCCCGCTCGACGTACCCAGCCGTGAACTGTTCCATGCCGACACCACCGAGCCGCTGCGCACGCAGCTGGTGGCGGAGGCCGGCGGCGGCGAGGCCCGCGCCGAACTGGTGCAGCGCCTGGCGGCGTCCGGCGTGACACGGCAAGAACTGCGCGAGGACGGGCTGGTGGGCACGCTCTACCTGCCGCCGGGCCCGGGCCCGCACCCGGCCGTGATGATCCTCAACGGCTCCGGCGGCGGCATCAACGAGCCGCGCGCCGCGCTCTACGCCTCGCACGGCTATGCCGCGCTGGCGCTGGCTTACTTCAAGGCGCCGGGGCTGTCCGACTACATCTCCAACACGCCGCTGGAGTACTTCGAGCGCGGCCTGCGCTGGATGCACGCCAGGCTGCGCCCGGCCCACGGCTTCGTCGCCTTGTCCGGCCAGTCGCGCGGCGGCGAGCTGGTGCTGCTGCTGGGGGCGACCTTCCCCGAGCTGGTCTCGGCCGTGGTCGGCTACGTACCCGGCGCCGTGGTGCACAGCGCGCAGAACGCCGCCGATCCCGCCATCGGGCGCGAGGGCGCGGCCTGGCTGCTGGGCGGCAAGCCGCTTCCCCATCTGTGGGAACACAACCGCACGGCCACCTGGGCACCGTACGACGAAGGCCCGGCACCGCACCGGCATGAACGTGCCATCCTGACCGCGCTGCAGGACCCGGACGCGGTGGAACGCGCCCGCATCGCCGTGGAACGGATCCGCGGTCCGGTCATGCTGCTGTCGGGCACCGACGACGGCTCCTGGCCGTCGAGCCTGTACTCGCGCATGGTGGCCGAGCGCCTGGCCGCGCACGGCCATCCGCACGAAGTCGCCCACCTCGACTTCGCGGCCGCCGGCCATGCCATCCTGTTCCCCTACGTGCCGACCACGCAGATGGTCTACGCCCATCCGGTCTCCGGCCGCATCAGCACCACCGGCGGCACGCCGGCCGCCAACGCCGCCGCCGACGAGGGCTCGTGGAGCGGCGTGCACGCCTTCCTGGTGCGTGCCGTGGCGGCCAAGGCTGCCGCGGCATCGTCGTCGACGCGCCGGCCGGCGTGAGACGGTATCCCCGACCTTGCATTCGAGACGCAGAAGACACCACCACAAACACCGCCATGAGCCAAGACAACGCTTCCCCCGATCTCGTCGACCACCTCGCCGGCCTCGAAGCCGGCAGCGCCACGCATACGCTGCGCCACGCGCGCGCCAAGGTGGTGGAGGCCACCCAGGGCAGCTATGCCGGCCTGTTCGATCCCGCCCTGCCCGGCCTGACGCTGCCGGAGCGGCTGCTGGTGGCGCTGTATGCCGCGCGCCTGACGCCCAGCGCCGAGCTGGCCGCCCACTACCGCGCCCGCCTGCAGCAGGCCGGCGCCGAGCCCAAGCTGGTGCAGGCCGTCGCCGAGGGCGATGCCGAGGCCACCGCGGCTGCCAGCGGCCGCCTGGGCGCCATGCTGGCCTTCACGCGCAAGCTGATCGAGCGCCCGGTCGAGGGCGACGCGGCGGCGCTGCGCGCCCTGCCGGCCGCTGGCCTGTCGACGCCGGAGGTGGTCACGCTGGCGCAGCTGATCGCCTTCCTGTCCTACCAGGTGCGCCTGGTGGCGGGGCTGAAGGCCATGAAGGCCCTGGCGGGCCGCGAGATCCCGCCGGCACCTGCCTTCGTTGCGGCGGCGCCGGTGCCGGCCAGCGTGGCGGGCGCGGTGATCCAGCGCCACGGCTTCACCAACGAGGTGCTGGACTGGAAAGCGTGGCTGGACGTGGTGGCGCTGGAACGCGCCACGCCGGAGCAGATCGCCGTGCTGGAGGAGAGCCATCCGAAGGCCAAGGTGTCCGACTACTACCTGTTCCTGGTCCACCAGCCCGAGATCCTGCGCCAGCGCTCGACCGCCTTCAACGCCATCATGTACGCGCCCGGCGGCATGCCGCGCGCCGAGCGCGAGCTGGCCAGCACGGTGGTATCGCGCCTGAACGGCTGCGTCTACTGCGCCTCGGTGCACGCGCAGCGCTTCGAACAGCTCGCCAAGCGCAACGACGCCATCGTGCAGGTGTTCGAGGACCCCCGCACGGCCGGCACCAGTGCCCGCGAGCAGGCGATCAGCGCCTTCTCCATCGCCCTGACGGAACGCCCCGACCGCGTCGGCGCCGACGACCTCGTGCCGCTGCGCCAGGCCGGCATCGGCGAGGCGGAGATCCTCGACCTGGTCCACTCCATCGCCATCTTCGCCTGGGCCAACCGGCTGATGCTGAACCTGGGCGAGCCGGTGTTTCCGGCACCGGCCCGCTGACGCAGGCCAGCGCATGGGGCGCGGGGGAGGAGCGGGGGGGCGCGGATGCCGCCGCCTGACGGTTCGATGTCACATCGGGCGCGGCTGATCCGTCATCAGGGTGTCGCAGCGGCATCGTTGCGGCAGACAGCGGGACGAGGCCGCCGGCACAGGTGCCGGCTGCACCGCTCCGATCCCTCCCAGGTACCCGAATCCATGACCCGATCGCCCGCCTTTACCACCCCGCCGCCGACGCGGCGGCCCGCTCCCCGTTGGCGCACCCGCGCTGCCCGCACAGCCGCCGCTGCAGTCGCCGGCGCCTGCGCCCTTGCCGTCCTCGCTGCAGGCAGCCGGGCCTGGCAGCAGCGGCAGGATGGCGCCATCGCCACGCATTGGCCGCCGCCTGGCCAGCGCGTGGCGGTCTCCGGCAGGTCCATCCACCTGCACTGCACCGGACAGGGAAGCCCCACGCTGGTACTGGAAGCCGGCATGGCCGGCTGGTCGCAGGACTGGGCCTGGGTACAGGATCGCTTGTCGGCCGGCGGCCGGGTCTGCAGCTACGATCGGGCCGGCTACGGCTGGTCGGATGCAGCCTCGTCGCCACGCCTCGGCCTCGATGCCGTGGCGGACCTGCGCCAGGCCTTGCGCGCCGCCGGCGAAGCACCGCCCTGGCTGCTCGCCGGCCATTCCATGGGCGGCCTGCTGGCCGGCATGCACGCCCGCCAGCATCCGGCCGATGTGGCCGGACTCGCCTTGATCGACGCGGTCGGGCGCGACTACGCCGCGCAGTTCCCGCCCGAGCGCTATGCCCGCTTCCGCAGCGGCCTCGACCGCCTGCTTGCCCTCAGCGATGCCTTGGCGCCGTTCGGGCTGACGCGCTGGCTCGGCCTGCCGGCATCGCTGGTGGCCGCACGCCTGCCCACCGGCACGCGCGCCAGCGCCGTGGCCTGGTCCTTCTCGGCACGCCACTACCACACGCTGCGCGAGGAGAACGCGGGCTTCGACACGGTACTGCAGCAGGCGCGCCAACTGCCCGCCCTGCCGCACGTGCCTACGCTGGTGCTCAGCAGCGACGTGATGCGTGACTTTCCCGCCGGACTGGAAGATGCCGCGATGCGCGCCGCCTGGCAAGCCAACCAGCAAAGCATCGCGCGGGAAGCAGGCGTGTCACGCGTGCTGCTGGAGGGCAGCGGCCACTACCTGCACGTCGACCAGCCCGGCCGCGTCGTCGCCGAACTCTCCGCCTGGCGCGAGACGGCACGCCGGCAGCAAGCAGGAGCCAGCCGATGAGCACGCCGCTGGCCGGGGCAGCGGATGCGCATCTGGGCCTCTTCGAAGCCCAGCGCGCCCGCCTGCTGGCACTGGCCTGGCGCATGCTCGGCTCGCGCAGCGAGGCGCAGGACCTGGTGCAGGCGCTGTGGCTGCAGTGGCAGGGCACCTCGCTGGCCGGCCTGGAAGAGCCCGCCGCCTACCTGACCCGCATGGCCACCCATGCCTGCATCGACCAACTGCGCAGCGCGCGGCGCCAGCGTGAGCACTACGTGGGCGTGTGGCTGCCCGAGCCGGTGATCGAGCAGGCGGACCTGCTCGCGCCGGACGATCCGCACAGCTCGGATCCCGCGGCACGCCTGTCCTATGCGCAGGATGTCTCCACGGCTTTCCTGCTGACGCTCGAACGCCTGACGCCGCTCGAGCGCGCGGCCTTCCTGCTGCACGACGTCTTCGACCTGCCCTTCGAGGAGGTGGGGGCCCGCCTGGGCCGCGATGCCGCGGCCTGCCGGCAGCTTGCCGCGCGGGCCAGGAGCCACGTCCGGCGTGGCTACGTGCGCTGCGAACTGGACCATGCCAGCACGGAAGCCCTGATGCAGGCCTTCGAGCACGCACTGCAGGCGGGAGATCCGAATGCCCTGGCGGCACTGCTGTGCGAGGACGTCCAGTTGATGAGCGACGGCGGCGGACGCGCGGCGGCCATTCCCCGCCCCGTGCATGGCGGTGTCACGGTGGCACGCCTGCTGTGCGGTCTGTTCGATGCCTGGCGGCGGCGCGAACCGGCCAGCGTGATGCGGCGCGCGCGGATCAACGGCAACCCGGGCTTCGTGGTACGCGACGCCGGCGGCGGGCTGGCGCTGGCGGCCGCGCTGCATTGGCGGGCCGACAGCCGCCTGGCGCGCGTCTACCTGGTGCGCAATCCGGACAAGCTGCGCGCCCGCGGCTGAGAAGGCGGCCGCTTCAGCACCCGTCGTAGTGCACCGCCAGCCAGACCGTCGGCCGACCGGCCTCGGTCCACGCGACCCGATGGCGGCAATGTGCCGGCAGGCGCAGCCAGGTGCCGGGTTGCAGCAGGCGCGGCGCGGCCTCGCCTTCGATCTGCACCGCCGCACTACCCTCCAGCAGCAGCACCCATTCCTCCTGCTGGCTGTCGTACCAGAAGCCCGGCGGGCTGGCCTGCCCGTTCGAGACGATGCGCTCGATCTTCAGCCCGCGGCGCTCCAGCAGCGCCGTGAACACTTCATCGGCCGCGCCGACCGGCACGCCGGCGAACAGGTTGCCCTGGTCTGCGTCCATCGCTTGCTCTCCCCGGGCCGGCGCGCCGGCCGGCCGATCGCTGCCTTCCGCTCACTCAGTCGCCACCGCCGGGCGCGATCACGTCGCGCGCGCCGTTGCGGCCCATCGGCGAGACCAGGCCCGCCACCTCCATCTGCTCGATCAGGCGGGCCGCGCGGTTATAGCCGATGCGCAGCTGGCGCTGCACCGCCGAGATCGAGGCGCGGCGCGAGGTCAGCACGAAGGCCGCGGCTTCGTCGTAAAGCGGATCGCTCTCGCCGTCGCCACCCTGCCCGCCTTCGCCGAACAGGTCGGCGGCACCCTCCGGCGCGTCGCCGGCGAGGATGGTCTCGTCGTAGTCGGGCTCGCCGAACTGCTTCCAGTGCTCGACCACGCGGTGCACCTCATCGTCCGCCACGAAAGCACCATGCACGCGCTGCGGATAGCCGGTGCCCGGCGGCAGGAACAGCATGTCGCCCTGGCCCAGCAGCGTCTCGGCACCCATCTGGTCGAGGATGGTGCGCGAATCGATCTTGGAGGAGACCTGGAAGGCCACGCGCGTGGGGATATTGGCCTTGATCAGGCCGGTGATGACGTCCACCGAGGGACGCTGCGTGGCCAGGATCAGGTGGATGCCGGCGGCGCGCGCCTTCTGCGCCAGGCGCGCGATCAGCTCCTCGATCTTCTTGCCGGCCACCATCATCAGGTCGGCCAGTTCGTCGATCACCACCACGATCAGCGGCAGCGGATTGAGCGGCTCGGGCGCATCCGGCGTCAGCGAGAACGGATTGGGCACCTTCTCGCCGGCCGCCGCCGCGGCGCGGATCTTCTGGTTGTAGCCGGCCAGGTTGCGCACGCCCAGCGCCGACATCAGGCGGTAGCGCTTTTCCATCTCGCCCACGCACCAGTTGAGCGCGTGCGCGGCCTGCTTCATGTCGGTGACCACCGGCGCCAGCAGGTGGGGAATGCCCTCGTAGACCGACAGCTCCAGCATCTTGGGGTCGATCATGATCAGGCGCACGTCTTCCGGCGTGGCCTTGTACAGCATCGACAGGATCATGGCGTTGACCGCCACCGACTTGCCGGAGCCGGTCGTGCCCGCCACCAGCAGGTGCGGCGCGCGTGCCAGGTCGGTCACCACCGGATTGCCGGTGATGTCCTTGCCCATCGCCAGCACCAGCCGCGAGGCGTGCGACTGGAAGGAGGCAGCACGCACGACCTCGGACAGCCGGATCATCTGGCGCTTCGCATTGGGCAGCTCCAGCCCCATGCAGGTCTTGCCCGGGATGGTCTCGACCACGCGGATCGAGGTGACGCCCAGCGCGCGCGCCAGGTCCTTCATCAGGCCGACCACCTGCGCACCGCGCACGCCCATCGCCGGCTCGACTTCGAAACGCGTGATCACCGGCCCGGCCGAGGCACCGACCACCGCCACCGGCACCTTGAACTCGGCCAGGCGCTGCTCGATCAGGCCGCGGGTCTCGTCCAGGCGCGCCTGCGGCACGTGCTCGATATCATCGCCGGCGGCTTCCAGCAGCTCCGCCGGCGGCAGGCGGTAGTCGACCACGCGGGGCGGCGCGGGAGGGGGCGGCGGCACCGGCGGCGCCGGCGGTTGCAGCGAGACCACCCGTCCCACCACGGCCGGCAGCACGATGCGCGGCTTGCCGGCCGGCGCGCTGGCCTGGCTCAGCAGGGCATTGGCGTCGAAGGGTTCGGCCTCCTCGTTGCCGGCCGCATCGGCGGTGGAATCTTCGGCCGTGTCTTCGGCCGTGTCTTCGGCCTCGTCTTCGGCCTCGTCTTCGGCCGCTGCGACATCGGCTGCTTCATCGCCGGTGGCCTGCGCCATCGGATCGGCCGCTTCTACCGGTGCCAACGGCTCGGCCGCCTCGGCCGCCTCGGGTGCTTCGGCCGGATCCGCTGGCGCCGGGGCTTGCGCCGCCTGTTCGGCCGCGTGCGCTCCCGCGGCTTGTTCCACGGCTTGTTCCACGGCTTGTTCCGCGGCTTGTTGCGCGGCGGGTTCGGTGACTGGCTCTGCGGTAGCGCCCGGCGCCTCGAGCGCCTGCTCGGCCGCTTCGGCCTCCAGCGCCACTTCGGCTTCCGCCGCCAGCATCTGGTCGGCCATCGCGACGCCCGCCGTGGTCGCATTCTCGGCAGCCATCGTTGGCAGCAGATCGAGCACGGTTACGGCGTCGTCCGGATCCGGCGCCTGCGCGGCCGCGTCGATGACGGCCGGCATCTGCGCTGCTTCGTGCGGGTCGGCCGGAGCCGCATCGGCCGGCGCCGTCTGCGCGTCGGGATGCACTTCGGCGGATACCGGCTCGGTTGACGCCGACACGACTGCCGGTGCGGTAGTGCTGTCGACTGCGACAGGCTCCGGCGCCGGTTCCGGTTCCGGAGCCGGCGGCGACACCACGCCTGCCTTGTCCGCCTCGCCTACCCCGCCCGGCGCCGCGCTGGCGACGGCATCGGCAGTCGTGGCCGGCGGCGCCTCGACGGATGCCGCCATCCCGTCCGGCAGGATCGGCTCGATCACCACCGGTGCCTCGGCCGGCCCGAGTGTCACGGCAGCCGCTTCCGGCGTCACGGCCGGCTCCGCCGCCGTGGCCTCCGCCGGCACCGGCGCGGACACCATGCTGTCGGCATGGGGGAGCGGCTGCGCGGTCACCGGATGTGGCTGCCCCGATCCGGCGGCAAGCGCACGCAGTTCTGCCAGCAGGGTCTCGGCCTCCTGGCGGATGGCAGCCAGGGCAGCGGGGTCGGGCAAGGCGGGACCATCGTCGGTGGCTGCCGCGCCTTCGTCTGGTGCTGCCGGTACCGCGGCAGCCTGGCCTGCGGACCCGGTGCCGGCCGCACCGGTCGCCGGGGATGTGTCCTGCCCGACCGGCTCGCCTTGGCCCGCCGGGCTCTCAGGCGCGGCCGCACCATCGGACGCGTCGCTCGCCGACTTGGTAGCGGCAGTGGTCGCGGCGGTGGTTATCGTTGCGGCAGCGGCGGGGACCTGGTTTTCGGCCATGCGGTCCGCAGCCGGCGCCTCGGCCGTTGCCACCGTTGCCGCCGCAGCAACAGCGGCCGAGGCAGCCGCGCCGCTGGCGGTGCTTGCCGCGGACGCTGCCTGCGCCCCGGGCAGGGTAGTGGCCCGGCCCTGCAGGCCGAGCTGAGGCTGGTGGAAGGGACTGCTCACCACGGTGCCGCGCGTGGCGGGCTGCGCAGTCGTCGGCGCCGGGCGGGTGATCGGAGCCTTGGCGGCTTGCCCGGCTGCCGGCGCCTGCGATGCCCGCGCAGGCTGGGCAGTCTGCGCCGGCTTGCGCGCCTGGCCCTGGACTTGCGCAGCCGCCGCGTTGCGCGGCGCCAGCGCCGCGCGTGCGGTCGCGGCACCTATGGCAGCCGGGGCCGCAGCCTGGGAAGTCGGCGGTGCGGCAGGCTTCAGCCGCGTAGGCGCGCGCACTCCGGGTGCAACCCCACCTGCCGCGGCGCGCTCGCCGGTGCCGGGGGCACTAGGCGATGGCGCCTGCTGCAGCCAGATCTCACCCGGCTGCGGCGGCGATTCGCGCGTGCGCGGCGGCGGTTGCCAGACCGGCTGACGGCGTGCGGAGACCGCCTCGAAACTCTTGTGGCGCTGCGTCGGTTCGTTCCAGCCCGGCGCGCGATCTGCCGCCGACGGCACATAGCCGCCCGCATTGCCGGACTCGCGGTAGTCCGGCTCGCGCGGCGCGGGCCCCGGCCGTTCGTCCGGCTCGACCCGCGCGGGCCTGGGCTGGCGCAGGAACAGGCTGCGCCAGCTTTCGCCGAACACCATCGGCGCGGCCAGCGCCAGCACACCGAGCATCAGCAGCAGCGCGCCGGTCCAGCCAACCGCATGGCTGGCCAGCCCTGCCAGCGCGTGGCCGGCGGCGCCACCGCCGGTCTCGCTGCCCTGCGCCGCCGTCAGCGCTTCGAGCGAAGCGCTGGCGCACAGCACGATCGAGGTACCGACGGCCACGCGCAGCGAACCGGGACCGAACACGCGCTCACGCGCCAGTGCGCGGGCGCCCAGGCGCCAGAGCAGCGGCAGCAGCCACAGGATGGAGAATCCGAACCAGCCTAACACCATCGTTACCTTGTCTTCTTCAGAACTACGGGCAGCGATTGTAGCGGGTATAGGCAGGCGGCTGCCCGGACCTCGCCTATGCTGGGTATGAAATATCGCAGAATAGAGGCTACGACAACGCCGCCGGGGGGTACCCCGCCCCGCGGCGCCGGCCCATCCCTCCCCCATGCCGAACCCCTACGCCACCCTTGCCGTCCTCGTCGTCGACGACCACCCCTTCCAGCGCGCCGCAGCCGAGCTCCTGCTGCAGCGCCTCGGCGTTACCGACGTCCGCTGTGCCGCGGACGGCCGCGAAGCCGTCGACCTGCTGGCCACCCTGCCCTTCGACCTGGTGCTGTGCGACATCGACATGCCTCGCCTCAACGGGCCGCAGTTGATGAGCGAACTGAGCCGGCGCGGGGCGCAGGCCTTCGCCGGACGGGCGCCGGCCTGGTCGTGGATGAGCGCCGTCGACGAGGGCATCCTGGCTTCGCATGCCGACCTGGCAGGCGCGATCGGGCTGCCGCGCGTGCATGCCCTGCGCAAGCCCTTGTGCGCGGAATCGCTCGACGGCATCCTGCAGGATGCCGTGGCGCTGCGCAGCCAGGATGCGTCCGGCGCACCGCCTGAGCTGCCGGACGACCGGCAATTGCTGGACGCTCTGCGCACGCGAAGCGGCTTCTTCATCCTGCTGCAGCCCCAGGTCCGGATCGACACAGGCACCCTGGCCGGCGCGGAAGCTCTGTGCCGCTGGCAGCACCCGGACTTCGGGCTGGTCCCGCCCGACCACTTCATCGCGCGGCTCGAAGCGCTTGGCGAGACCGACGCCATCTTCTCGCTGGTCACCGAGCGCTGCCTGGCGGTGCAGGCCCGCCTGCAAGCCGGCGGCGCCAGCGTGCCGCTCAGCATCAATGCCTCGGCACAGACGCTATGCAGCAGCGGCATGCTTGAACGCTTCGATGCCCAGGTCGCCGCCAGCGGCATCCCGCGCGGGCTGCTCACCGTCGAACTGACCGAGACCTTCCCCGTGCACGACGCCGTCACGCTGTCGGTGGCGCTCAACCGGCTGCGCCTGATGGGTTATGGCGTGGCCATGGACGATTTCGGCGTCGGCATCACCACCCTCAAGCTGCTTGCCGACCTGCCTTTCACGCAGATCAAGCTAGACCGCTCGTTCGTCGGCAACGTCGATGGCAACAGCCAGCGGGCGCTGATCTGCCGCAGCATGATCGCGCTGGCGCGCGAATTGAACCTCGAGTGCGTCGCGGAAGGCGTGGAAACCGAGGCCCAGCGGGAAGCGCTGCTGGCGCTTGGCTGTCCTGTCGGCCAAGGCTACCTGTGGTCGCGGCCGCTGTCGGAGGATGCCTTCGTCGGTGACGTCCTGAGCAGACGCTGATCCACCGCCTCATGCGAAAGTCCCCCGATCGACAGCGCCTTCGGGCCGCAGGCGACGTTGCCAAGGCTCGCCATCGCCGTGCGATGGCTGCGCGTTGCGCCTGACCCGCGACCTTGAGGCACCGCCGCTCGGGGACGGTTTCTCTGACGCAATCGCCTGGCGTCTCGATAAGACCAAGGCAGCGGTCGACTAACACGAAGTGCCAATGGGCGCTGACGACAGCGCCCATTATGCTCGCTCCAGGTTGCCATCCGGACGAAGACACCGATCGTCGGCCCCTGTTCCGGGCCGCCCCGACACGGCGCTGCCGTAACAGCTCGTGCCGGCAGCAACCCTATTCTCGTCCGCAACAGGAGCCATTCCATGTCGAACCCGAAGCTTGAAGTCCTGACCCCGCAGAACAGCCAGCTGATCTTCATCGACCAGCAGCCCCAGATGGCGTTCGGCGTCCAGTCGATCGACCGCCAGACCTTGAAGAACAATGTGGTGGGCCTGGCCAAGGCAGGCAAGATCTTCAACATCCCGACCACCATCACCACGGTCGAGAGCGAGTCCTTCTCCGGCTTCACCTACCCGGAACTGCTCGATGTCTTCCCCGGCCAGAAGACCCTGGAACGCAGCTCGATGAACTCCTGGGACGACCAGAAGGTGCGCGATGCCCTGGCCGCCAACGGCCGCAAGAAGATCGTCGTCTCCGGCCTGTGGACCGAGGTCTGCAACCTCACCTTCGCCCTGTCGGCCATGCATGACACCGACTACGAGATCTACATGGTGGCCGACGCCTCCGGCGGCACCAGCAAGGAAGCCCACGACTACGCCATGCAGCGCATGATCCAGGCCGGCGTGGTGCCCGTGACCTGGCAGCAGGTACTGCTCGAATGGCAGCGCGACTGGGCGCACCGCGACACCTACGACGCCGTGATGCAGCTCGTCAAGGAGCACTCCGGCGCCTACGGCATGGGCGTGGACTATGCCTACACCATGGTGCACAAGGCACCCCAGCGTACCGCCACCACCCACGAGTCCATCGCGCCGGTGCCGGCACGCTGATCGCCGCGCCGCCGGCAGCCCACGTCTCAACGGCGTGGTGCCGGTGTCCAGCCATCTCATCCATCTCATTCATCCAGGATTTCGAGCCAACCTACAGGTGGCCCTGACCATGCAAAAAGAAGACACCCAGGACTCAGTTCAACACATCCATACCTCGCGCCGGCAGCTGCTGGTCGGCAGCACCGTCGGCGTCGCGGCCGCGTCAGTGGCTTCTATTGCCGCCCTGACGCCCACCGCCGCGGAATCCGCGCCAGCCGGCAGCCGTGCCACGAAGCAGGGCCACTACGTTGCGGCCAAAGACGGCACGCGCATCTTCTACAAGGACTGGGGTGCAGGCCGCCCGGTGGTGTTCTCGCACGGCTGGCCGCTCAATGCCGACGCCTGGGACGCCCAGATGCTGTTCCTGGCGCAGAAGGGCTTTCGCGTGATCGCCCATGACCGTCGCGGCCATGGACGTTCGGACCAGCCCGCGCAGGGCAACAACATGGACACCTACGCCGACGACCTGGCCGCGCTGCTGGATGCGCTCGACGTCAAGGACGCAACGCTGGTCGGCCACTCCACCGGCGGTGGTGAAGTGGCGCACTACATCGGCCGTCATGGCACGAAACGTGTGGCGAAGGCGGTTCTGATCGGCGCGGTGCCGCCGATCATGCTCAAGACCGCGGCCTATCCGAACGGCCTGGCGATGGAAGTATTCGATGGTATCCGCAAGGGCGTGGCGGAAAACCGCTCGCAGTTCTATAGAGACCTGGCCACGCCATTCTTCGGCTTTAATCGGCCCGGCGCGAAGGTCTCGCAAGCCACCATCGATGCCTTCTGGGCGCAGGGCATGACCGGTGGCATCCTGGGCCAGTACGCCTGCATCAAGGAGTTCTCGGAAGTGGACTACACCGAGGACTTGAAGAGAATCACCGTGCCGACGCTGGTCCTGCACGGTGACGACGACCAGATCGTGCCCATCGACAATTCGGCCCGCCTCTCGGCCAAGATCCTCAAGAATGGCACGCTCAAGGTCTATCCGGGAGCGTCGCACGGCATGTGCGTGGTCAACGCCGATCAGGTCAATGTCGACCTGCTCGCCTTCCTGAACGCCTAAGCTGCCATTTTCGGTCCTTTGGCCGTGCTGGCAGTACAGGTGAAGGCCGGTTTCGTCCTCGCCGCTACGGCGGCGGATGGCCGGCTTTCCTCGCAGCTTCGGCCAGCCTAGTGGCCCCGGCAGCGGCGCCACTCCCCGGGACTCGTGCCCACGAGCCTGGTGAACGTCCGGGTGAAGTGGCTTTGATCCGCGAATCCGCATAGCAGGGCGATCTGGCCGAGCCGGAACGCCGGCTTCTCGAGAAGTTGTTTTGCCCGCTCCACGCGCTGGAGCACCAACCATCTGTGGGGCGGCATGCCGGTAGAACTGCGGAAAGCCCGAGCAAAATGCGCGCGCGACAAGTTGCACGCTTCTGCCAGCAGCTGAAGCGAGATGTCGCCTTCCAGGTTATTCATGATCATCTCCTTCGCTCGAGCCTCCTGCCACGGCGCCAGGCGCGTATGCACCTTCCGGCTGGCGACGTGCACCCCCCCGTAGTAATGGACGAGATGGACCCGCAAGGCCAAGGCCATGTGGTCCACGAAAAGCGTCGATGCCCGCTCGGGATGTTCAAGGGCAGGAAGCAGCGCGAGGCTCAGCTGATGGACAACGGGGTCTGCGACACTCAAGTGCGGCGGGCAGCGGAGGTGCTCCACCTCCTTGATACCCAGATCCGCGGAAGTCTCTCGAAGAGCGCTCTGCGGTATATAGAACTGCATGCAGTCATAGGGACCGATCAGATCCGCCATCCACAGGCGTTCGAGGTCATGGATGGCCAGGTATCCTGCGCCATATTCGATATACGGGGCCTCCTTGCCAGCCACCCAAAGCCGCTGCTCACCAAATGGACGAAGCTGGAGAACCGCAAGGTAAGCATGCTCATGTTCGTAGCGGTCAGTGAGGCCGGAATTACGGTGATCACTGCGGACCCTGGAGATTCCGATCGGCGTGTAGCGCAGTGAGCGGGTGACGATCGATTGCTTGGTCTCCCCCGGCATGTACTCGGAATGCCTCCAGCCGGAACCGTGCTCTTCGGTGTGCATCTCTCGTTGCAAAAAAAGCAGCAGATTTTGCCATATTGCCGGAAGCTGCCACGTCTCGGAATGCTGGCGAAAGAATGCTCCCTGCACGCTCGACCTGCCCGCGGAGAGCCGCCGGGTCGGCTGCGGCATACGGTACCCGCATTTTCCAAGCGCTACCCTGGCGTGGGCCGCATCTGGTACAGGCCTCCCCATCGGAAATGGCACACTTGGTAACCGCCGGAGGGGTGAACCTCGGGCTTGCCACTGCCCTCAGTTCCTGCAACCGGACGCTCGCCAAGGCGGCGCAAGCGCGCGGCGTCGTACAGGTCACCGCGCCGGCGCCGACCGCCGACCGCCGATTGCCGATGACCTGGCGCACAACCTTGCGAAACCCGTGCGCCGGCACGAGACGATGCTGCTGGCGATCGCCTGCGATAGGCGCCTGGCGGTGGAAATGCCGCCTGGGGACGCACTGGCGCGGCTGGGGCGGCCGCTGTTTCCGAATGCCGTGTCGATGAGCCAGACCCACCCCGACAGTGTGCGAATCCTGGTCATGCGGGAAACGTGAGGGGGTGCTTGGCACCGCGACACAGGCACGGGACCGGTTCCACAAAACGATCTGCCGTTCGATCAGGGAGGCGCCCGAGCATGCGCGGAAGGTCCTAGTCGATGGGCTCGATGGGCGGCCCGATCGGCGGCTCGATGGCCGGGCGGGCAGGCCCGGTCAGAGCACCCGCACAAGCTGTGCGCGCAACGGCCCGGCCGCCAGCGCGCACTAGTTCCAGCGCCCCGCGGCCCCGCCGAAGCTGAAACGGCCGGCGCCCAGCAGCAGCACGGCCACTCCGCCGGCAAGGTACAGCGCCTGCAGTTCGAGCGCCCAGCCGCCGGTGGGCGACATCTCGCCGAACTGCTTCATGTGCACGAGGCCCAGCGCGAACAGCATGTTGATCACCACGACCAGGCCCGCCAGGCGGGTCCAGATGCCAAGGATCAGCAGGATCGGCGCCACCACCTCGCCGATATAGACCAGGTAGGCCACCGCTTGCGGCAAACCCGCCTGCTGCACCATCTGCACGACGAAGCCAGGCCCGCTGATCAGCTTGCTGATGCCGTGGCAAAGGATCAGCGCGCCCAGCACGATGCGCAGCACCGCCTTGCCAAGATCCTGGGAAGCTTGCGAACTGCTCATGGCCTGCTCTCCTTGCCCGCTCAGGGCGGCGATGGACCGGTTGGCGCCGGCCGGCGTGCGCTCGCGGGCGCACGCTGACAGACGCCCTTGTACCTTAATGCGGCATGGCGTGAAGGTAAAGACGCCAGGCGCCCACGCCGGCGTCGCAGCGTGGTGGCGGCGCCACGTCTCAGGTATCGATGGGGCGGTGCATGCCCGGCGGCCCGCCGATCGGCTGCATGCCGGCCCGGTATGCGGTCTCCGGCAGGATTTCGGCCAGAAAATCCAGGAAACGGCGCAGCGCGGGAGTCATGCCCTTGCGTGAAGAGAATACCGCGTGCAGGGTGCCGACCGGCATCGCCCACTGCGGCAGCAGCAGTTCCAGATCGCCGTGCTCGATCGCTTCGCGGCAGAACATGCGCGGCAGCATGGCGACGCCGACACCGGCGATGGCCGCCTCGCGCAGTACCGCGAACTCGTCGGTGACCAGGCGCGGATCGTAGCTGATCTGGATCGACTGGCCGTCGGCGCAGGACAGCGTCCATACATGCTTGCCGTCATGCGGCTGCTGCCCCACTCCCGGCACGCCATTGAGCGCCTGCGGGGTGCGCGGCCGCCCGATCCCGTCGAGCAGGCGCGGGCTGGCCACCAGCATCACCGGGCTCTCGCCGAAGGTGCGCACCACCAGGCTGGAATCATCGATCACCTCGCGCACCCGCAGCGCCAGGTCGAAGCCTTCGCCGATCACGTCGACGCGGCGGTTGGTGGCCTCCAGTTCGATGCGCACCGCCGGATTGGCCTGCATGAAACGGCCGATGGCCGGCGCCAGCAGGCTCTGTGCGATGGGCACCGGGCAACTGACGCGCAAGGTCCCGCCAGGCTGCTCCCGTGCCAGCTCGATCACCTCGCGTGCTGCCTCCGCCTCTTTCAGCATGGCATTGCAGCGCTCGTAGTAGGCCTCGCCCACTGGCGTCACGCGGACCTGGCGGGTGGTACGGCGCAGCAGCTGCATCCCCAGTTCCTTCTCCAGTTGCGCGATGCGCCGGCTCAGGCGCGATTTCGGCACGCCCGTAGCCCGGCTGGCCGCGGAAAAGCTGCCATGGCGCACCACCTGCGCGAACAGCGACAGGTCGTTCAGGTCCTGCATTGGTCGGCTCCTCGTCGGCTCATGCCTCGTCTCTCCCCGGTCAGCCTGGCTTCCCGTTCCATTGATAGAACAATAATTTCCATTTTGCCTCACTACCGGCATCAATGGCGAGGCTCTATCTTTCCTACATCCAACCCCGACCACCTTGTGGAGCCAAATCATGAACATCCTGCAAATCGATTCCAGCGTCCTCGGCGACCATTCCGTTTCGCGCAGCCTGACCGCCAAGGTGGTGGCCGACCTGCGTGCCAGCCACCCGGACGCCAAGCTGACCGTGCGCGACCTGGATCAGGACGCACCCGCCCACTTGTCCGGCAACCTGCTGCCCGTGCTGGGCGGCCCCAAGGACGGCCTCAACGCGGTGCAACAAGCCGAACTCGAACGTACCGAAACCTGGCTGGCTGAATTCCTCGCCGCCGACGTACTGGTGATCGGCGTGCCGCAGTACAACTTCAGCATCCCGAGCCAGCTCAAGGCCTGGATCGACCGCATCGCGCAGGCCGGCCGCACCTTCCGCTACACCGAGAACGGCCCTGTCGGCCTGGCCGGCGGCAAGCGCGTGATCGTAGTGTCCTCGCGCGGCGGCGTGCGCCAGGACGATTCGAAGCTCGACCTGCACGAACAGACCGTCGACGTGGTCCTGCGCTTCCTCGGCATCACCGACATCACCTTCGTCCGCGCCCACGGCCTGGCCTTCGGCCCGGAAGCCCGCGAGGCCAGCATCGCCGCCGCCCGCACCGAAGTGCAGGCCCTGAACGACGGCGCCGCGCTGGCTGCCTGACGCCAGCAGCTGCCGCCCGGCCGGCACGCGCCGGCCCTCTCCGGGCAGCCGCACCCCTCTCCGATCCCCCGCCACCGCGGCTCGCGGTCGCGGGGGATCGCGTCTATGATGGAGCCAAGAGACGGCGGCGCGCCTGCCGCTGCCCCGCCGGCATCACGGGCGGGGCCTGCCGCGGCGCACCCCAGCAGGCAATCCAGCGTCCGTTCCAGGCACGGCGCCCGCACGCGGCGGGCGCCGCGCGCCTTCGTTACAGCGGCCTGGCCATGGCGGCCATCGCTTCTGCCGCTGGCCCTCAGCCAAGTCCGAGTCCGGGAGCCCGCATGCCATCCGCCCTGTTGCCTGCCAGCGCCATCCCTCCGCCGCACGAAGCGCACTTGCTGGCGCGCTATCGGCATATCCGCGCCGCCACCGAGACGCTCGCCGCCGACCTCAGCGATGCCGACGCGACCGTGCAGTCGATGGAGGATGCCAGCCCGGCCAAATGGCACCTGGCCCACACCGCATGGTTCTTCGAGGAATTCGTGCTGGCCGCGCGCCTGCCTGGCTACGCGCCCTACGACGAGCGCTTCCGCTACCTGTTCAACTCCTATTACGAGGCGGTCGGCGCGCGCCATCCGCGCCCGCGCCGCGGGCTGCTGACACGCCCCACGCTGGATGAAGTCCTGGCCTACCGCGAAGCGGTCGATGACGCCATGACGGCCTTGCTGGCGACGGCGCAGACCGATGCCGAGGCGGCGCTGATCGAACTGGGCCTGCATCATGAACAACAGCACCAGGAACTGCTGCTGACCGACATCCTGCACCTGTTCGCGCAGAATCCGCTGCGCCCGGCCTATGCGCACGAACTGGCAGCGGCGGTGGTCGCGGATCCGCGCCCGGCCCCCGAGTGGATCGCCTTCGAAGGGGGCGTGGCGTCGATCGGCCATGCCGGCGACGACTTCGCCTTCGACTGCGAGGGACCGCGCCACAGCGTGCTGCTGGTGCCTTACCAGCTCTGCTCCCATCCGGTCAGCAACCAGCAATGGTGCGAATTCATCGACGATGGCGGCTACCAGAGCGCCGGCCTGTGGCTGTCGGACGGCTGGCGCTGGGTCGGCGAACAGGACGTGCAGGCACCCCTGTACTGGGAGGAACGGGACGGCGCCTGGTGGCAGATGAGCCTGCGCGGCATGCATCCGGTAGACCCCGACAGCCCGGTCACCCACATCAGCTTCTACGAGGCCGAGGCTTTCGCCCGCTGGGCCGGCCGGCGCCTGCCGACCGAGGCCGAATGGGAACACGCGGCGCAGAAGCTGCCGGCCACCGGCAACTTCGCGGAAAGCCATGCGCTGCGGCCGCTGCCCGATCGCCAGAATACCTCGGGCGTGCTGCGGCAGATGTTCGGTGACGTGTGGGAATGGACCGGCAGCGCCTACCTGCCCTACCCGGGTTTCCGGCCCCAGGCCGGCGCGGTGGGCGAATACAACGGCAAGTTCATGAGCGGCCAGATGGTGCTGCGCGGCGGGTCCTGCGTCACGCCGGAATCGCACATCCGCGCCAGCTACCGCAACTTCTTCTACCCGCACCAGCGCTGGCAGTTCACGGGACTGCGCCTGGCCGACGACCTGTGAGCCGCCGGCCGGGCGGCGCCATGCCTTACTTGCCGGCGCCCGCCTTGGCAGGGGCCGCCATCGGCAGGTCCGGATAGAGCTTCTGCCAGCGCGACTTCAGGCCCGCGGCGATCTCGTCCTGATGGTAGCGCTCGGCAAAATCGATCACCGTCATGCCCTGCTGGTTGCGCAGGCGCATGTCGGCGCCCTCGTCGAGCAGCAGCTTGACCGTCTCGATATGGCCGCCGCGCGCCGCCATCATCAGCGGCGTGGTGGCATTCGGGCTCTCGGCGTCGATGTAGGCCGAATGGTCGAGCAGGTACTTGACGATCCCGGTGTTGCCATTGGTCGCCGCGTAGTGCAGCGGCGTCCAGCCGGTCTTGTTGATCTCGACCTCGTACTGCTCCACCAGCAGCTTGACCACGTCCGGCTCGTTGAGCAGGCAGGCCATCATCAGCGGCGTCTCGCCGGCGGCATTGGCCTTGTCGAAGTCGATGGCCTTGGCGGCCGACAGCGTCTTGATCACCTTGGCCGACTTCTCGCGCACCGCCACCACCAGCATCGGATCGCCCTTGGCATCCACCTGGTTGGGGTCCATGCCGCGCGCCAGCAGCTTCTGCACCGCGTTGACGTCGTCGAAGACCACGGCCTTGCGCATGTCGTCGACCGGCGTGGCGGTGGCGCAGGCCACCAGGGAGCCGGTCAGCAGCATGGCGCCGACGGCGCGCCGGAATATCTTCAGGTCAGGCATCGGGATTCCTTTTAGTGTGCTTGAAGAGGCGGAAGAAATTATCGCTGGTCTGCGCCGCCACCTCTTCCACCGGCACGCCGCGCAGCTTGGCGATGAACTCGCCCACGTGGCGCACCCAGGCCGGTTCATTGGTCTTGCCGCGGTAGGGCACCGGCGCCAGGTACGGCGAATCGGTCTCGATCAGCATGCGGTCCAGCGGCACCTTGCGCGCGGTCTCCTGCAGATCGGCCGCGCTCTTGAAGGTAACGATGCCGGAGAAGGAGATATAGAAGCCCTCGTCCAGCGCCTGGCGAGCGATGTCCCAGGTCTCGGTGAAGCAGTGCATCACGCCGCCGGCCTCGCGCGCGCCCTCTTCGCGCATCACGCGCAGGGTGTCGTCGGCCGAGGAGCGGGTATGGATGATCAGCGGCTTGCCGGTCTGGCGCGCGGCGCGGATATGGGTGCGGAAACGCTCGCGTTGCCATTCCATGTCGGCAATGCTGCGGCCGTTGAGCCGGTAGTAATCCAGCCCGGTCTCGCCGGTGCCGACCACGCGCGGGTGCGCCGACAGCGCGAGCAGGCGCTCCAGCGTGGGCTCCTCGCCTTCCTCGTAGTCGGGGTGCACGCCGACCGAGGCGTACAGGTTGGGATGCTGCTCGGCCAGCGCGAGCACACGCGGGAAATCCTCCAGCGTGACGGCAATGCACAGGGCATGCGACACCTGGTTGGCGCGCATGTTCTCCAGCAGCTCGGGCAGGCGCGCAGACAGGTCGGGGAAATCGATGTGACAGTGGGAATCGACGAACATGATGAACAGGCGCTGGTCAGTCCGCCATCAGGCGGTGGCCGGGGATAAGAAGGTCGCGCTCGACACTGCCGGGCAGCGCGGCGCGCGGCAGCTGCGCTTCGCACCAGGCCTGGCGCGAAGCCGCGCTGACCGGTTCGGTGCCGGCGGTCACCATGCGCGCGGGCACGGTGCCGTTGTGGATCTCGGCGATGGCGGCCGGGTCGTCCTGTCGCGCCATACGCATGGTAAGCATGGTAAAGCCGGCTTGCGTCATAGAAAGCAAAGGTGAGGCGGTGAGGCGGCGGGCCGCCATCGTGGCGGCCCGCTGACAAGCTTACAAGGTCTGCGAGGGCCGCCCCGACACGATCGCCTTGCCGAGGATTTCCTCGATGGCCCGGCGCAGATTGCGGCCGTTGTCGTCGTCGGGGAAATGGATGCCGACCCCCGGGGTCTTCATCGGCGTGCCCGGCGGCGTGACCCATGCCACCTGCCCGGCGATCTGGAAACGCTGCGGCCGGTCCAGCAGCGACAGCACCAGGAACACCGTCTCCCCCAGCCGGAAGGCACGGTTGGCGGGCACGAAGATGCCGCCGCGCGCCAGGAACGGCATGTAGGCGGCATACAGGCCCGCCTGGTCCTTGATCGACAGGGACAGCACGTTCGGGCGTCCTTGGGGACTGCCTTGCGTCCCTCCTGCCGCCCCGGCCGTCGTCCCTCCTGTCGCCCTGATTCCGGTGGGCGCGCCTTCCGGCGCGGCCGCCGCGGCAGCCACGTTCATGTTTGACCCCTTGTTCATCGCGGCCCCTTTTTGCTGCAGGCCTTATTGAAAGAGCTGGCGGTAGTCCAGGAATACCGCTTCCATCACCAGCCGTGCCGCCAGCGGATGGTTCTCGCTGCGGCGGTGGCCGGCCAGGTGCCCCAGGAAACCCTGCAGGCGATGCGCATCGGTTGCCGCCGCGCAGCGGGCCAGCGCAGCGCCTTCCTTCGGGAAGTAGCGCGGCACGCCCTGCGCCAGCCGCAGATTCAGCAGATCGTACGTCCAGCGCTGCACGATGCCAAGCATGGCCGGCACCGGCAGTTTCTGCAGGTGCTCGGCGGCGGCCAGCGCGTCGAAGCCAGCGCCCGCCCCGAGCTGGCCGACCAGCCAGCGCTGCAACGGCATCTCCTCCGCCTCGGCGGCGTGCAGCGCCGTCAGCGGCGCGCCGCCGGCCAGCGCCAACTGCGCCTGGGCGTCCGGCACGCCTTGCGCTTCCAGCCAGGCCAGCGCCTGGGCCGGCGCCGGCCGGTGCGCGGCGAACTGGCGGCAGCGCGACAGGATGGTCGGCAGCACGCGGTCGAGGCGGTCGGTGACCAGCAGGAACAGGGTCGACGGCGGCGGTTCTTCCAGCGTCTTGAGCAGGGCATTGGCGCCTTCGGTCTGCAGCGCGTCGAGCGGATAGACCAGCGCGACCCGCATGCCGGCGCGGTGGGTGCCGACGCCGACCGCCTCGATCAGCGCGCGCACCTGCTCCATGCGGATGATCTTGCTGGGCGCCTTCTTGCGGCCGCCCTCCTCGCCATCACCCTCGGCGCCGCCTTCCAGCGCCTCCGGCCGCACCACGCTGAAGTCGGGGTGGTTGCCCTGGCTGAACCAATGGCACGCCGGACAGCTGCCGCAGGGCTGGCCGTCGGCGCGCGGCGTCTCGCACAGCAGGCCCTGGGCGAAATGCAAGGCGAGATCGCGCTTGCCGATGCCCTGCTGGCCGTGGATCAGCAGGGCCTGGGGCAGCCGCCCGCGCAACGCGGCCAGCTGTTTCCAGTCTTCGGTCTGCCAGGGATAAAGCATGTGAATCAAGCCCTTGGAGGAGAAAACTCAGGTGAAGTCCCGGCCAGGTCCGCCGGGAAGGATGGCGCGCGGCCGGCTGGGCGGAGCGCCAACCTTACCATGGACTGCACCCCGTACCGGGCTGGCCGTTGCCATCGTTTTCCTTTGGCAATCAAAGCGTTGCCAGGATCTGTTCAAGCTCCGCGCGAATCGCTTCGATACTGCGCGTGGCGTCGACGATGCGGAAACGTGCCGGCGACTGGTGCGCCCGGCGCAGGTACTCGTCACGCGTGCGCGCGAAGAAGGCCCGCGACTCGGCCTCGAACTTGTCGGGCTCGCGCGCGCCGGCCAGGCGCTCCGCCGCGGTCTCCAGCGGCACATCGAACAACAGGGTCAGGTCGGGCTGCAGGCCGGCCTGCACCCAGGCCTCCAGGACTTCGAGGCGCGCCGTGGGCAGGCCGCGGCCGCCGCCCTGGTAGGCGAAGGTGGCGTCGGTGAAGCGGTCGGACAGCACCCAGTCGCCGCGCGCCAGGGCTGGCTCGATCACCTCGGCGATATGCTCGCGGCGCGCCGCGAACATCAGCAGCGCCTCGGTCTCCAGGTGCATCTTGCGATGCAGCAGCAGCTGGCGCAGGTCCTCGCCAAGCGGCGTGCCGCCCGGCTCGCGGGTGCTGACCACCTTCGCGCCCGCCGGCAGGCGCGCTGCGATACGTTCGGCCAGCCAGGGAATATGGGTGCTCTTGCCGGCACCGTCGATGCCTTCGAAAGTAATGAATTTTCCGCGCATGAATGCGATATCAGCGAGTCTTGCCGCGCTGGTACTGGTCGACCGCGCGGTTGTGTTCGGGAAGCGAGTTGGAGAACTGGCTGCTGCCGTCGCCGCGCGCGACGAAGTAGAGCGCATCGGATTGCGCCGGCGTCATCGCGGCCGCCAGCGAGGCCAGGCTGGGCAGGGCGATCGGCGTGGGCGGCAGGCCGCTCCGCGTGTACGTATTGTACGGGGTGTCTGCCTGCAGGTCGCGCTTGCGCAGGTTGCCGTCGAAGCGCTCGCCCAGGCCGTAGATCACGGTCGGGTCGGTCTGCAGCAGCATGTTCTTGCGCAGGCGGTTGATGAAGACCGCCGCGATCATCGACCGGTCGGCCGCCTGGCCGGTCTCCTTCTCGACGATGGAAGCCATGATCAGTGCATCGTAGGGGCTCTTGTAAGGCAGGCCGGACGCGCGCGCCGCCCAGGCGTCGGCGAGCCGCCGCTGCATGGCACGGTAGGCGTGCTTGTACAGTTCCAGATCGCTGCTGCCGCGGGTGAACAGGTAGGTATCCGGGAAGAACAGGCCTTCAGGCGCACTTTCCGGCGCGCCGATCGCGCGCATCAAGTCCGCATCGGACATGCCGCGCGTGTCGTGCTTCAGTGCCGGGCTGGCATCGATGGCGGCCCGCATCTTGCGGAATTCCCAGCCCTCGATCACCGTCACCACGTAGTGCGTGACGTCCCCGCGGGCGATTTTCTCCAGCACCGACAGCGGCGTGGCGCCCTGCTCGAAGGTGTAGCCGCCCGCCTTCAGTTCGCCGCCCTTGCCGGTCAGCCGCGCCAGCAACAAGAACAGGCGCGGGTCCATGCCGACACCGCCGCGCGCGATCTGGCGGCCGACGCTGGCTACGCTGGAATTGGGCTGGATGATCACTTCGAGGGGCGACCCGCTCAGCGGCAGGGGATGCCTGGCCCACCAGGCGAAGGCACCGGTGGCGGCAAGCGCGAAGACCACGCAGGCCGCGGCCAGGCGTACAAGAACTCGTTTCATGTGAGGAATGCTGGCGGCCCGGGGGCCGCGCGGCCGGCTCCCGCCCGCTCGGCGGCCGCCGGCCAAAATGGCGACAGCCTCATATAATACCGGGAGCCCTGCTCCGCCACGAGCCCGGCCGCCCACCGGGCGCCGTCGGCGCCCCTTGCGCGGCGCCGCGCGCCCACCTGCCGCCAAGGCTGCAGGCGTGCGGTCCGCTCGTGCGGACCAGCCCCGATGCCACGCCCGGCGGGCCAGCCAGCCCGCCGCGGCAAGCCTGTTGCCACACCGATCCGCCATGCCTACCCCTACCCCGGACCTCGCCCATTCCGCCCCGCTCGCCGAACAGTACGAAGCCCTGCGCCAGCGCGGCATCGTCTGCGCCCCGGCCGGCCTGGGCCTGGTCCGCGTCGCCGGCGACGATGCCGCGACCTTCCTGCACAGCCAGCTCACCAATGCGGTGGAAGACCTCGGCGCCGGCCAGGCCCGCCTGGCCGGCTACTGCTCGCCCAAGGGGCGCCTGCTGGCCAGCCTGCTGATGTGGCGCGATGCCGACGGCATCGTGCTGCAGCTCGCGGCCGACATCGCCCCATCCGTCCAGAAGCGGCTGTCCATGTTCGTGCTGCGCGCCAAGGCCAAGCTGGCCGATGCCGGCGCCGCCCTGCGCGTGCTCGGCGTGGCCGGTCCCGAGGCGGCCCGCGCGCTCGCGCAGGCCGGCCTGCCAGCGCCTGAGGGCGTGTGGGACAGCGCCGGCGGTGCCGCAGGCGCCACCGTGATCCGCCTGCCGGACGGCGCCGGCCAGCCGCGCTGGCAAGTGGTGCTGGCGACCGACCAGGCCGAGGCCGTGCATGCCGCCCTGGCCGCCACGCTGGCGCCCGCCGGCAGCGCGCTGTGGGACTGGCTGGAGATCCGCGCCGGCCTGCCGCGCATCGGCGTGGCCACGCAGGAGCAGTTCGTGCCCCAGATGATCAACCTCGAACTGATCGGCGGTGTCAGCTTCCGCAAGGGCTGCTACCCCGGCCAGGAAATCGTCGCGCGCAGCCAGTACCGCGGCACGCTGAAGCGCCGCATGTGGCTGGTGCACGGCGACGGCGAGCCGGCGGCAGCCGGCGCCGAGGTGTTCCGCCCGCAGGAGCCCGAGCAGCCGTGCGGCATGATCGTCAACGCCGCGCCGTCGCCCGAGGGCGGCTGGGACGCGCTGGCCGAGTTGAAGATCGACGCCGCCGCCGGCGCGCTGCATGCCGGCAGCGTCGACGGCCCCGCCCTGGCGGTGCTGCCCCTGCCCTACGAGGTGCCGCTGCCCGGCGCCGAGCAGGCAGCGGGCTGATCCCACCCGGGTCAGCCAGCCAACGCAACGGAGCGCCAGCCATGAGCGATCATCTCTACGTGTATTTCCGCGTCGACGACGTGCAGGCGGCCGCCGCCCTGCCGCAATGGCACCGCTGGATGGAAACCGTTGCCGAGGCGACCGGGATTGGTGGTACGCTGATGCGCAGGCCGGAGACCCGTGCCGGCCTGCAGACCTGGATGGAGTGCTACGCGGACGTGCCGCCCGCCTTCGCCGACACGCTGGCCGGCTTGTGGCTGCAGAGCGGCCTCCAGCAATGGGTCAGCGGCGAACGCCAGGTCGAGCATTTCATCGACCTGGACCGGCTCTGACGCGGCGGCAGCCGGCGCGCGGAGCGCGGAGGACGGAGCAGAAGGAAGCGATATGTGCCTGATAGTGGTAGCCTGGCAATCCCATCCGGACTATGCCCTGGTGGTGGCCGGCAACCGTGACGAGTTCTATGCGCGCCCCGCCGCTCCCGCGCACTGGTGGCAGGATGCGCCGCAGGTGCTCGCGGGCCGTGACCTGGCCGAGGTGATCGGCGAGGCCGGCACCTGGATGGGCATGACCTCCGGGGCCCGCTTCGCGGCCCTGACCAACTACCGCGCCCCCTCCGAGAAACGGACCGACACCCGCTCGCGCGGCGAGCTGGTGGCCGGCTTCCTGCGCGGCGAGAGCGGCCCGCACGCCTACCTGGACACCGTCTCGCGCGAACAAGGCGCCTACAACGGCTTCAACCTGCTGGCGAGCGACCTGCGCGAACTCTGGTGGTACAGCAACCGCAGCGCCACGCGCCGCCCGCAGCGGCTCGCACCCGGCATCTACGGCGTCTCGAACGCCTTGCTCGACACCCCCTGGCCCAAGCTGCGCAGCCGCGTGGGCGCCCTGGCCGAGGCACTGGCCGCCGACCCGGGCCAGCCCGGCGCGAGCGCCGAGCCCTACCTGCAACTGCTCGCCGATGCACGCCAGGCCGCCGACTTCGAGCTGCCGCAGACCGGTGTGTCGCAAGAGTGGGAGAAGCTGCTGTCATCGGCCTTCATCCGCTCGCCCGCCTATGGCACGCGCGCCAGCACCGTGCTGCGCGTGCGCCACGACGGGCGCTTCGACCTGTGCGAGCGCAGCTTCGATGCCAACGGCCGCATCGGCGAGGTGGCCTACCAGGGCCGCATGATGCTGCCGCACGACGCCGGCACCGAACCGGCGCCGCGCTGAGCGGGGCCGGGCTCAGGCCCGCAGCCGCTTGCGCATCTCCACGTGCGGGATGCCCGCCTCTTCGAAGGCGTCGCCGACCTGGGTAAAGCCGGCGCGCGCGTAGAACGGCGCAGCGTGGGTCTGCGCGTTCAGCACCAGTTCCGGATAGCCCAGCTCGGCGGCCTTTTCCATCAGTGCGTCGAGCACGCGCGCGCCGACGCCGGTACCGCGCGCGGACTTGAGCACGGCCATGCGCCCGACATGGCCATCCGGCAACAGGCGGCCGGTGGCCACGGCCGAGCCGTCCTCGCCCAGCGCGAGCGCGTGCCAGCTCGGCTCATCCCACTCGTCCCATTCCAGCTCGACCGGCACGCCCTGCTCCTCGACGAACACGGCATAGCGGATGGCACGGGCGCGCTCGCGCGCCTCGGCCCATTGGCAAAGGAGGATGGCAACGGTCATGACGGAAGGCAGTAACGAAAGATGATGATGAAAGACGGAGACGACAGGCAGGGCAGGCAGCCGAGGGAAAGCAGCGCATCCGGCTGCGCGCCGTGCAGCGCCGTGCAGCGCCGTGTCCAGCCACGATGATAGGGCCTCGGGAGCGGAAATGCGAAGGCCCGCGCCTCGCCGCCCCACCCCGCCACCGATCGCATCGCTGGTCGCGACAGATGGCGGTGCCGCGGATTTGCGGGACAATAGCGCCCTTGCCGCCCGGCCATCGCGCGGCGCGGCCATCGCCTGTGCTGCCGGCGGCGCCTCGCGACGGCCGGGCGGGCGCACTTGCAGTCGCTGCCGGCCATCCTACCGTTCCTGAATCTTCATGCGCCTTACCCGTTTTCCCTTGCTTCACCCCTTGCTGCGCCCGTCATCCGCCCTGCCCGCCCTGCGTTCCCTCTGTACCCGCCTCGGCCGCACCGCCACCGCGCTCGCGCTGGCTCTCGCCGCCGGCAGCGCCTGCGCCGCCGGCCAGGTGTTTTCCGACGCCGCGCCTTCACCCACGCTCGGCCGCGAGCTGAAGTTCACCGTCTATGTGCCCGACGGCTACCAGGCGGGCGCGGCCGCCTATCCGGTGATCTATCTGCTGCACGGCGCCGACGAGGATGAAAACAGCTGGCGCGTCAAGGGCGGTGCCATCGAGACCATGGACGGCCTCATCGCGCGCGGCCAGCTCCGTCCCTCCATCGTGGTGATGCCCAGCGAGGGGCCGTCGTCGTGGTGGACCGACGGCGCCGTGGCCAAGGCCGACACCGCGCTGGTCAAGGACCTGCTGCCCTATGTGGAATTGCACTACCGGACGCAGAAGGAGAGGCGCGCGCGCTCGGTGGCCGGCCTGTCGATGGGCGGCTACGGTGCGGTCAGCCTGTCGCTGCGCCATCCGGACCTGTTCTGCGGCGCCGCCGCGATCAGTCCCGCCGCCTACGACCCGCTGCCGCCCGAGACCTCGGCCGCGCGCCGCGCGCCGCAGTTCATGCGCAACGGCAAGTTCGACCCCGATGCCTGGAAGGCGCTCAACTATGCCGGCCAGCTCGATGCCTACCAGGCCGGCAAGCTGCGCGTGCCGATGTGGATCGCCTCCGGCGACCACGACCGCCTGGGCATCGCGGTGGTCTCGGCCATCATGTTCTGGCGCCTCTACCAGATCCAGCCCAAGCAGGTGGAGCTGCGCATCATGGATGGCGACCATGAATGGATGCTGTTCCGCGACGCGCTGCCCGATGCACTGCGCTATGTCGACCAGCAATGCGTGCGCAGCTGAGGCGCACAGCCTCGATGTGCAGCCTCAGCTGCGCCGGCCCGGCTCCGTCATGACGCGGGCTTGACCACCTCGTAGGCCTCGATGATTTCCCGCACCGGCCCCGGGATCGGCGCCGATTTCTGCGTCGCGGGATCGGCGCAGACGTAGACGATCTCGCCGGTGATCAGGTGCTCCTCGCCGCGGAAGATCTCCACGCGGAACAGCATGCTCGAACGCCCCAGGCGCGCCATGCGCCCCCGTACCTCGAGCTCGTCGTCGAAGCGGGCCGAGGCGTGGTATTCCAGCGTGGACTTGGCGACGAAAATGTCCACGCCGTGCGCGCCCAGCACGTCCTCCGGGTAGCGGACGCCGAGCGCGCGCCAGTATTCGGTCACGCAGATATCGCAGTAAGTCAGATAGTGCGCGTTGAAGACGATGGACTGCGGGTCCACCTCGGCCCAGCGCACGCGCAGCGGCACGCTGTGGCGGAAATCGGTCTTGGCCATTGCCGGTTCTCTCGTGGGCGATGCAAGGCGGCCGCGCCGGCCCCGGCGCGGCCGGCCACCTTACTGCGGTCGGGCCAGGCCGAGCTTCTCGATGATGGCCTTTTCCTTCTTGACCGTCTCGGCGGCGAACTGCGCATACTGCTCGCTGCTCATGTAGTACGGCTCCATGTCGAACTTGGCCAGCTCCTGGCGGTAGTTCGGCATTTCCATCGCCTTCTTGAAGGCGTCATGCAGCTTCTTGACGATCTTCGGGTCGGTGCCCTTGGGCGCCACCAGGCCGAAGGGCGAGGTCTGCACGATGCCGTAGCCCAGTTCCTTCAGCGTCGGCGCGTTGGGGAAGCGCGCCGAGCGCTTGTCGCCCCAGGTCGACAGCAGGCGCAGCTTGCCGCTCTCCACGTACTGCGCCCAGCCCGGCGTGTCGGCCACCGACATCACGTGTCCGCCCAGCAGCGCCTGCAGCGACTCCGAGTTTCCCTTGAACGGCACATGCGAGAACTGCACGTTCTGCTTCAGCGCCAGTTCTTCCATGGTCAGGTGCAGCGTGGTCATCGAGCCCGGCGAGCCATAGGTCAGCTTGCCCGGATTGGCGCGCGCGTAGGCGATGTACTCCTGCATCGACTTGATCGGCGAGTCGGCCGGCACCACCACGCCGAAGGAATAGCCGGCCAGGTTGATCACATAGGTCAGGTCCTTGACCGGGTCCCAGTTGATCTTGGTGGTATACGGCAGGCGGTACACCGGCATCGCCACCTGCGCCAGCGTGTAGCCGTCGGGGGCCGTGGCCTGCATCATCTGCGCCGGCAGCACCCCGCCCGCACCGGGCTTGTTCTCGACGATCACCGGCTGGCCGAGGATCTTGCTGGCGTTCTCGGCCAGCACGCGGAACGGGATGTCGGTCGAGCCGCCGGCCGTGTAGCCGATCACCAGCCGGATCGGACGTTGCGGGAACTTGTCCGCGGCGGAATCCGCGCGGGCCGGCGCGGCGGCGAGGCCGAAGGCGGCGGTGGCGGCTAGCGCGCTGGCGCGGACGATGAAATGGCGGCGTTGCATCGGTTCTGTCTCCTTGTGCTACGAACTGCGAAAAAAGGGGGTCGGGGAAGCCCGTCTTGTGCGCGGGCCTGGGTCGGGCCGGCAGCGCTAGGCGGCGCCGAAGGCGCCGCGCAGCGCGGCCACGGCATCGTCGTGGGCCTGCCCCACGGCCGGCACGAAGCGGCCCAGTTTGAAAAAGTCATGGATCATGCCCGGATACTCGGCCAGCTCGGCCGGCACACCCGCGGCGCGCAGCTTGGCCGCGTAGGCCACGCCCTCGTCGTGCAGCGGATCGTAGCCGGCCACGGCGATCCAGGCCGGGCAGCAACCGGCCACGTCGGCACCGCTGCCGCCGCCGTCCAGCGGGGCAAAGCGCCAGTCGTCGCGGCTGGAGTCCTGGTCCAGGTACTGGGCGAAGAACCACTGGATCATCTCGGCGGTCAGCAGGTAGCCCTCCGCCAGCGCCCGGTGCGACGGCGTATCCTGGCGCGCGCAGGTGCCGGGATAGATCAGCATTTGCAGCACCGGCGCATGGCCCAGGCGGCGCGCCTCGACCGCGCAAGCGGTGGCCAGGGTGCCGCCGGCGCTGTCGCCGCCCAGTGCGATGCGCGCCGGATCCGCCCCCAGCGCGCCGGCCTCGGCGTAGGCCCAGGCCAGCACGTCGAAGGCATCGTGGACCGCCGTGGGAAAGCGCCACTGCGGCCCGAGCCGGTAATCCACCGACAGCACCATGCAATCGGCACGCATGGACAGCAGCCGGCACAGCGGATCGTGCGAAGCCGGGCTGCCCACCGTGAATCCGCCGCCATGGAAGTACAACAGCAGCGGCAACGGGTCGGCCCAGCTCGCCTCACGCGGCGCATACAACCGCGCGCCGATGGCATGGCCGTCGCGTGCCGGCACACTCAGGTCCTGCACGTGATGCACGGGCAGCGGCGCGATATCGAGGATGGGGGCGCTCTTCTCGTAGGCGATCTTCGCATCGAGCGGATCGAGCGCGTTGATGGGCGGACGCTTGGCGCGCGCGATCAGGTCCAGCAGCTGCGCCACCTGCGGATCCAGCGCGGCGTCCGGCCTGCCGGCCTGGGGCCGCGGGTCGGAAGAAGCCTGGGGGGAGCCGGGGGTGGCGGAGGAGGCAGCGGACATGGGAAGCGAGGTCAAGCGGATATACGGGACAAGCTGCAAACGGAAATCTGATCACGCAAACGTCATCGGCGGGATGCGCACCGGCACACCGGCCGCCCCGGGATCGGCATCTCGCCTCCATACCGGAAGTTCGAATTATGAACGATCGTTCGATTTTTTACATCATGCCAGTGAACGGCGCGGCGGGCATTACGAAATAACCCCGATTCCGGCCGCTGACGCAGATTTTGCGCGATGATCGCGCAAAACGCGAACGGAGCCTTGACAGCCCGGCCGATGCGCCGCAGGCCTGCAAGAACAACGCCCCCTGGGCCGCGAAGCCGAGGGGGCGTTGGCCCGGGGCCTGCCAGGCACCCGGGGAAACAGCGGAGAAAGGGAAAGACGGGTGCTCTAGAAGTCGAGCCCGGCGCCGGCACCCGGCCCTTGTGCCACGCTCGGCTCCTCGCCCTTGGGCAGCTCGAACACCGCCGCATCGGTGGTCAGGATCAGGCCCGCCACCGACGCCGCGTTCTGCAGGGCGGTGCGCGTCACCTTGGTCGGGTCCACCACGCCGCCCTCGACCAGGTCGCCGTACTCGCCGGTGGCGGCGTTGTAGCCGAAATTGCCGCTGGCTTCGGCGACACGCGCCACCACCACGCTGGCTTCCTCGCCGGCATTGGCGACGATCTGCCGCAGCGGCTCTTCCAGCGCCCGCAGCACGATCTTCACGCCGGCTTCCTGGTCGGCGTTGGCTCCCGCGACGCCGCGCACGGCCGCGCGGGCACGGATCAGCGCCACGCCGCCGCCGGGGACAATGCCTTCTTCCACGGCCGCGCGGGTAGCGTGCAGCGCGTCCTCCACGCGTGCCTTCTTTTCCTTCACTTCGACTTCGGTCGCGCCACCCACCTTGAGCACGGCCACGCCACCGGCCAGCTTGGCCACGCGTTCCTGCAGCTTCTCGCGGTCATAGTCCGAGCTGGCTTCCTCGATCTGGGCACGGATCTGCTGCACGCGCGCCTGGATGCGCGCCGCCTCGCCTCCCCCGCCGATGATGGTGGTGTTCTCCTTGCCGATCTCCACGCGCGAGGCCTGGCCCAGGTCATGCAGCCCGGCCTTCTCCAGCGTCAGGCCGATCTCCTCGGAAATAACGGTACCGGCGGTCAGGATGGCGATGTCTTCCAGCAGGGCCTTGCGGCGGTCGCCGAAGCCCGGCGCCTTCACCGCGGCCACCTTGAGGATGCCGCGGATATTGTTGACCACCAGCGTGGCCAGCGCCTCGCCCTCGACGTCTTCCGCCACGATCAGCAGCGGCCGGCCGGCCTTGGCCACCTGCTCCAGCACCGGCAGCAGGTCGCGGATGCTGGAGATCTTCTTGTCCACCAGCAGCAGGTAGGGCTGCTCCAGCGCGACGATCTGCTTCTCCGGCTGGTTGATGAAATAGGGCGACAGGTAGCCGCGGTCGAACTGCATGCCCTCGACCACCTCCAGCTCATCGCCGAGCGACTTGCCGTCTTCCACGGTGATCACGCCCTCCTTGCCCACCTTGTCGATGGCCTCGGCGATGCGCTCGCCGATGGCGCTCTCGCCGTTGGCCGAGATGGTGCCGACCTGGGCGATCTCCTTGCTGGTGGTGGTGGGCTTGCTGATGCGGCGCAGCTCCTCGATGGCCACGGCCACCGCCTTGTCGATGCCGCGCTTGAGATCCTGCGGATTGAGTCCGGCCGCCACGTACTTCACCCCCTCGCGCACGATGGCCTGGGCCAGCACGGTCGCCGTGGTGGTGCCATCGCCGGCGTTGTCGCTGGTCTTGGCCGCGACTTCCTTGACGAGTTGCGCGCCGATGTTCTGCAACTTGTCCTGCAGCTCGATCTCCTTGGCCACGGACACGCCGTCCTTGGTCACGGTCGGGCCGCCGAAGCTGCGCTCCAGCACCACGTTGCGGCCCTTCGGGCCCAGCGTGACCTTGACCGCGTTGGCCAGGATGTTGACGCCTTCGACCACCTTGGCCCGTGCTGCGTCGCTGAACACTACGTCTTTCGCTGCCATCTCTGCTTTCCTTTGTCCTTTCTTCCTGATCCGGTTCCGATCGTGCCGATGTTCTCCATCGTGCCGATGATCCCGATCGCTTCTTTCGTTCTGCGTGGGGCTTGCCGCTGCGCGCGACGCGCTCAGCGCTCGACCACCGCGACCACGTCCTCTTCGCGCAGCACCAGCAGCTCCTCGCCGCCGATCTTCACCGCCTGCCCGGCGTACTTGCCGAACAGCACGCGATCGCCCACGCGCAGGTCCGGCGCGATACGCTCGCCGGCTTCGTTGCGGCGGCCGGGACCGACCGCCACCACCTCGCCCTGGTCGGGCTTCTCGGCGGCGTTGTCCGGGATGACGATGCCGGACTGGGTACGGGTTTCGTTTTCCGACCGCTTGACGATCACGCGGTCATGCAATGGGCGAAGGCTCATCTGTTCTGGGCTCCAGGGAAATCGGGCGGGCGCGGGAGGCCGGGATCGGCGCGGTGCCGGCCATCAGCACTCCCTGCGAACGAGTGCCAAAGTATAGGAAGCCCCCCCGGCACGCGCGAACTGATCATTTCGCATTTACATAGGCGCCCGTCGCGCAGCACACAGCACGGCATGGCACCGTGCAGCAGGTGCCTTCTAGCCGCCGTGCACCGTTCGAAGGATTCCTCGCAAGCTCATGCGGATTTCCCGCTTCCCTTTTGCACGGGCTTGCGCAAGGCTCCCACCTGCACGGTAACCGCGGCAGCGATAGAAGCCACAGCAGCAGCGACCACCGCCCTATCCCTCATCCGCCCCAAGGAGCCTCCATGACCCAGCCACGCCAAGCCGACCACGACATCGATCCGCTGTTCCTGCAGCGCTGGTCGCCCCGCGCCTTCACGGCGGAAGCCATCGCGCCGCAGACCTTGCTGCGCTTCTTCGAGGCCGCACGCTGGGCACCGTCCGGCTACAACGCGCAGCCCTGGCGCTTCATCTATGCGCGGCGCGACACGCCGGACTGGCAGCCGCTCTTCGCCTCGCTGTCGGAGTACAACCAGAGCTGGGCCGCGCGCGCGGCCGTGCTGGTGGCGGTGCTGTCGCGCAAGACCTGGACCGCGCCGGGCAAGAGCGAGCCGCAGCCGGTCGCCACGCATTCCTTCGACGCGGGTGCCGCCTGGGCCAACCTGGCGCTGCAGGCCACCGCGGCGGGCTGGCACGCCCACGGCATCGGCGGCTTCGACAAGGCGCGCCTGCGCGAGGCGCTCGGCATTCCCGAGGACTACGCCATCGAAGCGGTGGTGGCCATCGGCCGGCAGGGCGACAAGTCCTTGCTGCCCGAGGCGCTACAGGCGCGCGAGCAGCCCAACGAGCGCCTGCCGCTGGCGCGACTGGTCAGCGAAGGGCGCTTTGCCTTCGCCGAAGACTGAACGGCGACCAGGCTGCCTCGCACCGGGCAGGCAGCCTGGCACGCACGGACTCAGGCGGCATCCGCCGCGTCGGCCCGTCTCCGCGCGGCCGGATGCGGCGGCCGCCGCAGCCCGAGATGCTCGCGCAGCGTGGTGCCGCTGTAGTCAGTGCGGAACAGGCCGCGCCGCCGCAACTCGGGCAGCACCAGTTCGATGAAGTCAGTGAGGCCGCCGGGCAGCACCGGCGCCATCACGTTGAAACCGTCCGCGCCATAGGCCTGGAAGCGCTCCTCCAGCGCATCGGCGATCTGCGCCGGCGTGCCGACCAGTTGCCAGTGGCCGCGCGCGCCTGCCACGCGCTGGTAGAGCTGGCGGATGGTCAGGTTCTCGCGCCGCGCCAGGTCGAGCATCAGGCCCTGGCGGCTCTTGCTGCCGTTGGTGGGCGGCAGCTCCGGGATGGGCCCGTCGAGCGGATACGCGGACAGGTCCGCCCCGGTCAAGGCCGACACCAGCGCCAGCCCGACCACCGGATCGATCAGCGCCTGCAACTGCTCGAACTTCTCGCGCGCCTCGGCCTCGCTGTGCCCCACCACCGGAAACACGCCCGGCAGGATCTTCAGGTCCTCGGGCCGGCGGCCGTGGCCGGCCAGCCGCCCCTTCAGATCGGCATAGAAAGCCACAGCATCTTCCAGGGTCTGCTGGGCGGTGAAGACCACCTCGCCGCGGCGCGCGGCCAGTTCCTTGCCGGGCTCGGAGGAGCCGGCCTGCACCACCACCGGCTGCCCCTGCGGGGGACGCGCGACGTTGAGCGGCCCCTGCACGCTGAAATGCCGGCCGCGGTGGCCCAGCACGTGGCGCCGCGCCGGCTCGTAGTAGCGCCCGCTCGCCTTGTCGCGCAGGAAGGCATCGTCCTCCCAGCTGTCCCACAGGCCGCTGACCACGTCGGCGAATTCTTCGGCACGCTGGTAGCGCTCCTCGTGGCTGAAGTGCCGCACCCGGTTGAAGTTGCGCGCCTCGTGCTCGCTGGACGAGGTCACCAGGTTCCAGCCCGCGCGGCCTCCCGAGAGATGGTCGAGCGAGGCGAACTTGCGCGCGATGTGATAGGGCTCGTTGAAGCTGGTCGAGGCGGTGCCGACCAGCCCGATGCGCTCGGTGACGGCAGCCAGCGCCGACAGCAGGGTGATGGGTTCGAACTGGGCCTGGTAGCTGTGCGCGGTGCGGCTCAGGAACTCCACGTCGTCGCCGCGCGTGCCAACACCATCGGCGAGGAACACCAGGTCGAACTTGGCCGCCTCGGCGGCCTGGGCGAGCGCGGCATAGTGACGGAAATCGATTCCCGCGTCGGCCTTGGCCTCGGGATGCCGCCACGCGGCGATATGGTGCCCGCTGGGGTACAGGAATGCACCGAGGCGCATCTGCTCATTGCGTCTTGCCATGGTGGCCGCGCTCCTTTGGTCCTTGGGTTCTCAGGCGGGCCGCCCGGGCAGGCGCCGCCGATTCGGTACGCGCGCCACCGCCCGGGCAAGACCTGGACGGCCATCGCGCGCGCTGCCGGAGGCCGTTCCGGCACGGTCCTCCCGCCGGCGTCCGGGCCGGCTGCTGCGCGCCAACATAGCGCCTGCCGGCACGCGCCGGCAACGAAGCAAATCGCGCTTGCATATGCGCGGTGCGCCGCGCCCGGGCGCATATCGATATCCGCAATGCTTCCTTCGTGGCAGGGCCCGGCGGCACTAGCATCGCCCCTCCTGCATCTGCTTTTTCTTGCTCGCCACCATGCCACGCCCCCCCTCCCTGCCCCGCCGTGCCGCCGCGCTGCTCGCGCTCTCCCTGCTGACCCTGGGCACCGCCCGTGCCGACGCCACCCTCGACCGCATCAAGCAGCGCGGCAAGGTGGTCATCGGCGTCGGCGCCAGCGGCGGCCCGTTCGGCTCGGTCGACCCCGCCACCCAGCAACTGGTCGGCTGGAACCCGGAACTGGCGCGTGACCTGGCCAGGCGGCTGGGCGTGGAGGCGGAACTGGTGCAGGTCCAGCCCTCCAACCGCGTGCAGTTCCTGCAGGCCGGCAAGGTCGACCTGCTGATCGCCTCGATGGAATACAACCCCGAGCGCGGCGAGCTGCTCGGCTACGCGCCCACGCCCTTCTACCGCGTCGGCGGCACCGCGGCCGTCCTCAAGCGCAGCGGCATCCACCAGTGGGAAGACCTGCGCGGCAAGACCGTGTGCGCATCCCAGGGCAGCAGCTATATCAAGCCGCTGCAGGAGCAGTACGGTGCCAGCGTGCGCGGGTACAAGACCGCCGCCGAATCGCTGCTGGCCCTGCGCGGCGGCCAGTGCGTCGCAGCCGTGCACGACGCCACGCTGATCCACCCGCAACTGCGCGGCAATCCCGAGTGGGCCGACTACGCAGCGCCGATCCCCAGCGAGATCCTGCCGGCGCCCTCGGTGGTGTGGACCCGCAAGGGCGAGGCCGACACCATCGCCGCGGTCGACAAGATCGTGCGGGAATGGCACCGCAGCGGCTGGCTGATCGCCACCGAGAAACGCCTGGGCATCGCGCCGCCGCAGCCCCTGCTGCCCGAACTGCAGGCCCGCTTCAAGCAGTCCTCCTGATTCGCGTCCGCCTGCATGCCCGCCTGCATGTCCGCTGACGCCTGCCGCGCCGTCCACGCCGGCAGGCCGCCTCACCCCGCAGCCATGACCGCCTCCCGTTTTCTTTCGCCCCTTCTCTGCGCCGCGCTGGCGCTCTGCGCCGGCGCGGCCCATGCCGACGCCACCCTCGACAAGATCAAGCAGCGCGGCAAGCTCTCGGTCGGCATCGACGGCGCCAGCCCGCCTTTCGGCCAGCTCGACACCGCCACCGGCAAGACCGGCGGCTACCAGACCGAGCTCGCCGCCGACCTCGCGCGCCGCCTCGGCGTGACGCTGGAAACCGTGCCCGTCACGGCCTCCACGCGCGTGCAGTTCCTGCAGGCCGGCAAGGTCGACCTGCTGGTGGCCAATATCCAGTGGACGCAGGAACGCAGCGAGATCCTCGACTTCGCGCCCACCCCCTACGACCTGGTCGGCGGTGCCGCCGTGGTGTCCAGGCGCAGCGGCATCCGGCGCTGGGAAGACCTGCGCGGCAAGGTCGCCTGCGTCTCCCAGGGCAGCAATTTCGCCCGTCCGCTGGCCGAGCGCTACGGCGCCATCGTCAAGGGCCTGCGCGGCATTCCGGAATCGCTGCTGGCGCTCAAGGGCGGCACCTGCGCGGCCTCGGTCCATATCCAGCCGGCCCTGTACCACACCCTGCACGGCCCCAGCGCTGAGGAATGGAAGGACTTCACGCTGGCCACCGAGGAACAGCTGATCCCCTCGCCGACCGTGGTCTGGACCCGCCGCGGCGAGAAAGACACCGTGGCTTTCGTCGACCAGGCGATCCGCGACTGGCACCGCTCGGGCTTCCTGCTCGCCACCGCGCGCAAGTCCGGCGTGCCCGACGGCGCCTACATCAAGCCGGCCAATGCACGGGCGCAGCAGGGCAGGTACGACACCGCGCCCGCTGACTTCGCCGTCTTCACCGAGGGCAAGAAGCCATGACGCGCCAGGACACCTGAAGCATGACGAAGGAAGACCTGCTTCCCAGCCTGCGCCACGCGCTCGGCGCAGCGCATGTGCTGACCGCGCCGGACGATACCGCCGGCTACCTGACCGACCGCCACGGCCGCCTGCACGGGCGCGCGCTGGCCGTGGTCCGTCCCGCCGACACAGCCCAGGTCGCCGCCGTGGTGCGCCTGTGCCGCGCGCATCGCGCGCCGATCGTGCCACAGGGCGGCAATACCGGCCTGGTCGGCGGCGCCACGCCGGATGCCAGCGGGCACGCGGTGCTGTTGTCACTGGGCCGCCTGAACCGCATCCGCGCGGTCGATACCGACAACGACACCATCACCGCCGAGGCCGGCGTCGTGCTGGCCCGGCTGCAGGAAGCGGCACGCGAGGCCGGGCGGCTGTTCCCGCTCAGCCTCGGCTCCGAGGGCAGCTGCACGGTCGGGGGCAATCTCGGCACCAATGCCGGCGGCACCCAGGTGCTGCGCTATGGCAATACGCGCGAGCTGGCGCTGGGCCTGGAAGTGGTCACCGCCGACGGCGAGATCTGGGACGGCTTGCGTGGCCTGCGCAAGGACAATACCGGCTATGCCCTGCGCGACCTGTTCATCGGCAGCGAAGGCACGCTAGGCATCATCACGGCAGCCACGCTCAAGCTCTACCCACAGCCCGCGCTCCAGCTCACCGCGCTGCTGGCCTTCCCCGCCATCGGCGACACCATCGGCTTCCTGTCGCGGGCGCGCGCCGGCTTCGGCGCCGCGTTGACCGCCTTCGAGCTGATCTCCGACACCGCGCTCGGCCTGGTCGCCCGGCACGTGCCCGAGCAAGCCATCCCGCTCGATGCCACGCAGCCGTGGTACGCCTTGCTGGAGCTGTCCGACAGCGAAGGCGAGGCGCACGCGCGTGCGCGCTTCGAGGCGGTGGTCGGGCAGGCCATCGAGGATGGCCTGGTGGCCGATGCCGCCATCGCCGCCAGCGTGGCGCAGAGCCAGTCGCTGTGGCGCCTGCGCGACCAGGCGCTGGGTGTGGCCCAGCAGCGCGACGGCGGCAACCTCAAGCACGATATCTCGGTGCCTGTCTCGCGCATCCCCGCCTTCCTGCAAGCCACCGCCACCGCGCTGCAGGCCGCCTTCCCCGGCGTGCGCCCGGTCGCCTTCGGCCATCTGGGCGACGGCAACCTGCACTACAACGTCTCGCACGCCCTCGCCTCCACCCCGGCCGCACTGTTCGCCGACGAGGCCGCCATCCATCGCCTGGTGCATGACAGCGTGCATGCGCACGGCGGCTCGATCAGCGCCGAGCACGGCCTCGGCCAGCTCAAGCGCAACGAACTGCCGCGCTACAAGAGCGCGGTCGAACTCGACCTGATGCGACGGCTGAAGCAGGCCTTCGACCCGCTCGGCCTGCTCAACCCCGGCAAGGTGCTGCCGGAGTCCCAACCCGACGCCTCGACACCATGACCTTCCCGCTTTCCCAACGCGCACGCCGGGTGCGCCTGTCGCCGATCGCCGCGGCCGGCCAGCGCGCCGCCGCCCTCGCCGGCGCAGGCCGCGACGTCCTGGCCCTGACCGCCGGCGAACCCGAGTTCGATACTCCCGAAGCCATCAAGCAGGCCGCGGTGGCAGCGCTGGCGCGGGGCGAGACCAGGTACACGCCCACCGCCGGCACCGCCGCGCTGCGCCGCGCCATCGCCAACCGCTATGCGCGCGAGCCCGGCCTGGCCGTCACGCCCGCCGAGGTCTTCGTTTCCAATGGCGGCAAGCAGGTCATCTACAGCGCCTTCGCCGCCACCCTGGATGCCGGCGACGAGGTCCTGCTGCCGGCCCCCTACTGGCCGTCCTTCCCCGACATCGTACGCATCAACGACGGCTCGCCGGTGATCGTGCCCTGCGACGAGCGCAGCGGCTTCAAGCTCGACGCCGCCCGTCTGGAGTCCGCCATCACGCCGCGCACGCGCTGGCTCGTGCTGAACACGCCCGCCAACCCGACCGGCGCCGTCTACGGCAGCGAGGAGCTGGCCGCGCTGGCGGCGGTGCTGCGCCGCCACCCGCAGGTGCTGGTGCTGCTCGACGAGATCTACGAGCAGATCCGCTTCGTCGCGGCGGGCCCGCACTGGCTGCAGGTAGCGCCCGACCTGCGCGAGCGCACGCTGCTGGTCAACGGCGCGTCCAAGACCTATGCCATGACCGGCTGGCGCATCGGCTGGGGCATCGCCCCCGCCGAACTGGTGCAGGCCATGACCGCGATCCAGTCGCAGGTGTCGTCCGGCGCCAGCGCCCTGGGCCAGGCCGCCACGGCGGCCGCGCTGGAGGCCACCGACCAGGCCTTCGTGGTCCAGGCGCGGGAGGCCTACGCGCGCCGCGCCGCACTGACCGCGCAAGCCATCAACGCCATCCCCGGCCTGCGGCTGCTGGCCCCGCAGGGGGCGTTCTTCGCCTATGTGAACTGCGCCGGCCTGATCGGCAAGGTGCGCCCGGACGGGCGCCCGCTGGCCAGCGATGGCGATGTCGTCGAATGGCTGCTCGACAGCGAGGGCGTGGCCGTGGTCGACGGCGGCGCCTATGGTTTGTCGCCCTACTTCCGCCTGTCCTTCGCCGTCGCCGACGCGGTGCTGGAGCAAGCGCTGCGCCGCATCGCGCGCGCGGTCGCGGCGCTCTCGTCCCCGGCGAATGCAGCGGATGCGGCGGGCACGGTCGATGCGGACGCGCTCACCGCGCCGCTACCGCAGGAGGCCGCCGCATGATCGACCAGTGGCTGGCCACCGCCGTCGCGGCGCTCAAGCCGCTGGGGCTCAACTACGCCTTCGTGCTCGACGCCGGCGAACGCTCGGCCTTCCTGCATGGCCTGGTGGTGACATTGCAGCTCTGCCTGCTGACCATTCCCTGCAGCCTGCTGGCCGGCGTCGCACTCGCGGCGATGCTGACCTCCGGCCGCGCCGCGCTGTCCCGCCCGGCGCGTGCCTTCGTCGAGCTGACGCGCAACACGCCGACCCTGGTGCAGCTCTACTGCGCCTTCCTGGTGTTGAACATGCTGATCACCCAGCATCTCAACGGGCACGGCAGCAGCAATCCGCTCACGCCCTTCTTCTGGGTGGTCGCGGTGGTGGCCCTGCACAAGGCCGTGTTCCACGCCGAAGCGCTGCGGGCCGGCATCGAGGCGGTGCCGCGCGTCATGCTGGAGGCGGGGCGCTCGCTCGGCTTCTCGCGCCGCCAGCTGCTGCTGCGGGTGGAACTGCCGCTGGCGCTGCGCTTCGCCCTGCCCGCGCTGGTCAACAACCTGGTCGACCTGGTCAAGATGACCGCCGTGGCCTCCGCCATCGCGGTCGGCGACGTGACCTACGAATCGATCATGATCTGGACGCAGCGCGACAACGTGCTCGAGCTGCTGCTGCTGATCCTGGCCTGGTTCGGCCTGCTGACCTGGGTGGTCAGCCGCGCCGGCCGCTGGCTTGAACAACACCTGAGGATGCCCGGCTATGGCCAGTGATTCCCTTGCCCAGGCGCCCGCACGAGAGGCCCGGCCGCGCGCGCTGCGCCTGCTGCGCGATCCCTGGATGCCGTTCCTGGCCGTGGCCGCGGCGCTCGTGCTGTACTGGAACGCGAGCGGCAGCGCGCCGGCGGCCCTGCGCCATCTGTGGACGTGGACGCCGGCGCTGCTGCGCGGCCTGTGGGCCAACATCGAGATCAGCGTGCTGGCCATGGCGCTCGGCACCGCGGCCGGCCTGCTGATCGGCGCGCTGTCGCTGTCGGCCAACCCGCTGCTGCGCGGCGCCACGCGCGCCTGGGTGCAGGCCTTCCGCAACGCGCCGGTGCTGGTGCTGGTCTATTTCACCACCTACGTGTTTCCCTTCGAGCTGCACCTGGTGCAGTGGACACTGCCCTTCCCCGACTGGATCAAGGTCGTGCTGGGCCTGGCCCTGCCGGCCAGCGCCAACGTCGCCGAGATCTTCCGCGGCGCCATCCTGTCGATCCCGAGCGCGCAATGGGAGGCCGCCCACTCGCTGGCCTTCCGGCGCAGCCAGATCTTCCGCCTGATCGTGCTGCCGCAATGCCTGCGGCGCATGCTGCCGCCGTGGATGAACCTGTACGCCAGCATCACCATGAGCACCTCGCTGGCCTCGCTGGTCGGCGTCCACGACGTGGTCGACACCGCCCAGGTCGCCAGCAACACGGTGGCGCGCACCGACTTCACGGTGCTGGTCTATTTCACGCTGCTGGCCCTTTTCTTCGCCTATTGCTATCCCATCGCGCGCGCCACGCGCGCCCTGGAACGCCGCCATGAACGCCACTGAATCCTTCCTGCGCCGCGAGCCCGGCGCCACCGAGGCCGCGCCGCTGGTGCGGCTGCAGGACGTCCACCTGCGCTTCGGCGCCAATGAAGTGCTCAAGGGCATCGACCTCGAGGTCAAGCGCGGCGAGGCCGTCACCATCATCGGCCCCTCCGGCTCGGGCAAGAGCACCATCCTGCGCTGCATCACCGGCCTGCTGCGCCCGCAGCAAGGCCATATCGGCGTGGGCGGGACCGCGGTCGAGAGCCTGCGCGGCGAGGACGAGCTGATCGCGCTGCGCAAGCGCGTGGGCTTCGTCTTCCAGCAGTACAACCTGTTCCCGCACCTGACCGTGCTGGAGAACCTGGTGATCGCGCCGACCCGCGTGATCGGCCGGCCGCGCGCCGATGCCGAACGCGAAGCCCATGCCCTGCTGGCGCGGGTGCGGCTGGCCGACAAGGCGCGCGCCTATCCCGGCGAGCTGTCGGGCGGCCAGCAGCAGCGCGTGGCCATCGCCCGCGCCCTGGCGATGCGGCCCGAGCTGATCCTGTTCGACGAGGTCACCTCGGCGCTGGATCCGGAGACCGTGGGCGAGGTGCTGACGGTGATCCGCGAACTGGTCGAGGATGGCATGACCTGCGTGCTGGTCACGCACGAAATGCGCTTCGCCGCGGAGATCAGCGACCATATCTACTTCACCGAGGCCGGCCGCATCGTCGAACACGGGCCGGCGGCGCAGATCTTCGGCCAGCCGACGCAGGAGCGCACCCGTGCCTTCCTGCGCCGCGCGCTCGGTGCGGTGCCGCGCCTGCCGCCGGAGTTCGACGCCGCCTTCGCCCCGGTGCCGGCGGCTGCACCCGCCGCACCTGCCGCCTCTACCGGATCCACGGCTTCCACCGCTTCCACCGCCTCCCTTCCCCGCTGACGGAGTCATCGAACATGAGCCTCACCGCATCTTCCGACCGCCTGGCCGCCCGCCGCGCCGCGGTCGCCACCGCCCTGGCCGACATCCGCGCGCTCGCCGCCGGCACGCCGGACCGCGCCGCCCTGGATGCCATCGCCACGCGCCTGCAGGCATTGGCCAGCCAGCGCGAGCTGTTCCCGCGCGAGGATTTCCCGCCGCCGGCCGATACCGCCAGCGGCGCCTCGACGCGCTACTGGCTGAACGGCGACGGCAACACCGGCGACGGCATTGCCCTGTACCTGAACTCGATCCGCCCGGGCAAGACCACCATCCCGCACAACCATGACACCTGGGCCGTGATCGTGGCCATCGAAGGCCAGGAGTTCAACCGCGTCTACCGCCGCACCGACGACCGCAGCAACCCTGCCTTCGCCAGTCTCGAACTGGTGCGCGAACAGACCGTGGAAGCGGGCGCGCCGATCGCCTTCCTGGCCGACGACATCCACAGCATCCACGTGGCGGGCGACACCCCCACGCTGCATTTCCATTGCTACGGCCGGCCGCTGGAGGCCTTGACCGGCCGCTACGGCGTGCGCCTGGAGAGCGGTGAGGTGGTGAACTACAACGCCACCCAGATGCAACCGAGCCAGGTGGCGGCATGAGCGCGCCCGGCCATCACAGCGACCGCGCCGCCACCCGGCTGCTGCACGCCGGCGCGCCGGCGCTGCGCGACGGCGCCGGCCCGGTCAACGTGCCGGTGGTGCGCACCAGCACCGTGCGCTTCGCCAGCCAGCAGGAGCTGGACGCACGCCACCACCGCCGCGCGGCCGGCGAGCGCATCGCCACCTACGGCCGCCACGGGCTGGACACCCACCAGGCGCTGGAAGACGCGCTGACCACGCTGGAAGGCGGCCATCGCGCCTTCCTCGCGCCGTCCGGGCTGTCGGCCATCACGCTGGTGCTGCTGGGCCTGCTGGGACCGGGCGACCACGCCCTGGTCTCGGACAGCGTCTACGCACCGGTGCGGCGCGTGGACAAGACCCTGCTGCAGCGGCTGGGCATCACGCTGGAATACTTCTCCCCGGCGCATGACGACCTCGACGCGCGCATCCGTCCCGAAACCCGCCTGGTCTACCTGGAGTCGCCCAGCTCGCTGCTGTTCGAGGTGCTGGACCTGCCGCGGCTGACGGCCATCGCGCGCGCCCGCGGCGTGCCGGTCGCGGTCGACAATACCTGGAGCGGCGGCTGGTTCCTGCAGCCGCTGCGCCTCGGCGCCAACCTCTCGATCCAGGCCTCGACCAAGTACATCGCCGGACATTCCGACGTGATGCAGGGTGCGGTGGTGGTCGACAGCCCGGCGCTGGCCGAGCGCATCGCCAGCGCCCACGAAGCGCTCGGCCTGACGGTCGGCGCGGACGACGCCTACCTGGCGCTGCGCGGCCTGCGCACGCTGCCGGTACGGCTGGCCCAGCATGAGCGCAACGCCACCGAGGTCGCGCAGTGGCTGCAGGCGCATCCCCAGGTAGGCCGGGTGTTCTATCCGGCCCTGCCCGAGGATCCGGGCCATGCGCTGTGGCGGCGCGACTTCAGCGGCGCCAGCGGCCTGGTCTCGTTCGCCTTGCGCGGCGGCGACGCCAGCCGCGCGGCGGCCTTCGTCGATGCCCTGCGCCTGTTTGCCCTGGGCGCCTCCTGGGGCGGCTACGAAAGCCTGGCCCTGATCGCCGCGCCGGAGCGGCTGCGCGAGCATCGCAGCTGGCAAGGCGACGCCCCGGTGATACGGCTGCACATCGGCCTGGAAGACCCGCGCGACCTTCTGGCCGACCTCGACCAGGCCTTTCACCTGACCCTTGCCTGAGGACGGCGGCATGAGCGACCCTGCCAACAACGATCCCGACCAGGCCGCGCGCGAAGCCCTGCGCCTGCTCGGTCCCGCGCCGGAGAATTGGGTGCCGCAGCGCGCCGGCTTCGACCACAACGTGCTCGTCGTCGGCGGCGGCCAGGGCGGCAGCGCCTTTGCGTTCGCCTTGCGTCGTGCCGGCATCGGCGGCGTCGCGGTGATCGACGCCGCGCCGGATGCCTCGCAGGCGGGCGTCTGGCTGACGCGCGCGCGCATGCATCAGCTGCGCACCGTAAAGAACCTGGTAGGCCCCGAGCTCGGCCACACCGCGCTCGGCTTCCAGAGCTGGTACGAAGCCCGCCACGGCCAGGCGGCCTATGCCGGCCTGGACCGCATTGCCCGCACCGACTGGGCCGGCTACCTGGCCTGGTTCCGCCGCTTCCTCGGCATCGAGGTGCGCTATGGCACTCGCCTGCTCGGCATCGCGCCGGTCGAGGGCGGCGAGGTGCCCGGGCTTGCGCTGCAGATCGAGGCCGGCGGCGTGGTGCGCACCGAAACCACGCGCAAGCTGATCCTGGCCAACGGCGTGGCCGGCAACGGCGCACCGCTGGTGCCGGCCTGGCTGCGGCCGGCGGTGGCGGCGGGACTGGCGGCCCACACCGCCGACCCCATCGATTTCTCCGCGCTGGCCGGCAAGACCGTGGCCGTGATCGGCGCGGCGGCCTCCGCCTTCGACGCTGCCGCGGTAGCGCTGGAAGCCGGCGCGCAAGCGGTGCACCTGTTCGCCCGCCGCGACCACCTCGCCGCCCGTGCCGTGGCCAAGCCGCGCGGCTATGCCGGCTTCTACGACCACTTCCCGGCGTTGCCGGACGCGCATCGCTGGCACCATGCCTGGCGCTACCGCCGCGCCGGCTCCACCCCGCCCGCCGACGCGGTCAAGCGCGTGCTGGCCCATGCCGGCTTCCACCTGCATCTCGGCGCGCCCTGGGAGACCGCCCGCATCGAGGACAGGCGCGTGCTGGCGGACGTCAACGGCCGTGCCTTCGGTTTCGACTTCGTCATCGCCGGCACCGGCTACAGCAGCGATCCGGCCCAGCGGCCCGAACTGGCGGCCATCGCGCCGCTGATCGCACGCTGGCGCGACCGCTATACGCCGCCGGCCGCGGAGCATGACGACGCGCTGGGCGCCTCGCCCTACCTGGGCAGCGGCCTGGAGTACTGCGAGAAGACGCCCGGCTCGGCGCCGTGGCTGAGCGCCATCCATGTGTTCAACCCGGCCGGCTATGCCAGCGTGGGCGCCCCCCTGGGCGACATCCCCAGCATGCGGCGCGACATCCCCGCCATCGTGCACCGCATCGGCCGGGACCTGTTCCTGGCCGACCTGGACCTGCACGAAGCGCGGGCGCGGGTCGAGGTGGCGCCGGACTTCGGTCCCGAGCTGTACGCCAACGCCGTCTGGCGCGCGTAGGGGTCGACAGGCACGGCCAGGCAAGCTCCCTCGCACCGCGGCCCACGCGGTGCGAGGCGCTTACTTGCCGCCGTACTGCCGGTGCAGCTGCGCCAGCAACGGCGAGCGCGGCACCAGTTCGAGCCGCGCCTCCAGGCCGAGCAGCCAGCCGGAACCGTGCAGGCGCTGCAGGATACGGTCCACGCTGGCCACGGTGTCCTTCTCGCCCTTGCGCACCCAGGCCACCTGGGGCGCCGGATCGACCTCGTCGGGCAGCACGGCGTAGTCGCGCCATTCCGGATCGTGCGCCACCAGCTGGTTCAGGGTCAGGCTTTCATGCACCGCCGCCACGCAGGACGCGCCGCCGCGCAATGCCAGCAGCGATTCGGACATGCCCTTGAAACCCTTGACCTCCCCCCCGTAGACCGACGCCACCGGCTTGGCATAGCTGCTGCCCTGCGACAGGCAGACCGCCTTGCCGCGCAGGTCTTCCCAGCGGCGGATACCGCTGCGCTTGAGGAAGATCGCGGTGCCGCCGTTACGGTAGTACGGGGTCGGCACGTAGTCCAGCAGCGCGGCCCGCTCCGGGGTCAGCAGCATGCTCGCCACCAGCAGGTCGACCTTGCCTTGCTGCAGGAACTGCACGCGGTTGGTCGGCAGCACCGGCACCAGGTCGGCCTGCACCCCGAGTTCGCTGGCCAGCTTGCGCGCCAGCTCCGGATTGAAGCCGACCGGCTGGCCGGTGGCCGGATCGATCGAGCCGAAGGCGCTGTTACCGTTGACGATGACGCCGATGCTGATGCGCCCGCGCGCGTGGATCCGCTCCAGCGTGGCATCGGCCTGCGCCGAAGGTGCGGCGGCCAGCCAGGCCAGGGGAAGCACGGCATGCAAGGCTCGCGCGGCGAGGCCGCGTGGCCCGGGAAGTCTGCTCATGGGAAAGTCCGTCGGAAGGGATGGGATACCGCGCCGGCAAGGGCCCCAGGTCCTGCCGGCGCGGCGTGCGCAACGCGTTGGCCGTTGGTGACAGGGGCGTTGGTTACAAGGGCGTTGGCTACAGGTCGTCGGCAAGCTGGTACAGGCAATCTCCGCGCTCGGTCAGCGCCGGCACGCGGCGGCACACCACGATGCCCCCGGCGGCGAAGCGCACCAGCGCGGGCTCGCGCTCCGGAAGGTCCGGCGCATGCAGGCGGGCGGCTGGCTGCCCGGCCTCGACGCGTTCGCCCAGGCGGACCAGCGGCTCGAAGATGCCGTCGTCGCGGGCGTAGACGTAATGCTGTGCCCGGTCCACGCGCAGCAGCCGCGTCTCGCCCGGCGGCGCCGCCGGCACCAGCGCGCCCTGCAGCACGCCGAGGTGGCCCAGCAGGTGCAGCAGGCCATGCCAGGCCGTGGCCAGGACTCCGGCGTCCACGCTGCCGGCCCCGCCCAGTTCCGTGAGCAAGCCGAGCACCCCGTGGCGGCGCGCGGCGGCCAGCAGGCCGACCGGATTGGGACTGTCGTTGACAAAGCCGAGCGGCAGGCCGAAGGCCCGGATCGCCTCCAGCACGCGCTGCTGGCGCGCCGGATCGGGATCGCGCTGCGCGAACAGGGTGGCGCCGTGATACTGCAGCGAGCTGCCGCCCGAGTGCAGGTCGATCACCACTTGCACGCGCGGCAGCAGCGCCCGCTCGATGTAGTCGGCGATCACCTGCGTGGGCGTGCCGCGCGGGTCGCCCGGAAAGCTGCGGTTCAGGTTGCCGCCATCCAGCGGCGAGGTGCGCAGGCCGGCCCGGGCGGCCGGATAGTTGGCCATCGGCAGCAGGATCAGGCGGCCGCGTACGGCGGCCGGCGCCAGTTCGCGGATCAGGCGTGCGACCAGGATCTGCCCTTCGTACTCGTCGCCGTGGTTGCCGGCCATCACCAGCACAGCCGGCCCGTCGCCGTCGCCGATGGTGGCGACCGGGATCGGCAGCCAGCCATAGGCGGAACGGTGCGACGAGTGCGGCAGGCGCAGGTAGCCCACCTGCTTGCCGCTCGCGCGGTCGAAGTCGATCTCGCTCTGCACCGGCGAGGCGATCGCCGCCTTGTGTTCCACCGCCATCGCTCAGTCAGCCAGCAGGCGGATGCCGATATCCCCCTCCCGCTCGAGTTGGGCGACCAGGCCCACCTCCCAGTCCAGGTAGGTCTGGAAGCCGGCATCGCGCAAGGCCACGTCGGCATGCAGGTAAGGGCTGTACCAGTGGTCATCGTCGCCGGTCAGCACGCCCTTGCCCCCGTTTTCGACGGGCAGGCCGGCGGCCACCCAGGCATTGGTGCCGCCCGCCAGCGCACGCACGTCGCGGCCGCTGCGCGCGGCCAGCTCGGCGGCGACGACACGCGCCAGCACGCCATCCGATGAGGTCAGCAACACCGCCTGCCCGGCCGGCAGGTCGGCCGTCAGGGCCTCCAGCCGGTCCGGCACGGCGAACCAGGCGCCGGCCACGTGGCGTTTCTCGTAGGCCGCGCGGCGTTCGACGTCGTAGAGGCGCGCGGCGCCGGACTTGAGCAGGCCCTCGGCCTGGCGCGGCGAGACCAGCGCGGCCGCTGCGCGCGACCGCAGCACGCGCAGCGGTTCGGGGCCGGTGACCACCTCGGCGTAGTCCGGCGGCGAGTAGACATAGACCTCATGCGCGCCGAGCTGGGCCAGCCAGGCGCCGGTGGTCAGCGCGCGCACGCCGTCCCAGTCGGCCAGCACGATGCGCGCGCGGCGGGTGGCGGCATACTCGTCGGTGGCCTGCACCAGCTGGCCGCCCGGCGCCCAGCGCCAGCCCGGCAGGTGGCCGGCTTCGTATTCGGCGCGCGAGCGCACGTCGAAGCGGTACAGGGTGCGCGCCGCGGCCTCGGCCTCGAGGCGCGCCAGCCCGGCGGCGTCGAGGCGCCGTACGCCGGCGCGCGCGGCAACCCGCTCGGCACGCTCGCGCGCCGCGCCGAGCGCCGTCTCGCCCGGCTCCGGCAAGGGCGTATGGCGGCCGTGCGCCAGCTTGCGGCCGGCCAGCAGCCAGGCCATGGTGCCGTCCTTGAGCGAGACCACCCGGTTCGGCACGCCGGCGTCGATCAGCGTCTGGGCGCCGACGATGCTGCGGGTGCGGCCGGCGCAATTGACCACCACCAGGGTCTCCGGCCGCGGTGCCAGCTCGCCGATGCGGTAGACCAGCTCCGCGCCCGGCAGGCTGTGCGCGAACGGCAGGCTGAAATCGGCGAATTCCTCGGTGGTGCGGCTGTCGACCACCACGATGTCCTCGCCGCCTTCGACGAGCCGGTGCAGTTCCTCGGTATCGATCCAGGGCGTGCCGCGCTCGTGCTCGATCACTTCGCCGAAGGCCTTGCTGGGCACGTTGCTGCCGCTGAAGATCTCATAGCCGGCCTCGACCCAGCCGGCGCTGCCGCCTGCCAGCACGGAGACGTTGCCCCAGCCCAGGCGCACCAGCTTGGCCGCCGCTTCATGCGCCAACCGGTCGTGCTCCGCGCCGCCGTCGGTCAGCACGATGCGGGCATCGCGCCGCGGCACCAGGCGATCGATCAGCAGCTCCAGCCGCCACAACGGCGCGGAGGCCGCCAGCAGCAGGTGGCCGCGGATAAAGACACCGGTCTCGCGCACGTCCAGCAGCGCGATCTCCTCACCGTCGGCCAGCGCCGCCTTCAGCGCGGCGGGCGCGATCACCGCATGGGCGATGCGCTTGGGCGGGCCGAAATGCCGGTAGCTGCCGCCCTCCGCGCTCTCGAACACCACGCGCCGCGCCAGCCGGTCCAGCGCCAGGCCGTAGAAATGCAGATGCAGGCCGGCCTCGCCACCGATCAGCTCGATGGTGTGCACATCGTCGCCCAGCAGGGTGACCGACGTGCCCGGCACGACCTCGCTGCGGCCGGTCTCGACCAGCTTGTCGCGCGCGGGGGCCTCGGTGCGCTCGCGACGGTAGAAGACATTGCGTTCGTTGCCGGCGATGCCGGCGATGATGGCCCAGGTGGTGTGGTCGTGCGGCGGCTGCGCCTTGCCCGGCTGTCCGGCCGAGACGTAGAGCGCATAGCGTCCATCGACGTCCTCGGCCAGCCGGTAGACCTGGGCCGGATTGTCGGCGGACACGGGGAAATGCTCGGCCGGAAACAGCTCGCGCTGCAGGCCGAGGCGCTCCAGCGCCTGCGCCACCGGCTGCAGGCTGGCGCGGTCGGCCGGCGCGGCCTCGAGCAGGCGCTTGGCTTCGGCAAGGAAGGCGGCCACGGCCGCATGGCGCCGGCTGGCCACATCATGGCCGGCCGACAGTGCGAGAGGAGGAATGGGAGCGTTCATGCGACGACTCTAGCAGCGGCCCCGCCGGCGACCAACGAAGGGATTCGAGTAACCTCATGCGCACGCTACGGCAGGGCGATGACTGGTGCTATGCTGCCGGAGACCTTCCGTGACAGCCCGCCGCACCGCCCGCGCCGCCCCTCGCGCGGCATGGCCCAGGGCGGGCGGCGGCGGCAGGAGCGACAAGAACGGCATAGCAACGCCCGCGATACGAGCCCGCCCCGGTATGCGGGCCGACCCCACAGACAAGGAGACGGCGCACATGGCATACATCTACTACCTGACCCATATCCACCTGGACTTCGGCACGGTCAGCCTGCTCAAGTCCGAATGCGAACGGATCGGCATCACCCGGCCGCTGCTGGTCACCGACCGGGGCGTGGTCGCGGCGGGTGTGGCCGCACAGGCCCTCGACGCGCTGGCCGGGCTGCCGGTGGCGGTCTTCGACGAGACCCCGTCCAATCCGACCGAGGCCATGGTGCGCAAGGCCACCGAGCAGTACAAGGCGGCCGGCTGCGATGGCCTGGTGGCGGTCGGCGGTGGTTCGTCGATCGACCTGGCCAAAGGCATCGCCATCCTGGCCACCCACCCCGGTGAACTGACCACCTACGCGACCATCGAGGGCGGCAGCGCCAAGATCACCGAACGCGCCGCGCCCCTGATCGCGGTGCCGACCACGGCCGGGACCGGCAGCGAGGTGGCGCGCGGCGCCATCATCATCCTCGACGACGGCCGCAAGCTCGGCTTCCATTCCTGGCATCTGCTGCCCAGGTCCGCCATCTGCGACCCGGGCCTGACGCTGGGCCTGCCGGCCGGCCTGACCGCCGCCACCGGCATGGACGCCATCGCGCACTGCATCGAAACCTTCCTTGCGCCGGCCTTCAACCCGCCCGCCGACGGCATCGCGCTGGACGGCCTGGAGCGCGGCTGGGCCCATATCGAGCGCGCCACGCGCGACGGTGCCGACCGCGAGGCGCGCCTCAATATGATGAGCGCCTCGATGCAGGGCGCAATGGCGTTCCAGAAGGGCCTGGGCTGCGTGCACTCCCTGTCGCATCCGCTCGGCGGCCTGAAGATCGACGGCCGCACCGGCCTGCATCACGGCACCCTCAACGCGGTGGTGATGCCGGCGGTACTGCGCTTCAACGCGGACGCGCCGAGCGTGGTGCGCGAGCAGCGCTTCGCGCGCCTGCGCCGTGCCATGCACCTCCCCGCCGATGCCGACGTGGCGCAGGCCGTGCATGATATGACGGCCCGCCTGGGCCTGCCCACCGGCCTGGCGCAGATGGGAGTGACGGCGGCGATGTTCGACCAGGTGATCGCCGGTGCGCTGGCTGACCACTGCCACAAGACCAATCCGAAAACGGCCAGCGCCGACGACTACCGGCATATGCTCGAGGCATCGATGTAGTACATCGATGCAGTGCGCCGCCGCCGCGGTGCGACCGCCGGCGACCGAGCGACCCATCCAGAGACAGGGAGACCGCGTGATGCCCGACTCGCGCGGCCTCACGGTCCATCCGGCGGGCGGTATCCTGGCATACGTTCAACCAGCACCTTCGCCACCAGAGCCCGATGCTCCCGCTCTGCGGCCACGGCCCCACATAAGACATGGAGGAACTGGAGCGCCAGGGTCGTGTCGTGACCATCTGCGCGCAATTCGCGCACAAGACCGATCTGGCGGCGAATGCGTTGCCGTCCCTCGGTGATATGCCGGGTGCTCATTTCGAAATCCCGAAGCTCCGCGTTGACATCGAGCATCTGACTTCTCCCGACTGAACCCTGGGAATCAGGCTCTTGCATACACCAAGCCCGCTCTTGATGCGGCTCGCCGCGCCCCGCGCTTCGGGCGCGCGCTTTGCTTTGATGCGCGTGATGCGCGATCAGCAGATTGCCAATTCAAGAGAAATCTCGCCGGAGCAGCAAAAGCTCCAAGTATCTCCGGTGCATATAACGAAGTACGAGCAGCGCTAACTCCACGTCTCCATCATGAAGCTTTGCTTCTCTTACGCGCCCAATCTGGTCGCGGACCCGGGTGCGCGACGCGGCGATGTTGCTGTCGAGTCTCTCCAGCCGTCTAGCCTTGGCCCATATGAGCGGCAATTGCATTCGAGGCTTCCCAGAACGATCCCCCAACTTGATTGTAGGGCAGCGCACGTAACATCGCTTGGCCGATACCGCCGCCTTTCGGACGACGTTGTCGGGAAACAGCGCAGCGGTACGCCCTGGAGCCCTCCACGCATGCACTCGTCAGGCGGCTGCGCTCAGCACCTATACTGTTCATGTATTGGACAAATCAATACGGGAGGGAACAAGCACCTGGTGCAGAAGGAGGTGAAGGATGCCCTATGTGCGGCCCCCGCGGATGCAACAGCCGCAGTCGATGCCCGAAGCAAAAGTCCCACTATCTGGAAAGAGTATTGCTGAAACCGCTGCGCAGACTGCCTTGTTGGTCAAGAAGAGTCGCGACCTTCTTGATGGTGTACGTTCCAGAGTGAAGGAAGAAGCAATCTCCCGTCGTGCTGTCAGCGACCAACTGCGTACGGCCAACGTGGAAGGCAGTCCTCCCCTCCGTGCGCCATGCATCGAATCGCCCCCCAGGGCGCCCCGCCGCCCGGCGACACGCCCCAGAACATGAGCAACCGTCTCCAGGCCGACGCGCCAGTGGCAACTGCAACGGCCGCATCATGAGATGTCGACTGGCTCTCAGGCCTGGGCTGGCGACAGCAATACGCGCAATACGCTGGTTATCCTCCGCTCCGGCGCCGCAGGTTCACCTGCTAGCCTGCTCCGCATCCCTTTCGGCGCCCCCTCGAGCATTCGATCCGCACTCGGCGTCGCCACCTGCTTCACCTGCTTGGTCAGGACCCGGTTCGTCACCCTGATCGGCGACTCCGGATTCTCCTCGTTCCAGTCCTGCAGCCAGGCGGCCACGAACGTCCGCCTGTCCCCCACCGCGACAGACAGGGGCTGGTCATCGTGAAGGGCCGGGTCAGGTTGAGCACCGCCGAGGCCACGGCGCCGCGAGGGGGCGTGAGATGCCAGTCCTAGGAGTCCAGCTGCGCCAGCACAATCGGGTCGTCGTCACCCTTTCCGCCCACGTTCACGAGAACATTCCGCTTGCCGCACGAAGGGCACATGAAATGGCAACCCTGCTCATCGATCGACGGATTGGCAAGCTCAAACGACATTTCGAATCCACACTGTTTGCAGGTCCACATGGCCGTTGCTCGCTCGCTGGACCTGCCCTACAAGCCGATCAGGTTTTCGCCCTCGACCAGCCCATCGACGATGTCGCGACCCGACTGAATTGCAGCTCTCTTTGCCACACCCAGGCTTTCCCATTGTTCGGCGCGGACTTTGAAAATCCTCGCCACGGCCGTCACCGGATCGAGTCCTTCCCGGCATATCACGACAGACGCGTTGTAGGAGCGATCCGGCCGACGCTCATGCCACTCGCGCGGAGGGTCGTATCGGTAGACCAGCGGGTACAGGTCGAAACCCTTGTACGTCGAACTCGGGAACGTGTCCACGATTGGCTCCGGTTGGCATTGATAGCCCACTGTACGCCCTTCCAGTCCCGAACATCGAACTTATTTGCACACCGGGCAAGGACTGGATCGATACCGCTCAAAGGATCGTTGGAGATTCACGCTTGAGCGACCCATCGGCGCCGGATGACCCACGACATCGCCAGCAAGATCCGGGCGCGTCAGGCGCAGGTACGAGAAGCCGTGCGCCGAGGGCCGCCGCGATCGCGGCGCAGCACACCAAAACGAGAGAGGGGGAAACAGTGACGCCCTTGACGCTCAAGCGCTCAAGTTAGACACTAGGCGTCAAGTTGCACAGACCATCGCATCGTCATAGACCGGAAACCCAATACAGGAGCCGACTCATGGGAATGCAAGTGGTTCACGGTGACATCACCCGCATGGAAGTCGACGCCATCGTCAACGCCGCCAACAGCGGACTGCTGGGCGGCGGCGGCGTGGACGGCGCCATCCATGGCGCGGGTGGCCCGGCCATCATGGAAGCCTGCCGCGCGATACGCGACAGCCAGGGCGGATGCCCGACCGGCGACGCGGTGATCACCACCGGCGGTCTGCTGCCGGCGCCCTACGTCATCCACGCGGTCGGACCGGTCTGGCGCGGCGGTGGCGACAACGAGGAGGAACTGCTGGCCAGCGCCTACCGCAACAGCATCCGCAGGGCAGCGGAAAAGGGCTTGCGCACCATCGCTTTCCCCAATATCAGCACAGGCATCTACGGCTTCCCGCGCGAGCGCGCGGTGGACATCGCCATTGCCGCGGTGCGCGACAGCCTGCCGCAGGCACCCTCGATCGAGCAGGTCACTTTTGTCTGCTTCGACGACGAGAACTACCAGTTGTACCGCGCGCGGCTGCTCTAGCTCTAGCTCTGGCTTGCCGCAGGGCCTGCGCCGCGCGGTCCCAGCGGCGCGGCGGCTTCCACCGCGGCCAAGGCGTGCAGGCGCGTGGTGTCGAACACCGGCAGCGCCACGTCGCCCGCACCGATCAACAGCGTGATCTCGGTGCAGCCCAGGATCACGCCTTGCGCGCCCTCCGCGGCCAGTTCGTCGACGATGCGCCGGAAGGCATCGCGCGACGCCGCGCGCACGGTGCCGTGGCACAGTTCTTCGTAGATGATCTCGTGCACGCGGCGGCGGCCGGCCTCGCCGGGAACCAGCACTTCGATACCGTGCCGCCCGGCCATGCGCGCCCGGTAGAAATCCTGTTCCATGGTGAAGCGGGTGCCCAGCAGGCCAACGCGGCCGATGCCGGCCGCGCGCAAGGCCTGCGCGGTCGGATCGACGATATGCAGCAGCGGAATCGACACCGCTTCCTCGATGGCCGGCGCCACGCGATGCATGGTATTGGTACACAACAGCAGGAAGTCGGCGCCGCCGGCCTGCACCTGCCGTGCCGCCTGCCGCATGCGCACGGCCAGTTCGTCCCAGCGCTGCGCGTGCTGCAGCGCATGGATCTCCTCGAAGCAGACCGTCACCATCACGCTGCGCGCATTGGCATGGCCGCCCAGCCGTGCCTTCATGCCCTGGTTGACCAGGCGGTAGTACTCCGCCGAGGATTCCCAGCTCATCCCGCCGATCAGGCCGATGGTCTTCATGCTCGCGCTCCCTTGCCATGCGGCCCCCGCGGCCGTCCGGGCCGCGCCACGCCGGCGCGACCCGGGGCGAACTCTAACGGCAAGCACCCACCGCCCGCCAGGGACAATCGGCCCGCTTGCCGCCGGGCCAGCCGCGGCGCGCGGACCGTGGCAGTGCGGCGCGCTTCCTGTCCGCGGTCAATCTGCACGGACGCGGCTGAAGCAAGTCATGGTGGAGAAGAGCCTGGGCAAAGCGCGTCGATCGGCCACGAGGCGGCTTCGACCGGCCTGTCTCCTGGACCACCTGACGCACACTCCACTCAATGGAAGCCCCAGCGCAGGTTCAACCTGCCGCGATGCTCTCGGTTGTTGCCGGCATGCTGCCCGGCATATCCCAGGCTCAGCGTGGCATTGCGGGAAATCGCCACTTCCCCGCCAACTTCGATCAACGCCGCATTGCGCGCGATCGGCGTTCCAGTCACCGTGAAGGTTTCGCTACCCCGGAACGCCAGTGTGCTTTCCGGGGTCACGCTGCCCAGGGCATGGCGCCAGCCCAGGCTTGCCGTGACACTGCCCTTGGCAGCCCCCAGTTCAAACGGTGTGCGTCCACGAACACCGAGCGTGATGCTCGTCTGGTTGTCACGCTTGCGCTGGCCGTCCAGTGCGGCCGACCCGCCCGATTCGGAAAACCCGCGTGTACGGGTGTCGCTCCAGGCGATGCCGGCGAAGGGCTCAACCGTCGCGTCACGCACAGGAAGGGCGTAGCCGGTTTCAGCGAAGAGCTGGCCGGTGCCCGCACCGTAATCGGCCGTAAGCGTCTGATCCAGGCCGGCGCCCGCCACCTTGCGCTCGGTATCGATGCCATGCCAGGTGTAGCCTCCGCCCATCATCAGGTTGAGCTTGCCTGAGCCGGCTTCAAAGGCCTTGCCGCCATACAGCAGTGCGCCATAGCTCTTGACACTGGCCTTGGACGCGCGGGCATCGGTGTGGATGCTGCTATCCGTAAAGCCCAATGTGCCGCCGACACGCCAGCCGTCGCCCACGGCACCATCGGCACCCACGGAAATTCCGTACAGGGATTGCTTGATGCCCGCGGTGTCGCTGGTGCCATCGATGATCTGCCGGCCGCCGCTCACTTCCGCCCAGAATGGCTGTGCTTCCGGCACAGGCAGCGCGCCGCCCGGATCTGGCGCATCGACCGTGCCGGCGTCGGCGATCGTGGTGTCAGCTTCAGGAGACGCGCGGAAATGGCTGCGCATGGAGTTGAGCGACGCCTTATGCATCGAGAATAGCCGGGCTCCCGAGGCAGTGGCGCCAGCCTGAGGGGAAGCGCTGAGGTTGTTGCGCAGATGGTTGAGCGACAGGGTGCGCATCGAGCCGACGCCGCTGTGCAAGACCGCGCCGAGGCTGGCATGCGCCTCGCCGGAGAGGCTGTTGAACACCCCAGGCGGCGCTCCATTCGGCATGGTCAGCAGTTGCTGATAGAGCTCGCTGTTGGTGGGCAGGCTATCGAGGGCGCGTGCCACGGCACGCTGGTTCGGGGATTGCGCGAGCGAGGCAAAGCGTCCGCTTTGCCCGAATCTCAGCAGCACGGCAGTCGGGGTATAGGTCAGATTGGGTTCCAGGATGGCGAAGTCGGACTTCACCTGATCGAACTTGCCGTTGACGCCGCCGTCCGCGGTCAGGATCGTATAGTCGTGATTGGCCTTGAAATCCGTGCCGGTGTGCAGTGCCGTGCCGCCTTGCAGATCGGCTTTGCCGCTGGCGCTGACCCTGGTGTTCTGGTAGCCGTTCGAAGCCAGCTCGAGCGTCGACCCGGGCAGCATCGTCAGGTCTCCGGCAATCTTCAGGCTGCCGGGGTTGGCGGCCTGATTCCCAGGAGTGGGAACGTAGTATCCGGGAGAGAGAATGCCACCCGCGCCGACGACGGTCGAACCCACCGTTCCATACCCTGCCAGCTTCGCGCCTTCCGCGACATGCACGGGTCCGGAAACGCGCGCCTGTGCCCAGGACCCATCGTGTTGGCCGACTACCAGCGTACCGGCACTCACTGTTGTGGTACCGGTGTAGGTATTGCTGCCGTCCAGTATCACCTTCCCGGCGCCAGTCTTGACCAGGCTGCCACCCGTGCCTTGGCCCTCGCCGCCATCCGCAATCACGCCACCCAGCACGCTGTCGTGGCCGAGTCCGCCGATGATCAGCGTCTTGCTGCCGAGGAAGACGTCCCCCTCGCCGCTGAGCGCGCCGATCGCCGTGCCAGCCGATGTCAAGCCGCTGATATCGACGCGTCCGCCCGCTTTGTTGGCGATCCGGGCAGTGTCCGCACTGGCTTGATCGCGCAAGAAGATGCTGCCTTGGAACTCGTTGGTCATCCTGGCTTCCCCGGCAGACGCCTGCGCGGAAAAGACCGTCGCGCCTTGCCCCTGGTTGACGATGGAAGCCGTGCCGGCGCTTGTCTGTTCGGAGAACGACGTGGCGCCGCCATGGTCGTTGTGGATCGACAACGCCTGGGCATCGGCGTTTGCCTCGAAACGCAGAAGCGAGCCGCTTCCCGTGACACGGACCGGACCGCTGCCCAGCGCGCCGGTGGCCCCTGCCGCCAGGGTGCCTGCCTGCACCGAGGTGCCACCCTGGTAGTCGTTGGCGCGCGCGATCTTCAGCGTTCCAGCGCCTGTCTTTTCCAGTACCCCGTTACCGCTGATATCGCCTTTCAGGTCGAGCACCGTGGACATCTGCGTGTCGAAGGTGCCGCGCCCCTCCAGCAGGACGGAGCGGACCGTCGCCATATCGGCGGTCGTGCGCAAGGCGCCGCCGTTGAAGTGCAGCCCGTTGTCGGAGGCCCCCAGCGCGGTGTCGGCGGACACCGCAAGCGTACCGGCGGAGAGCTTGTTGCCACCGCTGTAGGTGTTGGCGGCGGTGAGGACCAGGGTCCCGGCCCCGGTCTTGTTCAGGCCGTCCGTGCCCGCGATGACGGCGTCGATCGTGGCGGTGTGCTGCGCTCCCGCCGCAGAACCGTCTCCCACGCGGATCTCCACCGGTGCCGGGTGCTCGCCATCGGCGACAAGGTGCAGCGCATCTCCGCGGAGCGTGTAGCCGTCGGTCGCGAACTGGATTCCCCTTGCCTGCACGGTGCCCTCGGCGCTGCTGAGGGTGACATCGCCCCGCTCACCCGAAAAGATGGCGAATCCCGGCTTCGGCTGCATGGGCCCGCTCTGTGTCCCCATGGCATCCGCCCACATCGGCGATGCATTCGACCAGATGCCGGAACCCCCGCCGAGTTGCGTGGCGCTGGCGGCACCATTGGCGTTCCAGAAGTTGAGCGTGGCCCCGCTGCTGTTGACCAGGTTGATCTGTTTGGCCGAGTCCAGGTACTGCAAGGACAGCGATGAGCCTGCCGGACTGGCCCCCAGCACCAGCCCGCCATGGCGTTGCGTCAGGATGCCGTCATAGTCGAAGAGGCGATACAGCCCCACCCCCAGGCCGCCTGCATTGCTGGTATTGACGGTAGCGCCCTCGAGGGTCAGGTCCCCATGCACGCGGACGCTGCCGCTCTGGCCGGCGGATCCTGATGCACCCGGCGCGCCAAGGACGGAGGCGACGATGCTGCCCGAAGCCAGGGTCAGGTCACCGTTCACGGTCAATGTCCCGCCCTGGGCACCGCCCGGCGCCAGGATCCCTGCTGCGGCGACAGTGGTGCTGCCCACGCTGCCGTGCCCAGCGAGCGTGCTGTCGCTCGCCACGGACACGGCGCTGGCCACGGAGGCGTCGACTCCTTCGGAGTCGCCCACCAGGAGGGTTCCCTGACGGACTTCGGTGGGACCGCTGTATGTATTGGCGCCGTTCAGCGTCAGGGTGCTGGCGCCTGTCTTGACGATGCCGAGCCTGCCTGCGCCGCCATCCCGGATCCGGCCGCTGTAGAACGAATCACCGTGGATGCTGCCATCGACCACCAGCGCCGCATCGTCGGTACCGGTGTTCTGGATGAAACTGTCGTGCGGCTTTGCCCATGGTGCCGTTGCCGGGATGGAAGTGATCTTCCCGATGGTCGTGCTGTGACCATTCAGATGCAGCAGGCCCCCGTTTGTGTATTCGGTTCCGAACTCGATGACCGCATTGGTGCTGAGGGCATTATGGGCTTCGACCTCGATGCGGCCATCTTCTTCGGCCACGATCCGTCCGCCATCCACGGCATGGGTTGCGGTGGCGTGCAGCACGCCACCGATTATCTGCTGCCCACCGGTGATCGCCCGCGGCACCAACGCATTCAGATTGCCGCCTACCCTGATTCGTCCGCCACTGACGGCCTCCGCAGCCTTGGCATTCAGGGCGCCACCAATGGTGAAATACCCATAGATTGAATCCGCAACATTGGCATTTATCGTTCCGCCCCGCGCCATTGATACGTTGGCGCCGTGGAGGAGCTCTCGATCATCATGGAAATTCTGGGCCGCGTTTATATTGAGCGTAGTGCTATCCTTGAAGTATATATCCCACCAATTGGCGGTTCTAAGCACATCCTCGCCATTCAGGTTGAGGGTACTGCTGTCCTGAAACCAGAGGCGATCCCAGATGGGCACGTCAGGCTTATACCCGGCGGGCCCTATCGCTCGCGGCGCATTGATCTCCATCGTGCTGTTGTCGTGGAAGTCAATGCTCGAGACGAAGTAGCCTCCACCTGTTGAAGCCCGAAAAGGACTTTCCACCAGGGCATTTTCGCTGGCGAGCACGAACTTGCTGCCGTCATAGAACCTTGGCCTTGCGCTCACCGCCTGCGCGGCATTGGCATTCAACGTGCTGTTGTCGTGAAATTCGAAGGTAGGGGAGTAACCGCCTTCGCTGCCGAGCGCCTCCGCAACATTGGCGTTCATGACGCTACGGCCACGCATGTAAATATAAGCCGCTGCACGCTCAGCATTGAGGTTCAGTGTACTGTCGTCGAAAAAACTGGAGTTCGTGAAGGCGCCGGTTGCATTTGCCATGGCAACACTGCTGCCATAAAAGGTGGCGTCCCACAGTCCATATTCGGCGTTTCCATTTGCCACGCTTTGGTCAAGAAACGCTATGCTTGCTGGCAGGTACTCCTCTCCTTCCGTTCCCGGCCGAGCGGTACTCGTGCCGAGGACCGCGTTCTGTGCATTGATATTGAAAGTGCTTTGATCCCGGAACGTCAGTTTTGGAGGCCGCGCCGAAGGCGTGTAACTCTCTTTCCCCAAGATGCCATTGGTCTCCGATACTGTCAGCGTACTCGCCCCGGAGAAGTCAAGCGTTCCGACGAACATGCCACGGTATCTTCGAACATCGAGCTTGCTGTTATCGGTAAACCGGGCACTCTCTGCATTGAATATGCCGTCCTCGAGAGAGATCGTAGTGCCGTCGAGAATCATGGCGCTGTTGTCGTGGAAGCTCTGCTCACCACCGGTGATCGCGTTGCTCACGCTCGACTGGAGCACGCTGTTGCCATGGAAGCGCTGCACCCCTCCTGTCAGGGCATGCGCGGCGTTGATGTCCAGGCGAGACTCGTCGCGGAAGGTCTGTTCACCGCCACGAATGGCATTCTTTTCATCCGCTTCGAGGCGGCTGTTTTCGAGGAAGAGCTGCTTGCCACCGGCAAACGGCCCATGAACGACCTCATTTCCGGCGTAGACCTGTGCCATTGCACGCTCGGCAGGATGCACCAGCAGGCCGCCGACGGCGATCGCGAGAGCCAGGCTCCGACACTGTGAACGCCCGTTTTTAGAGTGCCCCTTGGCGACCTCGCTGACAGCCTGCCAGATTCCGATACTCCGATTGAAAATAATCCGATAAGTGTGATTCATGGCTTCCGTGTGTTCTTGCGTTGCTTTTCCAGCCGAGCTGGCGCTGGGGCAGCACGATCTGATAGCGACCCACGGAAATTGTCGAGGCTTGACTATTGGGAAATATGTGGGAATACCTCATTCTCCACAAGGAATAATCCCAACCTCCCTGGCAATATGCATCCAAATCCGAATAATGCGACCTGACATGAGAATTGAGGACGCAATGGAAATAGGAAAGCTCAGTGAAAGTCAGATCTTGGTGATCTTGAAGGAAGAAACGTGCGACTTGAGGGGAAACCGGTGTGCCGCAAGCCTGGGATTAGCGCTGCCACCTATTCCAGCACACCTGCTCCGGCGCGACGCGCATGCGCGAACTTGAGGCAGAGAACGCGCGGCACAAGCGGATGCATGCCGGCTCGGCGCTGGAGCGCGCTGCCATGAAGGACATGTTGTCCCGAGGAGGTGACGCCGTCCGCAAAGCGGCGGCCGCTGCGACTGAAGGCCAAGGAACGCCGCACGCCGCGTCACGACGCGACATTGCCACCGAACTCACACGCCGCGCCGAACCTCACGCTGGCGGCAGCGGCAAGAGTCGCTGAGTTATCGAACGAACAACCGCGATCGGACGTTCGCAAGGGGCACTTCGCAGTTGAAGACTCAAGACACTAACGGCAAGCGCCCACCGCCCGCCAGGGACAATCGGCCCGCTTGCGGCCGGGCCAGCCGCGGCGCGCGGACCGTGGCAGTGCGGCGCGCCTCAGGACAGGAAGCCGCGGATCAACCGGTTGATGCGCTCCGGCTGCTCATGGATGACCCAGTGCGTGCCCTCCGGGATGCGCTCCAGCCGCATGCCGGGCACGAAGCGATCCAGGCCCTCCACCAGCGACTTGGGCAGGGCGGTATCGCGCTCGCCCCAGATCACCAGGGTCGGCACGCGCACGACGAAGTCGTCGGGATTGAGGCGCGACACATCGGGCGCCGCTTCGCCCGGCTGCGGCGGATGCATCGGCGAGGCCCGGTAGAAGTTGACGCCGCCGGTGAGCGGATGCGAACCCGCCGCGCCCGGCTGCGACCAGGCGGCGTGGTACTTGGCGCGCGTCTCGCCGGCGAACCAGGGCGCCGGCTGTGCACCCTTGCCGGTCAGCATCGCCTCCAGCATGGCGAAGTTGTCGGCGGCCAGCGCCTGCTCGGAACCCGGCTTGCGCAGCCAGTTCATATAGGCCGAGGCCGCTTGCTGGGCGGGGTCGTGCGCCAGCGCCTGCGCGAACAGGTAGGGGTGCGGCGAATTGACGATGACCAGCCGCTCGACCAGGGCGGGATGCTGCAGCGCCAGGTTCCAGCAGATGGCGCCGCCCCAGTCGTGTGCCACCACGATCGCGCGCTGGTAGCCGAGCACGCCGATCAGCTGCACCAGGTCTTCGACGATATGGCGCGGCTTGTAGGCGTCGACCTCCGCCGGCTTGCTCGACAGGTTGAAGCCGCGCAGGTCTGGCGCGACCGCATAGTGCGTCTGCCCGAACTCGGCGAGCTGCGCCTCCCACTCGTACCAGAACTCCGGGAAGCCATGCACGAAGAGCATCAGCGGCTTGCCCGGCTCGCCGGCACTGGCGTAGTGCAGGCGGGTGCCGTTGGGCAGGTCGGCGAACTGCAGGTGGCGGATCACGGCGGCAGCGGTCATGGCATCTCCCTCGGATTGGATCGGTAGGCGGCCCGGCGGCATCAGCCGCGCAAGGCCTTGCTCAGTTCCTCGCGCATGCCCGGCTTGTCGGCGAAGGGGTCGCCCGGATTGCGCTGGGCGATCAGCGCCTCGAAGCGCTGCTGCACCGGAGCCAGCGATTGCGGATGGGAATAGATGTAGAAGCGGTCCTCGCGGATGGCGTCGAAGGTCATTTCTGCGACGTGCTGGGCGGTCACCTTGCCCGAGCTCACGGCCTTGTCCGACAGCGCCTGCGACACCAGCTGCGAGCGCGTCGGCGGCGCGGCGTTGGCCAGGTCGGCGGGACGGTTGCGCTGCGACTGCGAAATGCCGGTCGGCACGAAATAGGGGCACAGCACCGAGCAGCCGACCTGCTCGGTGACCAGGCTCAGGTCCTGGTACAGCGTCTCGCTCAGCGACACCACCGCGTGCTTGGAAACGTTGTAGACGCCCATCGCCGGCGGATTGAGCAGGCCCGCCATCGACGCCGTGTTGACGATGTGCCCGCGGTAGGAAGGGTCGCGCTCGGCGGCGGCCAGCATCAGCGGCGTGAAGATGCGCACGCCGTGGATGACGCCGTACAGGTTGACCCCCAGCACCCACTCCCAGTCACGCTCGGAGTTCTCCCATACCAGCCCGCCGGCGCCGACACCGGCGTTGTTGAACAGCAGGTTGACCTCGCCGAAGGCCGCCATGGCGGCATCCGCCAGGGCCTGTACCTGCTCGGCCTTGGACACATCGGTACGCACGCCGATGACCTGCGCGCCCTGCGCCTTGCATTCCGCCACCACGGCGTCCAGCGCTTCCTGCTGCACGTCCGCCAGCACCAGCTTCATGCCGAGCGTGGTGCCAAGGCGGGCGAATTCCTTGCCGAAACCGGAGCCACCGCCGGTGATCACTGCGACCTTGCCTTCGAATTGCTTCATGTTTGCCGTCCGTTCCTGACGTGTGAATGTCGATCGTGTGAGTGTGGGATGCAGGCGCCCGCCTTCAGGCCGCGCGCTGCACGTGGAAGCCCAGGCGCGGGAAATGCACGTTGAGGGCGCCGGCGCGCGGGTCCTGGCGCCGCAGCGTCACCATGCGGTCGTCCAGGGACACCAGCGTGCCGGACACCGGATCGCGCGCATAGTCGGTCGGCGTGACGCAGACGCCGTCGCCGACCGCAAACCCGCTGTCGGCCGAGGCCTGCGCCGTCAGCGGCTGCGGCACCGCGGCCTGCGCGGCGGCCAGGGCCGTGGCGCTGTCGATGACACGCACCTCGCCGTGGCCGAAGGCCTGCATGCGCGCATACCACGACTGGATGGCCGGATAGCCCTCCAGCCAGGCCGTCTGCACCGGCGCGCGCTTGAGAAACCAGAGGTTGTGATAGAGCGAGAAGTCCGCCAGCGACAGAGCCGCGCCGGCCACGTGCGACACGCCGCCGGCCACCTGCACTTCGAGCCGGGCCAGGGTGTCGCGCAGCAGCGCGGCGGCCTCGCCCAGCGGCACGCCGAGCGCATTGCCGTCGCCGCGCATGGCCTTGCGGTCGGCGCGGAAGGCCTGGATCTGCTCGGGCGTCATGCGGCCCAGGATCTCCTGCGCGCCGCCGGTCTGGAACAGGTAGGACGCCACCGCGCCGAACAGGACCGTATCGAACCAGCTGGCGAGCAGGCGCGCGGCGCCCGCCTGGGCTGGCGGGTACAGCGGCGCCGGGGACGGCGCCAGCGCGTCGATCACGTCGCAGATCAGCGCCGTGTCGCAATAGACGTCGGCACCGATCTGCAGCACCGGCGTGCGGCGGTAGCCGCCGGTCAGCGCGATCACGTCGGGCTTGGGCAGGATGGGCGGGATCTCGACCGCCTGCCAGGCCAGGCCCTTGGCGCCCAGCAGCAGCCGGACCTTCTCGGAAAACGGGGATGTCGCGTATTGATGCAGGATCAGCTCAGCCATGTCCTCTTCTCGTTGTTTCTTCATCTGCTCGCGCCGGGCCGCGCGTGCCAACCGGCGGCACCCGCCGCCGGCGGGTGCCGCCCTCCTTGTTGCTAACGTCCTGCCTGCTTGAGCGCGCGCAGGGCCATGCGGTCGACCAGCCCCGGCGCCAGCAGCTTGAGCCAGAGCCCGAGCCGCCCTTTCGCCGTCATCACCAGCTCGCGCCGGCGCGCGGCCATGGCGGCCAGCATCTGGCGCGCGCACTCCTGCGCGCTCATGGCATCGTCCTCGCGCAGCCGGCTCTCGCCCAGCGGCCGGCCGTCGGGCCCGAAGCCCGCCACCCGCGTGGCCGTGGCCACCACGCCGGGAAAGACCACGCAGACATCCACTCCGCTGCCCCGCAATTCGCAGCGCAGCGCCTCGCAGAAACCCGCCAGCGCGAACTTGCTGGCCGAGTAGGCGGTGCGGCCCGGTACGCCGACCTTGCCGGCCAGGCTCGATACCGCCACCACCAGGCCGCGGCGCTGGCGCAGGTGGGGCAGCGCCTCGCGCGTGCACCACATGGCGCCGAAGTAGTTCACACGCATCACGGTCTCGTAGTAGGCGAAGTCGGAGACCTGCTCGAAGTAGCCATGCGCCGAGACGCCGGCATTGTTGACCAGTACGTCGATGCCGCCGAAGTGCGCGGCGACCTCGGCCACCAGTTGCCGGCAGGCGTCCTCGCTCGACACATCGGTCCGCCAGGCCACCGCGTCGGCGGCGGGATGCTCGCGGCGGATGCGCGCCACCAGCTCGTCCAGGCGCTCCAGCCGCCGGGCCGCCAGCGCCAGCCGCGCGCCCTGCTGCGCCAGCAGCAGGGCCAGTTCCGCGCCGATGCCGTCGGAGGCGCCGGTGATCAGCACCACCTTTCCGGTGAAGGGCGCCACGGCTCAGTCCAGCAGGTCCGGTTGTTCCTTGACGATGCGCGCATAGAGCGGCTGGAACTGGAACCAGCCCGCCTGCGACGTGCCGACGATGGAGTAGGCCTGGCGCGCGGCCGCGGCCGAGATCACCTTGAGCGGTGCATTGGTGCGCGCCGCGGCGGCCTCGGCCAGCAGCTGCACCTGGCAGGAGCGCTCCATGGTGATGAACCACCAGGCCGCCTCGTCGACCGTCTTGCCGACGGTCAGCAGGCCGTGGTTCTGCAGGATCGCGGCCTTGTTCTGGCCGAGCGCGTTGGCGATGCGCTGGCCTTCGTCCAGTTCCACCACCACGCCGCCGAAATCGTCGTAGACGGCGTGGTCGTTGTAGAAGGCGCACACGTCCTGCGTGAGTGCGTCGAGCGGACGCCCCAGGGTGGACCAGGCGCGCCCGTAGGTGCTGTGCGAATGCGCGGCAGCCACCGCATCGGAGCGGGTCTGGTGCACACGCGAATGGATGGCGAAGGCGGCCGCGTTGACCGGGTAATCGCCCTCCACCACATTGCCGTGGTGATCGCAGCGGATCAGGTTGGAGAGCTTGACCTGGCTGAAGTGCACGCCGAAGGGATTGACCCAGAACGTGTCGGTGAACTCGGGATCGCGCGCGGTGATGTGGCCGGCCACGCCCTCGTCGAAGCCGAAGCGCGAGAACAGCCGGAAGGCCGCCGCCAGGCGCTGCTTGCGGTGCAGGCGTTCCTCGGCAGCGGTGGCGAACTGCGGCGGGCGCGGCAGCATGCGGTAGCGCGCCTTGATCTCTTCCGACAGGCCGGCGGCCATCTCATCATCCCTGGCGGGCATGGCAGGTGCATTCATAGGGTGTCTCCTCTTGTTGTCCGGGCCGCGTGCGCGGCCTCCTGTGCCTGGCATGCGGGGCGGCGCGGCCGCCCCGGCGCGCCGGCTTACACCAGCTTGACCAGCTGCTTGCCGAAGTTCTTGCCCTTGAGCAGGCCCATGAAGGCCTCCGGCGCGCTGGCCAGGCCCTGCGCCACGGTCTCGCGGAACTTGATCTTGCCCTGGGCCACGCCCGCGCCCAATTCCTGCAGCGCCTGCGGCCAGAACTCCATGTGCTCGGAGACGATGAAGCCCTCCACCGTCAGGCGCGAGACCAGGATCAGCTGCGGATTCTTCAGCGGCAGCGGCTGGCCATCGTAGCCGGCGATCATGCCGCACACGGCGATGCGGCCGAACGGGTTCATGCGCGACAGCACCACGTCGAGCACGTCGCCGCCGACGTTCTCGAAGTAGCCGTCGATGCCGTCGGGCGTGGCCTCCTTCAGCATCATGTACAGCTCCTTGGCATCCTTCGCCGCCTTGTAGTCGACGCAGGCATCGAAGCCGAGTTCATTGACCACGTAGTCGCACTTGTCCTTGCCGCCCGCCACGCCGACCGCGCGGCAGCCCTTGAGCTTGGCCAGCTGGCCGACCACGCTGCCGACCGCGCCCGAGGCGGCGCTGACCACCACGGTCTGGCCGGCCTTGGGCTTGATGATCTGGTTGAGGCCGTACCAGCCGGTGACGCCGGGCATGCCCACCGAGCCGAGGTAGGCCGACAGCGGGATGTGGGTGGTGTCGACCTTCTGGATGCCGGTGCCGTCGCTGACGCCCATTTCCTGCCAGCCGAACATGCCCACCACCTTGTCGCCGGCGCTGAACTTCGGGTTCTTGCTGGCCACCACTTCGCCCACCGTGCCGCCGATCATCACTTCGCCGAGCGGCTGCGGCACCGCATAGGACTTGCTCTCGTTCATGCGCCCGCGCATGTACGGATCCAGCGACAGATAGTGGTTGCGCACCAGCACCTGGCCGTCGGCCAGCTCGGGCACCGGCACGGTCTCGAGGCGGAAGTTGTCCGGCGTCACCGCGCCGGTCGGTCGGGAAGCCAGCACGATGCGTTGGTAGGTCTGCGACATATTCATTTCCTTTCAGGGGAATAGACAGGATAGGACAACGACGGGCCGCCGCGTCCGTCTCCTGCCGCCATTTCACTGCTGCTTCATCAGTTCTTGTGCCAGCGCGCGGAAGGCCGGCAGCGTGACCGGGTCGTTGGCGCCATTGGCCGCGATCGGGTGCGAGGCATAGCGCACAATCGTCATCTGCGCCTTGGGATCGACGTAGATGGCCTGGCCGTGGATGCCGCGCGCCTCGAACGCGCCGTGGTCGTCGTTGGCCACCCACCACATATTGCGGTAGCTCCAGCCCGGCAGCGTGGCATAGCCTGCCTTGGCGAACTTGGCCGGATCGCCGCCGCGGCGGATATCCGCCACCACCGCGGCCGGGATGATCTGGCGGCCGTTGAAGCGGCCGTCGTTGCGCATGGTCTCGCCGAAGCGGGCCAGGTCGCGCAGCGCCGTGTTCAGGCCGCCGCCGCCGGATTCATTGCCGATGCTGTCGACGATGAAATAGGCATCCTGCTCGGCGCCCATCGGTTGCCAGATGCGCTCCGACAGCACGGTCGAGAGGTTCTGTCCGCTCACCCGCTTGACGATCCACGCCAGCAGCTCGGCATTGACCGTCTTGTAGGCGAAGGCGGTGTCATGCTCGCCGTCCTTCTGCAGCGTCTTCAGGAAGGCATAGAAATCCTTCGGGCCGGCGTAGTCGGCCGGGCGCGGGATCATGCCGCCCGCGCGCGAGTAATCCCAGATCTCGGCCTTGGGATCGGCGTAGTTTTCCGAGTACTTGACGCCAACGGTCATGTCCATGACCTCGCGCACCGTGGCATCGCCATAGGCGGTACCCGCCATCTCCGGCAGGTAGCGCGTGACCGGCGCCGACGGATCGAGCTTGCCTTCGGCGGCCAGCATCGCCGCCAGCGTGCCGACGAAGGACTTGGTGACCGACATGGCGATGTGCTGCGTGTGGTCGTCCAGCGCGCCGAAGTACTTTTCGTAGATGACCTTGCCCTTGTGCATCACCAGGATGCCGTCGGTATAGGTCAGCGCCAGCATCTCGGCGAAGGTGTGGCGCTGCCCGTTGGCGTCGGTGTACGGCACCTGGCCGATATCGCGCGGCGCGTGCGGCAGCGCGCTGGGCGCGCCGCGCCCGCGCCAGACCGCCGCGGTCGGCATCAGCTGGCGCACATGGGAGAAGGTCCAGCGGGTGACCGGGAAGCGGTTGCTGGCCAGGTCGAAGCGGATGATCTTGTCCGGCGCCGGCGGAAAGCCCTGCATCCAGCCCAGCGCGAGCGGATCGCTGTCGGCCGCGCTGGCGAAGGTCGGTGCGGCCGGCGCGGTGGCGGCGGAGGCGGGTTGGGCAGCGGTCTGCGCCTGCGCCGGATGGTTCATGGCAATCACTCCCGCGCCAGCCAGTGCCAGCGTGCTCAAGGTATGCGAAAAACGACCGCCGCGGCGCTTGCCGTGCTGGCTGCTCGTCATCTTGTCTCCTCCGTGCGTGTGCAATCGGATCGTTGTGTTTGTTGTACCGCTTGTTTTTATTGTGCTGCTGCTGGTGCTGCCGGTGCTGCCGGTGCTGCCGGTGCGTGCCGGACTGCCGGTGGCGGCCCTGCTTGTCCCGCAGGTGCCGCCCGTCCTCCCCGCCCGGCGTCAGCCGTCGCCGCCCGGCTCCTCGGCACGCGGGCGCTGCGGCGGCTTGCGCTTGACATACTTGAAGGTGCCCGAGCCGCGCGACACCGTCTTGCCTTCGCCGTCGACGATCTCCGCCTCGCAGAAGGCCATGGTCGCGGTGCGGTGCACGCACAGGCCGCGCGCGGTCAGCTTGCCGCGCCCCGGCGCCATGAAGCTGGTCTTCATCTCGATGGTGACGACGCCGCGGTCCTCGCTGTCGGCCGAGCGGCCGGCCATCGCCATGGCGACGTCCAGCAACGTCATCAGCACGCCGCCGTGGGCCATCTCGAGGCTGTTCTCGTGGTGGGGGCGCAGGTCAAGTTCGATCTCGCTGCGTCCCTCGCCGAACTGGTTGCACAGTACGCCGAGGGAGGCGAGGAAGGGAATCTGGATGGGAAAGCCGTTCTTCTGGGTCATGGTCCTACGTGTGGCGAAAAACAGGGGGGCGCCTTGGCGCACCGCTATTAGAACCCATTCCGGTGGCGCAAAGCGCGATCAGACCGCGCTCAGACCGCGCTCAGACCGCGCTGACGCCGCCATCCACCGCCAGGATCTGCCCGGTGATGTGCTTGCCCGCCTGGCTGGCGAACAGCACGGCCGCGCCCTTCAGGTCCTCGTCGTCGCCGAGCCGGTGCAGCGGCACGCCGGCGCACATGGCGTCGACGCCCAGCCGCTCCAGCGAGCCCTTGGTCATCTTGGAGGGGAAGAAGCCCGGCGCCAGCGCGTTGACGGTGATGTTGTGCTCGCCCCACTCGCCGGCCAGGGTGCGCGTGAAGTTGACCACCGCGCCCTTGGAGGTGTTGTAGGCGATGGTCTCCATCGAGCCCGGCGGGTTGCCGGCCAGGCCGGCGATCGAGGCCACGTTGATGATGCGGCCATGGCGGCGCGGGATCATCGACAGCTTGCCGATGCGCTGGGTCAGCAGGAACAGGCCGCGGATATTCAGGTTCATCACCTTGTCCCAGGCCTCGACGGGATGGTCCTCGGCCGGTGCGCCCCAGGTCGCGCCGGCATTGTTGACCAGGATGTCGACGTGGCCCAGGCGGGCCAGCGCTTCGTCGGCCAGGCGCGCGATCTCGGCTTCCTGCGCGCCGTCGGCGGCGATCCAGTCGGCCTCGATGCCGCGTGCCTTCAGGTGGGCCTGTGCCGCCTGCAGTTCATCGGTCTTGCGTGCCGACAGCACCACGCGGGCGCCCTGCTCGCCCAGTGCCTCGGCGATCTGCAGGCCCAGGCCGCGCGAGCCGCCGGTGATCAGGGCGGTACGCCCGCTGAGGTCGAACAGTTCCTTCACGGTACTCATGGTCTTGTCTCCGCTGCTTGCTCAGGCGCGCTCCGGCGCGCCGTGTGGTTCGTCTTGAGTTCGTGTGGGGGGCTCGTATGCCGCCCCGGCCCGGTCCGCTCAGAACCAGGCGTCCTGCATGTCCAGCGTGGTGCGGTCCAGCGAGGCCAGCAGGTCGAGCTGCGGCCCTACCTTGGGCAGTTCCCATTGGAAGAAGTAGGCGGCCGCGGCCAGCTTGCCGCGGTAGAAGTCCTGCTCCTGCGCGCTGGCGCCTGCGGCCAGGGCCGCCTGGGCGATCAGCGCTTGCTCCAGCCAGATCCAGGCCACCACTACGTGGCCGAAGGCCTCCAGGTAGACCGAGGCATTGGCCAGCGTCACGTTGGGATCGCCCGCCGCCCACAGGGCCTGCGTGACCTCCGCCAGGCGCGCGGCAGCCTTGCCCAGCGCCTTCCCCTGCGCCGCCAGCGCGGCGTCGCCGCTGGCCTGCGCGCGGCCGATGGTGGCCGCCAGTTCCTGGGCCAGCGTCTTGAAGGCGGCGCCGTCCTTCATCACCACCTTGCGGCCCAGCAGGTCCAGGCCCTGGATGCCGTGCGTGCCCTCGTGGATCGGATTGAGGCGGTTGTCGCGGTAGAACTGCTCGACGTTGTATTCGCGCGTGTAGCCGTAGCCGCCGTGCACCTGGATGGCCAGGCTGTTGGCTTCCAGGCACCATTGCGAGGGCCAGCTCTTGGCGATCGGCGTGAGGATGTCCAGCAGCAGCGCCAGGCGTCCGTGCGCGGCGGCGTCGCCGGCCGCGGCGGCGGCACGCTCGCGGTCGACCAGCTGCGCGCAGTACAGGTTCAGCGCCAGGCCGCCTTCCACGTAGCTCTTCTGCGCCAGCAGCATGCGGCGGATGTCGGCATGCTCGACCAGGCGCACCTGCGGGCTGGCCGGATCCTTGCCGCCGGGGCCGACGGGGCGGCCTTGCGGGCGGTTGCGGGCATAGTCCAGCGCATGCAGGTAGCCGGTGTAGCCCAGCATCACCGCGCCCAGGCCGACGCCGATGCGGGCCTCGTTCATCATGTGGAACATGCAGGCCAGGCCCTGGTGGGGCTCGCCGACCAGGTAGCCGATGGCGCCGGCCTTGCCGGCCGGGCGGTAGCGGGTGCCTTCGCCGAAGTTGAGCAGGCAGTTGGTGGTGCCGCGGTAGCCCATCTTGTGGTTCAGGCCGGCCAGCGCCACGTCGTTGTGCTCGCCAAGCGAACCGTCGGGGTTGACCAGGTACTTCGGCACGATGAACAGCGAGATGCCCTTGACGCCGGGGATCAGCTTACCGTCCGGGCCCGGGATCTTGGCCAGCACCAGGTGCACGATGTTGTCGGACAGTTCGTGCTCGCCGGCCGAGATCCACATCTTGTTGCCGCGCAGGCGGTACTGCGCGCCCAGCGGCGACTCGCCCTCGTAGTCGGCACGCGTGGTGATGTCGGACAGCGAGGAACCGGCCTGCGGTTCGGACAGGCACATGGTGCCGAAGAAGCGCCCGTCCAGTTCCGGCTTGACGAAGGTGTCGATCTGCGCGGGCGTGCCGTGCGCCATCAGCAGGTTGGCGTTGCCGATGGTCAGGAAAGGATAGGAGCTGGTGCCGACGTTGGCGCCCTTGAAGTAGGCGAAACCGGCCTTCTCCACCACCACCGGCAGCTGCATGCCGCCCAGTTCGAAGTCCTGTCCGGCGGCCATCAGGCCGGCCTCGCAGAAGGCCTTCAGCGCGGTCGAGACCTCGGGAATGATGGTGACCTTGTCGCCGTCGAACTCGGGCTCGTGCTGGTCGTTCTTCTTGTTGTGCGGCGCGAACAGGTCGGTGGCGATCTTCTCGCAGGTGTCGAGCGCGGCGTCGAAAGTCTCGCGGCTGTGCTCGGCATAGCGGGGAATGCGGGACAGTTCCTCGACCCGCAGCCATTCATACAGCAGGAAATTCAGGTCTCGGCGGGATAGGATCAGCGACATGGCAGGATACGGCTCCCAGACGGATGGGTGGGAAATACGAATGCGCGCGGCGCACGGGGCACCGCGCCAGTCTCCGGACCGGCGCGCCGGGATGGCTGGCCGGTTCTCTGTATTGGATCGTTGCCGGACCGGGCTTTGCCCGGTTCAGCGGGTCTGCAGTGGAAAAAAGGCGCTTGCGCGCCCTTCGTCCGTGTCGATCAAGCCGCCTCGCCCAGCCTGGCGATGGTGCCCTGCGCCACCGCGCAGAGCTTCTCCTCGCCATCCTTGACGACGAACACGTCGCAGCGCACCACCGCCTGCTGGCGGCCGTGGCTGACGCATTCGGCGCGCGCGACCAGCAAATCGCCGATCGCGGGACGTACGTAATTGATCTTGAACTCCGAGGTCACCACGGGCGCCGCCATGGCCGCGCCGCCCGCATAGGTCAGCGCGTTGTCGGCCAGGTAGCTGACCACGCCACCGTGGGCGAAGCCGTGCTGCTGGCGCAGCGCCTGCCGCAGCGGCAGGCGCAGCTCGGCCCGCCCCGGCGACATCGCCGCCAGCTCGGCCCCCAGCAGCACCGAGAAGGGCTGGTCCGCCAGCACCTCCCGGCCCCAGGCCAGCATCGCGTCCGCGGTGGCCGGCGCTCCCATCAGAGCACTTCGAACAGCCCGGCCGCGCCCTGGCCGCCGCCGATGCACATGGTCACCACCACGTACTTGACGCCACGGCGCTTGCCTTCGATCAGCGCGTGGCCGACCAGGCGGGCGCCCGACACGCCGTAGGGGTGGCCCACCGCGATGGCGCCGCCGTTGACGTTCAGGCGGTCCATCGGGATGCCCAGCGTGTCGGCGCAGTACAGCACCTGCACGGCGAAGGCTTCGTTCAGCTCCCACAGGCCGATGTCGTCGACCTTCAGGCCAGCCTTCTTCAGCAGCTTGGGCACCGCGAAGACCGGGCCGATGCCCATTTCATCGGGCTCGCAGCCAGCCACGGCGAAGCCGCGGAACACGCCCAGCGGCTGCAGGCCCTTGGCCGCCGCCACGCGGGCATTCATCACCACCGCCGCCGAGGCGCCGTCGGAGAACTGCGAGGCGTTGCCGGCGGTGACCACGCCACCGGGCACGGCGGTGCGGATCTTGGCCACGCCTTCCAGCGTGGTGTCGCCGCGGATGCCCTCGTCGGCCGAGATGGTGACTTCCTTGGTGACGAGTTGGCCGGTGGCCTTGTCGGCCACGCCGGCGAGCACGGTCATCGGCACGATCTCATCCAGGAACTTGCCGGCTTCCAGCGCCGCGAAGGCGCGCTGCTGGCTGCGCACGCCGTACTCGTCCTGGCGCTCCTTCGAAATGTTGTAGCGCTTGGCCACGTTCTCGGCGGTCTGCAGCATGTTCCAGTAGATTTCCGGCTTGTTCTTCGTCAGCCAGCTTTCCTGGACCATGTGGCGGTTCATTTCCTGCTGCACGCAGGAGATGCTCTCCACGCCGCCGGCGACGAAGATGTCACCCTCATCGGCGATCACGCGCTGCGCGGCCATGGCGATGGTCTGCAGGCCGGACGAGCAGAAGCGGTTGACGGTGGCACCGGGCACGGTCACCGGGCAGCCGGCGCGCAGCGCGATCTGGCGGGCGATGTTGGCGCCGGTGGCGCCTTCCGGGTTGGCGCAGCCCATCAGGATGTCTTCCACCTCGCCCGCCTCGATCTTGGCGCGCTCGATGGCGTGCTTGACGGCGTGGCCGCCCAGGGTGGCGCCGTGGGTCATGTTGAAAGCACCCTTCCAGCTCTTGGCCAGGCCGGTCCGTGCGGTCGAAACGATCACTGCCTCGTTCATGTCTTGCTCCTCGGTATCTCTTGGTGTCTTGCGGTATGCGGTTGGCGCGTCGGTTTGCGCATCGGTCTATGCATCAATGGGCCGGACCGGGCCGGGCTGGCTGCGGCAAGGCATCGGACTGGGCGCGCACCACGCCGGCCGCCGCCATCTGCTGCCAGGCGCTCGCCAGCGAGCCCTGCAGGTCGATGGCACGGCAGGCATCCTCGACGACGACCGCCTCGAAACCGGCGGCACGCGCATCGAGCGCGCTCCAGGCCACGCAGAAGTCCGTGGCCAGCCCCACGCAGAACACGCGCCTCACGCCCTGCTCGCGCAGGTAGCCGGCCAGGCCGGTGCGGGTGGCACGGTCCGCCTCCAGGAAGGCGGAGTAGCTGTCCACCTGCCGCTGGCAGCCCTTGCGGACCACCAGCCGTGCGTGCGGTATCGCCAGTCCTGCGTGCAGCGCGGCGCCCGGCGTGTCCTGCACGCAGTGCACCGGCCACAGCACCTGCTCGCCATATGGCAGCGGCAGCGTCTGGAACGGCTGGGCGCCGGCGTGGTTGGCGGCGAACGACACATGGTCGCCCGGATGCCAGTCCTGTGTCAGCACCACCTGCGCGAAGCGGCGCGCCAGCCGGTTGACCACGGGCACGACCTCGTCGCCATGCGGCACGGCAAGCGCGCCGCCCGGCATGAAGTCGTTCTGCACGTCGATCACCAGCAGGCAATCACCGGGGCCGTACTCGAAGCTATCTTCGAAGCCGTTTTCGGAGCCCTTCGCGGTATCCATCTCGCTGCCCTTCCTTGCCACCGGCCGCCCGGCGCGCGCGGGATGCCCCGCACGCGCCCGGACGCGCCAGCCGCGCTCAGTCGTTAAAGCCCTTGCCTTCGGCCGCCAGCTTCTTCAGCAGCGGCGCTGCCTGCCACGCTTCGCCGTGATAGCCCTTGGCATAGCGGGCCATCGCCAGCGCGACGTTGTACAGGCCGACCTGGTCGGCGTACAGCATCGGGCCGCCGCGGAACAGCGGGAAGCCGTAGCCGGTCAGGTAGACCATGTCGATGTCCGAGGCCTTGGAAGCGATACCCTCTTCCAGGATCTTGGCGCCCTCGTTGACCAGCGCGAACACCAGGCGCTCGACGATCTCCTCGTCGGAGATCTTGCGGCGGGTGATACCCAGGTCCTTGGAGTGCTGCACGATCATGTCGTTGACCTGCTGGTTCGGGTACGGCTTGCGGTCGCCCGCCTTGTAGTCGTACCAGCCCGCGCCGGTCTTCTGGCCGAAGCGGCCCATCTCGCACAGCAGGTCGGCGGTCTTCGAGTACTGGATGTCCGGCTTGTCCACGGCGCGGCGCTTGCGGATGGCCCAGCCGATGTCGTTGCCGGCCAGGTCGCCCATGCGGAACGGGCCCATGGCGAAGCCGAACTTCTCGATGGCCTTGTCGACCTGCTCGGGCAGCGCACCCTCGTCCAGCAGGTAGCCGGCCTGGCGGCTGTATTGCTCGATCATGCGGTTGCCGATGAAGCCGTCGCACACGCCCGACACCACCGCGGTCTTCTTGATCTTCTTGGCGACCTGCATGACCGTGGCCAGCACGTCCTTGGCGGTCTTGGCACCGCGCACCACTTCCAGCAGCTTCATCACGTTGGCCGGGCTGAAGAAGTGCATGCCGACCACGTCCTGCGGACGCTTGGTGAAGGAAGCGATCTTGTCGACGTCCAGCGTCGAGGTGTTCGAGGCCAGGATGGCGCCCTGCTTGACGACTTCGTCCAGCTTCTTGAACACGGTTTCCTTGACGCCCATCTCTTCGAACACGGCCTCGATCACGAGGTCAGCGTCCTTGATGTCGTCATAGGTCAGGGTGGTGGTCAGCAGGCCCATGCGCTGCTCGACCTTCTCCTGCGTCAGCTTGCCCTTCTTGGCGCTGTTCTCGTAGTTGCGGCGGATGGTGGCGACACCACGCTCCAGCGCGTCAGCCTTCATTTCCAGCATCGTGACGGGGATGCCGGCATTCAGGAAGTTCATGGTGATGCCGCCGCCCATGGTACCGGCGCCGATCACCGCGACCTTCTCGATCTTGCGGATCGGCGTGTCGGACGGCACATCGGGGATCTTGCTGGCGGCACGCTCGCCGAAGAAGGCATGGCGCAGCGCGCGCGACTCCGGCGTGCCGACCAGGAACATGAAGCCTTCGCGCTCGGCCTTCAGGCCTGCCTCGAAGGGCTTGAGCGAGGCCGCCACGGCTTCCAGGCACTTGACCGGCGCCGGGAAGTTCTTGGCCATCGCGGTGACGGTGTTGCGGGCGAAGCCCAGGTAGCCTTCCGGGTTCTCGTGCTTGACCTTCAGGTCGCGCACCTTCGGGTAGGGGCCGGGCGCGGCCGCGGCGTTCCTGGCGAACTGGACGGCGGCGGGCAGGACGTCACCCTCCACGATCTCGTCGAACAGCTTGGTGCCGGCGAACTTCTCGCTGGGCACGGCAGCGCCCGAGACGATCATATTGGCGGCGGCCTCCAGGCCGATCACGCGCGGCAGGCGCTGCGTGCCGCCGGCGCCGGGCAGCAGGCCCAGCTTGACTTCCGGCAGCGCAATCTGCGCGCCCTTCGAGGCCACGCGGTAGTTACAGCCCAGCGCCAGTTCCAGGCCGCCGCCCATGGCGACGGAGTGGACAGCGGCGACCACCGGCTTGGTCGAACCCTCGATCACGCGGATCACCGAATGCAGGGTCGGCTCCTGGGTCGCCTTCGGCGTGTTGAACTCGCGGATGTCCGCACCGCCCGAGAAAGCCTTGCCGGCGCCAGTGATGACGATGGCCTTGACGGCCGCATCATCCAGCGCACGGGTCATGCCTTCGACGATACCGAGCCGGGTGCTGTAACCCAGGCCATTGACGGGGGGATTGTCGAGCGTGATGACGGCTACGCCGTCCTGAACCTGATACTGCGCTGTCATGCTGGTTCCTTTGGTGTCTTGAAGGTTGTCTCGGGATTCGAATTCTCGAATTATTGTTTTGCCGCCTGCCGCCCCAACGGTGGCGTCCTGCCATCCGTTCCCGGCGCGCTGCGCGCATGCCTCGCAGAGGCGCCGCCGGGCGGCCTCCCATCGTCCCTCAGGGCGACGAGCGAGACAAGCATACACAAAATAGCACGGTCGTTCAATTTCATTTTCTGCGGCCTGGAAGCCGCTATTCGCGGAGTTCATGGCTGCCTGCGGCGCCGTGCATGCGGCGGCGGGAAAGCCGCCTGGAACTGTGGCCACGATGTCCTATCGGGCACTTCCTGCGCCCCCGGATCGCATTCGAGGCCGCCCTCTAGTCTCCGTGGCCCGATATTTGCCGGGTTGGCGGGCCCGCTCTCGCCCAAGGACTCCAGGACAGGGTAGACTCGCGCCTTTCCGAATCGACGCCCCACCCGCGCGCCAGCCCACGAAGCCGGCCCGACCGGCCGGGGCCGCCACTTGATGTCGTCCCGCCGTTCTTTCCCCTCCGCACCCGACGCCACCGCCTCGGCCCCCGCATCCCTTGCCCCGGCCACCGGCCTGGCCGGCACTCAGGCCGAAGACCTGCACCGCACCCTCAAGGCCCGCCACCTGACCATGATCGCCCTGGGCGGCGCCATCGGCACCGGCCTGTTCGTCGCCTCCGGCGCTTCGATCGCCCAGGCCGGGCCGGGCGGCGCCCTGCTGATGTACGCCCTGATCGGGCTGATGGTCTACTGCCTGATGACCAGTCTCGGCGAGATGGCGGTCCACATGCCGGTGGCCGGCTCCTTCGTCACCTACAGCGGGCTCTATGTCGAGGAAGGCTTCGCCTTCGCGCTGGGCTGGAGCTACTGGTTCAACCTCGCCGTCACCATCGCGGTGGAGCTGGCCGCCGCCCAGATGGTCATGCTGTACTGGTTCCCCGACGTACCGGGCGTGGCCTGGAGCGCCGGCTTCCTGGTCCTGATGCTTGCGATCAACGCTTTCTCGGCGCGCGGCTTCGGCGAGTCCGAATACTGGTTCGCCCTGATCAAGGTGGCCACCGTGGTGATCTTCCTCGCGATCGGCTCGCTGATGATCTTCGGCATCCTGCACGGCGGCCCGCAGTCGGGATGGCACAACTTCACCGTGGGCGAGGCGCCCTTCGTCGGCGGCCTGCCGGCGATGTTCGGCGTGGCCATGATCGCCGGCTTCTCTTTCCAGGGCACCGAGACGGTGGCGGTCGCCGCCGGCGAGGCGGCCGATCCGGCCCGCACCATCCCGCGCGCGATCCGGCAGACCTTCTGGCGCATCCTGCTGTTCTATGTGCTGGCCATCCTGATCATCGGCGTGCTGATTCCCTACACCGACCCCAACCTGCTGCGCAACGACGTCACCGACGTCGGCGTCAGCCCCTTCGCGCTGGTGTTCGGCCGCGCCGGGCTGGCCTTTGCCGCCGGGGTGATGAATGCCGTGGTGCTGACCGCGCTGCTGTCGGCCGGCACCTCCAGCATGTACGCCTCCACCCGCATCCTGTACGGCATGGCGGTCAGCGGCCGCGCCCCGCGCGCCTTCGCCCGCCTGACGCCGCACGGCGTGCCGCGCAATGCCCTGCTCGCCACCACGGCGGTGGGCGCGCTGTGCTTCCTCAGCTCGCTGTTCGGCGACAAGGTCGTCTATATGTGGTTGCTGAACACCTCGGGCATGACCGGCTTCTTCGCCTGGCTGGGCATCGCCGTGAGCCACTACCGCTTCCGCCGCGGACTGGTGCGGCAGGGCTACGACCTGGGCCGGCTGGCCTACCGTTCGCCGCTGTTCCCGTTCGGCCCGCTGTTCGCCGGCGCGCTGTGCCTGGTGATCGTACTGGGACAGAACTACCAGGCCTTCTCCGACGTGCGCGCGCACTGGGGCGAGATCCTGGCCACCTATATCGGCGTACCGGTGTTCCTGGCGCTGTGGCTGGGCTACCGCGCCGTGCGCAAGACCCGGCTGGTGGCCTATGGCGACATGCGCTTCCACCTGCCGCCGCCGGCCACCGCGGCAGGCGCGAAGGCGGGCGGCAGCGAAGCCCTGGCGGCAGCCGAGTAGGCCCGAGGGCGAGCGCGCACAGGCGGACCGGGCGCCGGGCGCAGATGCGGAGCCGGCGGATGTCATGCACGCGTCACACGGCTCGGGCATCGTGTGCGCCTCTCCATTGCCACGATCCCGCCCATGCGCCTGCTTCCGCTCGCCGCCGCCATCGCGCTGACCGCCTCGGCCTGGTCCGCGGCCGCCCAGACCCCGGCACCCGCCTATCCCGCCACCCTCGCCGGCCACGCCGTGCTGCCGGCGCAGAGCTACATCCCCGCCCCCAAGGATGCGCCGGCCGACCTGCAGGTCAGCGGCAAGTTCACCACCGGCAGCCGCGTGGAAAAGGTCGGCAGCGTGGAAGGCCAGTCCAACGGCCGACCCACCGGCATTTCCCTGCCGTTCCAGGGCCAGCCGCTGCAAGGCCATTCGGGCATCAAGCACATGGCCGACGGCACCTTCTGGGTGCTGACCGACAACGGCGCGGGCAGCAAGGCCAACTCGCCGGACTTCATGCTCTACCTGAACCACTACAAGGTCGACTTCCAGAGCGGCAAGTTCCAGCGCCTGGCCACCGTCTTCCTGCATGATCCCGACAAGAAGGTGCCCTTCCGCATCGTCCATGAAGGCACCAGGCAGCGCTACCTGACCGGCTCGGACTTCGACACCGAGAGCTTCCAGTTCGCCGGCGGCTCACTGTGGATCGGCGACGAATTCGGGCCCTTCCTGATCCAGGCCGACCTCAAGGGCAAGGTGCTGGCGGTCTACGACACCCTGGTCGACGGCAAGGCGGTGCGCTCGCCCGACCACCCCGCCGTCACCACGCCGGGCGTACCCGGCGGCGCGGTCGATTTCCAGGTCAAGCGTTCCAAGGGCTTCGAAGGCATGGCCTCGTCGCCCGACGGCAGCCGCCTGTACGCGCTGCTGGAAGGGCCGCTGTGGAAGGCCGACGCCAAGGACTATGAGCGCCTCGACGGCAAGGAAGCGCTGCGCATCCTGGAATTCGACACCCAGGCGCGCAAGTGGACCGGCCGTTCCTGGCTGTATCCGCTGGAAGCCAACGGCAACGCCATCGGCGACTTCAATATGATCGATGCCGGCACCGGCATGATCATCGAGCGCGACAATGGTGAAGGCACCGCCGACAAGGCCTGCCCGCAAGGCCAGAAACGCAACGACTGCTTCGCCGACATCGCCCGCTTCAAGCGCGTCTACAAGATCGCGCTGGACGACAGCAACGCCGGCGGCGCCGTGCGCAAGATCGGCTACATCGACCTGCTGAACATCGCCGACCCCGGCAAGCTGGCGCGCAAGCCCCTCAACGAGGGCGTGCTCAAGTTCCCCTTCTTCACCATCGAGAATGTCGATGTGGTCGACGCCAGCCACATCGTGGTCGGCAACGACAACAACCTGCCGTTCTCCAGCAGCCGCGAGCCGAACAAGGCGGACGACAACGAGCTGGTGCTGCTGGAAGCCGGGGAATTCCTGAAGGCGAAGTAAGGAAGCCGGCTGCGCCAACCCCGATCGCCAAGCACACGGTCTTGGCTCCCTCTCCCCGCACGGAGAGGGTTGGGGAGAGGGGTGGTCTAGCAAGGCGCCACGCACGAACGAAGCCGTCTGTGTTGTCCAGCACGACAAGGCCAAAACGAAGCCGATGGTGTCGTCCAGCACGTCGCCGTTCGCCAGCGCCTGCCCTCTCCCCCGGCCCCTCTCCCGCAAGCGGGAGAGGGGAGCAAACCGGCGGAGCAAACCAGGGGAGCAAACCGGCGGGAGCAATCCCGCGCGGCGCGAAGCCGATCGCGCCGCAGCCCCCTTCCCTTACACCTCCAGCCACTCCTTGCGCACCTGCGCATTGGCCTTCAGCTCGGCGGGCGAGCCCTCGAACACGATGTGGCCGTGGCCCATCACGTAGACGCGCTGCGAGATGTCCAGCGCGATGGCCAGCTTCTGCTCGATCAACAGCACCGAGATGCCGCGCTCCTTGAGCGCCTTCAGGTACTCGCCCACCAGCGCCACGATCATCGGCGCCAGCCCCTCGGTCGGCTCATCGATCAGCACCAGGTCGGGGTCGCCCATCAGCGTGCGGCACAGCGTCAGCATCTGCTGCTCGCCGCCGGACAGCACGCCGGCGGCGGTGTGCTCGCGCTCCTTCAGGCGCGGGAACAGCCGGTACATGTCCTCGACGGTCCAGCGCGGCTTGGCCTGGCGCGGGTTGCGCTTCTCGCCCAGCAGCAGGTTCTGCCGCACCGTCAGCGTCGGGAAGATGTCGCGGTTCTCCGGCACGTAGCCCACGCCCAGGTGGGCGATCTCGAAGGTCCTCCGGCCGAGGATCTCCTCGTCGCGGAAACGCACCGAGCCTTCGGCCCGCACCATGCCCAGGATGGCCTTGGCCAGGGTCGAGCGGCCCACGCCGTTGCGGCCCAGCAGCGCCACGATCTCGCCTTCCTCCACGTGCAGGTCGACGCCATGCAGGATGTGGCTCTTGCCGTAGTAGGCGTGCAGGCCCTGCACGTTCAGCATGCGCTTGGCCATCAGTGCGCTCCTTCGGTGGCGGGTTCGTCCAGCGTCGTGCCCAGGTAGGCTTCCTTGACCTTGCGGTTGTTGCGGATGGCTTCCGGCGTATCGGTGGCGATCACCTCGCCGTAGACCAGCACCGAGATGCGGTCGGCCAGGCCGAACACCACGCTCATGTCGTGCTCCACCATCACCAGTGTCTTGCCCACCGTGACCTTGCGGATCAGCTCGACCGCGTGGTCGGACTCGGAGCGGCTCATGCCGGCGGTCGGCTCGTCGAGCAGGATCACTTCGGCGCCGCCGGCGATGGTGATGCCGATCTCCAGCGCGCGCTGCTCGGCATAGGTCAGCAGGCCGGCCTGGGTGTCGCGGCGGTGATGCAGGCCGATCAGCTCCAGCACCTCCTCGGCCCGCACGCGCGCGTCGCGCAGTTCCGACAGCCGGTGCCAGAACGAGTACTTGTAGCCGAGCGACCACAGCACGGCGCAGCGCAGGTTCTCGAACACCGACAGGCGGTGGAAGATATTGGTGATCTGGAAGCTGCGCTACAGCCCCATGCGGTTGATGACGAAGGGCTGCAGGCCGCCGATCTCCTGGCCGTTGAGCTGGACCGAGCCCGAGCTCGGGGCGAAGCGGCCCGAGATCAGGTTGAAGGTGGTCGACTTGCCGGCCCCGTTGGGGCCGATCAGCGCGTGCCGCTCGCCCTTCGGGATGCTCAGGTTGACGCCGCGGATGATCTCCGTCTGGCCGAATTTCTTGCGCACATCGCGCAGCTCGAGTGCCGCCGTCATGCCTTGCCTCCCGCGATTTCCATCTGCACCTTGTCCCACGCCGCGCGCACCTTGCCCGTCGCCACCCGCCACGCGACCGCACCCACCAGCCAGATCGCGGCCGCCACCGCCCAGGGCGTGAAGGTGGCGGCATCGAAGCCGATGCCCGCCAGCGTCATGTCGGTCCCGTTGGCACTGTCGACCTGCAGCTTGTAGACCAGCTCCACCGTCAGGATCAGCGCGCACAGCAGCACCAGGCCGGCGGCGCCGGCCGCCGCGTACGACGGCAGCATGCGGCGCAGCTTGCCCTTGGCCAGCAGCGGCACCTGCATCGTCAGCAGGCTGGCGATGCCGCCCGGCACGAACATCACCATCAGCACGAAGAACAGGCCCAGGTAGAGCAGCCAGGCCTTGGTCAGGTCCGACAGCGCCACCGCGAACAGCACGAACACCACGGCGCCGATGACCGGCCCGAAGAAGACGCCCGCGCCGCCGATGAAGGCCGCCAGCAGCACGCCGCCGGAGCGCACCGCGCTGACGTTCTCGGCCGAGACGATCTCGAAGTTGATCACCGACAGGCCGCCGGCGATGCCGGCGAAGAAGGCCGACAGGATCACCACCAGGTAGCGCACGCGCTGCGTGTTGTAGCCGATGAACTCGACCCGCTCCGGGTTGTCGCGCACCGCGTTGGCGATGCGCCCCAGCGGGGTCTGCGTCCACGCGTACATGGCGGCCATCGACAGCAGGCACCACACCGCGATCAGGTAGTAGACCTGCCGCGCCGGGCCGTAGGTGATGCCCAGCACCGCGTCGCCGACCATGCGGTTGGTGGAGATGCCACCCTCGCCGCCGAAGAAATCAGGGAACATCAGCGAGCTGGCGAACACCATCTCGCCGATGCCCATGGTGATCATGGCGAAGGTGGTGCCCGACTTCTTGGTGGTGACGTAGCCGAACAGCACGCCGAAGAAGGCGCCCGCCACGCCGCCCACCAGGGGCAGCAGCGAGACCGGCACCCACAGCTTGCCGGCGCCCGCCATATTGAGCACGTGCACGGCGATGAAGGCGCCCAGGCCCGAATACACGGCGTGGCCGAAGGACAGCATGCCGGTCTGGCCGAGCAGCATGTTGTACGACAGCGCGAAGATGATCATGATCCCCATCTGCGACAGCAGCGTGATGGCGAAGCCGCCGGGGAACAGCAGCGGCAGCACCGCCATCAGCAGCGCGGTCACGCCCCAGAGGATCCAGCGCGCCAGGTTCAGGGGGCGATAGCGCATGGTACGGCCGGTCCTGGCCGGCTCGCGGGGTTGTTGCATCGTCGACTCCATGGCTCAGCTCTCCCGGGTACCCATCAGGCCGCGCGGGCGCACGATGAGCATCAGCACCAGCAATACATAGGGCAGCACCGGCGCCACCTGCGACACCGTCAGCTTCCACAGCGAATAGAACGGCGTGCTGCTGGTCACCTCCACCCCGAACGAGGCGAACAGGCCGGCCAGCGAGCCGTCGAGGGTGACCGCGAAGGTCTGCAGCAGGCCGATCAGGATGGAGGCGATGAAGGCCCCCACCAGCGATCCCATGCCGCCCACCACCGCCACCACGAAGACGATGGACCCCACCGCCGCCGCCATCGACGGCTCGGTGACGAAGGCATTGCCGCCGATCACGCCGGCCAGCCCGGCCAGCGCGGCGCCCCCGCCGAACACCATCATGAACACGCGCGGCACGTTGTGGCCCAGCGCCTCGACCATGTCGGGGTGGGTCAGCGCCGCCTGGATCACCAGGCCGATGCGCGTGCGCGTCAGCACCAGGTAGATCGCCACCAGCATCGCCAGCGACACCAGCATCATGAAGGCGCGGTACTTGGGGAAGGCGGAGGTGAACACCATGAACAGCGGCCCGTCCAGCTCGGCCGGGATGCGGTAGGGCACGGCCGCCAGCCCCCACACCAGCTTGACGCCTTCCTCGATCAGGTAGGCCAGGCCGAAGGTGAACAGCAGCTCGGCGACGTGGCCGTACTTGTGCACCGTGCGCAGGCCGAAGCGCTCGACCAGCGCGCCGGCGCCCGCCACCAGCAGCGGCGCCAGGATCAGCGCCGGCCAGAAGCCCACCTTGCTCGCGATGGTGTAGGCGAAATAGGCGCCCAGCATGTAGAAGCTGGCGTGCGCGAAATTGAGCACGCCCATCATGCTGAAGATCAGGGTCAGCCCCGACGACAGCATGAACAGCAGCAGCCCGTAGCTGATGCCGTTCAACAGGGAAATGATGAAGAATTCCACAACCAGTCCTTCCGTCTTGCGCCGCCGGCACGCGGGGAGCCGCACGGCGATGGGGATACGGGCAATGCCGGCGGGCGAGCGCCGCCGCGCGGGCCGCCGGCAGGGGTCGGCAGGCCCGCGTTTCCAGATCCGCAGTATGCAGGAAGGAAGCGGCGCCGCGCGGCACCGCCTCCTATGCCACCTCCTGCGCCGTCTTCAAGGACGCTTCATCTGGCAGGAAGTCGGCTGCGCCGCCACGTACTGGTCCAGCAGGGCATCGGTCTTCCAGCCGTAGCCGGTGTTCTCCTGGTCGAAGCGGATGTCCTTGCCGTTGGTCTTGGTCCAGGTGGCGACCACCAGTTGCTGCTGGGCCTGGTGATCGGAGGCGCGCATTTCCACCGAGCCGTTCAGGCTGTCGACCTTCATGCCCTCCATGGCCTTGGCCACCTTCACCGGATCGGTGCTGCCGGTGTCCTTGAAGGCCTTGCCCAGCATGGCGATGCCGGTGTAGGCCGCCATCACGTAGAAGTCATCGTTGTACTTCTTCTTGAAGCCCTCGATGACGTCCGCGCCCTTGAAGCCCTGGTTGTTGGTGTTGTAGTAGCCGACGTACTTGACGTGCTCGGCGCCGGCGGCGCCCATCGCGGTCGGCACGCCGGTGGTCGAGGCGTAGTAGGTGTAGTAGTTGACGTTGAGGCCGGCGTCCTTGCCCGCCTTGATCAGCAGGGCCAGGTCGCTGCCCCAGTTGCCGGTGATCACGGTGTCGGCGCCCGAGGCCTTGATCTTGGCCACGTAGGGCGCGAAATCCTTGACCTGGGCCAGCGGGTGCAGGTCGTCGCCGACGATCTGGATGTCAGGACGCTTGCGCTTCAGGTAATCCTTGGCGGCGCGCGCCACCTGGTGGCCGAAGGAGTAGTTCTGGTTGATCAGGTAGACCTTCTTGACGTTCGGGTCCTTGGCCAGGTAGGTCGTCAGCGCCTCCATCTTCATGTCGGAGTTGGCGTCGAGACGGAAATGCCAGTAGTTGCACTTGCTGTTGGTCATGTCCGGGTCCACCGCCGCGTAGTTCAGGTAGACGATCTCCTTGCCCGGATTGCGCGCATTGTGCTTGGCCACCGCGTCCTCCAGCGCCAGGCCGACGGAGGAGCCGTTGCCCTGCACGATGTAGCGGATGCCCTGGTCGATGGCCTGGTTCAGGATGGTCAGGCTTTCCTGCGGAGACAGCTTGTTGTCGAAGCCGACCACCTCGAACTTGTGCGGCCCGCCCCAGCCCTTCTGGTTGGCCACGTCGGCAACGAACTGCCAGCTCTTGAGCTGGTTCTGGCCGACCGGCGCCATCAGCCCGGAAAGCGGATCGATGAAGGCGATCTTCACCGTATCCGCGCCTGCCGCGCCGGACCCCAGGGCGGCGAACAAGGCGGTGGCGGCCACCAGCGGACGCATCTTGATCATATCTGTCTCCTTTGTCTTTTTTCGTTGGCTTACCTGGTCCTGACGGCCGGCGGCAGCCACCCGCCCGCACCGGTGCCGGCCCGCGCCGCGGGCCGGCGGGAATACCCTGCCACCGCGGCCTCAGGCCGACGGCAACCGGTAGTCCTTGAACTGCTCGCGCAGCTTCAGCTTCTGCATCTTGCCGGTGGCCGTCAGCGGGATCTCGGTGGTGAACACCACGTCGTCCGGAATCCACCACTTGGCCACCTTGCCTTCGAAGAAGGCCAGCAGTTCCTCGCGCGTCACCTCGGCGCCCGGCTTCTTGACCACCACCAGCAGCGGGCGCTCATCCCACTTCGGATGGAAGGCGGAGATGCAGGCCGCCATGTGCACCGCCGGGTGGGCGGCCGCGACGTTCTCGATATCGATCGACGAGATCCATTCCCCGCCCGACTTGATCACGTCCTTGCTGCGGTCCGTGATCTGCATATAGCCATCCGCGTCGATGGTGGCCACGTCCCCTGTGGGGAACCAGCCATCCACCAGTGGCGAGGCATCGACACGGAAGTAGTGATCGATGACCCAGGGCCCGCGCACATGCAGGTCGCCGAAGGCCTTGCCGTCCCACGGCAGTTCCTCGCCATCGCCGTCGACGATCTTCATGTCCACGCCGAACACCACGCGCCCCTGCTTCTCCAGGATCAGGTGCTTCTCGTCGTCCGGCAGCGCATCGTGCTTGGCCATCAGCGTCCCGGCCGTGCCGAGCGGCGACATCTCGGTCATGCCCCAGGCGTGCACCACGTCGACGCCGAGTGCCTCCAGCGCGCGGATCATGGCCGGCGGCGCGGCCGAACCGCCGATCACGGTGCGGTGGAAGCTGGAGAATTTCAGGCCATTGCCCTGCACGTGCTGCAACAGGCCGAGCCAGACGGTCGGTACGCCGGCCGAGAAGGTGACCTGTTCCTGCTCGAACAACTCATAGAGCGAAGCGCCGTCCAGCTTGGCCCCGGGGAACACCAGCTTGGCGCCCACCAGCGGCACCGAGTACGGCAGGCCCCAGGCATTGACGTGGAACATCGGCACCACCGGCAGGATCACGTCGCGCGCCGAGCAGTTCAGCACGTCCGGCAGCGCCGAACCGTAGGAATGCAGCACGGTGGAGCGGTGCGAGTAGAGCGCGCCCTTGGGATTGCCGGTGGTACCCGAGGTGTAGCACAGGCTGGAGGCGGTGTTCTCGTCGAAGGTCGGCCACGTGTAGCCGCCGTCCTGCCCGTCAATCAGGTCCTCGTAGCACAGCAGCGGCACCTTGGACTCGGCCGGCATGTGGGCACGGTCGCTCATCAGCACCCAGCCCTTGACCTTCGGGCAATGCGCGGCCACGCCTTCGACCAGCGGCAGGAAGGTCAGGTCGAAGAAGACATAGCCGTCCTCGGCGTGATTGATGATGTAGGCGATCTGCTCGGGGAACAGCCGCGGGTTGATGGTGTGGCAGACCGCCCCCATGCCCGACACCCCGTAGTAGATCTCCAGGTGGCGGTAGCCGTTCCAGGCCAGTGTGCCGATGCGATCGCCCTGCTGCACGCCGAGCGCGGCCAGGGCCTGGGCCAGCTTGCGCGAGCGCAGTTCGCACTCGCGGTAGTTGTAGCGGTGGATGTCGCCTTCGGTGCGCCGCGAGACGATTTCGGTGTCACCGTAATAGCGTGCAGCGTGCTTGATGATGGAGGAAATGAGCAGCGGTGCGCTCATCATTTGACCCATCAATGCCATGAACTCGTCTCCTGTCTTCTCATTGGTTGCCGGGCACCCGTCAAAAAAGCGAACAATCGTGCTATTTTTTTGCGATTCTTCCCATCCGTTGCATCAACGTCAACGGGATCCCTGGAATGGTGATGCGACTGCCGCCGCCGCTCTCACCTCCACGCTGGCTCCGCGCCAGCCCCTCCCACCGATCACATCAGGCATCGACGGGGACCGGGCGGTGAGCTTTCCGTGAAGGCTGTCAGACAAGAGCCGGTTTTCGGCGTCCAAGTACAATACTGCGTGGCATGTTGCGCCTCAACATGTCGTTTTCCCTAGCCTGCAAGCGCACTTGCAGACAATGCACGGCCCCGCGCCGCTGCGCCGCCCCCAAGAGAGACCATGGCCACGGACCTGAGCGCCCCTCCCACCGAACCCGCAGGCAGCGACTTTGCGCCGCTGCACACCGAGGACGGCTTCGCCGCGCTCGGGCCGCAGTTCTTCACCCGCCTCGCGCCCACGCCGCTGCCCTCGCCTTATCTGGTAGGGGTAGCGCCGGCCGCCGCCGCCCTGCTCGGCTGGGATGCCGACATCGCACGCCAGCCCGGCTTCGTCGAGACCTTCGTCGGCAACCGCGTGCCGGACTGGGCCGACCCGCTGGCCTCGGTCTACTCGGGCCACCAGTTCGGCGTCTGGGCCGGCCAGCTCGGCGACGGGCGCGCCATCCGGCTGGCCGAGGCGGCCACTGCGGCGGGCCCGCTCGAGATCCAGCTCAAGGGCGCCGGCATGACACCGTACTCGCGCATGGCCGACGGCCGCGCCGTGCTGCGCTCGTCGATCCGCGAGTACCTGTGCTCGGAAGCCATGGCTGCACTGGGCATCCCGACCACGCGCGCGCTGGCCATCGTCGGCTCCGACGCCCCGGTGCGGCGCGAGACCATCGAAACGGCGGCGGTCGTGACCCGGCTGGCGCCGACCTTCATCCGCTTCGGCCACTTCGAGCATTTCGCCGCCCACGACGACGTGGCCTCGCTGCGCGCGCTCGCCGACTTCGTCATCGACCGCTTCCTGCCGGCCTGCCGCGACGACGCCCAGCCCTACCAGGCCCTGTTGCGCGAGGTGACCCTGCGCACTGCCGACCTGGTCGCCCAGTGGCAGGCCGTGGGCTTCTGCCACGGCGTGATGAACACCGACAATATGTCGATCCTGGGGCTGACCATCGACTACGGCCCCTTCGGTTTCCTCGACGCCTTCGACGCCAACCACATCTGCAACCACTCGGACAACCAGGGCCGCTACGCCTACAGCCAGCAGCCGCAGATCGCCTTCTGGAACCTGCACTGCCTGGCCCAGGCCCTGCTGCCGCTGTGGCGCGACCCGCAAGCCGGGGAAGCCGGCAAGGAAGCCGCCATCGCGGCCGCCCGCGCGGCCCTGGACCCGTTCCGCGAACGCTACGCCAGCGCCTTCTTCCGCCTCTACCGCGCCAAGCTGGGCCTGCGCCGGCTGGGCGAGCGCGACGAAGACGACGAACCGCTGCTGACCAGCCTGTTCCAGCTGCTGCACGGGCAACGCGTCGACTACACGCTGTTCTGGCGCCACCTGAGCCGCATCTCGTCGGCCGACGGCAGCCGGGACGCGCCGGTGCGGGATCTCTTCCTGGACCGTGCCGCCTGGGATGCCTGGGCCGATCAGTACCGGGCGCGCCTGCGTGCCGAACAGTCCGACGATGCCGCGCGCGCCGCGGCCATGCTGGCGGTCAACCCCAAGTACGTGCTGCGCAACCACCTGGCCGAGACCGCCATCCGGCACGCGCGCGACAAGGATTTCAGCGAGGTGGAGCGCCTGCTCGCCGTGCTGTCGCGTCCCTTCGACGAGCAGCCCGAGGCCGAGGCCTACGCCGCGCTGCCGCCCGACTGGGCGGCCGGACTGGAGGTAAGCTGCTCCTCCTGAACCCGTCCCCGGGACTGTAAGGTCGGGCCCCTGCCGTCCGACTCATGCTGACGCCGGGCCCGCGCGCCCGGCAACACCGCCAATCGTGGCGCGCTCCGGCTGGCCCGGGCCGCACCTGGAGAACGACATATGACCGTCAAGAAAACCGACGCCGAATGGCGCCAGCAACTCTCCGACATCGAATACCGCGTGACCCGCGAGGCTGCCACCGAGCGCCCGTTCACGGGGCGCTACTGGGACCACTGGGATTCCGGCATCTACCACTGTGTCGCCTGCGGCACGCCGCTGTTCGAATCGGCCACCAAGTTCGACGCCGGCTGCGGCTGGCCCAGCTATTTCCGCCCGATCAACGGCGAGGTCATTGCCGAGCACACGGACCGCTCGCACGGCATGGTGCGGGTGGAAGTGCGCTGCAAGGAATGCGACAGCCATCTCGGCCACGTCTTCGAAGACGGGCCGGCGCCGACCGGGCTGCGCTACTGCATCAACTCGGCTGCGCTAAAATTCGACGACCGCGATCCGGCGCAGCGGGAAGCCGACGGGAACCATCCGTCCGGCGCCACGCCGCCGGACGCCTCCCGCTGATCTGCTGCAGCGCCGGGCCTGCGCCCGGCGACGCCACGGAAACCGCCGGAAGCGCGGAAACCGCCGGCGGGGGACCATCCCCGGCCGGCGCCGATCCTCAATCCTGACCAGCCTGCATGAAATTCCTGTTCGACCTGTTCCCGGTCATCCTGTTCTTCATCGCCTTCAAGTTCCAGGGCATCTACGCCGCCACCGGCGTGGCCATCGTCGCCACCGTGGTGCAGATCGCCTGGACTTTCGCGCGCCACCGCAAGGTCGAGCCGATGCAGTGGATCAGCCTGCTGATCATCGCCGTCTTCGGCGGCGCCACGCTGCTGCTGCACAACGAGACCTTCATCAAGTGGAAGCCGACCGTGCTCTACTGGCTGTTCTCCGTGGCCCTGCTGGGGTCGGTGATCGGCTGGCGCAAGAACCTGATCCGCGCCATGATGGAAAAGCAGGTCACGCTGCCCGAGGCCATGTGGGCCCGCCTGAACGCCGCCTGGGCCGGTTTCTTCGCCGCCATGGGCGTGCTCAACCTGTACGTCGCCTACACCTTTTCCACCGACGCCTGGGTCAACTTCAAGCTGTTCGGCAGCATGGGGCTGATGCTGGTGTTCATCGTGCTGCAGAGCATCTGGCTGTCCCGCCATATCCAGGAAGACACCCAGGACAAGACGCCCGACTGAGCGGCCGCAGCGAACCACCCGAGACTTTCCAGCCATGGCAGCCGATCCCGCCACCCTCGACGCGCTGCTGCGCGCCGCCCTCGCCCCCACCAACCTCGCCGTGCGCGACGACAGCGCGCTGCATGCCGGCCATGCCGGCGCGGCCTCGGGCGGGGGCCATTATCACGTGACCATCGTCAGCGAGCGCTTTGCCGGACAGAACCGCGTGGCGCGGCACCGCATGGTGTATGATGCGCTGCGCAGTCTGTTCCCGGCGCAGATCCACGCGCTGGCCGTGACCGCCTACACCGAACAAGAATACCGATCCCGCGACTCTTCCCGCGATTGATTCTTCACGCAATTCACGCAACTCTCCGACCTGATTCCATGAAGACCTCCGTCCTCTCGTTCAGCCTGGCGGCTGTGCTTGCCGCTGGCAGCCTGCCCGCCTTTGCCCAGAACGCCGCCGTCGTGAATGGCAAGGCCATCCCCTCGGCCAAGGTGGACAAGCTGATCGCCAGCACCGGCCAGCCCGACAATCCGGAACTGCGCGACCGTGCCCGCAGCATGCTGATCGACCGGGAACTGCTGCTGCAGGAAGCCAACAAGCGCGGCGTGACCCAGCGCGACGACGTGCAGGAACAACTGGAGCAGGCCAAGCTGAACGTGCTGGCCGGCGCGGTGTTCGAGGACTACGTGAAGACCCACGGCGCCAGCGACACCGAGCTGCGCAAGCAGTACGACAAGATCAAGTCGCAGTTCGGCAACGGCAAGGAATACCACGTGCGCCACATCCTGGTGCCGAGCGAGGCCGAGGCCAAGGCGATCATCGCCAAGATCAAGGGCGGTGCCAAGTTCGAGGACCTGGCCAAGGCCTCCTCCAAGGATCCGGGTTCGGCGGCCAACGGCGGCGACCTCGACTGGGCCAACAGCAGCAGCTACGTGCCCGAGTTCTCGGCCGCGATGACCAGCCTGAAGAACGGCCAGCTGACCGACACCCCGGTCAAGACCCAGTTCGGCTGGCACGTCATCCAGCTGCTGGAAACGCGCGACGCCAAGGTCCCGACCTTCGAGGAAGTCAAGCCGCAGCTGCAGCAGATGCTGATGGGCGACCAGAACTGGCAGCGCGAGCAGTTCCAGGCCATGATGAAGTCGCTGCGCGACAAGGCCAAGATCCAGTAAGCCTCCCCATCCCGCATGCCGCCACACGCGCGGTAATGCACACAGCCTGGCGGCACCGTCTCGCGCTGCCAGGCTGGACAAGGGGCTCCCCGCCCCTTTTTTCTTTCCTGCGGCAGATTCCCCTGCCGACTTCCCAGCCGGTTGCTTGATCATTTCCGCCGCCACATCTCCGGCGCGACTGTGCGCTGCCCGCCGGCAGCCGACAATGGCTCAGATTTTTCCACGTTCGATCGGGATTCATTCCTAATCCCATCGGATTCGTCTCATAGAAGGCACGAGCTGTTCCAAGGAATATGTCGTCATATTCCCTAAACGCATTGATCCGTGCCTATCCAACGCTCACTACTTTCCTATAACCGCCCCCTTCCGCCACGCAACGCCACACCGCGCCATGCCGCGTGCCCGCCGGCCAGTGTGGCGGCGCATCCGTCCGCCGCACTGGCCTCGGCGACGGCACCTACGCTTGACGACATCCGGCGCGGCCTTGACGCCGGCGAGTTCGTCGCCTATTTCCAGCCCAAGGTGGACCTGCGCGACGGCAGCTGGCACGGCGCCGAGGTGCTGGCACGCTGGCAGCACCCGCGCCTGGGGCTGTTGACGCCCGGCGCCTTCCTGCCGGCCATGGAAGCCGCCCCCGCCAGCTCGCGGGCCCTGTTCACCGAGCTGTTCGCACGCATGTTCGGCCAGGGGCTGGCACTGCAGCGTGAGCTGTCAGGGCGCGCGCAAGCGCTGGCGCTGGCGTTCAACCTGCGCCCCGAGCAGCTCGCCGGGCCGGGCTTCGCCGACGACGTCGGCCGCGCCGCCGCGGCGGCGGGCCTGCCGCTCTCGGGCCTCGCCTTCGAGGTGGTCGAAGCCGACGCGGACGGCGTTCCCGTCCTGGGCCCGGCCGCGCTGGAAACCCTGCGCGCGCTGCGCCGCATGGGCTGTGCGCTGGCCATGGACGACTTCGGCCAGGGCCACTCGTCGCTGGCACGCCTGTGCGAGTTCCCCTTCGACCAGATCAAACTCGATGCCGCCTTCGTGCGCGCGCTGGAACACAGCCGCGCCAGCCGCGCGGTGGCGCGCGCGTCCTTGCTGCTGGCGCGCGAACTGGCCGCTGAACTGATCGCCGAAGGCGTCGAGACATCGGCACAGCGGCAGCGTCTGCTAGCCATGGGTTGCCGTATCGGCCAGGGGTTCGGCCTGGCGCCGCCGATGGCGCGCGAGGCACTGCTGCGACGGTTTGCCCCTCGCGCCGCCGCGCTGGCGGCACCGGCCCGCGCCAAGGGCGGGACGTCTTCGCCCGCGCTCTGATCGCCGCTGCGGCGGGCACCGCGCTCCCGCCACCCGCACGCCCTGCGCAACGCGCACGGCGCCCTTCGTTGCCGACCCGGATTCCCGCCATGCCTGAACGACGCGTCCTGCCGCCGCGCACGCTGCACGCCTGCCGGCCCTCCACCCTTGCGCTGCTGCTGGCACTCGCCGCCGCCATGCTGGCCGCCCTTGCCCTGGCGCCAGCCCCTGCCCTGGCCCAGGATTGGGACGACAACACCTCGTCCCTGTCCCTGCAGAGCCACCTTCTGCTCGAACGCCGCACAGTGCCGCTCGACGCGGACGACTGGCGCTGGCTGCGCGACAAGCGCCGCCTCGTGCTCGGCGTACCCGCTCCGGGTCAGCCACCGCTGGACATCGTCCACGGCAGCGATTACGAAGGCATCACGGCAGATGTGACCGCCTTGCTGCGGCAGCAACTCAATGTCGACATCGAGATCCGCCGCTTCGCCGACCGCGCCCAGGCCACGCGGGCCCTGGAAGCCGGCACCATCGACCTGCTTGCGAGCGCCGGCCGTGCCGCGCGCGCGAACGGCAGCCTGGTGGTCAGCCGGCCGTACGCGCCCGACCTGCCTGCCCTGTTCCAGCGTCAGGGCGAAGCCGCCGCGCCGCCCGACGACCTGTCGGGCCTGACGGTGGCCCTGGCGCAGGACTACCTGTCCGGCCCGGCGCTGCAGGCGACCTATCCGGACGCCCGCTTCGTGCGTTACCGCAGCCATGCCCAGGCCATGGCCGCGGTGGCGTTCGGCCAGGCCGACCTCTATCTCGGCGACCTGCTGTCGGCTTCGCTGCTGGTGAGCCAGAGCTTCTTCAACTACGTGCGGCTGGCGCGCTTCCTGCCCGTCGAGCCGAGTGGCTTCGGCTTCGGCATGCGCCGCGACGGCACGCCGCTGGCGCGCATCGTCGACAGCGCGCTGGCCTCGCTCGGCCAGGGCAAGCTGGACCGCATCGCCAAGCGCTGGAGCGGCGACAGCGTGCTGCTGCCCGGCCAGCGCGTCGAGCTGGACGAAGCGGAGCGGCGCTGGATCAGCCGCCATCCGGTGGTGCGGCTGGCCGTCAACGACGACCTCGCCCCCGTCGCCTTCTTCGATGCCAACGGCAACTTCAACGGCATCCTGGCGGACCTGCTGCAACTGGTCTCGCTGCGCACCGGCCTGCGCTTCGAATTCACGCGCACCGGCAGCTTCGACAGCCTGCAACGCGCCCTCACCGACGGCAAGGCCGACCTCACCGTGCTGAGCCCGACCAGCGAGCGCGAGGAATGTCTGCGCTTCTCGCGGCCGTTCACCTCGGACTACTTCGTGCTGGTCGCGCGCAAGGACGCGCCGGTCGAACCGGATGCCCTGCAGCCGCCTTCGACCAAGCGGCTGGCCATCGCGCGCGGGCACATCGCCACGCAACAGGCACGGGCCGCCTACCCCTCGGTGCCCATCGACACGCCGTCGACCATCCTCGACGCGCTGCACATGGTGTCCGAGCGCCAGGCAGACGCCACCGTGCTGTCGCTGGGCGCGGCGCGCTACTACATCACGCGCCTGTACGGCGACAAGCTGGCCGTCAGCGGCCTGATCAGCCCGGACAGCACCCCGCTGAGCCTGGCCATGCGGCGCGGCGACACCGAGCTGCAGTCCATTCTCGACAAGGCCCTGCTGGCCTCGGGCCCGCATGAGCTGCAATCCATCGTCAACCGCTGGCGCCCTAACGCCGCCATGACCGGCCAGACCTGGCGCGACTACCGCCAGACCATCGCCTGGATCGTCGCCGGCGCCGTCGCCCTGCTGGCACTGTCCGCCGCCTGGGTGTTCCACCTGCGCCGCCAGGTACGCAAGCGGCTGCGCGCCGAACGTGCGTTGAGCGACCAGTTGCAGTTCCAGCAGACCTTCACCGACGGGCTGCCCGACCCGGTCTATGTGCGCGATTGCACAGGCCGGCTGCTGTCCTTCAATCGCCGCTACGAAGAGGTGCTCGGCATCAGCGCGCACGATGCCCTCGGCAAGACCGCCGCGGCGCTGCCTGCCAGCCTGTTCAAGTCCGCCCCCGACTTCCACGCCGGCTACCTGCGTGCGATCGCCGACGGCCAGCCGCAGCGGCGCCAGCTCGCCGTGCGCATCCACGGCGAGGCACGCTGGATCGACCATTGGGTGCAGCCCTATCGCGACGCCTCGGGCACGCTCAAGGGCGTGGTGTGCGGCTGGCAGGACATCACCGACCAGCGCCGCCTGATCGACGCGCTGCAGCAGGCCAGCCGCGCCAAGACCACCTTCCTGGCCACCATGAGCCACGAGATCCGCACGCCCATGAGCGCGGTCATCGGCACGCTCGAACTGGCGCTGCGCCGCGCCCGCGCGGGCGAGATCGACCGCGCGGCCATCGAAACCGCCTATGCGTCGGCCAACGGCCTGCTGGCCCTGATCGGCGACATCCTGGACATCGTGCGCATCGAATCCGGCCATCTCAGCCTGACACCGGTGCGGGCCCGCCTGCGCGACCTCGCCGAATCCGTCGTGCGCGTGTTCGACGGCCCGGCCCGGCAGAAGGGACTGGCGTTGACGCTGGAAATGGATTCCAGTGTCGGCGCGGACGTGCTGGTGGATCCGATGCGCTTCAAGCAGATCCTGTCCAACCTCGTCAGCAATGCGATCAAGTTCACCGCGCACGGCTATGTGCGCATCCACCTGGGCGGGGAGCCGGCCGGTGCCGAACGGATGCGGGTGAAGCTGTCGGTCGAAGACAGCGGCATCGGCATCGCGCCGGTCGATCAGGCGCGCCTGTTCCAGCCATTCTCCCAGGTCGCGCCATCCGGCGACGTGGATGAACACGGCGCCGCACATGGCGGCGCCGGCCTGGGGCTGTCGATCTGCCGCTCGCTGTGCGAAATGATGGATGGTTCGCTGCTCATGCACAGCGCCGCCGGTGCCGGCACGCGCATCGAGGTCGTACTGACCCTGCAGACCTTGCCGGCTTGCCAGCCCGCGACGCCGGACACCGCGAGCGCCGCCGCGCAGGCCACGCCGATGCCGGCACCGGCCCGCAGGCTGCATGTACTGGTGGCCGACGACCACGCGGTCAACCGCTTGCTGCTGTGCCAGCAGCTTGCCTTCCTGGGCCATCGCACCACCTGCGTCGAGAACGGCCGGCAGGCCTTGCAGGCCTGGCACGAGGACCGCTTCGATGCGGTCATCACCGATCGCCATATGCCGGAAATGAACGGGCTGGCGCTGGCCAAGGCGATCCGCGACGATGAGCGGTCGCGCGGGCTCGCACCTTGCCTGGTGCTGGGCCTGACCGCCGACGCGCGCAAGGAGGAAATCGCCGCCTGCGTCGAGGCGGGCATGGACGACTGCCTGGTCAAGCCGCTGGGACTGGACCGCCTGGAGCAAGTGCTGGCCACCGCGGCAGTGCGCACGCCCGGCGGGGCCGCCGCCCTGCCCGCTCCCGCGCAGCCGGCAGCCGATACGAATGCGGATACGAATGCGGATACGCAGGCTGATGCAGCCGGCGCCGACGGCCTTGCACTGCCGGCCCTGCCGGACGTTCCCGACTCGCGGGAGGCGGTGACGGCTGCGCTCGAGCCCACGCCGCAGGCACACGCCGATGACCCACGCATGGCGCGGGAACTGAGAGAACTGGCCGGCGGCGACGCGGCACTGGTGCAGCGGCTGGTCGACGCCATGCTGCACGCCAATGTGCAGGATCGCCGCACCCTCGCCAGGCTGCGCCGGCAGCCGGACACCGAGGCCCTGGGCCGCATCGCCCATCGCATCCGCGGCGCCGCCGAACTGCTCAGGGCAGCGCAGCTCGTCGATGCCTGCTCAGGCCTGCAGGCCGCGTGCCGCGCGGTGCCGCCTTCGCGGCAGGCACTGCGCGCCGCCATTGCGGCCGTCGAAGCGGCCACACAGGCGCTCGACGCGCAACTGCTGCGCGTCAGCAAGCCGGACTGAGGCAGCCCGCCGGAGCTCAGGCCACGCCGTTGCGCTTGGCCAGCTCCACCAGCGCGACCAGGTTCGATACGTTGAGCTTCTGCATCAGCCGCACCCGGTAGGTGCTCACCGTCTTGTGGCTGATCAGCAGGTCCCTGGCAATCTCCTGGTTGCCCAAGCCGCGCGCCAGCAGCCGCAGCACCGACAGCTCGCGGTCGGTCAGCGCGGCCACCTGCACCTGTTCCTCGCTGGCCGCCTTGGCGTTCTCCTGCAAGGCGATCAGCGCGTCCTCGGGGAAATAGGTATAGCCGGACAGCACGGCCCGCACGGCGCCCACCAGTTCGTCCAGGTTGTCGTCCTTGCAGACGAAGCCGGCGGCGCCGGCCTGCAGGCAGCGCATGGCGAAATTGCGCGAATCGCTCGAGGTCAGGATCAGAACCTTGACGCGCAGGCCCGCGGACTTCAGGTGAGCGATCACGGCGAAGCCGTCCATCTTGGGGATGGACAAGTCCAGGATGAGCAGATCGGGCTGGTGCTCGCGCACCGCCTGGATGCAAGCCGTGCCGCTGTCGCATTCGGCGACGATCTCGTGGCCTTCCTTCTCCAGCATCAGGCGCACGGCAAGATGGATCAGCGGGTGATCATCGACGACGATGATTCGGCTCATGTCTAGGATTCCTGGGCGGCGGGCGGCAGGGCTCCGCAGAATAGGAATTTCCTGCGGGTATATGCCGATCTTTCTAACTATGTATAGAGAAAAAGCTTAGCACAGGCGTGCGCCGCCCTGCACCCGACCGACGGCGGACTCTATCCTGTCGAGCAAGGCCTGCAGCGGCGCATCGCCGGCCAGCGTGCGCCCCTCGGCCAAGGCCGTTTCTTGCTCGCGGCAGGCAGTCACGAGGTCAGCCCCACGCGCTACCGACAGTGCGCCGCGCATGCGATGCAGCAGCTGGCGCAACAGCACGGCATCGCCCTTGGCGAGCGCGGCCCGCGTGGCGGCCAGGTCCTCCGCCATGGTGGACAGGAACAGCTGGCGCAAGGGGGCGGGCACGTCCAGGGCGTCATCCGCTACCGCTCCTGCCGCATCGGCCACATCGGCCCCATCGGCCACATCGGCCCCATCGGCCACCGCAACGGACTCCATTGCCCCGACTGCCGCTGCCCCCCCCACTGTCCCTGCTGCCGCCACCGCCGCACCAGCGGCCTTCGCCGCTGCGTGCAGCCGCTCATAGAGCGTCAGCAGGCTGATCGGCTTGGTCATCCACGCGTCCATGCCGGCGGCCAGGCAGCGCTCGCCTTCGTCGCGCATGGCGTTGGCGGTCACGCCGAGGATGGGCAGCGAGGCACCGCGCGCGCGCAGGGCGCGCGTCAGCGCATAACCATCCATCACCGGCATATTGACATCGGTCAGCACCACGTCGAATTGCCCCGTCTGCGCGCAGCGCAGTGCCGCCTCGCCGTCGGCCGCCACCGTCACCGTGCAGCCGAGTGCCTCGAGCTGCTCCTTCAGCAGGGTCCGGTTGATCGGGTTGTCCTCGGCCGCCAGCACTCGCAGCCCCAGCGGCGGCCGCTGCGTCGCGGCATCGTCACCGCCAGCCGCGGGAAGGAGGCCCGGGTCCAGCCCGGCCGCTGCCGCCAGGGCCTGCAGGATGCCCGCGCGGCTATGCAGGTTGACTTGCCAGCCGCCCGCGACGGACTCGGGCCGCAAGGCCGCGTCGTGCCGCGCCGTCACGCGCGCTCCGGCCCAGGGCAGCGGCGCCAGCCACGCCGGCAGCACGTCGAGCAAGAGCGCGTTCCCGGTGTCCGCGCCGCCCTCGCCCGGTGCTTGCTCCGGCACGCCATCTGCCGCCAGCGCATGCGCGTCCCAGCCGAGCGAGACCAGCCAGCGGCAAAGGCTGGCGGTCAGATCCGGCGCAGGCGAGCGCACGCAGACAGGCCGCGCTGCCACGGCCACGGCGGCGTCCGGCTGCGCCGGCAAACGCGGCACGGCGGCCAGCGGCACCGTGAAGGCAAACTGGCTCCCCACGCCGGGCACGCTGACCACCTCCAGCGTGCCCCCCATCAGGTCGCTCAGGCGGCGGCAGATCGACAAGCCCAGCCCGGTTCCGCCGATCGGGGCAGGGGTGGCGGGCCGATCCTTGCCGCGGCCATCGCGGCGGGCATCGGCCTGGTTGTCAGCCTGATAGAAGGGCTCGAACAACCGCTCCTGCTGGGCCTTCGACAAGCCGCTGCCGGTATCGACCACTTCCCAGCGCAGGCGCACCACGCCGTCGTCTGCCTCCCGCTCGCGCCGCAGGGTCACGGCGACGCGGCCCGCGCCGGTGAACTTGATGGCATTGCTGACAAGATTGGCAAGGACCTGCCGGATGCGCATGCCGTCGCCGACCACCGACTGCGGCACGTCGGCGTCCAGGCAAGCGTAGAACTGCAGGCCCTTCTCCTGCGCCCGCGCCGCGTAGCCGCGCAGGATCTCCTCGGTCAGCGCCTGCGGGTCGAAGGCCTCGGCTTCCAGCGGCATCTGGCCCGCTTCGATCTTGGAAACGTCGAGGATGTCGCTGATTAGTTGCAGCAACACATCGGAGGAACTGCGGATGGTGTGCAAGTAACCCTGCTGGCGTGCATCGAGCGGGGTCAGGCCGAGCAGTTCCAGCGTGCTGACCACGCCGTACAGCGGCGTGCGGATCTCATGGCTCATGGTGGCCAGGAAACGGCTCTTGGCCGCATTGGCCTCGTCCGCCGCGGCGCGTGCCCCGCGCAGCGCCGACAGGGCCTCACGGTGAGCGCTGATGTCGTGGAACGCGCAGAGCAGCACGCTGGCGCCGCCATACTGCGCCGGCGCCCAGCGCGCGTGCAGCGACAGGCCCCCGGCCACCACGCAGGCTTCGCCGGGCACCAGCCGGCCGGCCTCGATCAGATGCCAGTCGCGCACCAGCGACACCATAGCGTCCGGGCCGCCAAGCCATGCCTGGGCCAGCGCGTTCTGGATGACGACCTCGCGTCCGCCCTGGTCCAGCACGCACAGCGCGACAGGCGCGGTCTCGATGATGGCGCGGTTGAAGGCGTGGCTCTCCTCCAGCGTGTAGTGCGCTTGACTGGCCGGTGCCACCACGCGCCGGCGATACCAGCGCAGCAGCGCCCAACCGGAGCCGAGGATCGTCAGGAATGCCGTGACCAGCGCCACGATGGCCCAGCGCTGCTGGCGGAAAAGCTCGCTGTAGGTGATGAAGTAGACGGCCTGCCAGCCCGGGCGCGCACTACTGCCGCACTTGATCAACAGCCCGCCCGCCGCCAGGTGGACGCCATCGCCATACTTCTCGACCCGCTCCCGGGAACCCAGCAGCGCCTGGCCATCCGGGCTCAGCAGGTCGAAGGATGGTGTGTAGCGCCACCCCAATTCCTCGGTCAGGGCATCCAGTTCCAGCACCGTGGCAACGATCACCCGCCGTGGCGCATCCGGTTGCCACCATAGCGTGTCCGGCACGCTGTCTTCCAGGTAGGCCATCAATTCCGGCTCCTTGCCACCGAAATAGCCGGAGTCGACTTGCCAATGCACCTTCAGGACACCGGGCGACGGAAGGTCCTGGCGCACCTGCTCGCGGGCGCTGTCGAGAACGCGCAGCAAGCCCTTGCGCGCCCTGACCGGCAGGTCCGGCCTGGCGTCGATCGACGGCACGGCCATGCCTGCCACGCTGTCCAGGTCGAACAGCAGCACCTGCGGTGCCCGAAAGCGAGAATGGCTCCAGAAGCTGCTGTAGACGCTGTCCGCTATCACCCCCAGCCTGAGCTGGCGCTCGCGCGCTTGCGGCGCCTGCGACGCCAGCGCCCACTGGCCGCCGGGCAAGGACAGGGCAAACGGGGGGGAGAAAGCGAACTGCTGTCCCTCGTAGATATCGACCTCCCCGCGCGGCATCGTCTTCAGCGTGGCCAGTTCCGCAGGCTGCCCGGCGGGCGCGCCGGGCGACGAGGGCTTGGACTCCGGTTCGGTCGCGCGGGTGAACTGCAGCAGGAATCGCTCGTATTCCTGCATCGTTCCGACCAGCCGTGTGAAATGGAAGGCGGCCTTTGCCTGCTCGAACCAGAGCACGCGGGCGATGGCCCAATATGCGGTACTCAGGAAGAAAAAAGCAAGCAGGAGGATGACCAGCAGGCCAACGTTCAGGCGCAGCGCGCTTTGCGCCAGTTTCTGGACTTTCGAACCTCGACCGTTTTCCATGGGTGCCGACCGCAAGCGTTCGCTTCACATTGGCGGCACGCAGCAGGCCTGGCGGCCTCTGTCTCCGGGTTCTTGCCACCGTGTCAGCGGGATTGTAGCCGTGAACGGCACTTGCCGGCGACTAGCAAGAATGGCCGTGGGGACACCCGAACTTCAGTTTGATTTAGCTCGGCACGTAACTGGCGACGCCGAAGAAGCGGTGTGCACCAGGATCGGAGCCACTACTGATAAGAGAAAGTAATCGTACTTTGTGCCTCAACCGATCCCGGCGTGACGGTTTTCCCGGTCTTGACATACTTGGCCACAAAGGAAAGCCCGATCGCCCCATTCGCCCCGGCCGTATCGACGTACCATTGGTTGGTATTCCCTTTCGCCGAGGAGTCCGGCCCGTAGCTGACCGGCGTCGTTGCCTTCTCGCGATAGATCTTGATGCCGACACCGCCGGCTCCCGAACCTTTGCCAAGACTGAGCGTGTCGCTTGTATTCACGGGATTCGATGCGTCCGTCATCGTTGCGTAGACCTTCACGCCCTGATCGCACTGCAATCCCAGCGAGAACGGGGCAGAGGACTCTGCCGACTCGCCCCTCTGCTGATTCAGGCTGTGAGCCGACACCTTTGGCAGCGAAACGGTCTGCTTCGCACCGCTCGTCAACTTGCATGATCCGGCCTTGACGGTAGCGTTCCCTTTCACTCCCAAAGTCGTCGTCAGAAGGTCTTTTGACGTCGATTTCTGCTTGATATAATTCACCGGACTCATGGTGAAGCTATAGCTCCCGGACTTCACCCGCCCCGTGAAAACCAAGGTTGCCCTGAGCTGCAAACCTATATAGAAAATCCCGCTCGTTGGATAACTCAGCGAGCCGATATCCTGCTCCGCGGATTTGATCGGGACCCAATCAGCCGTATTGCTCAACCTGGCCGCCATGGCGACCCCGATACCCGGCACGCTAGTCTCCCAGACGGCATGCTCCACGCCATTCTGCGTATAAGTGACAGTGGATTTTTTAACCGTCTCAGGAATGACGATCGACCCATTGACTCCCGACCTATCATTGCAGGTCAGGCTTTCATTGATCTGAAATATCGAGTAGCTGAATGAATTGTTAGTGGCGCCGGAAGACACCGCCATCCCCGGGGCCATGGCATCCTCCGCACTGGAAACCGTTTGCGCAGGAAATGATATGGTCGGGCTACCGCTCACCGACCAGCAGATCTCCGCCGCATGAGAGGAAAGTGAAAACGCAGAAAATATAAAAAACAATAATATTCTTGTTGTCATCCCTTGCCCCCAGAAACGAAGCAATAACACGCACGCATAACGCTCGCTTTGATGCTGCCGACCGTCCCGCCGCGTACACGGCTCATCGCTTGTCGCGCGTATGCCAGCCTCCCATTCCCCGCATCCGATCGGACATGACCCTGTCACCCCAGCACGCTGCAATGCCGTTCCGGTCCCCGATTCGATCCTGCTTTCAGCAAGGAAGCCCGCCCGCTCATTGATAGCTCATGGTGAACGTGGCGGTGCCATTCGCCGTGCCGGGCACGACGGTGGAGGAAGTCCGCACGTAGCGAGCCTTGAAAGGAATGGTCACGTTGACGTTGCCGAAGCTGCCGACCTTCCATTGATTGGGATTGTCTGCCGCCGCAGAGTCCGGACCGTAACTGACCAGCGTGTCATCAGCACCACGCAGGATCTGAATGCCGAAGCCTTTGGCTTTCGAACCGGACGCCAGCGAGAGCGTATCGGTTTGATTAGCGGGGTTCGCCGAGTCCGTCAGCGTCATGTACATCTGCGTCGTCGTACCTGGGTTACCACCAGAGCACTGGAGGCGCACCTCGAAGGATTTTGGTGAAGACGTTGCGCCGACGCTTTTCAGCTCGCTGGTTGTTGCCTTCCCCAGATCAACGTCCACTTTCGGGGTCAACACATTGCAGGTCGGAACTTTCGGAACGATATTGATCGAGCCATTCGTCACAATGGAGCGGATCTGCTTTTCATGCGGGATGATATAGGTCATACCGACCTCCCCGCTCAAAACGCCTGCTGCCGTGATATCGCCGGTCTTCACAAGCTCAATGGTAAATTCCGTCCCTGCGGCCAGCCCATAGTCAGTACCGGTCCCGTCAGTCGATTGCGGCCACCAATCATCCTTATTGATACCCCCTCTGATGCGAACCCCCACTCCGGCAACCGGCGTGGGATAGGTGTTGTACTTTCCGGGAGCGGCGCTTGTCGAACCGAAATACCCGACGAGACCAACGGTTGAATCGCAATACGCCCTCCCGCCCGATCCGGTCGAGCTCCCCGACGACGTGAAGATCACCGTGCCCTCCTTGACATTGGGATCAAATGGAGGCGGAGAGAATTTCGGCAGCGTGACGACGAGATAATCCACTTCTTTGTTATCGGTCGTCTTGACCGTGCATTTCGCATTCGCATAGCTGGATAAAAGAACCAGGATCGCGACGCCGATGAATTTGATTTTCCCCTTGTTCATGCTTGACTCCTTGTTTTCCGATCTTCCCGCGTGCCATGGCCGCGTCTTGTTCTGCGTTCAGCCTCGTCGATTTCGCCGCTGGTTTCGTGCGCAAGCGCCGCACATCGATGCAGCCCAGGCCCCCGATGCGCGGCCCCGGAAGGCGATCACTTGACGGTGGTGACCATCGCGCCGCGCACACAGCTCGCCACCTGCCGCTCATACATCAGCGCCTTGTTCTGCGGCTTCAGCGCGTAGCCGATCGTGCATTGCTCGTCGCCCCAGCGCACGTCGATGCTGCCCTTGTCCTGGATACCGAACACCAGCAGGCGCGACTGGTTGTCCACCATGCCGAGCGGCCTGCCCTTGGCGTCATAGGCGTGGGCGCCGAACGGCACCTTGCCGGCCTGGTCCAGGCTCAGCTCGAACTGCACGCGGCGGCCCGTCTCGGCCTCGAAGCGCGTCTTGACCACGGCGCCGCGGGTGGGCACCACCATCTTGGAGTTCTCGGTGATCTCGGTCTCGACGCCGGTGCTGGACGGATCGACGTTGAGCCAGTTCACGCGATAGGGCTGCAGATAGGGCACCACGGCATAGCCGCTGCGGTCGGTGCGGACCGACGGCGAATTGCTCATCGACACGCCGGCCACCTTCGGCACCTCGACCACGGCAAAGGTCTCGCCCAGCGGCTGGCCCAGTGTCACGCCGCCGCCGTGCAACACCACGGAGCCCGAGGCGCTCGCATCGACGTGGCTGCCGAAGCGGTTCTGGCTGGCGTTGCCGCTCAGCTTGGCCGTGGGCGTATCCCAGCCCAGGCTGACGCCGCCCGAACCGCCGCCGTCGCGGCTGTAGCCGGCCTGCACGCCATAGTTGACGGTATTGGCATCGTTCAGATAGCCCGTCACGCCGGACTGCAGGTTGTAGTCGCCGCGCACCGACGACACCGCGTTGGCGTAGGCCCGATGCGTTCGCCCCACCTTGCCCAGCGGAATGCTGAGCGACACACTGAACTGCGTTTCGGGCCGGGCGGCCAGGCCCGAGTCCCGCGTATGCGACACCGACAGGCTGTAGCTGATGTCCTTGTAGCTGCTGCTGTAGCCGAGCTGCACGCGCCGGCTGCGGCCGTCGCCGCTCCAGTAGCTGGTGTCGCCCACGCCGAGGTACAGCGAGCCGCTCGACAGCGGCTGGCTGATATTGACGTCCACCCGGCTCTTCTGCCGGCGGAAGCCCTGCCCGTCGGGGCGGTCGGTCTCGTCCACGTGCTGGCTGAAGGTACGGTAGCCGTCCGTGGAATAGCGGTAGCCCACCATGGTGAAGGTGGTGTTGGTGGGATTGACCGTCTTCGAATACAGGAAGCGGACGCTCTGCCCCTGCCGGGTGCCGTTGGGCGTGCGCGAGCGGCTGTGCGTCACGTCCAGCGACACACCGCCGATACGGGTGTTCACGCCCACGCCGAGGTTGGCCGCCGCGTAGTCTTGCGACGCCTGGATGCCGCCATAGGCCGTCCAGTCTTCGGACACGCCGTAGACCATGGTGCCCTGCAGGAACTTCGGGCGCGACGAACCTTCGCCGCGGTACTGGCCGCCGGCCAGCGCATAGCGCAGGCTGCCGTGGCGCACCATCACCGGCAGGTAAGAGTACGGCTGCGTAAAGCGGCGCACGCGTCCGTCGGCCTCGGTGATACGGATCTCGAGGTCGCCGTTGGAGCCGCTCGGATAGATGTCATTGATCTCGAACGCGCCGGGCGGCACCGCCGTCGAATAGATGACGTAGCCGTTCTGGCGCACCTCGACCACGGCATTGCTCTCGGCGATGCCGCGCACGGTCGGTGCGAAGCCCATCTCGCCGTCTGGCAGCATGGCCAGGTCGGTGCCGATCTGCCCGCCCAGGAAGCGCACGCTCTCGAAGATGTCGCCCGGCGTGTACAGTTCGCCCGCCGACGCCTTGCCGCGCAGGCTGGCGAAATTCCGCTCCACGTAGGTGCGGTTGCTGGAGAAGCGGCTGCCCGTCTCGGAGGAGCCCGACAACGAGGATTCGTTGCGGAAGCGCCAGCCGCCGATATTGAAGCCGCTGCGCAGGCCGAGGTAATAGTAGTCGCTGTGCTGGCCGTTGCCGTCATTGCGGCTGTAGGTGGCCTGGTAATCCGTGTAGAGGGCCGGCACGCCGTCATCCCACAGCGACGGATCCACGTAGCCGCGCGCGGTGCGCAGCACATAGGCCTGCGGAATGCTCAGGAAAAGCGAGAGCGTGTTCGCCTCGAAATCCACCGCCGCGCCGTCCGCCAGCGCGGACAGGTCAACGGCAGCGTTGTCATCGGTGCCAGCGGGGATGCGACCCTCCTTCGCCAGCTTGGCCACGTCGACACCGATCGCGCGCAGCAGCCCGAGCGGGATGGCGGGCCGGACCAGGCCTTCGGCATCCGGATTGAACTGCACGGTGTGGCGCCGGGTCAGCGACTGGTTCAGGTAGACGTCGACGTCGTAGCTGCCGGGCAGCACCGCGTTGCCCTTCTCGAAATAGTGCAGCGCGACCGGTCCATCACCCTTGCGCAGGAAGGACTCGTTGAATTCCACGGCATGGCCCGCGGAGGGCAGCACCAGCCCGAGCATAACCAGCCAAGGCACGCTGATCTGCGCGACGTTGCCGAGTTCACTGGACTGCCTGATGACTTCCTTCCTGACGATGACCATAACCGTTTTCTCTTGTGATTCGCTTCCCAGCCCGTTCCGCGGGCGGGCGCAAAGCGCCCTCTCCCCCCATCCATGAACGGGGGTGGCGGAGATCAAGGGGAAGCGGCGTGTTAGGCGGCGGCTGTGAGGCGACAGCCTCAGTTGCCGGTGGCGCCTTCGTGCGACTGGATGGCGCCGTAGTCGTTGATGGTGTCGAAGCGAACCTTGGCGTCCGCGTTGGCGGCGCCCGCCGGCAGGCCCTTCACTTCGAACCGGCGCGTTCCGGCCGGCGGCACCATTTCAGGTGCGGCCTCGTAGTCACGGCCGCCGCTGTGCAGCTTGACCCCGGCCAGCGAGACGTGGAATGCGGTGGGATTGCTCACCTCCAGCTGCGCCTTGCCATCGTGCGGAACCAGGCGCCAGCGCAGTTGCGCGGGGGCCTTGGCCACATCGCCGGGCAGGCCGGCAGGCCGGTAGAAGAGCTTGATGCGCTGGCGCAGCGCGATCTGCAGTGTGTTCTCGTCCTTGGGCTTCTGCGGGATCTCCTGCACGTTGACCCAGAAGACCGATTCGCGGTCGGTGGGAAGCCCTTGGCCGTAGTAAAGAATGCGAAGCGTCTGCTGTTTCTCCGCACCCAGGCGGCCAAGCGTCGGCGTGATGGCGAACGGCACGTCCGCCTTGTCGTCGGCGCCGTCGATCCAGGCCTGGATCATGACGTCCGCCGCCGCACGGTTACGGACCAGCACCGACGCCTCCTTGCTCGGCGCGGCCAGCACGACGCGGGTACCGTCGAGCGTGATGCCGGCGAGCGACGCGCCCGAAGCCAGCCCCAGAGAGCCGGCCAGGGCCAGCCCAGCAATGTGAGAGCGTTTCATATTGGATTCCGTGATGCCCGGACGGGCGGGAGGCCGGAGCCCCCCGCTCAGCCCGGAGGGTTGGGGGGGATTACTCGTAGGTCAGCGTGAAGGGCAGCGTGCCGTTGGCCTCGCCGGGGCCGATGGCGTCGCCGTTCTTCACGTAGCCCGCGCGCAGGGCCAGCTTTGCCGTGTACTTGTCGCCGTCCTTGGCCAGCTCACCCTCGATCACGCTGTTGCCGCTCAGGTCCAGCAGCTCGTTCTTGCCGTTGTACAAGCCGATGCCCACGCCGGTGGCCGGGCCGGTGATGGCGAGCAGCTTGTTGTTGTGCTTGTCGATACCCGAGCCGGAGACCGGGTCGAAGCGGACCTTGACCGTGTTCAGGCCTTGGGCGGAGTTGTCGCAGTTCAGGTCGAGGTTGATCGCGGTGCCGGCGATGATGTTGCCGCCCGCGGTGCCACCCAGCGAGTCAGTGGTGACCTTGCCGAGCTTGACGTCGATGATCTGATTGCCCTGGCTGCCACCCACGTTGGTGCCGCTGCCGCCGACGAGGCTGCAAGAGGCGGCGATGATGCTGCCGGTGAAGTTGATGGTGCCGTCGGCGGCCATGGCCGAGCTGGCGCCGAAGGTGGCGGCGGTGGCGGCGGCGGCGATGAGGGCCATGCGGATCTGCTTGGACATATTGTGCTCCTGTGAAGGTTGGTAGTGAGGTTCTCCCGAAAGAGGACCCCATTATCTCGACCGAAGCACATTCCGATAAAGCAGCCGAATCCTAAGATTGGATCAGAAAAATCCGATTATGGTCAGACCCCACCCTTTCCGCCCCCCGACACCATTTGAGAGAAAGCATGACGCCAACCTGGGGTATAGTATGGATTAATCCTGGCCACTCCCCAGCGGGAAACGACTCCACCAACCTATGAATGTTCTGAATATGCGGAAGCCTTTGCGCTCTCTCTTCGCAGCCACCCCACGCCCAGCCGCCCCACGGCGGTCCGAACGCCCAAGCACCGCCGTCGACGCACACGGCGATGGCACGCAGGCACTGCCACGGCGCAAGCCCTGGCAGATCTGGCGCCTGCAATCGGCCGGATGGGGCTACTGCGCCCTGGCGACAGCCATTCCGCCGCAACTGCAGGCCGGCCGCAAGGCGTGGCGCGGGCAGCTGCCGGCGCGCGATCGCTATGGCGAGGCCAAGGTGGCACGGCTGGGCTGGGCCACCTTGCAGGTCGTCGGGCGTGCGCCCGCGGCGGCCGGCGTGATCGGCGCCAAGCGTGCGCTGCGCTGCCTCTATCAGCCATGGAGCCTGCAGTTCCGCGCCGGCTGAGCCCGCCACGCCGTCGGCAGCCACACCTCGCGGCACGGATTTATCGGAAGGGTATTTTCCATCGCTTCACCCAGCACTTTCACCGCACTCCTCGCCGCCACCACGTACCCTAATTGGGAAAGGAAGACCTTGTCCAACGGGGGAGACATGATAATCCGGCCGCCATCCGAGAGATCGAGGCATCAGAATCCGCATCGGAAAAAACGGATTCTAAATGAATATCCATTAATACATCGAATCCAGTCTCCGCGGCGCTCCCGGGCTTCTTTCAACCATGGCAGGGATGCCGGCGCTGGCATGGGCGGCGGCCATGGGTGGCGGCCCTGATGGAAAACAAGGCGGCGGCCTGCCGGGCCGCCGCGGAACTTGCTGCCCTTGGCTGCCTCAGCCGATACGCACCCGCGCCTGCAGAGCGCCACCCGTGCCATGCATGCGCCCGGACAGTTCCAGGGCCAGGCCGGCACCGAGGTCGGCCAGGCCGGAAATCACCGCATCGCCATCGCTCAATTCCGCGATGGCCTGCAGCAGCGCATGCAGGTGCCCGCAGGCCTCGGCCGCCTCGGTGCAGCGCCCCGCGGCCTCTTCCATCATGGACAACAGTTCGAGCCGGGTCTTAGCCATGTCTCGTCTCCCGCAGGACACGGCAGACGGGCCGCGTCGCGTCGGCCTCGCACGATAGGCAATGCCAGGGCGCTTGGGTGTTCCCGGGATGTGCGACATAGGGAAACGGGAGGATGTGGGAAATGCGTTGCCCGACAGGGGCGAGCGAAGACTGGGGCATGGTGTTGCCTCCTTGGTATGCGGGACGGACACCGCTCCCCGACGCCAATCGGGGTGGGCGGGCGCAAGGCGGGGTTGGCGTGCCGGTACCAAGGGACCGGTGAGCCCGAAGGCTCCCCTGCCAGGGCCCGCCCAGAGAAGGCAAGCAAAGGCATGACGGACGAAAAAACCGCCGGAGGGCGGTCATCCGCCTTGGTATTCGGGACGCCAATCCCGGCCACTGTGGTTGCAGTGGGCGTGGGAAGTATAGCGGCTTTCGCCGTTGAACGCGGTCACGGTGCAAGCGAACTGGCGCGTTATCTTCGGCTTCGAAGACGACCACGTCCGTGTCGTCGATTACGTCGACTAGCACTGAGAGGCACGCCATGCGTATGCACAACCCGCCGCATCCCGGCGAAATCCTTCACGATCTGTGGCTCGAACCGCTCGACCTGACCATCACGCGCGCAGCGGAGGCACTGGGAGTGGCCCGCAAGACGCTGTCGGAAATCGTCAACGGCAAATCCGCAGTCAGCCCGGAAATGGCCGTGCGCCTGGAAATCGCGTTCGGCAAGAGCGCCGAATCCTGGCTCGCGCACCAAGCCGCCTATGACCTCTGGCTCGTCGAGCAAAGGCGTGGTGAGTTGCACGTCCATCCGCTGAAGCACGCGGCCTGAGCCTCAAGGCAACGCGGCGCCATCAAGGCGCCGCGTCATACCAACAGCAATCGCAACAGCTGCCAGCTGCCAGCTGCCGCTACTGTCTTACCCCACCCACTTGCGCGCGTTGCGGAACATGCGCATCCACGGGCTGCCGCCGTCGGCCACCTGCTTCCAGGCGTCCGGCGCCCAGCTCATGGTGGCGGCGCGGAAGACGCGCTCGGGGTGCGGCATCAGCACGGTGAAGCGGCCGTCGGTGGTGGTCACCGAGGTGATGCCGTCCGGCGAGCCGTTCGGGTTGAGCGGATAGGTCTGGGTGACCGCGCCGCGGTTGTCGACGAAGCGCAGCGCCACGTCGACCTTGCCCTGGTCGCCCTGTTGCGAGAAGTCGGCGAAACCCTCGCCGTGCGCCACCACGATGGGGATGCGGCTGCCTTCCATGCCGGCGAAGAAGATCGACGGCGAGGACTGCACTTCCACGGTGACGAAGCGCGCTTCGTACTGCTCGGACTGGTTGCGCGTGAACTTGGGCCAGGCACCGGCGCCCGGAATGATCGGGGCCAGGTTGCTCATCATCTGGCAGCCGTTGCACACACCCAGCGCGAAGGTGTCCTGGCGGTTGAAGAAGGCGGCGAACTGCTCCGCCATCTGCGCGTTGAACAGGATGGTCTTGGCCCAGCCCTCGCCCGCGCCCAACACGTCGCCGTAGCTGAAGCCGCCGCAGGCCACGAAGCCGGTGAAATCGGACAGCTTGGCGCGGCCGGCGATCAGGTCGCTCATGTGCACGTCGTAGGTGTCGAAGCCGGCGCGGTCCATGCTGTACGCCATCTCGATCTGCGAGTTCACGCCCTGCTCGCGCAGGATGGCCACGCGCGGACGCGCGCCGCTGGCGATGAAGGGCGCAGCGATGTCTTCGGCCGGATCGAACGTCAGCACGGGCGAGATGCCGGGGTCTGCGGCGTCGAGCACGCGTTCGTATTCGCTGTCGGCGCAGGCCGGGTTGTCGCGCAGGCGCGCGATGCGCCAGCTCACTTCGCTCCAGTTGCGCTGCAGTTCGCTGCGCGGCGCGCTGTAGACCTTCTTGGCGTCGCGGAAGATCTCGAACTGGTCGCTCGTGTTGGGCTTGCCGACCACATGGCTGCAGGCCGACAGGCCCGCCTCGCGCAGCACGGCGAAGACCGCGTCGCGCTCGTCGCGGCGCACCTGGATCACCGCGCCCAGTTCTTCCGAGAACAGCGCGCGCAGGGTCTGGTCGTTGCGGCGCTCGGCGATCTGCTGGGCCCAGTTCTTGGCATCGCCGTAGTCCTGTTCCTGGCCCGGCTCCAGCGTCAGCATGTCGACATTGAGCGACACGCCGGTGTGGCCGGCGAAGGCCATCTCGGCCAGCGTGGCCAGGAAGCCGCCATCGGAACGGTCGTGGTAGGCCAGCAGCTTGCCTTCGCGGTTCAGGCGCTGGATCACGTTGAAGAACTGCTTCAGGTCTTCGGCGCTGTCCACGTCCGGCGCGCTGTCGCCGACCTGCTGCGTCACCTGCGCCAGGATGCTGCCGCCCATGCGGTTCTTGCCGCGGCCCAGGTCGATGGCGATCAGCACCGTCTCGCCCTGATCGGTGCGCAGTTGCGGGGTCAGCGTGCGGTCGGTGTCATCGACGGCGGCGAAGGCCGAGATGATCAGCGACACCGGCGCCACCACTTCCTTGTCCACGCCCTCGTCCTGCCACTTGGTGCGCATCGACAGGGAATCCTTGCCCACCGGGATGCTGATGCCCAGTGCCGGGCACAGGTCCATGCCCACCGCCTTGACGGTGTCGTACAGCTTGGCGTCCTCGCCGGCCACGCCGCAGGCTGCCATCCAGTTGGCCGACAGCTTGACCTTGCCCAGGTCCTTGACGGAGGCGGCGGCCAGGTTGGTCAGCGCCTCGCCGATGGCCATGCGGCCCGAGGCGGGCGCGTCGATCACGGCCAGCGGGGTGCGCTCGCCCATGGTCATGGCCTCGCCGGCGCGGCCCTTGTAGTCGAGCGTGGTCACGGCCACGTCGGCCACCGGCACCTGCCACGGGCCGACGAACTGGTCGCGCGCGTTCATGCCGCCCACGGTGCGGTCGCCGATGGTGATCAGGAAGGACTTGCTGGCCACGGTGGGATGGCGCAGCACGTCGCGCACAGCCTGCTCCAGCGCCACGCCGGTGACGTCGACCGGCGGCAGCGCCTGCTCGACGTGGGTGACGTCGCGGTGCATGCGCGGCGGCTTGCCCAGCAGCACGTCCATCGGCATGTCGACGGCGTAGTGATCCTTGAGGGCGGCGTCCACGCTGGAATCTACCAGCTGCAGCTGCTTTTCCTCGGTGGCCACGCCGACCACGGCGAAGGGCGAGCGCTCGCGTTCGCACATGGCCTGGAACAGCGGCAGCGAATCCGGCGCGATGGCCAGCACGTAGCGCTCCTGCGACTCGTTGCACCAGATCTCGGCCGGGCTCATGCCCGACTCTTCCAGGTGCACCTGGCGCAGGTCGAAGCGTGCGCCGCGGCCGGCACCGTCGACGATCTCGGGGAAGGCGTTGGAGATACCGCCGGCACCCACGTCGTGGATCGACAGGATGGGGTTGGCGTCGCCGAGCTGCCAGCAGGCATTGATGACTTCCTGCGCGCGGCGCTCCATCTCGGGGTTGCCGCGCTGCACGGAGTCGAAGTCCAGGTCGGCGGTATTGGTGCCGGTGGCCATCGAGCTGGCCGCGCCGCCGCCCATGCCGATACGCATGCCGGGGCCGCCGAGCTGGATCAGCAGCGAGCCGGCCGGCACGCCATCCTTGTGCGTGTGGCTGGCGTCGATGTTGCCGATGCCGCCGGCGATCATGATGGGCTTGTGGTAGCCGCGCACCGTGCCGCCCACGTTCTGCTCGTAGACGCGGAAGTAGCCGCCCAGGTTGGCACGGCCGAATTCATTGTTGAAGGCGGCGCCGCCGAGCGGGCCGTCGATCATGATCTGCAGCGGCGAGGCGATGCGCTCGGGCTTGCCGGTCACGCCCGGCTTGTCGTCCGGATTACGGTGCGCCAGCGGCTGGGCTGCATCGCGGTCGTTCTCCCACGCCTCGAGCGCATCCGGCAGCATCAGGTTGGACACGGTGAAGCCGGTCAGGCCGGCCTTGGGCTTGGCGCCGCGGCCGGTCGCGCCCTCGTCGCGGATCTCGCCGCCGGCGCCGGTGGAGGCGCCCGGGAACGGGGAGATGGCGGTCGGGTGGTTGTGCGTCTCCACCTTCATCAAGGTGTGCGTGAGCGCCTGGTGGCGGCCATACTGCTGGCCCTCGCCGCGCGGGAACCAGCGCTCGGCCACGTCACCTTCCATCACCGCCGAGTTGTCCGAGTAGGCCACGATCGAGCCCTGCGGATTGAGCTGGTGCGTGTTGCGGATCATGGCGAACAGCGACTTGTCCTGCTGCACGCCGTCGATGGTCCAGGTGGCGTTGAAGATCTTGTGCCGGCAGTGCTCGCTATTGGCCTGCGCGAACATCATCAGTTCGACGTCGGTCGGGTTGCGGCCGAGCTTGGCGTAGGCGTCGATCAGGTAGTCGATCTCATCTTCCGACAGCGCCAGGCCCATTTCCACGTTGGCCTGCGCCAGTGCCGGGCGGCCGCCCGCGATGTCGATGAAGCGCAGCGGCTTGGCCGGCAGTTCCTCGAACAGGCCGGCGGCCTCCTCCCGCGTGGCCACCACGGTCTCGGTCATGCGGTCGAACAGGTGGGCGGCGACAGCCGCGCGCGTGCCGGCGTCCAGCGCCTTGCGGCCGCGCAGCAGCCCCTTCTTGCAGACCACCGTGATCTCGATGCCGCGCTCGATGCGGTGCACGTGCGTCAGGCCGCAGTTGTGCGCGATATCGGTAGCTTTGCTGGCCCAGGGCGAGATGGTGCCGAAACGCGGAATCACGACGAAGCGGTCACCCTCGGGCTGCGCGGCGAACGGCGCGCCGTAGGTGAGCAGCGCTGCGATGCGGCTTTGGTCTTCGACCGAGAGCGGCGCGTTGCTGTCGACGAAATGCACGAATTGGCCGTGCACCGATTCGATGTCGGCGTCGATCTGCTTGAGGGCCGTGAGCAGGCGTTGCTGGCGGAAGGCGGAAAGCGCCAAAGCGCCGGGGAAGCACGAGAAATGCGCCATGATCTGAGCGGTCGGGAGGCGTAGGAGGAGTGGACTGCAGCTGGCGGGCGCCGCTGAGTGGGGCGTCCGGCAGCGAAAGCATGGAATTATACCTTAGCGAGGGGCGTTTCCCGCAGTGCGGCGACGCATCCAGACCTGCCCGGATCCGCCTGCCGGGCCGTCCGCAGAGAAGGGATGTGCAGGGAACGTCCCGCGCCCGTGCTGACTGCTGCCCGGGCCCGTGTGGCGCGCCTCCGCCTGCACCCTGCTCCGCGCGCGTCCGTCGCGCCGGTCGCGGCCGGCGCGGCGTTACCGCCCGGCCCGCTCTGCTACAAGGAGGTCGCGGAGCGCGCTGCCTGCTCGTACAGGCCGGTCAGCACGCGCAGCAGGCGCGCCAGTTCGCCGATCTCCGCGTTCTCGGCACTGCCAGGCGTCATATTGCTGGTCAGGCATTGCTCGCGGATCTCGCGGTAGCGGGCGCAGGCCTCGGCACCGGCAAGCGTGGTCGAATAGGTGGCCTCCTTGCCGACCCGCTCCCCCGCCACCAGGCCAAGGCCCTGCAGTTTCTTCAGGGCGTAGGTGACGAGATGGGTGTCCTCCACGTTCAGCACGAAGCAGATGTCGGCCAGCCGCTTGGCGCGGCCGCGGTGGTTGACGTGATGCAGTACCAGCACGTCGAGGAAGGTCAGATCGTGCACACCGGCCGCCCCCATGCAACGCACCACCCAGCGACTGTAGGCGTTGTAGGCCGTGTTCAAGCCGAACTCGAACTCCGACAGTTCCGGGCTGCGCGCCGAGACCAGGTGGGCCGAGGAAACGATGTTGGGACCCACCGCGCGCTGCAGCGGGATGGGCGCCGCTTCCGGGGTGACGGCCGGGACGGCGGCCGGGTCGGCCTGGACTGGCTTGCGTGCCATCGAAATACTCCTGAATGCGATCTGCGCGGCGTGCCTGCCCATGCCGGCACGCGAGGCGGAAACAAGGACTGCCGCCGGCACCACCGGCCGGACCCGCCTGCCGGCGGCTCGCTGGCGGCGCACTGGTGGCGGCGCTGGCGTCCGCACCGGTGGCAGGCTGACGGTGGCTTGGGGGGTGGATCGAGCGTTGATTGGCGGCAGTTTTCTTGACAGTTTATTGGCAATTCGCCCACATGACCACCGCGGGCCACCGCTGCCAGCCCTCTCGGGCAGGCGGTCCCCGGGGCATGGTTGCGCACGCTGGCGCACCTCGCTAGACTCGACCGATCCGCTCCGGTTCCGCGAGCCCCGTCAATCCAGGCCTGCGCGCCTGCCGCTCTCCCGCCATGATGCTGCCCGACCTCGATACCCTGCAAGCCAGCCTGCGCGCCGGCACCACCAGCCGCACCGCCATCGTCGAAGCCGCCCAGGCCGCCGCCGCCGGACCGGCCGCGCGCTCCGTGTTCCTGCAGACCAGTTTCGACGAGGCCCTGCGCGTGGCCCGCGCCGCCGACGCCGCAGCGCTGGCGGGCCAGCCGCTGCATCCGCTGGCCGGCCTGCCGGTGTCCATCAAGGACCTGTTCGATATCGCCGGCGAGGTCACGCGGGCCGCCGCCATCGCGCGCGACGACGCCGCGCCGGCCGATGCGGACGCGGCGGTCGTGGCACGCCTGCGCCATGCCGGCGCCGCGCTGGTGGGGCGCACCAATATGAGCGAGTTCGCCTTTTCCGGCGTCGGCATCAACCCCCATTTCGGTACCCCGCGCAATCCGCTCGACCCCGCCGTCGCGCGCGTTCCCGGCGGGTCCTCCTCGGGTGCCGCCGTCTCGGTGGCGCTGGGGCTGGCAGTCGCCGGGCTCGGCAGCGATACCGGGGGCTCGATCCGCATCCCGGCGGCACTGTGCGGTCTCACCGGCTTCAAGCCGACCACCCGCCGCGTCCCGCTCACCGGCGCCTTTCCGCTCTCGTACACGCTGGACACCGCCTGCGCCATGACGCGCAGCGTGAGCGGCTGCGTGCTGGTGGACAGCGTGCTGGCCGACACCCCGGCCATGCCGATCGGCAAGGCTCCGGCGGCCATCCGCCTGGCGGTCGCGCGGCAATACCTGCAGGATGACCTGGAACCGGTGGTGGCGCAGGCCTTCGACCGCGCGCTCGGGCGCCTGTCGGCGGCCGGCGTGCGCATCGAGCACATCGAGCTGCCGGAGCTCGAGGAGTTGCCGGGGCTCAATGCCGCGGGCGGCTTCACCGCTGCCGAAGCCTGGTCGATCCATCGCCACCTGCTGGCCACCCGGCGCGCCCAGTACGATCCGCGCGTGGCCATGCGCATCGAGCGCGGCGCCGCCATGAGCGCTGCCGACTACGTCGACCTGATGCGCGCCCGCCTGGACTGGATCGCCCGCGTGCAGGCGCGGCTGGCCGGCTTCGACGCCATCGTCTGTCCGACCGTGCCGATGGTGGCGCCACCGCTGGATCCGCTGCTCGCCGACGATGCGCTGTTCTTCCGCACCAACGGCCTGCTGCTGCGCAACACCTCCGCCTTCAACTTCCTGGACGGCTGCTCGATCTCCCTGCCCTGCCACGCGGCCGGCGAACTGCCGGTCGGCCTGATGCTGTCGCACGGTCCGCTGCACGACGCCGGGCTGCTGGGCATCGCCCTGGCGCTGGAAGCGATCGTGCGCCCGGCGGCCTGAGCACGGGCCCGCCATGTCCCACGCGCCGACCGCCACCGACGACTGGTTCGCGCTCGACGCTGCCAGCGCCACCCGCATCCCGCTGTACGACACGGCCGGCGTGCGTGCCATCGAGCACGCCGCACAGGCCGCGCTGCCGCCCTTCACGCTCATGGCGCGTGCCGGCACCGCCGCCGCCGGCTGGCTGGCGCGGCATATGCCGCAAGGCCCGCTGCTGTGCCTGGCAGGCCCCGGCAACAACGGCGGCGATGCCCTGGTGGCGGCCACCGTCCTGCACCGCGCCGGCCGGCAGGTCGAGGCCTGGCTGGCCGCCGATCCGCTCAAGCTGCCGGCCGACGCCGGCCGTGCCTGGCAGGAGGCGCGCGCGGCCGGGGTGCCGCTGCGCGAGTTCGGCACACAGGTGGGCACCGATGCGGCTGCGCAGCCGGGCGCACTGCCCGACTGGCCGGCCGGCACGGCGGCCATCCTGGACGGCCTGCTCGGCATCGGCCTGAACCGCCCGGCCGGCGGACGCATCGCCGACTGGATCGCCCACGTCAACGCCTCCGGCCTGCCGGTCTTCGCGCTCGACGTGCCCAGCGGCCTGTTCGCCGACACCGGTGCCGGCAAGCCGGCCGTGCAGGCGGCGCGCACCCTCACCTTCCTCGCCGCCAAGCCGGGGCTGCTGACCCTGGACGGGCGCGACCGCGCCGGCGCGGTCGATATCGCGCCGCTCGGCCTGGCCTATCCCCCGCCTGGCCTGCCGGCGGCCTGGATCAACGGACCCGCCGTGTTCGCCGCCGCTCTGCCGGCACGGCGCCACGACAGCAACAAGGGCACCTTCGGCTCGCTGGCGATCATCGGCGGCAACGCCGGCATGGTGGGTGCGCCGCTGCTGGGCGCGCGCGCGGCACAGTTCCTGGGAGCCGGCCGCGTCCATATCGGCTTCCTCGCGCCCTCGGCGCCGGCCTTCGACCCCATGCATCCCGAACTGATGCTGCACGCGCTGGCCGACCTGGACCTCGCCGCCATGTCGACCCTGGTGATCGGGCCGGGCATGGGTGCCGGCGCCACCTCGCGGCAACACTTCACGCAATTGCTGCATGCCCTCGCCGGACTGCAGGCGGCGCTCGTGCTCGATGCGGACGCCCTGAACATGCTGGCCGCCGATGCCGGCGCAGCGCAGGCGCTGCGGGCACTGGCATCGCCCCGCGTGCTGACGCCGCATCCGCTGGAAGCCGCGCGCCTGCTCGGCAGCAGCGTCGAGGCGGTGCAGCGCGACCGGCTGGCGGCTGCCAGGGCATTGGCTGCGCAGTGGCAGGCCACGGTGGTGCTCAAGGGTTCTGGCAGCGTGATCGCGGGGACCGACGGCGCCGTACCGGCGCTCAATCCGAGCGGCAATGCCGGCCTGGCCAGCGCCGGCACCGGCGACGTGCTGGCCGGCATGATCGGCGCGCTGCTGGCGCAGGGCATGTCCGCCACGCAGGCCGCCTGCGCCGGCACCTGGATCCACGGCCGCGCCGCCGACCGTCTGACAGCCGCCGGCGAAGGCCCTGCCGGCCTGACCGCCAGTGAACTCTACCTGCCCGCGCGCGCCATCCTCAATGCACTGCTGCGGGAGCCCGTGCGGGCATGAGCGGCGCCGGCGACATTTCCCTGAGCAGCCCCGCGCGGCGCCAGTTGCTGACAGGCATCGCGCTGCTGGTGATCGGGCAATGGGTGCTGAGTCTGCTCGACGCTACCAGCAAGACGCTGACGCAGCAGGGCCTGCCGGTGATGGCGGTTGCCTGGGTACGCTACGTCGGCCATGTCGCGGCGGTCTTCCTGCTGCTCGGACCGGCCGGCTGGCGCCGGCAGTGGCGGCCCGCGCGCCCCGGCCTGCAGTGGCTGCGCGGCGGGCTGATGCTGGTTTCCACCGTCGTCTTCTTCAGCGTGCTGCGCTTGATGCCGCTGGCGCAGGCCACTGCCCTGAATTTCTGCGCCCCGCTGTTCGTGGTGGCGCTGTCGCCGTGGCTGCTGGGAGAACGCCCGGGGCGCCATGCGCGCTGGAGCCGCTGGGCCGGCGTGGCGGTGGGTTTCGCCGGCATGCTGGTGGTGGTGCGCCCCGGCGGCGAGCTCAGCCCGGTCGGCATCGCGCTGGGGCTCTTCTCGGCCCTGGTGTTCGCGCTGATGCAGATGCTGACCCGGCGCATCGCGGCGCATGATGCGCCGCTCACCACCTTGATCTGGAGCGGCGTGACAGGCGCCTGCCTGACCTCCCTGCTGGTGCCCGCCTTCTGGTTCGAGACCATGCCGACGCCCGCCCAGTGCGCACTGCTGCTGTCGGCCGGCCTGACCGGCTCGCTCGGCCACTATTTTGTCATCCGCGCCTTCCAGTATGCCGACGCATCGTTCCTGAGCCCCTTCCTTTACCTGCAGATCCTGTCGGCCACGACCATCGGCTACCTCGCCTTCGAACAATTGCCGGACTGGACGACGGCCCTGGGCATCGGCGTGATCTGCCTCGGCGGCCTGTGCGTGGCCGGCGGCGAACCGCTGCTGCGGGCGGCCGCGACGCGCTGGCAGTCCCGGCGCTGAGGACGGCCCCTCCGATGGTCGGGTGCGAGTAGGCGGGCGAGTCACCTCTGCGCCACGCGCACGCACGTTATACTTGGCGATGCAACCACAGCGCCCGCGCAGCGGGCCCGAAGCCACTGATTGCCACGCATGCCCACAAATCTTCACGCTTGGGACGCCCTCCAGCAGCACCATGAGGCCATTCGCGAGCAGCAGATGCGCGACTGGTTCGACGCGCCCGATGCCGGCCAGCGCGTCGCACAGTTCTCACTGGAAGCCGCAGGGCTGTACCTCGACTACGCCAAGAACCGCGTCACGCCGCAGACGCTCGCCCTGCTGATGCAGCTGGCCGACGAGGCCGGGCTCAACGAGCGCCGTGACGCCATGTTCGCTGGCGACCAGATCAACGCGACGGAGCACCGCGCCGCGCTGCACATGGCGCTGCGCGCCCTGCCGGAGGCCGGCTACCAGGTCGACGGCGCCCCGGTCATGCCGGCGATCCAGGCAGTGCGCGAGCGCATGCGCGATTTCTCCGAACGCGTGCGCGGCGGCCAGTGGACCGGCGCCAGCGGCAAGCGCATCACCGATGTGATCAATCTCGGCATCGGCGGCTCGGACCTGGGACCACGCATGGTCTGCCGGGCCCTCGCGCACCTGCCGGGCAATCGCCTGCGCCTGCACTTCGTTTCCAATGTCGACGGCACCGAGCTGGCCGAGACCCTGTCGCGCGTCGACCCCGAACACACCCTGGTGATCGTCTGCTCCAAGACCTTCACCACGCTGGAGACCATGGCCAACGCCGGCAGCGCGCGGCGCTGGTTCCTCGACAACGGCGTCGCGGAAAACCAGTTGTCCCGGCATTTCGTCGCGGTCTCGACCAATGTGGAGGCCGTGCGCGCCTTCGGCATCGACCCGGCCAATATGTTCGAATTCTGGGACTGGGTCGGCGGACGCTTCTCGCTCTGGTCCTCGGTGGGCCTGTCGATCGTGCTGGCGCTCGGCTACGATGCCTTCGCCGAACTGCTGGCCGGCGGGCGCGCCATGGACGAACACTTCCGCACGGCCCCGCTGCCGGCCAACATGCCGGTCGTGATGGCGATGCTGGGCATCTGGTACCGCAATTTCTGCGGCATGTCGACCAGTTGCCTCGCGCCCTACTCGACTTCGCTCGAACTGTTTCCGGCCTTCCTGCAACAGCTGGAGATGGAGAGCAACGGCAAGTCGGTCCAGCTGGACGGGCGGCGCGTCCACGCCCACACGTCGCCGGTGGTATGGGGCAGCGCCGGCACCAACGGCCAGCACGCCTACTTCCAGATGATCCACCAGGGCTCGCAGATCGTGCCGGTGGACTTCATCGCGCCGTTGCGGCCGCCGCGCGCGCTGCCCGGGCACCACGCCAAGCTGCTGGCCAACTGCTTCGCCCAGGCCGAGGCGCTGATGCGCGGCCGCACCGCCGAAGAAGTCCGCGCCGGCGGCACGGCAGACGATGCCTGCGTCTCGCACATGGTGTTCGATGGCAACCGCCCCAGCAACACCCTGCTGATGCAGGACGTGACCCCGCACACGCTGGGAGCGCTGATCGCGCTATACGAACACCGGACCTTCGTGCAGGGCGTGATCTGGAATATCAATTCCTTCGACCAGTGGGGCGTCGAACTCGGCAAGCTGCTGGCACGCCCGATCGAGGCCGAACTGAACGGCGCCGCCACCGCTCCCCACGACGCTTCCACCACCACGCTCATCGCACGCGCCCGCGCGGCGCTGGGCAGCGCCTGAGCCTGCTTCCGCGCCGCCTTGGCGCACGCGCGGCAGGATGGGCGGCGTGGCTACACCGCGGCGCGCGGCGCGCCAGGCAAGCGAGGCATCAGACCTCGGCGGCCATCCACTCGTCGCTGGCCACGCGCCCAGCGTCGATGGTCAGGATACGGCCGCAGCGTGCCGCCACCGAGCGATCGTGCGTCACCAGCACCAGCGTCGAGCCCGCATCCCGGTTCAGTTCGAACATCAGCGCGATCACGGCCTCGCCGGTCGCCGTATCGAGGCTGCCGGTCGGCTCGTCGGCGAACAGGATCTCCGGCCGCGTGACGAAGGCACGCGCCAATGCCACGCGCTGCTGCTCGCCACCCGACAGGGTGCGCGGATAGTGGTGCAGGCGCGCCGACAGGCCCACCCTTGCCAGCATGTCGCGCGCGCGCTCCCGTACGCTCTCGCGCTCACCGCGCAGTTCCAGCGGCAACATCACGTTCTCCAGCGCGGTCAGGTGGCCGACGAGCTGGAAAGACTGGAAGACGAAGCCCACATGGCGCGCGCGCAGCGCCGCACGCTGGTCTTCGTCCAGCGCGAACAGGTCCTGCCCGTGCAGGCGTACCGAACCGGTACTGGGCAGGTCGAGGCCGGCCAGCAGGCCCAGCAGCGTGGACTTGCCCGAACCCGAGGCTCCGACGATGGCCAGCGTCTCGCCGCGCGTGACGGAAAACGACACGTCATGCAGAATCGTCAGAGAACCCGTGGCATCGGCCACGGTCTTTCCAAGCGAAGCCACGGCAAGGATAGGTGAGGACATGGGCAACTCGATCTGGAGACAACTGCGCAGGATCGCGCTGGTGGCCGGCCTGGGGCTGGTATCGCTGGCCGCCTCCGTCAGCACGGCGGTGGCCGCGCCATCCTTGCTGGTGCTGGGGGACAGCCTGTCGGCCGAATACGGTATCGCGCGCGGCACCGGCTGGGTCAAGCTGCTGGAAGACCGGCTGCGGGCGCAACGGCTCGATTATAGCGTCGTCAATGCGAGCGTCAGCGGCGAGACCACGGTAGGCGGCAAGACGCGCCTGCCCGCCCTGCTGGCCCGCGAGCGGCCGGCCGTGGTGGTGGTCGAACTCGGCGCCAACGATGCGCTGCGGGGACTGCCCCTGCAGAACACCGAGGCCAACCTGCGCAGCATCGTGGACAGCGCCCGCCAGGCCGGCGCCAGCGTGCTGCTGGTCGGCATGCGCGTCCCGCCCAACTACGGCCAGGACTACGCCGAGCGCTTCCACGCGGTCTATACGCGGCTGGCCGAGGAAACCCGCGTGCCGCTGGTGCCGTTCTTCCTGGAGAAAATCGTGGATCGCCCGGACTGGTTCCAGCGGGACCGCCTGCACCCGACCGCTGCCGCGCAGGCCGCCCTGCTGGACACCGTCTGGCCGCAGCTGGCACCGCTGCTGCAGCCTGGCGCCCGCCCGCAGAAGACCTCGGCGCGCCGGTAAAGGGTAAGCCGTCGGGGCCGCCGCCGGTCGCTAGCCGACGGACCGCGCATGGGAAGGCCGCGCCACCGCCACCGCCGCCTCCCCGAAAAAGACAATCCCCCGCGGGCACCAGGCCGGCGGGGGATTGTCCTTTGGCGATCCGCTAGCGCGGACGCGAGACGCGGCAGCCTGCCGCCAGATGCACCGGATCAGTTGCCGGCGCCCTGCTCCTGCGTGCCGGCTGAATGCAGCACCTTGACCTTCGAACGTGCCTTCAGCGCTTCATAGTAGGCGCCCAGCTCGGCCTGGCCGGCCACTTGCGCGATCTGCTGCGCTGCCGCCTGCAATTGCGCGGGATCGGGCTTGGCAGGCTGGCTGACCTTGGCGACACGGTAGACGGCATAGCCTTGCGGACCCAGGTCCACGCCGGCGAAGGCGGGCAACTTGGACGTATCGACGCGCATCACGGCTTCGAGCGCCTTGGGCGACAGGCCTTCTGCCTTGGTACGCGAAACCGTGGCGAGCGCACCGAAGCCTTCAGCGCTGCCGCTCTTACGCAGTTCGGCCAGGCGGGCCTCGCCGTCCTTGCGGGCCAGCTCGGCGGCCTGCTGCGCGATGTAGTCCTCGCGCACCTTGGCCTGCACGTCGTCGAACTTGCGCACCGAGGCCGCCTGGTAGTCGACGATGCGTGCCGACACCAGCGTGTTCGGGCCGACCTGCACCGCCTCGGTATTGCGCTTGTTCTTGATCGCGTCGTCGTTGAACAGCGCCTTGAGCAGCTTGTCGTTGTTCAGCGGGTTGCTCGCACCCAGCGCCGGGTTCGGCTGGCGCGTCACGTTGTCGGCGCTCTGCACGGTCAGGTGGAACTTGTCGGCGGCCGGCTTGAGGCTGTCGGACTGCTCATAGACCATGTTGCCGAACGCATCGGCCATCTCGGCGTACTTCTTCGCGGCCAGCTGCTTGCGCAGTTCCGCTTCCAGCTCCGGCTTGACGACATCCAGCGGCTTGGTCTCGGCCGGCTTGATGCCGGTCAGCTTGACGATGTGGTAGCCATAGTCGGTCTCGACCACGTCGCTGATGTCGCCGTCCTTGGCCAGCGCGTACATGGCGTCCTCGAACGGCTTGACCATGGTGCCGCGGCCGACGAAGCCCAGGTCGCCGCCCTTGGCCGCCGAACCCGGATCCTGCGATTCCTTGCGCGCCACGTCGGCGAAGGTATCCGGATGCTTACGCAGTTCGGCCAGCAGCTTCTCCGCCTTTTCCTTCGCTGCCTGGCGCTGGGCCGCCGGGGCATCTTTCGCCGCGGCGATCAGGATGTGGCTGGCACGGCGCTGCTCATCGGTGCGGAAGCGCGCGAGATTGCTCTGGTAGTACGAGTTGAGCTCGTCCGGCGACACCTGCTGCGCAGCGGCCAAGGCATCGGCGGACAGCGCCAGGTACTGCACCTTGGCATGCTCGGGAACCGAGTAGTCGCCCTGGTGGGCTTCGTAGTATGTCTTCAGCGCCGCATCGTCGACCTTGACCTTGGCGGTGTAGTCGGACGGCTTCAGCAACAGCGCCTGCACGTCACGCTGCTGGTCGCGGATGGCCAGCAGGCGTTCCAGCAGGGACTTCGGCATGAAGGCCGTACCACTGACCGCGCCGCTGAGTTGCTGCGTGGCAAGCTCGAAGCGCATGCGCGCGTCGAACTGGTCGGGCGTCATGCCCTGGGCAGCGAGCAGCTGCAGGTAGGCCTTGTCGTCGATCGAGCCATCGGCCTTCTTCGGCAACTGGGCGATGGCGGGAATGCTGCTGATCGTCTCGACCAGCCGGGCATTGGAAACCGTCAGGTTCTCGCGTGCCACCTCGTCGGAGACCACACGCTGCAGCACCAGCTGGTCCAGCACCTGCTTGCGCGCCTCGGGACCTTCGAACATACGCGCGTCGTAGCTGGCGCCCAGCGCTTCCCGCATGCGCTCGCTCTGATCGCGCACGGCGTTGTCGAGCTCCTGCACGCTGATGGTGCGGCCGTCCACCTTGGCCGCGTCGTGCGAGCTGTCCATGAAGCGCGAATAGCTCTCCACGCCGAAGAAGACGAACGACGGGAAGATGATCACCAGCAGCAGCAGCAGCATCAAGCGCCGGTTATTGCGTACGAAATCAAGCATGCTCACTCGGAAATGGGGTTGGCTCGAGAGTCAAGAGAGACAAACCTCGGGATTCTAGCAGGAGTGGCAATCCCTCAAGCCATTCGGACGTCACGGGTACATCACACACACGCGCGCACACACGAACACGCAGGCGGTGCTGCCGCCGGGACTGTGGCGGGCGCGCAGCCCCGGCGCCGCCACTCAGGCCGCCGCGGCCGCCACCTTCAGGCCGACGATGCCTGTCACGATCAGCACGACGCAGGCCAGCCTGGCAAGGCTGGCGGACTCGCCGAACCGAGGATGCCGAACGCCACCGTGCCGACCGTGCCGATGCCCGTCCAGATCGCACAGGCGCTGCCGAGCGGCAAGGACCGCGATGGCATCATTTCTAGACTGGCGCGGGCCGCATCCGGCCCGTACAAAAGAAAATCCCCCGAGGACTTGCGCCCTCGGGGGATTCCGGAATCTGGCGGAGCGGACGGGACTCGAACCCGCGACCCCCGGCGTGACAGGCCGGTATTCTAACCGACTGAACTACCGCTCCGCGTCGGTGCAGCTTTCATCCTCGCGGATCAAGCACTGCAAGACTTGATGCCCTCGGGCGTTTCCCTTTCCGGCCTGCCATCGCGAAACCGTCGGGCTTCTCGATTCACGCCAGGGTCACCCCTCGGACAGAAAACCTGGTGGAGATAAGCGGGATCGAACCGCTGACCTCTTGCATGCCATGCAAGCGCTCTCCCAGCTGAGCTATACCCCCATGTGGCCATTTAGGTCAAGTTGCCTTGCACAACGAGGAAACGGTGGTGGGTGCTGAGGGGCTCGAACCCCCGACCTACGCCTTGTAAGGGCGCCGCTCTACCAGCTGAGCTAAGCACCCGTTCGCCTCGTTGCAGGCATCTGGACCTGCTGGATTCGCCGCGCACGTTTCGGAGCACTTACCGCTGTTTGCGTTGCGAGGGCGCGATTGTAATACAGGTTTTTCGGCTTTGCCAAGCCCCCGAAGAAAAAACGCCGCGGGATGTCCCGCGGCGTCTTGCCGGCTGCCTGTGCGCCTGCGCAGCGGCGCAGGCGTCACGCCTCAATGATGGATCATCTCCACCTTGGCGGCGGCCTTGTCGGCCACCTCGGCAGGCTTGGCCTCTTCTTCCGGCAGCGGCTCCGGCTTGCGCTCCAGCGCCAGTTCCAGCACCTTGTCGATCCAGCGCACCGGAACGATCTCGATGCTGTTCTTGACGTTGTCCGGAATGTCCGCCAGATCCTTGACGTTCTCTTCCGGGATCAGCACCAGCTTGATGCCGCCGCGATGCGCCGCGAGCAGCTTCTCCTTCAGGCCGCCGATCGGCAGCACCTCGCCGCGCAGCGTGATCTCGCCGGTCATGGCCACATCCGCGCGCACCGGGATGCCGGTCAGCACCGACACCAGGGCCGTGGTCATGGCACCGCCCGCCGACGGACCGTCCTTGGGCGTGGCGCCTTCGGGCACGTGGATGTGGATGTCGCGCTTCTCGAACATCTCATCCGCGATGCCCAGGCGGCGTGCGCGCGAACGCACCACCGAACGGGCTGCCTCGACCGACTCCTTCATCACGTCGCCCAGCGAACCGGTGCGGGTGATGTTGCCCTTGCCCGGCATGATGGCGGCTTCGATGGTCAGCAGATCGCCACCCACCTCGGTCCACGCCAGGCCGGTCACCTGGCCTACCTGGTTTTCCTTGCCGGCCAGGCCGAAGTCGTACTTGCGCACGCCGAGGAACTTGTCGAGGTTGGCCGCTTCCACGGTCACCGTGCCCGACTCCTTCTTCAGCAGCAGCAGCTTGACCACCTTGCGCGCGATCTTGGAGATCTCGCGCTCCAGCGAGCGCACACCGGCCTCGCGCGTGTAATAGCGGATGATGTCGCGGATCGCATCTTCGGCGACAGCGATCTCGCCCACCTTCAGGCCGTTGTTCTTGATCTGCTTGGGCAGCAGGTAGCGCTGGGCGATATTGACCTTCTCGTCCTCGGTGTAGCCCGACAGGCGGATCACCTCCATGCGGTCCAGCAGCGGCGGCGGGATGTTCAGCGAGTTGGACGTCGCCACGAACATCACGTCGGACAGATCGAAATCGACCTCCACGTAGTGGTCCTGGAAGGTGTGGTTCTGTTCGGGATCCAGCACCTCGAGCAGCGCCGACGACGGATCGCCGCGGAAATCCATGCCCATCTTGTCGATCTCGTCGAGCAGGAAGAGCGGATTGCGCACGCCGACCTTGGAAAGGCTCTGCAGGATCTTGCCCGGCATGGAACCGATATAGGTACGGCGGTGACCGCGGATCTCGGCCTCGTCACGCACGCCACCCAGCGCCATGCGCACGAACTTGCGGTTCGTGGCACGCGCCACCGACTGCCCGAGCGAGGTCTTGCCGACACCGGGGGGGCCGACCAGGCACAGGATGGGCGCCTTCACCTTGTCCACGCGCTGTTGCACCGCGAGGTACTCGAGAATGCGTTCCTTGACCTTCTCCAGGCCATAGTGGTCTTCGTCGAGCACGCGCTCGGCATTGGCGAGGTCGTTGTTGACCTTGCTCTTCTTGCGCCACGGCAGGTTGACCAGCGTGTCGATGTAGTTGCGCACGACGGTGGCCTCGGCCGACATCGGCGACATCAGCTTGAGCTTCTTGAACTCCGCGTCGGCCTTCTTCTTGGCTTCCTTCGGCATGCGCGCCGCCTTGATGCGCTTGTCGAGCTCTTCCAGGTCGGCGCCTTCCTCGCCCTCGCCCAGTTCCTTCTGGATAGCCTTGACCTGCTCGTTCAGGTAGTACTCGCGCTGGCTCTTCTCCATCTGGCGCTTGACGCGGCCACGGATGCGCTTCTCGACCTGAAGGATGTCGATCTCGCCCTCGAGCTGCGACAGCAGGCTTTCCAGGCGCTCGGTCACATTGACCATCTCCAGGATCTTCTGCTTCTGCTCGAGCTTGATCGGCAGGTGGGCCGCGATGGTGTCGGCCAGGCGGCCCGGCTCGTCGATGCCGGACAGCGAGGTCAGGATCTCGGGCGGGATCTTCTTGTTCAGCTTCACATACTGGTCGAACTGCGACACGATCGCGCGGCGCAGGGCCTCGGTCTCGGCGCTCTCGACGGGCGCGGGCGGCACGGGCACGGCCTCGCACATGAAGTGCGATTCGTCCTCGCTCACCTCGCGGATATTTGCGCGCTGCGTGCCTTCGACCAGCACTTTCACCGTGCCGTCGGGCAGCTTCAGCATCTGCAGGATGTTGGCGATGCAGCCGACCTCGTACAGGTCGTCCGCGGTCGGCTCGTCCTTCGCCGCCGTCTTCTGGGCTACGAGCATGATGCTCTTGCCCGACTCCATCGCAGTCTCAAGCGCCTTGATGGACTTCGGGCGTCCCACGAACAGCGGGATCACCATGTGCGGAAACACCACCACGTCGCGCAGCGGCAACAGTGGCAGGCGAATCGGCTCAGCCGGGAGGAGTTGTGTTCCGGACATCATTATCCCCAGTCAGTCATTTAAGGCGTAAATTGGGCCGCATGAATCGATTACAAGATGGCAGGCCATCGATTCCGCATCCATTCCGATACTGCACGCAAATGCTTCTCCACGCACTTGCAAGCCCCCCTTTGAAACAGCATACCCGCGTTTTCTCCCAGACGTGGACGGAAATGAAGAAAAAAAGCCGCTCGCTTCTCGCGAACGGCCTTTCGGGGCGCTAGCCGGCAAATCCGCTGCCGGCCGTCGCAACATCAGTTGGAACCGGCCACCTTGGGCTGCTCCTCGTACATCAGCAGCGGCGGTGCATCGCCGGTGATCGTGTTCTCGTCGATCACCACCTTCTGCACACCCTTGTAGTTGGGCAGGTCGTACATCACATCCATCAGCGATTGCTCGAGGATGGAGCGCAGACCGCGCGCGCCGGTCTTGCGGCGGATGGCCTTGCGCGCGATCGCCGTCAGCGCCGCCGGGCGGATTTCCAACTCGACGCCTTCCATCGCCAGCAGCTTCTGGTATTGCTTGACCAGCGCGTTCTTCGGCTCGATCAGGATCTGCACCAGCGCCGCTTCATCCAGCTTGGCCAGCGTCGCCACCACCGGCAGACGGCCGATCAGTTCGGGGATCAGGCCGAACTTGATCAGGTCTTCCGGCTCGACCTGGGGCAGCACCTCGGAGGCCTCGCGCTCTTCCTTGCTCTGCACCTGGGCACCGAAGCCGATGCCGGTCTTGTCGGAGCGCTGCATGATGACCTTCTCGAGGCCGTCGAAGGCACCGCCGCAGATGAACAGGATGTTGGTCGTGTCGACCTGCAGGAAGTCCTGGTTCGGATGCTTGCGCCCGCCCTGCGGCGGCACCGAAGCCATGGTGCCCTCGACCAGCTTCAGCAGCGCCTGCTGCACGCCTTCGCCCGATACGTCACGGGTGATGGAGGGGTTGTCGGACTTGCGCGAGATCTTGTCGATCTCATCGATGTAGACGATGCCGCGCTGCGCCTTCTCGACCTCGTAGTTGCAGTTCTGCAGCAGCTTCTGGATGATGTTCTCGACATCCTCGCCCACGTAGCCGGCTTCCGTCAGCGTAGTGGCATCGGCGATCACGAAGGGCACGTTGAGCAGCCGCGCCAGCGTCTGCGCCAGCAGCGTCTTGCCCGAGCCGGTCGGCCCGATCAGCAGGATGTTGCTCTTGGAAAGTTCGACGTCGTCCTTCTTGCCGAGGTGCTTGAGACGCTTGTAGTGGTTGTACACCGCCACTGCCAGAATCTTCTTCGCCGGCTCCTGGCCGATCACGTACTGGTCCAGGCTTTCGCGGATCTCGTGCGGCGTGGGCAGATCGGAGCGCGTGGCCGCGGCGGCGTCCTTCTCGGATGCCGTCGCCTCGTCACGGATGATCTCGTTGCACAGGTCGATGCATTCGTCGCAGATGAACACCGACGGGCCCGCGATCAGCTTCTTGACCTCGTGCTGGCTCTTGCCGCAGAACGAGCAATACAGAAGCTTCTCGCTGGATGAACCTTTTTTATCCGCCATAGGAATCAGTCACATTAGCAGTGTGCGCGCCACGGCAGCGGGCCGCCGCGGAGAAAACGCTTCAAACGCATCATACGCCAAAAAGTCAGGCACTACCGGAGGATCCCCCACCGTGTGGGGCGAACACAAAAAACGAGGCACGAGGCCTCGTTCCGGTGCAGCCTTCGTCATTTCGGAGCCAAGTCTACCCGGCGGCGCCCATCGATGTGAGCGCGCCGAGCCTGCCCCGTCAGCCGCGGCGGGTGATGACCTTGTCGATCAGCCCGTAGTCCATGGCCTGTTCGCCGCTCATGAAGTTGTCGCGATCGGTATCGCGCGCAATCTTCTCGATCGGCTGGCCGGTCACTTCCGACAGGATGCTGTTCAGGCGCTCGCGCAGATACAGGATCTCGCGCGCCTGGATCTCGATGTCCGAAGCCTGGCCACGCGCGCCACCCAGCGGCTGGTGAATCATGATGCGCGAGTTCGGCAGCGCGGAACGCTTGCCCTTGGCGCCTGCCGCCAGCAGGAAGGCGCCCATGCTCGCGGCCATGCCCATGCACAGCGTCGCCACATCTGGCTTGACGAACTGCATGGTGTCGTAGATCGCCAGCCCGGCCGACACCGATCCGCCAGGCGAGTTGATGTACAGCGAGATGTCCTTGTCCGGATTCTCGCTCTCCAGGAACAGCAATTGCGCCACGACCAGGTTGGCGGTCTGGTCATTGACTTCGCCGACCATGAACACGAGCCGCTCCTTCAGCAGGCGCGAGTAGATGTCGTAGGCGCGCTCGCCGCGGCCGGACTGCTCCACCACCATCGGCACCAGCCCCAGCCCCTGGGTTTCCAGGGCAGAAGCCTGCGTGGTGGCGAGCCGGTCAAGCAAATCATTGCGGGTCATGCAAGTTCTCCTGGTATTCGGTGATGGCCAGGCAGCGCAGGCTGCCTGGCGGCACCGGCCGCGCGGCACACTCGGCGCCGCCGGCCGGCTTGCGCCGGACTCAGGCCTGTTGCGGGCCGCCCTGGGCGGTCAGCTCTTCGAAGCTCACCTGCTTGTCGGTGACCTTGGCCTTGTCGCACACAAAATTTACCACGTTGTTTTCGAGCACGTAGGCTTCCATCTCGGCCAGGCGCTGCTGGTCACCGTAGTACCAGCGCATCACTTCCTTCGGATCCTCGTAGCTCTTGGCGAAGTCTTCGATTTCTGCCTTGACCTGCTCGGGCTTGGCTTCCAGGCCATTGGCCTTGACGATCTCGGCCAGGATCAGGCCCAGCTTCACGCGGCGCTCGGCCTGCTGCGCGAACATCTCGGCCGGGATCGGCATGGCCTTGGCGTTGGGCATGCCACGCTGCTCCAGGTCGCGGCGGGCCATCTCGACCAGGCGCTCCTGGTCCTGCTCGATCAGGGCCTTGGGCACGTCCAGCTCGCTGACCTTGATCAGTGCTTCCATGACCTGGTCCTTCAGCATCGAGTGGGTACGACGCTTGACTTCACGCTCGAGGTTCTCGCGGATGTCCGAACGCATCTTGTCCAGGCTGCCGTCGGCGATACCCAGCGACTTGGCGAAGGCTTCGTCGACTTCCGGCAGGTGCGCCCACTCGATCTTCTTCATCGAGATGGTGAACTCGGCGGTCTTGCCCGCCACTTCCTTGCCGTGGTAGTCGGCCGGGAAGGCCAGCGGGAAGACCTTGCTCTCGCCGACCTTCAGGCCCAGGGCGGCCTGCTCGAACTCGGGCAGCATGCGGCCTTCGCCCAGCACGAACACGAAGTCTTCGGCCTTGCCGCCGGCGAACTCTTCGCCTTCGATCTTGCCGACGAAGTCGACCGTCACGCGGTCGCCGCTCTTGGCTTCCACGCTGCCGCCGTCACCGTGCTCGCCGGCCTCGCCGCGCACGTGGTAGTGCACGCGCTGCTTGCGCAGGATGTCGACGGTCTTGTCGATCTCGGCTTCGCTCACTTCGGTGGTGGTGCGGGTGACTTCGGCGCTCGACAGGTCGCCCAGCGTGACTTCGGGGTACACCTCGAAGGTCGCGTCGAACGCCACCTGGTCATCAGCCACGCCCTCGGTCTTGACCTCGAACTTCGGTTGGCCCGCGACCTTGACGTCCTGTTCCTTGGTGATGTCGAAGAACTTGCGCGCAGCCTTGTCGAAGCGCACTTCGAATTCGACTTGCTGGCCGTACTGCTTCTCGACCATCTTCATCGGCACCTTGCCCGGGCGGAAGCCGGACATCTTCACCGTCTTCGACAGGCGAACCAGACGCTCCTGCTTTTCCTTCTCGACTTCGGCCTTGGGAATGGCCAGGGTCACCTTGCGGTCCAGTTTGCCGAGGTTTTCAATGACATTCGACATGGTCGTCAATCCAATCCAGTGATGTGTTTGTTCGTCAGCCAATCCGATTGCGCGCCAGTCCGTGCGGCGCACCGGCAGGAAGCGTCAGCCACGGCGCACCGGCACGCCAGATCACTCTGGTACCGGCAGGCACTCGCGAACTGCAAACTCTCCGCGCAAACGGAAAACGACCATTATCGCACGGTTTTGATTCGCTTCCGGCAGTTTTTACCCTGATTGCCGCCCACCGGCTTCCAGGTGTCCGTGACGCAGTGCCCGGAGCAGCAGCCGCGCCGGATCCAGCGCGTCCGCCAGGTCGCTTTCCAGCGGCAAGGGCTCGCCCTCGATCTGGCTGGCCAGCAATTCGGCCCCCAGGGCGGCCCAGGTCAGCCCGCGCGAAGCGTAGGCCAGCGCCGCGTACAGCCCCGGCAGGCGGGGCAGATCGCGCAGGTGTGCGCCGCGCAGGGCCTGCGCGTGCCGCGCCGCCTCAGCCTCGTCGGCCACTGCGCCGACAAAAGGCAGGCGATTGTGCGACACCGTGCGCACGCCGACGTAGCCGCGCAAGCTGGCCGGATCCAGCGCGCGCGCGGCATCGGCCGTGGCCGGCAACAGCGCCGCCAGCCGCGCCAGGTTGGCCGCGTGGATTTCCGGCCGTTCGAAGCGCGGCCCGGCATCGTCTTCATAGCTCGAACCGACGCGCGCGCAAGCGTCCGCCCCCTGCGGCAGCAGGTAGCCGGCGCCGGTGACCACGCAGTCCGGCCAGCGCCCCAGCGCGGCCACCGCCTCGGGTGGCAAGGTGGTCAACTGGCCACGCACCCGGCGCAAGGGCAGGAATTGCAGCGGCAGCAAGCGCTCCGCCTGGTGCGCATTGGCCATGACCAGCACCGGCGCCTCGGCCAGCACTTCGCCGGCGGTGCCGGTCGCCTGCCAGCCGTGCGCTGTGCGGGCCAGCGCGGCCACGGTGCAGCCGAAGCGGGCCTGCACCGCCGCGCCGGCCCGTGCCAGCTGGGCGCGGCAGATGTCCGGCGGCGGCGCCCAGCCGCCCTGGCCGAACCACAGGCCGCCGCGCGCAACGGCCGCGCCGTGGCTGGCGGCCGCCTCCTCCGGCGCCATCCAGCGCACGTATTCGGGCGGGAAACCCAGCGCCTGCAGCGCGCCGTGCAGCATGGCCGCCTCGGCTTCGTCCGCCCCGGTCTGCAGCACACCGCAGGCGTGCCAGCCGACCGGGTAACCGGCCTCGGCCAGCGCCTGCCAGGCCCGCAGGGCATACAGGTTGCCCGCCCGCGACAGACGCGAAAGCAGGCTGTCATCGGCGGACAGGTGCGCATGCATAGCCGCGGCGTGATGCGCCGAGGTCTCCTGTGCCGGCCCGGGATGGGCATCGAACAAGGAGATGCGCCAGCCGCGCGACGCCAGGCGCTCGCTCACTGCGCAACCGGCCAGCCCGGCGCCGATCACGATGGCATGGCGCTCCGGCCATTGCGCCGGCATGACCGGCGGCCGTCGGCGGTTGCGCCATTCGGTGCGCATGCTGGCAACCGTCATGTCGCGCTTGCCGGCGAAACCCGGCGCCTTGGCCACGTCGAACCCCGCCGCCTGCAGGCCGCGCCGGACGAAACCCGCCGCGGTGTAGGTGGCCAGCGTGGCGCCGGGCCGCGCCAGGCGGCCCAGTCCCTTCATCACTTCCGGGGCCCACATGTCGGCGTTGCGCGCCGGCGAGAAACCATCGAGATAGAAGGCGTCGGCGCCCAATGCGAGCTTCGGCAACAAGGTTTCCACGTCGCCCAGCGCCAGTGTCAGCACCACCGCGCCGTCCTCGAACGCGAGCCGGTGCAGGCCCGGCAGCGCCAGCGGCCAGGCAGCCTGCAACTGCACCGCCAGCGGCTGCAGCGCCGCCTCCAGGCCGGCATGCAACTCGCGCAGGCCAGCCTGCGTGAACGGATGCTTCTCGATGGAGACGAAATGCAGGCGTGCACAGCGCGCCGGATCGTCGCGCCAGGCCTGCCAGGTAGCAAGGAAGTTGAGGCCCTGCCCGAAGCCGGTCTCGACGATCACGAACTGCTCGCGCGCCCCCCAGGCCTGCGGCAGCCGGTTGCCGCCGAGAAAGACATGGCGCGCCTGCGCCAGGCCGCCCTGGCTGCTGTGATAGACGTCCGCGTAGCGTGGGGAATATGGCGTGCCGTCAGGCGAAAGGATGGGTTCGGCAGGTTCGAGTGCTCGTGGCATGGAGCGCGGGGACAGGGTCCGGCCTGGGGCCGGTGGTGCACGGAAGGAGCGTAAGGACTACGAAGCGGGACAGCGCAAGGTGGACCCGAGGTGGGCCCGAGGCGGACTTCGGGCATACCTGGGGCGGGCCGGATGGTAGCATAGCGCCCTTCCCAGGCATTTCACCGCGCCGGCCGTGCAGGCGCCCCACCCCATGCTCAGCTATCGACACGCCTTCCACGCCGGCAATCATGCCGACGTCCTCAAGCACGCCACCGTGGTGCAGTTGCTCGACCACCTGACGCAAAAGGACAAGGCGTTCTGGTACATCGACACCCATGCCGGCGCCGGGCTCTACGCACTCGACCACGCCTACGCCCAGAAGCGGGCCGAGTACGCCACCGGCATCGCCCCCATCTGGGAAGCCGCCGCCGGCGGTACCGCCTTGCCCGCCCTGCTGGACGACTACCTCGAACAGGTGCGCGCGCTGAACCCGGACGGCACGCTGCGCCACTACCCCGGTTCGCCGTGGCTGGCCTGGCAGATGCTGCGCGAGCAGGACCGCCTGCGCCTGTTCGAACTGCACAGCACCGAGATCCAGGTCCTGCGCGACAATTTCCGCGGCGCCGGGCGCCGGGTCATGCTCTACGACGGTGACGGCTTCGGCGGCATCAAGGCCATCCTGCCGCCGCCGCCGCGCCGCGCGCTGGTGCTGATCGACCCCTCCTACGAGGACAAGCAGGATTACGCCCGCACCGTCCAGACCCTCAAGGACGGCATCGAGCGCTTCGCCACCGGGGTCTATGCCATCTGGTACCCGCAGGTGCAGCGCCGCGAATCGCTGCAACTGCCCGTCCAGCTCAAGCAGTTGCCGCTCAAGAGCTGGCTGCACGTCACGCTGACGGTCAAGCACCCGGTCGAGGGCGGCCTCGGGCTGCACGGCAGCGGTATGTTCATCGTCAATCCGCCATGGCGCCTCGAAGCCACGCTGCGCGAGGCGATGCCGATGCTGTCCGGCCTGCTCGCGCAGGACGACGGCGCCGGCTTCCTGATCGAATCGCACGAAGCCTGAGCCCGGCCGGCGGGGGCACAGCGCAGGCGCGGCCCTCGCTCAGCTCCCTCCGCGCGCCGCCAGGCGCCGACGGAGCAGCGCCGGCACGCGCCCGGCCCTCAGGCCCGCCTTTCGGCCGGCCACATGCGCGCCACGGCCAGTCCGGCGCCGAATCCCAGCGCCAGTCCCACGGCATCGGCCAGCAAGTCTAGCCACTCAGCCGAGCGGTAGCCGGTGAAGGATTGCAGGATCTCGATCAGCCCCCCGAACGCGAGCAGGCCAAGCCAGACCCGGCCCGGCCATGCCGGGTACGCGCGCCATCCTGTCAGCATCAACACCGCGAAGCCCAGCATATGGTTGGATTTGTCCCAGCCGGTAGTGGGCACATACGGCTCGGGCGGGATCAGCGAAAGGACCAGCACGGCCAGCACGCAGGGCCAGAAGAGGCAGCGCCAGAGACGCGGCGCGCGCGGGGACAGCGGCATGGGTCGAACTCCGGAGGAAGGCGCGGACGGACGCCGATTGTAGCGACAACACCACCGCAGGGATGCCGCTGGCCGGCCCATCCCCTCCTCGGCGGGACACCGACATCCTTTCCGGCAGCAGGACTTCCCTGCCGCATGCGCGCCAGCTATACTGTATATTCATACAGTATTCATCGCCTTCGACGATCCGTCGCCTGACCTGCCCTGGCCCGCCGCCAGCCCCGCCGAGGAACGCCATGCGCCCAGAACCTGCCAACTGCTCGCTCTGCAAGTCCGCCGCCGAACGCATGCGCAAACGCGGGCCGGCCGGCTTTGTCTACACCTGCCCGGCTTGCGGCAGCTTCGAAATGGGTAATGCGGCGCTGCGCCAGGCGGCCAGCCTCGGCGGCGCACTCCAGGCCGACCTGCGCCGCTTGCGCCAGTACGGCTATCGGCCGCGGATCGACTTCAACAGCCGGGACGGCATGCGCATCAGCCCGGCCGACACCTCACGGAACTGAACATGGTGCAATTCGCGGTCGATGCCATCTCGCTGGAATCCGATCCGATCGGCGGCCACGCCGAGTCGCTCCGCCTGCCCTGCGCGGCGGTCTGCGTGACAGGGGGCGTGCTGCTGGTGAACGGGCTGCACACCAGCCTCCTTGCGCAACTGCCATGGCCCCCCGACTACCTGTCCTTCGAGGCCGGCGGCGAACGTCATCGCTTTCCGGTTGCGCGGCCCGCGATCACCGGCCCCAGGGCCGCGCGCTTTCCCATTCTTTGAGTCCGAAACCAACCCCCGGTCCTCGCCAGGCCCCCTCCTTCTGAGTCGGCCAAGGGGTGGCCGAACACATCGCATGCCTGGTCACCCTCGAACGCTTGCAGCCAGCCAACGCCGTCTGCCACGGCCACCCGCGCGGCGAGCCGGCATCCGCGGCGCAACCAGCCTGGCGGACGGGGGCGCTGCTTCCCCCGCTGCTTCCCCTGCTGCGCGCCCCCTGCTACTTCCCATTTCCGCGCGGGCCGGCGACCATCGCGCCCCCTCTTTCCATTGACCTGCACCGCAACAACATGGCCTCGAACAAAGCCCACCACGCGACCGGATGGGCTGCAGGCCTGATCGCCGCAGCGCTGGTCGCTCATGCTGGCACGGCCGGCCCCCAGGGACTCCGGGCCGGCCTGGCGCTGTTCGGCGCGATCGCCGGCGGCACGGCTCCGGATTGGCTCGAGGTGGCCTGGTGGTCGCGTTCGCGCCGGCTGTGGATCACGCATCGGACCCTGACTCACTGGGGCATCGGCTGGGCCGCTGCGTGCGCCTGGGCCTACCATTCGCTGGCCGCACATCCCGTCGCCGCACTGGGCTTCGGCTTCGCCTGCGGTGGACTGATGCACCTGCTGGCCGACTGGCCGAATCCCCGTGGCGTACCCTGGATCTACGGCAGGCACTCGCTCAAGCTCTGGAACAGCGGCCGCTGCGACCTGATCGTTATTGCAGCTGCATGGCTGGCCGCCGCCGCGGTCGCCGACCACGTCTGGTTCCACGGTATCCATAGCCGCTGGCTTGTCGACGTGGTACGCGCCGGGCGCCCGATTTCCTGAGCAGGCAACGCGCACCTTGCGGCGGCATGCGCAGGCGTCTGCCGGCATCCATGCCCAGAGCACGACGACGCCCCCCCTCCCGAGGATACCGGGCGCATGACTCACGACACGATTCGGGTATCCGGGCCTCGCTAAGGGGCAGCTGAGGGGCAGCTGAGGGGCAGCTAAGGGGCAGCTGAGGGGGCAACCAAGGGGCCCCTGCTCCCGACCCGGATCTCCCCCGAGAACCAGGTTCCTGACCCTTCCCCGGGTTATGGCAGCCCTGGCAAAAATCCCTCTGCGCAAACCCCGGCACCGTATGTGCCGCCATATTGTCTGCCCATCCCGCACACATGCCGATCGAATATCGAAAGAGAAGCCATTTATTTCCCAGCCATCCTTTCAGGATAAAAACCCCACCAACGAAGGGCATTACTACGCCGCTCACGGGATTCCCACAGCCCCGCCCGTGACAAGGCAGCACAGCCGGACCAACAAGGACTAAAATCGCCGTTTTCCAGTTGCCATTGCCCTCGGTCCGATGCGTTGGCTTGTCGACGCCGGCGTTCCCGCCAGTCAGGTCATTTCGCGCACAGGATTGGTACGCCGCGGGGAAATGGATTATCCAGGCCGCACGTCGCGGAGACATGCACACGATCGGGCGCTCACGCTGTTCGGCAAAATATACTCCCGCCGGAAAGACGGCGCCGGCCCCAATGGGTAATGCGCAGCGGATGGCATCGAAATCAGAACAAGCAACGGAAGCTGAAACAGCGAGGGAAGCACAATGCATGTGAAGTACCTGATGATTACCATCGCCGCCGCGACTGTGACGGCCTGCGGGGGCGGGGGCGATTCCGGCTCCCTGTCATCCCTGGTCTCGCAACCGACGACCCCGACCCCGGCTCCCACGCCGACGCCCACACCGACACCGAGCCAGGTACCACAGAGTGCGGCCGAGGGGATCTGGATCGGCACGACCAATACCAACCGTACCGTCAACGGCGTGGTACTCAACGATGGCAGCTACTATCTCTTCTATTCGCCAGCCGGGCAGCCGGGGCAGATCGGCGGCGTCATCCAGGGCAGCGGCACGGCCAAGGGCGGCAGCTATGCTTCCGGAGATGGCCGCGACTTCAACCTGGCGGCGAACACCTTGACCGCACTCAGCCTGTCGAGCAGTTACCAGGAGCAGAAGACGCTCGCTGGCATGGTCACCTACGTCGCGGCGGGCGGCCCCACGGAGACGCTGACAACGGTCTACAGTTCCATGTACGAGGCGAAGCCGGCACTCTCCGCTCTCGCCGGCCAGTATTCGGTCCAGATCGGCGTGCTCGGCACCGTCGGCACGGCGACGCTCGCCGTGGGCAGCGACGGCTCCCTGGTCGGCTCGAGCGCCAGTATCAGCACCAGCACCAGCAATAGCTGCGGCATCTCCGGTACGTTGGCACCACGCGATCGGGGCAACGCCTACGATGCAACCATCGTGTTCGACGTCAATTGCGCCTACCCCACGCAGACCACGAAGGGAGCCGCCTATTTCGATGCTTCCAGCAAGCGCCTCTATGTGGTTACGGTGAACAACGAACGCACCCGCGCCGCAGCGATCGTCGGTACCAGACCCTGATGCCCCGCCTCACCATGCATTGACATGGGCTCAAGGCACGGGTCTCTTACGCCCGGCACGCCCGACGCCCTTCGCCATAGACGATGGCAAGAGGCAATGCGCCCGCCCTAACGTAGAATTCGCGCCGGAGAATCGCCGGCGCGAATGTGTCACGCTACGGAGGCCTCTATGAGCGTCACCTTGAAATTCTGGTCAGAGGACGGCGAAGTCGCGGCCGTCGATGTGCCGCCTGCGGAACTGGCCACGCAACTGAATCCAAGCCCGACGGGAACCACCGTCGCGCAACCGCCGGCCCACCGGTCGCAGCCGGAACGCTGGACCATGCCGGACGAACCGGACCACCTGGGCGATTTCGCGTAGCACGATACCTCATCGGATACGCTGCCTTGGGGACAGCGCGGCACAGGCGCCGCAGGAGAAGGGGCCTCCATCACGGGCCCATAGCGCGCCCTGCAGCGCGGGCCGCCCCTTCAGGGCTGCTCAGGCATCCGCCAGCCGCGAGGCGAACTGCCGCGTGATCATTTCCACGCCGAGATCGAGCAGCATCGACGCATCGGAATCATCACCGATCGACGCCACGCTGACCAGCCGGAAGGACAAGACTGTCATCGTGTACTTCTGCCGGTACACATCCGCATAGGACTTCAACTGATGCAGGGCGTCGTTGAGGGGCAGCAAGGTGGCATATGCCGCCAGCCGTGCGCGCGAACTGACGAAGCTGTTCGCATTGGGTTCTGTCCGGGTCGACAGTGTTTCCTCAAGTGTCAACAGCAGCATCGCAACCTCTCTCACCCTCATACCCGGCGGACAGACACGGCAACCGATCGGCCTGCAGGCCGCCTGTAGGCATATCGGAGCGCGGATTGCCCGGCCGCGGCAGGAAACCGTCATCTGCGGCAGCCGCGCGGACGACCATGTCGGGATCATACGCCGCCGATAACTGCCCGCCACCCTGCCCGAGCAGGCCACCCGATCCGAGCGGCGGCAGACCCGCCCGGGGCTTGCGCCTCGCGCGGGGATCATGCGCTCCATGCGCCACGGCATGGAAACCGGATAGAATCGGCGCCGGGCCGTTCGCCGAACAGCCCGCCCCCACCAGCCGGACTCGCACCCTGATATGTTGCCGCCAGCCAGCGCAGCGCCCACCACCCGACCGCATGGCACCGCCGGCGAAATCCTGGCCGTGTTTCTCAAACTGGGCCTGACTTCCTTCGGCGGGCCGGTCGCCCACCTCGGCTACTTCCGCCGCGAATTCGTCGAGCGACGCCAGTGGCTGAGCGACGAGGCGTTCACCGACCTGGTCGGACTGTGCCAATTCCTGCCCGGGCCAGCCAGCAGCCAGGTCGGCTTCTCGATCGGCATGCTGCGCGCCGGCTGGCTCGGAGGGCTGGCCGCCTGGTGCGGCTTCACGGTGCCTTCCATCCTGCTCCTGCTTGCGTTCGCCGCCATCGCGCCGGGACTCGGCGGAGCGCTCGGCCAAGGCCTGATCCACGGCCTCAAGCTGGCCGCGGTGGCCGTCGTTGCGCAAGCCGTCTGGGACATGGCGCGCAAACTGTGCCCCGATCACCGTCGGGCGGCCATCGCGCTCAGCGCCATCCTGCTCCTCAGCGTGCTGACAACGGTCTACGCGCAGGTCATCGCCATCGGTGCCGGGGCCGTGCTGGGACTGCTGCTGTGCCGGCGTACCGATGGCGCCGGCATGGGTGCGCCTGCATCACCCGCGCCAGGCGGCCCGCTCTCGCGCCGGACCGGAATCCTGGCGCTGGCACTGTTCTGCGCACTACTGATGCTGGGCACCGCGCCGCTGCTCGGCCAGCAATTCGGCCGCGCGGCCGAAGTCTTCGACGCGTTCTACCGCTCGGGCGCATTGGTATTCGGCGGTGGCCACGTCGTACTGCCGCTGCTGCAGAACGAAACCGTGGCCACGGGCTGGGTGTCGTCAAGCGATTTCCTGGCCGGCTACGGCGCGGCGCAGGCGGTGCCCGGTCCCCTGTTCACCTTTGCCGCCTACCTGGGCTGGATGATGGCCGAACCGCCGCACCACCTGGCCGGTGCCGCGCTCGCAACGGCCGGCATCTTCCTGCCCGGCCTGCTGCTCGTGCTGGCGGCCTTGCCCTTCTGGCACACGCTGCGTGCCCGACCGGTGGCCGCGGCCATGATGCGTGGCGTCAATGCCGCCGTGGTCGGTCTGCTGGCCAGCGCACTCTATTCCCCGGTGTGGACCAGTGCGGTGCATACTCAACCGGATTTTGCCGCCGCCGCGATAGCCTTTGTGCTGCTCACCCGCTGGAAGGCACCGCCCCTGGTGGTGGTCCTGCTGTGCGCGCTGGCCGGCATCGCCCCGGCGGCGGTGGGCTGAGGCGAAAATCCGCCGGCTGCCGCCGGCACCGTACGCAGGCCAGGCCACGCTGCCAGTCCACGGATGGCCGCGATGAACTCACAAGCAACCGGCATGGGCGGCATGGACGACATGAACAGCAAGAAGCACTGGGAAGCGGTCTATGGCAGCAAGAGCGCCGACGCGGTCAGTTGGTATGCGCCGCATCTGCAGACCTCCCTGCGCTACATCCAGCGCGCCGCGCCCGACCGCCACAGCCGCATCATCGATATCGGCGGCGGCGAGGCCACGCTGGTCGACGACCTGCTCGCCGCGGGATATGAGAATCTCGCCGTGCTCGACCTGTCGGAAACGGCACTCGCGGCAACCCGGCTACGCCTCGGCACGGCGGCCGCAGCGGTGCAATGGCTCGCTGCGGATGTGCTCGAATCCGACTTCGCCCCGGATTCGCTCGATGTCTGGCATGACCGCGCCGTCTTCCACTTCCTGACCACCGACTTGCAGCGCCGGCGCTACGTCCAGCAGGTGCTCAAGGCCCTGCGCGTCGGCGGCCATGCGATCGTCGCCACGTTCGGGCCGGACGGTCCGCTCCAGTGCAGCGGCCTGGACGTTGCGAGGTATGCGCCGGAGCAGTTGCATGGAACCTTCGGTGCGCCATTCCAGTTGATGGACAGCACCACCGAGATCCATACCACCCCCTGGGGCGCCCCCCAGCAGTTCACCTACTGCTTCTGCCGCATGCAGGAGCGCTGACCGGCATCGGGCCCGAGCCATGGCAACAGCGGGCGGTGCGCCAGCGGTGCCATACCCCCGGCCGACCGCGTGCGGACCAGATCCGCCACCTTTGTTTGCAGAAGCAGACGCCGAAAACAGCCATACTTTTCCAATATGCCGACGCCGCACGGCATGTACGATTCACTAAAACGAATTCGGGAAAGTCCATGCCCTACATCAAAGCGGCAGCCTGCCTGCTCGCCTGCGTAGTGGTCAGCCTGGTCCTGGCCGACCGCTATCCCCAGTATGACGATGCCCTCGCCCTGGCGGGCCTTGCGTCCGGTCTCGCGCTCGCGGGCCGCGCGGTCTTCCGCGGCACCCGCAAAGCCAGCTGATTTCCCCTTCCCTGGCCGGGCTCCCGGCCTATCCGGGCGCTGAGCGCCGGCTCCTGCGCTGAGCCGGCCCACCTGCCCGGCGCGCCTCGCGACCCGTTTCCGCGACCTCCCTGCCCGTCCTTTCCGCACGTTTCGCGGCTCGCCGAGAATCAGCTCGACGTTCATTGCCCTCACTCGCAAACGCTAAGCCGGGCAGCCGGCCTGCCTGCCACCCCGGCGCGCCACGACGCCACATTCCCCTGCGTACTGCCTGCCGCCTTGGGCGCCAGCGCGAATTCACCTCCCGAGCCCATGGCGAAGACGATGCGTCAACCACGAAAGAATTGCGAAAGTCACGTGTCAAAAATATTTCATTAAGTTTTACTTATATCTGTGTTCAAATCATCTAAAGCAGCGTTGCTGCACTCCCAAGCGCGCCTATTGCGCAAGGCTGGCCGGCAACCATGCCAGCCAGCCCCCTTTTCCTCCCAACCCCACATTCGAGGTAATACGGAAAAGGCGTTGGAGAATCGATACACAGCTCGCCGCGCCTCCACGATCCGACATGACTGTGCTCTACTTGGCATGCGCAGGCCGCTATGCGCACTCCTTGTACGCCGGGCAACCGAGCCATTCCGTTGTCCGGCGTCTTCCTCCCTCGCGCTGGCGCCGCCCACCGGCCGCATCGGTATCACCGCCCTCCAGTCAGAGAAACAGAGGCCGATTTCCCCTTCATTTCCCCGGCTCGGCGACCGCACCTCGGGCGTAGGATCCGTATCATGATCGTGCTCCTCGAGGAAACTGCATGCCGCACCTCAAGGCTCTTGCCACCCTGTCTGGCTGCCTGACGCTCGCCATGCTGATGGCGCAGCGGTTCCCCCAATATGCCGACGGCATGGGCCTGGCCGGCATCACCCTTGGCCTCGGACTCGCCGGACGCCTCATTTTCCAAAGCCCGGACAGGACCATCGATCCTTGATGGCCGGCCTGCCCCGACCGGGCGATCCTTCGCCTGTCGGGGCCTCCCCGCTTTTCCGCACCGCCCGCGCACGCTCAGCCTGACGCAGCACAGGCCTGCCCGCGCCTGGCGCCGCCTCTCCGCGCCGCGCCATCCCGCCAAAACCTCTCCCCGGCGAAAAGCCACCATTTCAGCACAATGCCGGACCATGCATCCCACGGCCGGTAGCGTCCGCATGCGTCCAGACCCCGCCCAGGGCGCAACGCCTCGGCAGCCGCGATAACGCCTCGCCAATCGACACGCACGTAGTCGTGCAATGGCTCAATGGCTCAATGGCTCAATGGCGCAATCGCAAGCACACCCGCCCGCCCGACGTGCCGACAGCGAATTACGGCATTAATGTCTCATCCATAAGACGTATATTCATATTATCTGAATAATCATGCATTTTGACATTTTTAGCATATTAAACAGGACACCACCAATACGGACGTCGCCACCGCCACCTACCGCACCGTGGCCCAGCTCGACTTCTCCACCGGCAAGCTCGCCTTCACCCATACCAACGCCTATAGCGGCAACAACGGGCGTGCGGCGGTCCTCGCCGGTGGCATGTACTACATGGTGGGCAACGCCGGCAACTCGGGCAAGAATCCCAAGCCGACCACCGCACAGCTCGACATGCTGAGCATGAGTACCGGTGTACAGAGCATTGCGGCCGGCAGCACGTGCGCCTTCACGCAAGTGATCGGCACCTTCCAGTCCGGATCGGGCACCGGCACCTACACGGCCGCGCCGGCCGGTACCGCTTGCTCGCTGGCAAGCCTCGGCACCATCGCCGGCGGCAGTCCGACCGGCGACCAGTTCGGCTTCACCATCGCCAGCCTGCCGACCACGCCGGCCACCGCAGCCGACAAGACCGGCAAGGATGTCAATCTGCGCGGCCTCTATGTCGGCCCGGACGGCACCATGTACGTGTCCAAGGGCAGCGGCGGTAATGGCGTGAACACGGTCTACCAGGTCGGCGCGGCAGGCGTGCTCGCCAACGGCGGCAAGCTGCCGCAGAACGCGGCCATCAGCATCCTGCCAGGCTTCCCCACCACCCTGGCGACGAACCTGCCGGCCAGCATCACCTCGGCGAGCCAGGTCACCGGCACGATGTATCCGTTCGGCATGTGGATGCCGTCGAGCAACACGTCACTGATGTTCGTTGCGGATGAGGGTGATGCCGTCGTCGGCGACCAGCAGATCGGCAGCGGCGGCCTCTGGGTCTACCAGAAGCAGAGCGGCATCTGGACGCCGATCGCCCACCTGACGGCCGGCCTGAATCTCGGCACCGCCTACACCGTCACCGATGCCAAGGGCACGTATGGCACCGCCGGCGCCAGCTACACCACCACGCCGGACGGGCTGCGCAACCTGACCGGCCAGGTCAACAGCGACGGCTCCTTCACCCTGTACGCGACGACCTCCACGATCGGCAACAGCCTGGGCTCAAAGTTCGACGCGGGCGCCGACTCGAACCAACTCGTCAAGATCACGGTATCCGTCAACGGTTCGACCGTGACGGCGAGCGGAAGCGGCTTCAGCGTGATGCAAACCGCGCCGTACGGCCAGGTCCTGCGCGGCGTGGCACTGGTGCCGAGCGCCTCCTAGGCGACAAAGCGCACCTGATACGGTGGCGGGCCATTGCCGGACGGCCCGCCATCCTGTGGCGCGCAGCCAGCAGCTTTGGCTTGGCCTGGCGACCCTGCGTCGCCCACCTCAATCCTCAGTCGCTGCCGCCGGCGGGTCCGTCACGACGTGATAGGCATCCGCAGCCGTCTCGACGATCCCCGTCATCACGCACAGCAGGTCTTCATCGACCGCACCGTCAGCGCGGACACCGGTCGCGGTCGCGGCCCCGGCACCGGGCGGGTCGAAGGCAAAGACCACCACCGAGGCCAGGTCGGGACACTCCCGCAGGCGGGCGTTCAGCTCGTCCAGGTACTGCTGCCTGGTCAGCGGCGTGCGCAGGTCCATCGGGGGGAAGCTCATGAGGAAGCTCAGGCGAGCTTATGGGGAAGCTTGTGCGGAACCGCCAGAAGGAAAACTCAGAAGTCCCAGCTATTGAGCGCCACATCGCCGGACGCATCCGCCGCCCACTTCTGCCTGGCGGCCTCCAGGATGCGGTCGCGATGGGCGTGGAAAACGTCGATCGGCCGGCCGATCTGTCCCTGCGTCAGGGCGTCCAGGGCCGAACGCGAGACGAAGCCTCGTCCGGCAGCAGCGCCTGCGCGGATAGCAAAAATGACCTGCTCGCCGTCTTCGGACAAGCTGGCGGTGTGGATGTCGAATACGGCCGACATAGGCGTCTCCGGTTGGGTGAGCGATGCATGCTAGCACGAAGCCGGATTCCACCCTGCCCCACGTCGGCATGGAATCAGGTGCCTTGCGATCCACGCCCCGTCGCCACGCCAGCGCATACGCCCCCGAAGCTCAGGGCAGTTCCAGTCCTCCTCCGGCCTGCGGCCTCGCTCAGCTTCGGCGGCCGAAGAACTGAAGCACAAGGGAAGCACACCTGCAAGACGGGCTTCCGTCCGCCCGCTGCGATGGGGTATCGGATGAGAGCAAGCACTGTACTGCCGTGACCGCCGGGCGGCTTTTCGCCGCTCGGTAGCCACGGAAGCATGAAGACACACCTCGGACCGACCTTTCAAGAGCGCGCCTGCCTTGCCCGACGCGCCCATCGAGGTGGCACGCGCCAAGTGGATGATGCGCAAGGTCAGCTCAGTAGCGATCGCGCTGATGCTGGTCGTCGCGATCACGATCGTGATCGTCGCCGTACCCGCGATGCTCACCTCGATCACCTCGATCACCTCGATCACCTCGATCGCGATCACGCTCGCGGTAGGCGGGATCGCCACGATGCTCGTCACCATATGGCGCAACGACGCAGCCGCTCATCAGCACCGTGGAGGCAGCCAGCAACACAAGAATGAACCGCATGGATCCCTCCCTCTTCGCCATGATCTTTTTCTAGCCTATGCACGGAGTTGCCGGCTAGCTGTAAGCAATCGTTTCCGACCGCTTCCGACCAAGCGGGTTGTCCGTCAACGCCCCACCGCGCGTCAATGGCGGCGGACGAGCGCGACCGATGCCGGCCGGTCAGCAGTTCCCCTTCTTGGCCTGGCCCGGCGGGCAGAACGACTCATTGCCGTACGGGTCGACCCGGCAATTGCCCTTCTTCGCCTGGCCGGGCGGGCACCCCGGGCCAGGGCCGCCACCGCGGTAGCCGTCGTCGTAGGGTGCAACAACGCAGCCGCCAAGCAGCGCGCTGCAGGTGATCAGCAAAGCCAGTCCCTTGCGCATCGATCTCTCCTGTTGTGGGGATTTTGTGCGGCCAAGCATATCCGGACCGGTTCCGAGAATCTGTAATGAATGGTGAACGCGACGCCAGCGGTGCTCCGCATCGATCTGAAGCATCGATCCTGACGCATCGCACAGACAGTGCTCTTGCATACCGAGAGGCACCCGCCCTGTTCAGCATCGTTCAAGCGCGGCATCGTTCAAGCGCCGGCATACAGTACGATACCGCGAAACAACTCAGGGAAAATCATGCGTTACGTCAAGGCAATTGCCATCCTGCTCGTCTGCATCCTGCTGGCCGGACTGCTCTCCCGGCAGTGGCCCCACCTGAGCCCGATCCTGGTGATGGTCGGCGTGGCAGCCGGATTCGCCCTGGCGGCCCGCGAAGTCAGGCGCGAGTGAAGTGAGACAGCCATGAGCAACGTCATTCTCGAGTCGCTACTGACCTGCCCGCACTGCGGCTTTTCCCGGCGCGAGACCATGCCGACGGACGCCTGCCAGTTCTTCTACCAGTGCCAGGGCTGTGGCGTCGTGCTACAGCCAGAGCGAGGGGACTGCTGCGTCTTCTGCTCATTCGGGACGGTGAAATGCCCGCCCGTCCAGCAGCAGCGCGAATGCTGCAGATAACGAAGTTGGCGCAGCAATAACCCACGCCAACGGTCAGCGAGTTGGAGGGACGCCCCGTTTATAGGCTTAGCGAAGAAATCTCGCCACGCTATGCCGAGATCACCTCCGCTCGAGGTCCCGGTATGGGTTTCCAACCGGACAAGCCCGCAAGAAAGGAGACAGTTTTCTCGCGAACCGAATCGGTCCCAGGTGCAGGAATCCAGGAAAGGAGACTCGCATGAACCATAGATTGACAATCGGCATAGTGGCCGCAGCCTTGATGACCTGTCTCGCCCTGACCGCGCATGCACGCGGCGGAGGCATGGGCGGCGGCATGGGCAGTGGCGAAAGAATGGGCGGGGAGCCAGGTGGACAATCCAGTAGCCACATGAGCAACACGGGCCAGCGCAATACGAACGGTCAGGAATCCCTGGATCGTGACAAAGGCAAAGCACGCGCGGAAGACCGATCGGGATCGCATCATGCGAACCAATCCGGCAATCGTCATCCCCAGCGCAACAAGAAGCACTAGGTGGCGTTCGCTCTCGCATGCAGGGGGGAACAAAGAACAGCCATCCCACCACGTACGGTCGTGCCTTCGCCCCGACTTGCCGATCGCGCACCTTGCGCAGGGCCATCCGCCAATCATGCGATCGCCCCCTTTCCACAACACGACGTTACACAACGCCGAAACAGCTTGAGCACAATCCGGCGAGGAATGAGGACACGGCCGGCCCTATCCTGCAAGGGCAGCGTTCCGCCGCGTGCTTCGAATACGGAATTCCCCGCCAGCCAGCCTCCCTCCATGGCCGGCGTCCTTTTGCCTTCATTCTGTCTGCCGTCACTCGCCACGGCTGCCCCAGGACCGGCTCGATCGACAGGGGGGGGCACCACGACACACTTTCGCCACAACTTTCCGCGCAGGCGCCGCTAGACTGCACTCGTCAACGCTTGCGCTCTTGCGCGGGGCTGGTCGCCAGACAGCCGGCCAGCCCTCTTTTTTCCCATACCCGAGACGGTGTCACCACGCAGGGGGGATCCTCCAGAATACCTGCAGCGCGGCCAACTCGACGTCCATCAGTTGTCACACCGGACAGGGGTTGACGTGCCAGCCGGGCACAGCCATAAGCGCGGTGATCCCCTCGATGCTTGGGCTTCCCAGCGCACTCTTCCGCCTCGACCGGCAGCCTCGCAATCGGCAGCACCCCGCGCAGCACCTATGTGGTACCTCCCCTCTCCTGTGAAACAATCGAGAACTCTCAACTTCACAAGAGCCGATCACCGGGGAATTCATGGACAACTCACAGCTTCAAGTCCTGCGGGAAACCCTCGAGCACCTGCTCGACAGGGTCAACGAACTGGAGCAGCAGAACAAAGCCTGGCGCACGGCGTTCAATCTGCTTCTGGCACGGTCCGATCTGGCCGAGCTATCGATTCACGACCTGTTCGAAACTCATGAGCACCGCGATCAACTCGCTGCCAGGGCCAGGCAGAACGCCACGGACCTGCTCGACACGCGCGCCGAGCAGCCGAATCCGGAATACGAGCAATACCTGACGCTATCGCTGGCAGGGCTGCTCGAAGCCGCGGGAGAGCCGCCGCGCTGAGCGGAAATCCACGCACCTCACTCATATAGACGATCCCGGACGAGATCGGGCAGGCCACGACGATCTCGCCTGATCTCACCGCCTCGGCACAATCCATCTCCGTGGCATCCCCATAGCCAATTCCCCCCTCCCCTTGAAGAGAAGCGTATCGAATTTGGTACGCTGATTTTTTGTGGAGCCTACGCTTCCCGGAGATTTCGCTGCACGACGGGAAGCGACCTTCCGCCCCCCAATCGCCATTCCATTTTCGCCCCAGAACCTGAGGGCGGCAGATATGGAACTAAACAGCGAAGCGGCTCGCCAAACTCATGCAGGCCGTCTTGGCAATCCTCTGCCTAGACGATCGAGAAGGATATAGCCGCCCGAGTCGTGCAGACTTCCGCACATATTCTGCCGGCGCCCGATCCGCACCCATGTTGGGGGCCATCATGACTGACTTGCCGACGAGCCGTCCGACGGCCGCTATCGCGCCGAGAATTGTAGCAATAGGGGCATCTGCCGGAGGTATCACGGCTCTGCAGAAATTGTGCGAAACGCTACCGCTCGATATCCCCTTTGCAATCGTCGTGCTGCAGCATCTACCCCCGGCGAATTCCAGCATGCTGCCCACGCTGATCTCCCGCTGGACAGCAATACCGGTCCGTATCGCTACCGATGGATCCCGGCCAGACACCAATTGCATCTACATTCCGTCGCCAGAACACATTCTGACGTTGGAGCACGGAGTCTTTCGAACAAGAGCCGCCGATGGGGGCGGCCGCCGACCAGGCATCGATTCCATCGACGCCTTTCTCGAAAGCGTGGCGCGATGCCCCGGGCCATTCCCGATCGCCGTGATTCTTTCTGGCACCGGCATGGACGGAACGGCGGGAGCCGTGCGCATTCGGCAAGCTGATGGGGTCGTGATTGTCCAAGACCCGCTTACAGCCCTGCACGATAGCATGCCAAACGCCGTCATACAGCGGGGTATCCACGACCACATTCTCCCGGTCAGCGCCATCGCACAGCAGATATTGATGTGCATCGAGCCGGAATACAAGCGACCGTCCACATCGATCGACTGGCCGAACGACGTCAGTAAAACCCTGGACCGAATCATCTGCTCAATCCGGAGACAATCTGGTTTCGACCTCAGCGGCTACAAACCTTCACCTTTGTTCTGGCGCATCCAACAGCGCATGGATGCCCGGCGGGTATGGACTTTCGCAGATTATTCGTCTCTCATCGAAGATGATCCGATCGAGCTTGAAACGCTCAGCCGATCGCTTCCGATTCATGTGACCGAATTTTTCCGCGATCATGATGCATGGATAGTACTAAAAAGAGATGTCCTTCCGGATCTCTTCCATGCCGCTAAGAAATTCCAGCCGATACGCGCATGGAGCGCTGCGTGCTCCACAGGTGAAGAGGCCTACTCCATTGCGATGCTTCTCGATGAGGTGTCGCAGGAGAGCAATGGCCAGGCAGACTATACGGTGTTTGCCACGGACGTCGCACCGGAGATTCTGGCACGCGCCGGTCGCGGGCTGTTTCACGAGAGTTCCCTTGCCGGCGTGTCCCTTGCGCGTCGCGCCGCCTATTTCTACGCGGTGGACCAACAGTTCCGCATCAAGCGACCATTACGTGAGCGAATGGTTTTTGCTCCGCACAACCTCATCCTGGATCCGCCTTTTGGTGGCATCGATTTCGTGACATGCCGGAACCTATTGATCTATTTGGAGCGGGAAAAGGTTGACCATGTGCTTGCCGCCCTGTTTTCTTCCCTCAGGATCGGCGGCTATCTCTTTCTTGGAAAAGGTGAATCATATCACCTGAATAATCTAGGATTCGAGGTCATCTCCCCCAAATGGAATATCTTCCGCAAAACCTCATTGCATTTCGGAACGAGTATAGCAAGACTTCCTACCAGACCGACCACGACCACTGCAAACCTTGCCGCAGGAGAACAACGGATTGCACTAGAGCAAGCTGGCCTCCCGTCAGCACTAATCGATGAAGCAGGATCCATTCTGAGGCTTTACGGGAATACAGCTGGCATCCTGAGCCTTCCTGCCGGTGAGCCCACGCACAATATCTTCCAACTTGTCTCCAGGAACTCAAGCCTGAGATTAAAAATCGCGGTGCAGCAGGCTTTCTCTGATCATGAGCCCATGAACCTGATCGACCTTGACCGCCGACCACAAGATCCAGCCTCAGTTGGTGTGCGCTTGACGCCACTGCAAAATCCAGCTGGAGCGTGGAATAGGATGTTCATTACATTCCTTCCCGAGGAAGGAATTCTCGACAAGCCGCAAGCACCTGACGCGCCCTCCGGCGAGGCCGATGGGCAATACTACCCTGAGGCTTCCGAGCGGTGGCGCGATGATGACGCACGGATAACCCGCGAGGAATTGGAGGCATCCCGGGAGGAATTGCAAGCATTAAACGAAGAGTTGAGAGCATCCAATTCACAACTCAACGCCAGCAACGAGGAGCTCAACGAGTCGAACTACCAGTTGCGCGAAAAAATCGACCAGTTAAACATGCAGAACCGCGTGCTTTTTTCCGGGGAAGTCATGACTCTTTTCCTGGACCGTGACCTGAGGATACGCTGGTTCACACCCGCCATGCAATCCGTTTTTAAATTGGCACACTCAGATATCGGTCGAAAAATCTCCGATCTCGTGTCAATATTTGACGATCCGGCCTTCTACCCCGACATCCAAGACGTGCTCCATGCCACGGAGTCGCGAGAAATCGTTGTTGCAAGCCGCGACCCGAAAAAATATTTCTCCAGACGAATTCACCCCTACCAATCCGTCCCAGGAAGAATTACTGGTGTCGCCGTGACATTCTCCGACGTCACAGATCGAACGATCATCGAACTCAAGTTGCGACAACGCGAGATATGGCTCAATGCACAGATGTCAGCTTTCGAGCTCGCGATGACCAATGCGCCAATCGAGCATTCCCTTGGACTGCTAATCAGCGCGCTGGCAGATGGAACCGAAGATGATCGGCGATGCGCCTTTTACATCGCACAGGGAGATGGCTTGAGACATGTGGTTGGCATGCCCGACGAATACGCGAAGTGCGTGAATGGATTCCTGATTGCCGAGGAATCGCTCGCATGCGGGCTGGCAGTTGCGACGGGGAAGTCGGTGATTACACGAGACATCATGATCGAGCCACGCTGGAAACCATGGATCTGGCTGGCAAAGAGATTCGGGTATCGAGGCTGCTGGTCTTTCCCCGTTATGGAAACCGGTGGGACCCCACTCGGCTCGCTCGCCATGTACTTTGCGGAGCCCCGCGAGCCGACGCCGATCGACCTCGAACTCGCGTCGTTATTCACGAAGACTGCGGCAATCATCATTGCCAGACATCAGCAAACAAGACTTCAATGACGTAGTGCCTTGGTGTCGACAGGTGCGCGGCCATCACAGCATCGGCTGCGGTGGGCGTTCTCAGGAAAATCCCCGGGACAAGCGCTTCGATTATTGCGCGTAAAAGTACCCAATTGCTGGGTGCTGGAAGGGTATGCCCGCCCCGGTGGTCTCGCTGCGCAGGAGATTGCGGAAATTTATTGGGAGGAGACGAGAAGAGCCTTATAAGGCAGTTGGTGCGAGGGAGGGGACTCGAACCCCTACACCATTGCTGGCGTCAGGACCTAAACCTGGTGCGTCTACCAATTTCGCCACCCTCGCGGTCCATGGGCGCGGCCCGGGCGGGCCTGCGCTTGCTCGTCACTGGCTGTGCAGCCCCGGCAAACAAAAAAGGCGGCTGGTACTGCCCGCCCTCTCCTGCTGCCTGGCCCGGAGTGTGGTCCGGGCGGCCGACTTGCCGTGCGCCGGTAGCGCAACGAGGCAGCGGATTGTAGCGCAAGCGCGCGCCTGAATCCAGTCCCCGGGGCGCCGGTGCCAGCGCTCGGTTCTGCCGGCGGATGCAGGCCAGTACCAGCACGGTGGCGGGCGGCTTGACGCCGACGGCGGCGAGTTCGTCGATGTGGTGCTGGACGGGCGGCGGCATCGCGGCCGGTCCAGCCGGCGACGATGAATTGCCGGACGTCGAGGGCGAGCGCGCCCTCGCCGGCTGCCTGGAACTGCAGTGTCGGCATAGCTGCTACCTGTTACGGGGGAGGAAGGTCGGTCACATCGTCCGGATGATGTTCTTCCGGAATTCGTCGATGTGTTCGCGGATGGCCTTCGGCACCGCGCGGCGAAAATGATGGCGATGCATGTTCCCAGCGACATTTCGGGCAGGTATGATTAACGCCGAGCCAAAGGTATCGATAAACGATATGTACATATCTTGGTGCAATACGGCCTGCCCATGGTGCAGCAGCTCCCGCGGATGGTGCGATGCCCCGGCCCCGGCCCCGCACCAGCGGCCGCGCAACGGCCCGAACCGACCCGTGACGAGATGACCTCCCTGCCGCCCGCCTCCCCTCGAACCGCGCGCGCCGACGCAGCGTCGGACGCCGAGCGTCCCGATCCGCTCTTCAACCAATCGCTGGAAAAAGGCCTGGAAGTGCTGCGCGCTTTCGGCGCCGCGCACCGCACGCTGACGCTGCCGGAACTGGCCGCGCTGACCGGCATGACCAAGAGTTCGGCACAGCGCACCGTGCATACGCTGGAATGCCTCGGCTACATGGCCAAGCATCCGCAGACGCGGCGCTTCCGGCTGACCCCCAAGGTGATGGAGATCGGCTTCAACTATCTCGCCGCGGATCCGCTGATCGCCGCGGCCAGCCCCTACCTGTCGCAGCTCGCGCGCGACAGCGGCGAAACGGCCAACCTGACCGAACCGGTGGGCCTGGAGATGGTCTATGTGGCGCAGCTGATGACATCGAAGTACATCCCGGTGCTGACCCCGGTGGGCATGCGCATCCCGATGTACTGCACGAGTTCCGGACGGGCCTACTTGAGCACGCTGCCAGACGCCGAGGCCATTACGCTGCTGGAGCGCTCCCAGCGCGTGGCGCGCACGCCCGCCACGCTGACCGAGGTACAGGCCATCCTGGCGCGCGTGCAGTCGTGCCGCCAGTTCGGCTTTGCCGTCAACGAAGAGGAGCTGTTCCTCGGCGACATGGGGCTGGCCGCGCCCATCGTCGATCGCCAGGGAATGGCGGTGGGCGCCGTGCACGTGTCACCGCCGGCCAGCCGCTGGACCATGGCCGAGGCGCAGCGCAAGCTGGCGCCGCTGGTCATCGAATGCGCGCGGGCGATCTCGCTGTCCCTGGCGCACTGAGGCGGGCCGGGTGCCCGCAAGACAAAGCAAAGCGGCCTGCAAACCAGGCCGCCCCACCAGTGTTGCGCATGGCCGGCGCCAACGCGCCGGCCAACTTCATCGCGCGTGTTCCAGCATCGCCTGCAACAGCACGTCGGCGCCGGCGGCGATGTGCTCGGGCATGGCGTCTTCCAGCTCGTTGTGGCTGATGCCGTCTTTGCAGGGCACGAAGATCATGCCGGTCGGCGCGCGCTGCGCCACATAGACCGCGTCGTGCCCGGCGCCGCTGACCACGTCCATATGCGGCAAGCCGAGCGAGGCGGCCGCGCGGCGCACACTGTCGACGCAGGCCGGCGCAAAGGCACAGGGTTCGAACTTCACCACCTGGCGGATCTCCACCTCCACCCGCGCGTGCTCGGCGATGCCGGCGAAGGCCGCGCGCATCGCCGCGTCCATGCGGTCCAGGCCGTCGTGGCTCAGGTTGCGCAGGTCCACCGAGAACTCGACGCGGCCGGGAATCACATTGCGCGAATTGGGCGAGACCTGCAGATAGCCGACCGTGCCGCGCCCATGCGGCGCCTCGGACACGGCGATGCGGTTGACCGCATCGACCATGCGCGCCGCCGCCAGCAGGGCGTCGTGGCGCAAGGCCAGCGGCGTGGGGCCCGCGTGCGCATCCATGCCGGTCACGGTCACGTCATACCATTGCTGGCCCAGCGCACCGGACACCACGCCGATCGGCAGGCCGGCCGCTTCCAGCACCGGGCCCTGCTCGATATGGGCCTCGAAGTAGGCCGCGAACATGCCGCCCGGCACCTCTCCCACCGGGTGGGTGCCGCGGTAGCCGATCGCCTCCAGCGCCGCGCCCACGCTGACGCCGTCGCGGTCGGTCTGGGCATGCACGAAGTCCGGCGCGAACAGGCCGGCAAAGGCGCCCGAGCCCATCATCACCGGCGTGAAGCGCGTGCCCTCCTCGTTGGTCCAGAACACCAGTTCCAGCGGAGCGCGCGTCTCGATACCCAGGTCGTCGAGCGTGCGCATCACCTCCAGCCCTGCCAGCACGCCGAAGTTGCCGTCGAACTTGCCGCCGGAAGGCTGGGTGTCGATATGGCTGCCGGTCGCCACCGCGGGCGCGCCGGGGTCGGTGCCGGCACGGCGCGCGAAGACGTTGCCGACCGCATCCACGCGCACCGCCAGGCCGGCGTCGCGGCACCACTGCACGACCTGGTCGCGCCCGCGCTTGTCTTCCTCGGTCAGCGCGATGCGGCAGACGCCGCCCTTGGGCGTGGCGCCGATCCGGCCGAGGTCCATCAGCGATTGCCACAGGCGTCCGGCGTTGATGCGGGGAAGGTATTGCTGGTCCATGGTCACATGTCGGTTGGTTGAAACACGCTCGGCAACCTGCAAGAAGCAGACCAAGGCGGGGGCATCGCCGGGGGCTGCCCACCTTCGCCATGTGCTTCCGCCGACTGGCACGCCGCTTGCTTGGACGAAGGCGACCTCCCTTCCCACACAGGAGCTTCGCCAGTGAACCCCATCACGTCCCCTCTCGCGACTGGCCTGAAGGCCGCCGCCTCGGCCACCGCCCTCGCCGCCCTCACTGTCTTCACGCTGCCGGGCGCCGCGCATGCCGAGAAGGTACTGCGCATCGGCATGACCGCCGCCGACGTCCCGCGCACCCTGGGCCAGCCCGACCAGGGCTTCGAAGGCAACCGCTTCACGGGCATCCCGCTCTACGACAGCCTGACCGAATGGGACCTGTCGAAGAACAACGGCCCGAGCCTGCTGATTCCCGGCCTGGCCACGGAGTGGAAGGTCGACGCCAAGGACAAGACCAAGTGGATCTTCAAGCTGCGCCCCGGCGTGACCTTCCACGACGGCTCGCCCTTCAACGCCGACGCGGTGGTCTGGAACGTCAACAAGGTGCTCGACAAGAGCGCCCGGCAGTTCGATCCGAGCCAGGTCGGCGTCACCGTTTCGCGCATGCCGACGCTGCGCGCGGCCAGGAAGATCGACGACCTGACCGTCGAGCTGACCACCTCCGAGCCCGACTCCTTCCTGCCCTACAACCTGACCAACCTGTTCATGGCCTCGCCGGCGCAATGGGAGAAGAAGTTCGCGGCGGTGCCGGCCTCGGTCACCGAGCCGGTCGAGCGCGCCAAGCAGGCCTGGGTCGCCTTCGCCGCCGACGCGTCGGGCACCGGCCCCTTCCGCATGACGCGCTTCGTGCCGCGCGAGCGGCTCGAACTGGCGCGCAATGCCCACTACTGGGATGGCAAGCGCTTGCCGAAGATCGACAAGGTCGTGATGCTGCCGATGCCGGAAGCCAACGCGCGCACGGCCGCCCTGCTGTCCGGCCAGGTCGACTGGATCGAGGCGCCGGCCCCTGACGCCATCGCCCAGATCAAGAGCCGCGGCTTCGAGGTCTACGCCAACCAGCAGCCGCATGTGTGGCCGTGGCAGTTGTCCTTCGCGCCAGGCTCGCCCTGGCTCGACAAGCGCGTGCGCCAGGCCGCCAACCTGTGCGTGAACCGTTCCGGCCTGAAGACGCTGCTGGGCGGCTACATGGCCGACGCCACCGGCATCGTCGAGCCGGGCAATCCGTGGTGGGGCAATCCGTCCTTCCACATCAAGTACGACCCGGCCGCCGCGCGCAAGCTGATGCAGGAGGCCGGCTACACGGCCGCCAAGCCGGTCAAGGTCAAGGTCCAGGTGTCGGCGTCGGGTTCCGGCCAGATGCAACCGTTGCCGATGAACGAGTACATCCAGCAGAACCTGAAGGAGTGCTTCTTCGACGTCGACTTCGACGTGGTGGAGTGGAACACGCTCTTCACCAACTGGCGCATCGGCGCCAAGGACGCCAGCGCGCACGGCGCCAACGCCATCAACGTCAGCTTCGCCGCGATGGACCCCTTCTTCGCCATGGTCCGCTTCGTCAGCACCAAGACGCAGCCGCCCGTCTCGAACAACTGGGGCTTCTTCGGCAACGCCGAATTCGACAAGCTGATCGAGACCGCCCGCACTTCCTTCGACGCCAAGGGACGCGATACCGCGCTGGCCAGGCTGCACGCGCGCATCGTCGAGGAAGCGCCCTTCGTGCTGATCGCGCATGACGTCGGCCCGCGCGCCATCTCGAAGAAGGTCAAGGGCGTGGTGCAGCCGCAAAGCTGGTTCATCGACCTGGCCACCATGTCGATGGATTGACGAGGCTCCCCGCGGCGCCGCTGGCCGCGGCCCCGCGCAACCCGTGCAACCCGCGCCGGCGCCACCGTGCGCCGGCGCCCGCCGGCATTCATCATGATCTACCTGTTCCGCCGCCTGCTCTACACGCTGCCCATCCTGCTCGGGGTGGCCTTGCTGTGCTTCTCGCTGGTCCACTTCGCGCCCGGCGATCCGCTGGTGTCGGTGCTGCCGCCCGACGCCTCCGAAGAACTGCGCCGCCAGATCACCGCGCTGTACGGCTTCGACAAACCCTTCCTCGACCAATTCCTGCACTGGCTGCTGCGCGCGCTGCACGGCGACCTGGGCACCTCCATCGCCACCAGCCGCCCGGTGCTGGACGAAGTGTCGAAGGCGGTGGTCAATTCGATCCGGCTGGCCGCCGTGGCGACGCTGATCGGCTTCAGCCTCGGCTGCCTGTTCGGCTTCGTCGCCGGCTACCTGCGCGACACCGTGGCCGACCGCACCGCCTCGCTGCTGTCGGTGGTCGGCGTCAGCATGCCGCACTACTGGCTGGGCATGGTGCTGGTGATCGTGTTCTCCGTGCTGCTCGGCTGGCTGCCCGCCACCGGCGCCGGGCCCGACGGCTCGGGCGACTGGCGCTGGGACTGGGACCATCTGCAGTACATGCTGCTGCCGGCGCTGACCATGTCGGTGATCCCGATGGGCATCGTGGCGCGCACCATCCGCGCGCTGGTGGCCGAAATCCTCGCCAACGAATTCATCGTCGGCCTGCGCGCGCGCGGCCTGTCCGACCTGGCGGTGTTCCGCCACGTGCTGAAGAACGTGGCGCCGACCGCGCTGTCCGTGATGGGCCTGCAGCTCGGCTACCTGCTCGGCGGCTCCATCCTGATCGAGACCGTGTTCTCCTGGCCCGGCACCGGCTTCCTGCTCAACTCCGCCATCTTCCAGCGCGACTTTCCCCTGCTGCAGGGGACCATCCTGGTGCTGGCGGTGTTCTTCGTGCTGCTGAACCTGGTGGTCGACGCCCTGCAGACGCTGTTCGACCCGCGCATCCAGCGCAATTGAGAAAACCGAAAGGGCCAGGAGGGCCGACAGGACCGACAGGGCCGACAGGACCAAGGACAAAAGCGACCGAGGAAACCGAACCGGCCCGGCGCGCGCCGACGCAACGCGCCCGAGCCAAGGACATGCCATGGAAATCACGCTGAACAAGGCCGCGCCGCCGGCCGCCATCGAACACTCGCCGGGCTACTGGGCCGGCGTGAGCCGCCGCCTGCTGCGCAACAAGCTGGCCATGGCGGCCGCGCTGGTGCTGCTGGCCCTGGTGCTGCTGGCCCTCTTCGCCCCGGCCCTGATGCCGGCCGATCCCTATGCTTCTTCCATCCTCAAGCGGCTCAAGCCGATCGGCACCGAGCATTTCCCGCTCGGCACCGACGAGCTCGGCCGCGACATGCTGTCGCGCCTGATGCTGGGCGCCCGCCTGTCGCTCTTCATGGGCATCACGCCGGTGCTGCTGGCCTTCGTCATCGGCAGCACGCTGGGCATCCTGGCCGGCTATGCGGGCGGCTGGGCCAATACCGCCATCATGCGCGTGGTCGACATCCTCTACGCCTTCCCCTCGGTGCTGCTGGCCATCGCGCTGTCGGGCACGCTGGGCGCCGGCATCGGCAATGCGCTGCTGTCGCTGACCATCGTCTTCGTGCCACAGATCGTGCGCGTGGCGGAGAGCGTCACCACCCAGGTGCGCAACCGCGAGTTCGTCGACGCCGCGCGCGCCTCCGGTGCGCCTGCCCTGACCATCGTGCGCGCCCACGTGCTCAACAATGTGCTGGGGCCGATCTTCGTCTATGCCACCGGGCTGATCTCGGTCTCGATGATCCTCGCCTCCGGCCTGTCCTTCCTCGGCCTGGGCGTGAAGCCGCCGGAGCCGGAGTGGGGCCTGATGCTGAACACGCTGCGCACCGCCATCTACACCCAGCCCTGGGTGGCGGCGCTGCCCGGCGCGATGATCTTCCTGACCTCGATCTCCTTCAACCTGCTCGCCGACGGCATCCGCTCGGCGATGGAAATCAAGGACTGAGCCATGCTGACCCCGTTCCATCCTCTCGAGCCCGCCGCCGCGCGCGACCTGGGCGGCCCGGCCCAGCCGCTGGTGATCGCGCACGCCCTGGTCAAGCACTTCCCGCTCAAGTCCTCGCTGCCCGGACGCCGCGCCGGCGTTGTACGCGCCGTCGACGGCGTCAGCTTCGACGTGCTCAAGGGCGAGACCCTCGGCGTGGTCGGCGAGTCCGGCTGCGGCAAGTCGACCACCGCGCGCCTGCTGATGCAGCTCGCCACCCAGGACAGCGGCGAGCTGATCTTCGACGCCCAGGGCGTGGGCTCGGCCCGGCTGCCGCTCAAGCAATACCGCAGCCAGGTGCAGATGGTGTTCCAGGACAGCTACGCCTCGCTCAACCCGCGCCTGACGCTGGAGGAATCGATCGCCTTCACCCCGCGCGTGCATGGCGTGGCGGCGGCCGAGGCGCGCGAGCGCGCGCGCTACCTGCTGCAGCGCGTGGGACTGGAGCCGGCCCGCTTCGCCGGGCGCTACCCGCATGAGTTGTCCGGAGGACAGCGCCAGCGCGTCAATATCGCGCGCGCGCTGGCGCCGCGCCCGCGCCTGGTGATCCTCGACGAGGCAGTCTCGGCGCTGGACAAGTCGGTCGAGGCCCAGGTGCTGAACCTGCTGCTCGAACTGAAGGCCGAGTTCGACCTGACCTACGTCTTCATCAGCCACGACCTGAACGTGGTGCGCTACCTGTGCGACCGCGTCATGGTGATGTACCTGGGCAAGGTGGCGGAAGTGGGCCCCACCGAAGCCCTCTTCACCCGGCCGGCCCACCCCTACACGCGCGCGCTGCTGGCCTCGATGCCGTCGCTGGACCCGGACCGGCGCACGCTGCAGCCGCCGCTGGCGGGCGACCCGCCCAACCCCATCGACCCGCCTTCCGGTTGCAGCTTCCATCCCCGCTGCGCGATGGCCGAGCCTGCCTGCGCGCAACGCACGCCGGTGCTGAGCGAGGCGCTGGCCGGCCACCCGGTCGCCTGCCTGATGGCCATGCCCGACGGCGGCCACTCGCGTCCGCTGCAACCGCTGCAACCGCTGCAACCGCTGCAGCCACCGCAAGCCCCCGCCACGCTGGCCGCTGCCACGCATTGAGGAGTCTCCATGAGCGAACGATCCCCCCTCCCTGCCGCGGGCGCCCCGGCCATCCGCGTGCGCGACCTGCGCGTGGCCTTTGCCGCCGGCGGCAAGACCATCGAGGCCGTCAACGGTGTCTCGCTGGAGGTCGCGCCGGGCGAGGCGCTGGCGCTGATCGGCGAATCCGGCTCGGGCAAGAGCGTGACCCTGCGCGCGCTGATGCGCCTGCACCCGCCGCGCCGCACCCGCCTGCAAGGCGAGATCCGCGTCGGCGGCGACGACGTGCTGGCCATGGACAAGCGCGCGCTGGCACGGCTGCGCGGCGGCACGGTGGCGATGGTGTTCCAGGAACCGCTGCTGGCGCTCGATCCGGTCTATACCATCGGCCAGCAGATCGAGGAGTGCATCCGCGCCCACGGCAAGGTCAGCGCGGCCGAGGCACGCCGGCGCGCGCTGGCCGCCCTGGAGGCGGTGCGCATACCCAGCCCCGAGCGGCGCCTGGCCGCCTATCCGCATGAACTGTCCGGCGGCATGCGCCAGCGCGCGATGATCGCGCTGGCGCTGAGCGCGCAACCGCGCATCCTGCTGGCCGACGAGCCGACCACCGCGCTGGATGCCACCGTGCAGATCCAGGTGCTGATCCTGCTGCGCGAACTGCAGCGCGAGCTGGGCCTGTCCATCGTCTTCGTCACGCACGACATCGGCGCCGCGGTGGAGATCGCCGACCGCGTGGCGGTGATGTACGGCGGACGCATCGTCGAGGAAGGCCCGATCCGCACGCTGCTGCACACGCCGCGCCACCCCTACACGGCCGCGCTGCTGCGCAGCCGCCAGCACGGCCTGGAACGCGGCAAGCCGCTCGAAGCCATTCCCGGCTCGCCGCCCGACCTGTCGGCGCTGCCGCCCGGCTGCAGCTTCGCGCCGCGCTGCGCGCAGGCGCGCCCGGACTGCCTGCGGCAGGTTCCACCCACCGTGGACCTGGGCGGCGGCCATCGCGTGAGCTGCGTGCTGGTGGGCGGCGCCGCGGCTGCGCAAGCGCCGGCCGCCGCCGCTGCCGCGTGATCCGGCGGCCGTGCCGCGCCATCCGACCCCGGCGGGCCTGCCCGCCGTCCCGCAACCCCTCGCCCGATCTGACCGACTGACTCCGATGACCCTGGCCACCCACCCCTCGCGCGCCTTCCTGCCCTACCCGCCCGCCGCCGTGCCGCACGCCTCCAGCGGCCCGCTGCGCGGCCTGCGCTTCGCCGTCAAGGATCTGTTCGACGTCGCCGGCTTCCCCACCGGCGGCGGCAATCCCCATGTGCTGGCCCTGTCCGGCATCAAGCAGGCCACCGCGCCCACCGTGCAGGCCCTGCTCGACGCGGGCGCGGCCTTCGTCGGCAAGACCCATACCGACGAGCTCGCCTTCTCGATGAACGGGCAGAACGCCCACTACGGTGCGCCGGTCAACGGGGCCGCCCCGGATCGCATCACGGGCGGCTCGTCCTCCGGTTCGGCCTCGGCGGTATCGCACGGACTGTGCGATTTCGCGCTCGGCACCGATACCGGCGGCTCGGTGCGCGCGCCCGCCAGCCACTGCGGCCTCCTCGGCATCCGCCCCACCCATGGCCGCATCTCGCTGGCGCGCTGCCTGCCGCTGAGCGAAAGCCTGGATACCTGCGGTTTCTTCGCGCGCGACATGGCCACGTTCGCGCGCGTGGCCGAGGTGCTGCTGGGCGACGATACGGCGCCGCTGGCCGGCGCGCCGCGCCTGCTGCTGGCGCAGGATCTGCTGGAGCTGGCCGAACCGGCCGCCCAGGCCGTCCTGCGCCCGCTGCTGGCCCGCCTCGACAGCGAGGTGGCACCGGTCACCGCCGTCAGCGTGGCCGACCGGCCGCTGTCCGAGCTGTACTGGGCCTTCCGCTACGTGCAGGGCTGGGAGGCCTGGCAAGCCGACGGCGCGCTGATCGAACAGTACGGGCTGAAGCTGGGGCCCGACGTGGCGGGGCGCTTCCGCTTCTCGAAAGCGGTGACGGCGGCGCAGTTCGAGGCGTCCAGCGCCGCGCGCCGGGCCTTCACCACCCACCTCGGCCGCCTGCTGGGCAACGACGGCATCCTGCTGATGCCGGCCATGCCCGACATCGCCCCGCTGGCCGATACGCCGATCGAAGCGCTGGAGGACTACCGCACGCAGGCCGCCCACCTGCTGTGCCTGGCGCCGCTGACGGGCTTTCCCCAGCTCAGCCTGCCGTTGTCGGGCCGCGACGGCGCGCCGATGGGCCTGTCGCTGATGGGACCGGCAGGCAGCGACCGCAGCCTGATCGCCGCCGCCGCGCGCCTGATGACTGCGCTGGCCGGCTGACCGGCGCGGCGCACCCGCCGGCACTGACTGCCGGCGGGTGCGCGCTCAGAACGGCACCATGGCGAAGTCTTCCTTGCCGACGTCGCACAGCGGGCAGCGCCAGTCCTCCGGGACATCCGCCCAGCGTGTCCCCGGAGCGATGCCTTCCTCGGGCAGGCCTGCGGCTTCGTCGTACACCCAGCCGCAGATCAGGCAGATCCACTGCTGGAAGCCGTCCGCTGCGCCGGCGGAAACCGGCGCGTCCGTGCCATCCGACGCCTCCGCAGCGGCCGGCATCGTGCCATCCAGGGCGAACACGGCGGGCGGCTCGGTGTCGGGCCTGCCCGGCTGCAGCCTCGCCTGCAGCAAGTCGAGCAGGCGTGCGGCCTCCTCGGCCGACAGATCGATCCAGAAGGGATCGCCGGCGCCGTCGTTGAGACGGCCCGGCGAAAACTGCAGTTCTAGGACGGTACCTTTCCTGTACATGGTTCAAGCCATTCAGTGAGCGGGCCGGTGCGCCACCGGCATCGAAGCCTCCCCCGTGCCGGCGCGCGCCGGCAGGCCGGGAGCGGGCCGCCAGGTCAATTGGCCGATCAGCCGCTGAATCCGCGCACGCAGCTCGCGACCATGGCGAGCGCGGCGATCAGCGGGCAGCCGGCCGTCAGCAGGACCAGCGCCGAGCGGGCCGAGGCGGCCGCCGCCAATCCGGCCAGCGCAAGCAGTGCCCCGACGAAGACAGGGCTCGCGGTCCGCAGCCAGGGCGTGTCGAGCGCCAGCAGCGCCAGGATGGCCGCGACGCCGACGCCGAACAGCACACGGAAGGTGTCGATGCGCGGCGACTGGTTGGAAAGGGCCGGCTGCTGCGCGGCAGGTGCGCTCGATCTCGTGGGCATGGGACGGCTGGGACGGCAGAAAGGACGGGGAAGGTGGAGAAGCGAGACAGATCAGCGAGATCCGAAGGATGGTCATGATACCCATCCACCCGCAGTAGATCGAGAGCCCGCTGGTAGACTGAATGTTTCCTCACAGGAAACGATATGGACACCCTGCTCAGCCTGCGGGTCTTCCGCGAGATCGTCGAGCGCGGCAGCTTTGCCGCCGCTGCCGACAAGCTCGCCATGTCCACCGCCATGGCCAGCAAGCACGTCGCCGCCCTGGAGCGCCGCCTCGGCGCCCGCCTGCTGAACCGCACCAGCCGCCACCAGAGCCTGACCGAAGCCGGCGAGCTCTACTACGCCCAGTGCTGCGAAGCGCTGGAGATCATGGACGCGGCCGATGCCGCCGTCAGCCAGAGCGCCGCCGCGCCGCGCGGCACCTTGAAGGTGACAGCTCCGGTGTGGTGCGCCAGCGCCCGCTTCGTCGACGCGCTGGCCGACTACCGGCGGCGCTACCCCAGCGTGCTGGTGGACCTGCGCCTGGAGAACCAGAAGGTCGACCTGGTCCACGAGGGCTATGACGTGGCGCTGCGCGCCACCGACGCCCCCTCGCCCGCGCTGATCGCCCGGCCGATCTGTCCCATCGACTTCCACCTCGTCGCCAGCCGCGCCTTCCTCGACCGGCATGGCTGGCCGGCCAAGGCCGCCGACATCGCGCGCTACGATGCCGTGCTGCCGACCTACACCAGCCGCGAGAACGCGACCCTGCGCGGCCCCCAGGGCCAGGTGGCGGTGCGCCTGCGGCCCAGCCTGAAGACCGACGACACCAGCCTGGCCCACCGCGCGGTGCAGGCCGGCATGGGGATCGCCTTCCTGCCGGCCTGGCTGGTGGAGGCGGACCTGGCCGCGGGAAGCCTGGTGCGCGTGCTGCCCGACCACGAACTGGCGCCGATCACCCTGTATGCCGTGTACACCAGCCGCAAGTACCTGGCGCCGAAGGTCCGCTCCTTCATCGACCACTTTTCGCACGCCCTGGCGGCGGCCTGAGAGGCCTGAACGCGCCCGCGCCGGCCCTGCCAGACCTTGCGAGGGCATTGCGCGGGCGAACGGCGCCTCACCGCCAGGATGCCGGTGGCCACACGCAACCCCAAATTTACCCGGGTGTTATTGACCATTTATTATTACCCGGGTAATAATTGGCGCTCCCAACCTGGAGCACCTGCTATGACACCCGCCCTGACGCGCCTGCGTCCACCCCCACCCGCCAGCCCCGGCCCTGCCGCGCAGCCGGCCCCCGGCACCAGCCAGGAGAGGCCATGAACCAGCACCGGCGCGAACTCAAGCGGCAGTACCTGGAGACCCCGACCCGCGCCGGCGTCTACGCCATCCGCAACCTGGTGAACGGCCGCCTGCTGGTCGCCGGCAGCAACGACGCGCAGGCCGCGCTCAACCGGCATCGCTTCGAACTCAAGCTCGGCGCCCATGCAGATGCGCTGCTGCGCCAGGACTGGGCGGAGCACGGCGAACCCGGCTTCGTCTTCGAGGTGGTGGACCGGGTCAAGCCGCGCGACGACCCTGCCTTCGATGCGGCGCAGGAACTGGCGGCCCTGGTCGAACTGTGGCGCCAGGGACTGTCGTGCACGCAGGCGCCGGGCTACGGCGCGCCGGGAGCGCAGCCATGAACGCAGCCATGGACACGGCCATGCATGCCGCCGCACTGGCGCTGGGCCTCGCCATCCAGCGCGCCCATGCCGGCCTGCGCCTCAAGCTCGACGATGAACTGGGACGGCGACACGGCATCGGCTTGACCGACTTCGCCTTGCTGGACCACCTGGACAGCTCCGGCGGCCAGTCCGCCCTGGCGGAACTGATGACGCCGCTAGGCTTGCAGCGCTCGGCGGTGCTGAAGCGCGTGTTGACGCTGGAGAAGATCGGCCTCGTCGCAAGGTGCGGCCTGGGCACCAGCCGCAGCGTCGCGCTGCGGCCGGCGGCGCGGGCCGTGGTGAGCATGGCGCGCGAGACGGTGGCATCCATCTGCGCGGGCGCGGCGGCCACGCTTGGCCCGTCCGACATGGACGCGCTGCCCGCCGCCTTGCGCACCTTCGCCGCGGCACCCGGGCTCCGGCTCGCCTAGGCGCGCCGGAGCGCGGACCTCAGCCCGCGAACGGATGGCCGAACGGATCGCGGATCACGATCGTGTCGTCGCGTTCCGGTCCGGTGGTGACGATGTCCACGGGCACGCCGACGATCTCCTCGATCCCCCGCACCAGCGCCAGCGCCTGTGCCGGCAGGCGGTCGAGCGAGCGCACGCCCTGGGTCGGCTGCTCCCAGCCGGCGAAGCGGCGGTAGACGGGCACGGCGCGCCGCTGCGCGGCCAGGCTGGCCGGCGCATGATCCAGCCGCTGCCCGTCGAGTTCGTAGCCCACGCACACATCGATCGCTTCGAAGCCATCCAGCACGTCGATCTTGGTCAGCGCCAGGGCATCGATGCCCGCCACCTTGACCCCCTGCCGCAGCAGCGCCGCGTCCAGCCAGCCGCAGCGGCGCGGGCGCCCGGTGTTGACGCCGAACTCGCGCCCGCGCTCGCGCAGCAGTTCGCCCAGTCCGCCGGCCTGCTCGGTGGGGAACGGTCCCTCGCCGACCCGCGTGGCGTAGACCTTGCTGACCCCCAGCACCCGTCCGATCCGCGCCGGCGACACCCCGGTGCCGGTGGCGGCGCCCGCGGCAATGGTGGTCGACGAGGTGACGAAGGGATAGCTGCCCCAATCCACATCGAGCATCACGGCCTGCGACCCTTCGAACACGGTGCGCCGGCCGTCGGCATGGGCGCGGTCCAGCAGGTGCCAGACCGGGCCGGCGAAGGGCAGGATACGCGGCGCCAGGGCCAGCAGCCCTTGCAGCATCGGCTCCAGCGCGAAGGGCTCCAGGCCCAGGCCGCGGAACCACGCATTGTGATGGCGCAGCAACTGCTCCAGCTTGTCCGCCAGCAGTTCGGGCTCGCCCAGGTCGCAGACGCGCAGCCCGCGCCGCCCGACCTTGTCCTCGTAGGCCGGACCGATGCCGCGCAGCGTGGTGCCGATCGGCTTGGCGCGCAGCCCCTCCTGGGCGGCATCGATGGCGCGATGGATCGGCAGCACCAGCGTGGCGGTCTCGGCCACGCGCAGCGTCTGCGGCGTGACCTCCACGCCCAGCGCCTGCATGCGTCCGATCTCGGCCAGCAGCGCCTCGGGATCCACTGCCACGCCGTTGCCGATCAGCCCCAGCTTGCCGCGCACCACGCCGCTGGGCAGCAGGGCGAGCTTGTAGGTCTTGCCGTCCACCACCAGGGTGTGGCCGGCGTTATGCCCGCCGTTGTAGCGCGCCACGATATCGGCCCGCTCCGCCAGCCAGTCGACGATCCGGCCTTTTCCCTCATCGCCCCATTGAGCACCCACGACTACCACGTTCGACATGGCGGCACCTCCACTTGCTTGGTCAGGTTTTCAGACATAGTTGAGAAGGCCGGCCTTGCCTTCGGACGAACTATATCGGTGCTGGCTTGTTCGTCAAAACGATATAAACTGGGGCTCTTTGTCAGGAAAAATCACAAGCAAGGAAGCGCATCGACGCCATGGCCCGCCGCCTGCCGCCCCTCAATTCCCTGAAAGTGTTCGAAGCCGCCGCACGGCACGAGAGCTTCAGCGCCGCCGCCGCGGAGCTGTGCGTCACGCACGGCGCGGTGAGCCGGCACGTGGCCCAGCTCGAGGACTGGATCGGCCATGCACTGTTCCTGCGGCACGGCCGCCGGGTTGCGCTGACGGCACCGGGACGCGCCTACCTGGCCGAAATCACGGCCGCCTTCGACCGCATCGCGCTGGCCACCAGCGAGCAGGTCCAGGCGGCGCGCCGGCAGGTCATCCGCGTCAACGCGCCGACCACCTTCGCGCTGCGCTGGCTGTTGCCGCGGCTGTCGGAGTTCCAGCTCGCCCATCCCGCCGTCGAAGTGCGGCTGACCACCTCGAACGCCCCCGTCGGCAAGATCCGCGATGAAGTCGACATCGCCATCCGCGGCGGCGACCAGCAGGCCGACGGCTATGTCGCGCGCGAGTTCCTCGCCGAAGGGCGCCTGCCGGTCTGCTCGCCGCGCTTGCTGGAAACCCTGCCGCTGCGCCGCCCTGCCGATCTCGCCGGACACACCCTGCTGCACTCGGCGACCTATCCCGGCATGTGGTCGGAATGGCTCGAGGCCAGCGGCAACGGCGGCCTGGTGCCGCGCCAGTCGCTGCAGCTGGAGCACTTCTACCTGACGCTGCAGGCCGCCCTCGACGGGCTCGGCGTGGCCATGGGCCCGACCGCGCTGGTGGCGCTGGACGTCAAGGAAGGCCGCCTGGTCTTTCCCTTCCGCGGCCCCGTGCTGCCGCCCTGGCGCTACTACGCCTACGTGTCCGCCCGCCGTGCCGGCGACGAAGCCATCGGCAGCTTCCTGGCCTGGCTGGAAGCGGCGGGCGCCGAGGCCGCGGCCGCCACGGGGGCGCTGGCTTAGCCGGGGGCCGGCCAAAGGCAGCGCCAGGTGGAGCTAGGCGGCGCGCAGGTAGGCACAGACCGCCCGCGCCAGCTCCGTCTCCATCGCCGCATCCTCCAGCCCGAGCGGACCGGGGTTGTTGATCACCGCATTGTTCAGCGCGCCGAACAGGAGCTGGAAGGCGAAGCGGATGCGCAGCCCGCCCGGCTCGTCCCGCACCGGCGCCGGCAGGCCGCGCAGGCGCATCACGCGGGGGACCAAGGCGTCGACGTAGTCGCGGCCGAGCTGGCGGATCGCATCCCAGCTCTGCGGATCGCGCCCGCGCTGCATCTGCGAGGCTCGCACCACGCCCTCATGGCGGCAGTACCAGCTGCGCATCGAGCGGACGATCAGCGCGATGCCCTCCTCCAGGTCCCACTCACCGGCATCGAGCTCCCCCGCCACCGGGCCGCGCTCCGCTGCCGAGGCCTCGATGGTCAGCGCCTGCAGCGCCTTGAAGAAGGCGTCCTTGCTGTCGAAGCGGCGATAGAAGGCGCCCGTGGTGACGTGCGCCCCGGCGCACAACTCCTCCACCGTCATGCCGTCCAGAGTGCGCGTGCGCAGCAATTGCCGGCCCGATTCGAGCAGGGCATCGGCGGTGCGCTTGCCGCGCGAATAACGCGGCGGGGTGAAGCCGGCCTGGCCATCCAGCGGGGCGAAGCCGTCCGCCGCAGCCGGCGCTTTCGTCATCGCTTTCGTCATGGTTTTCCCTTCCCGATCCGGTCTTGACCGAACAAATGGTATTTCATACTATCAATTCAAAAGATAACACCGATTACCAATTCATCCCGCGAGTCCTGCCGTCCCGCACGGCGGCACGGCCTGGCGGCAAAACCCTACCTATGGAGACCCTGGGACCATGAGCAACGCTGCCACCCTGGAGCAACCGACCTCGACGCCGACCCCGGCCGCGGCCCCCGCCGTCGTGCGCGCCGGCACCCTCAAGGCATCGTTCACCGTCACGCCGATCACACCGGTGATCGGCGCCGAGATCGGCAACATCGACCTGAGCGTGACACCGGACGAGGCCACCAGCGCAGCGCTGCGCGAGGCGCTGGTACGCCACAAGGTGCTGGTCTTCCGCGACCAGGACATCAGCCCCGCGGCACACGTGGCGGTGGCGCGTCGCTTCGGCGAACTGGAGATCCACCCGGTCTTCCCCCGGCATCCGGAACATCCGGAACTGGTGCTGCTGGGCGGCAGCGAGCAGAACAAGGCGCGCGAGAACATCTATCACAGCGATGTTTCCTGGCGGGAGGTACCGTCGATGGCGTCGATGCTGCGCTGCGTGGAATGCCCCGTGGCCGGCGGCGACACGCTGTGGGTCAACATGGCGCATGCCTATGCGCAATTGCCGCAGGAGATGAAGAGCCGCATCGACGGCCTGTACGCGGCGCACGACATCATGCCGGCCTTCGGCACGCGCATGACGCCGCAGCAGCGCGAGGAGAACCGCCAGCGCTTTCCCGTCGCCGTCCATCCGGTGGTGCGCACCCACCCGGAGAGCGGCGAGAAGATCCTCTACGTCAACGAGGCCTTCACCACCCACCTGGTCAACTTCGGCGAGAAGGCCGAGGTGCGCGTCGGCTTCGATTTCCGCGTGGCCGAGCTGGAACTGCTGCAATACCTGTTCCGCCAGGCCGCCATCCCCGAGTACCAGATGCGGCTGCGCTGGCGCCCCAACACCATTGCCTTCTGGGACAACCGTGCCACCCAGCACTACGCCATCCAGGACTACTTCCCGGCCGTGCGGCGCATGATGCGCGCCACCATCATCGGCGACAAACCCATCTGAAACCCTTCTGAACGGCCGAACGGCCGAACGGCCGGCGCGGCAGCGGCAGGCCGATGCCCGCCTCCGTCTGCACTACCGCTTCAGCCCTGCGCCGGCTCCGGTGCGGCGGCGCCCCCCGCCGGGCGCTGCCCGCGGGCGGTGGCGGACGCGTGCGTGCCCTCGTCTTCCGGGCGCCGCACGCGGAACCAGGCCGCGTACAGCGCCGGCAGGAACAGCAGCGTCAGCACCGTGGCCACGATCAGGCCGCCCATGATGGCCACCGCCATCGGCCCCCAGAACACCGAGCGCGACAGCGGGATCATGGCCAGCACGGCCGCCGCCGCGGTCAGCACGATGGGCCGGCAGCGGCGCACCGCCGATTCGACGATGGCGTTCCAGGCCGGCACGCCGGCGCGCCGGTCCTGCTCGATCTGGTCGACCAGGATCACCGAGTTGCGGATGATCATGCCCAGCAGCGCAGTGATGCCGAGCTGCGCCACGAAGCCCATCGGCGCGCGCAGCAGCAGCAGCGTGCCGGCGGCGCCGATCAGGCCGAGCGGGCCGGTCAGGAAGACCATCAGCGCGCGCGAGAAGCTGTGCATCTGCAACATCAGCAGGGTGAAGATCAGGAACAGGCACAGCGGCATCTGCGCCGCGATCGAGCCCACCGCCTTGCCGCTTTCCTCCTCGGCGCCGGCCACTTCGATGCGGTAGCCGGCCGGCAGCCCGGCGCGCAGCTTGTCCAGCCCGGGCTTGAGCTGGGCGGCCACGGTCGGGCCCTGGATGCCGTCGGCCACGTCGGCCTGCACGGTCACGCCGAAGTCGCGGTTCTCGCGCCACACCACGCCCGGCTCCGAGCGCAGCGTGATGCGGGCCAGCTGCGTGAGCGGCACCACGCGGCCGCTGGTGGTCGGCACCAGCGCATTGTTCAGGTCCGACATGGCATCGCGCTCGTCGCGCGCGGCACGCATGACGATGTCGATCAGCTTGTCGCCATCGCGGTACTGGCCCACCGTCACGCCGCTCAGCACCGTCTGCGTGGCCCGCGCGATGGCACCGGTGGTCACGCCGAGCGCACGCGCCTTGTCCTGGTCCACTTCCAGGCGCAGCATCTTGACGCTCTCGTTCCAGTTGTCGTTGACGCCGACGGTGTTGGGGTTGGCTTCCATCTGCGCGCGCACCTGATCCGCCAGGCGCCGCACCCCGGCCGCCTCCGGCCCGATCACGCGGAACTGCACCGGATAGGCCACCGGCGGGCCGTTCGGCAGCAGCTTGACGCGCCCGCGCAGCTGGGCGAAGTCGGTGGCCAGCAGGCGCTGCAGGCGCGCCCGCAGCGCCGCACGCTCGGCCAGGCTGGTCGGCATCACGATCAGCTGCGCCACATTGCTCTGCGGGAAGATCTGGTCCAGCGGCAGGTAGAAACGCGGCGTGCCGCTGCCGACGAAGGTCGTCACGCTCTCGATCTGCGCATCGCCGCGCAGCGCGCGCTCGAAGCGCTTGGCCTCGGCCTCGGTCTGGGCGAAGCTGGCGCCCTCTGGCAGCCACAGCTCCACCATCAGCTCGGGACGGCTGGAGTCGGGGAAGAACTGGCGCTCGACGAACTGGAAGGCGTACAGGCCCAGCGCGAACAGCGCCAGCGTGACCGCGATGACCGATTTGCGCCAGGTCACGCACCAGTCGACCACGCGCCGGAAACGCTCGTACAGCGGGGTGTCGAAGACTTCATGCTCGCCGCCCGGCGCGCCGCCGCCGGCCGCCGCGGCCGGGCGCGTCTTCAGCAGCAGGTAGCCCAGGTAGGGCGTGAAGTACACCGCCGCCAGCCAGGACAGCACCAGCGCCAGCGCCGTCACCGCGAAGATGGCGAAGGTGTACTCGCCCACCGTCGAGCGGGCCAGCCCCACCGGCAGGAAGCCGGCCGCGGTGATCAGCGTGCCGGTCAGCATCGGCATCGCCGTGGAACTGTAGGCATAGGTGGCCGCGTCCATCTTGGACAGGCCCTGCTCCAGCTTGCGCACCATCATCTCGACCGCGATGATGGCATCGTCCACCAGCAGGCCCAGGGCCACGATCAGCGCGCCCAGCGAGATCTTGTGCAGGCCGATGCCGAACATCGCCATGAAGAGGAAGGTCACCGCCAGCACCAGCGGGATGGTCAGCGCCACCACCAGGCCCGGGCGCGGGTCCAGCCGCAGCGGGCGCCGGTGCAGGCCCAGCGAGAGGAAGCTGACGCCCAGCACCACCACCACGGCCTCGATCAGCACGTGCACGAACTCGCCCACCGAGTGCTGCACCGCCTCGGGCTGGTCCTGCACCTGGTTGATCTCCACGCCCACCGGCAGCTGCGCGCGCAGCGTGTCCATGGTCTGGCGCAGGTCCTTGCCCAGGGCGATGATGTCGCCGCCCTTGGCCATCGAGATGCCCAGGCCGATCACCTCCTTGCCGTTGAAGCGCATCTTGCCCTGCGGCGGATCAACGTAGCCGCGGTAGACGTGCGCGATGTCGCCCAGGCGGATATTGGCCACGCCGTCGGGACCGCGCAGCACCAGCTTCTCCAGGTCGGCCACGTTGCCGAACTGGCCGGACACGCGCACCTGCACGTTGTCGGTGGGCGTGACCAGCACGCCGCTGCCGTTCAGGTTGTTCTGCTGGCCGATCTGGTCGGCGATGGCATTGATGTCCAGGCCGAGCTGGGCCAGCCGCGTCTGGTTGAATTCGATATAGACCTTCTCGTCCTGCAGCCCCAGCAGCGATACCTTGGCCACGGACGGCACACGCAGCAGTTGCTGGCGCACCAGGTCGGCATACTCGCGCAGTTCCTTGTAGTTGAAGCCATCCGAGGACAGCGCGTAGATAGAGCCGTAGACGTCGCCGAACTCGTCGTTGAAGAAGGGGCCGCGCACCCCGGCCGGCAGCGTCGGGGCGATATCCCCCACCTTCTTGCGCACGGTGTACCAGATGCGCGCGGTATCGGCCGCCGGCGAGGTGTCCTTGAGCTGGAAGATGATGGTGGTTTCTCCGGGCTTGGAGAAGCTGCGGATCTTGTCCGCGTAGGGCACCTCCTGCAGCTGGCGCTCGATCTTGTCGGTCACCTGCACGGCGATCTGCTCGGCCGTGGCGCCCGGCCAGTAGGCCTGCACCACCATCACGCGGAAGGTGAAGGGCGGATCCTCGTCCTGGCCCAGGCGGAAGAAGGCCAGCATGCCGGCGATCATCAGCACCACCAGCAGGTAGCGCGTCAGCGGCTGGTGCTCCAGCGCCCAGCGCGACAGGTTGAAGCGTGAATGTTCCATCGCCGGGCCCTCAGCCGCGCGCGCCGGCGGCGGCCGATGCCGGCGCTGCAGCGGGAGATACGGCGGGAGATACGGCAGGCGCCATGCCCTGCAGCGGCTTGACCATCTGCCCCGGCTTGAGCAGGTGCACGCCGGCCGTCACCACGCGCTGGCCGGCCGCCAGCCCGCGGCTCACCACCACGTCGTTACCCTCCGGCGCCCCCAGCACCACCGGCACCGGCCGCACCGTGCCGGTACCGGAGCCGTCGCGGCCGGGCTCGTAGATCCACACCTGGTCGCGCCCGCCGCTCTGGTACAGCGCCGTGAGCGGCACGCGGATCACCGGTGCCGGCCCGTCGCGCTCGAAGGTGACGACGGCGGTCATGCCCAGTTTCAGGTCCGCCGGGGCCGCCGGAATGCTGACGCGTGTGGCATAGGTGCGGGTGACCGGATCGGCCGCGCCGGCGATCTCCCGCACCCGGCCGGCCATGACGCGGCCCGGTTCGGCCCAGGTTTGGACGCTGACCTCGGTGATGCCGCGCAGCGCGTCCACCTGGTCTTCCGGCAGGCCGATCGCCACCTCCTTCTCGGCGGTCTGCGCCACGCGGATCACCGACTGTCCGGGGCTGACCACCTGCCCGACTTCGGCGTCGATGGCGGTGACCACGCCGTCGGCATCGGCATGCAGCACGCCGTAGCCGGTCTGGTTGGCCTGGTTGCGCAGGCTGGCCTGGGCCTGGCGCAGCTTGGACTCGGCGGCGTCCAGGGTGGCGCGGCGGCGGTGCTGCTCGGCCGCGCTGATAAAGCCCTTGGCGAACAGCTCGTCGTAGCGCTTCATGTCGGACGCGGCCAGGTCGCGGTCGGTCTTGGCCGCATCGAACTGCGCGCGCGCGCCGGCCTCCGCCAGGCCGAGGTCGGTCACGTCCAGCCGTGCCAGCGGCTGGCCGCGATGCACGGTGGCGCCGGCGTCGACCAGGCGCGCCGCGATCTTGCCGGCCACGCGGAAGCCCAGGCGCGACTCCACGCGCGGCCGCACCTCGCCGGAAAACGACAGCGCGGTGCTGCCCGCATCCGCGCGCACCTGCAGCAGCCGCACCGGGCGTACCACCTCGGCCGGCGCCGGTTGCTTGCCGCAGCCGGAAGCCAGCAAGGCCAGGCCGGACACGGCCAAGGCGAGCAGCCGGCCGGACACGCGCCGGCGCGGCCTGGCGCCGCCGGCAGGCGGACTTTCCTGCGACGCAACAGAAAAGGAAACGGGGCAAACCTCGACTTCGGCCGCGGCGTCCGGCCCGGGACAAGACACTGGCATGGGTGAGCTTCAGATCCGAGACGGGCCACGAGCGGGCCCGGTTGGCCGCGGCGCCGGCCGCGGTGGGCAGGACCGCCGGGGAGGCCGGTCCGCATAACTAACTTTGCGGTCAGTAATATAGCGAGCCGTGCCGGGTGCGTCAAACGACAGGCAGCGCCGGCAACGGGTGCCGGCAGCCACACCCGCCCCGAGCGCGGGCCGGCCGGGGGCCGCCTGCGCGCTCCGGGCAAGGTGGCGGCGGTGCTACAATCCGGCCCGTTTCCCTATCCCGGGCGGCGGACGCGACGGCCGCCATGTGCCGGCGCCGTCTCTCGACGCACGCGCTGACGCCCCCGCCGCCGCGCGCCCGCCCCCACACCACCCACACGAGCCTGGCGTGACGCCCGACCAGTATTGCCAAGACAAGGCCGCCCAGAGCGGCTCCAGTTTCTATTACAGCTTCCTGTTCCTGCCGGCCGAGCGCCGGCGCGCCATCACCGCGCTCTACGCCTGGTGCCGCGAGGTCGATGACGTGGTCGACGACCCCCAGGACGCCGGCGTGGCGCACCAGCGGCTGGACTGGTGGCGCGCCGAACTGGCGCGCCTGTTCGACGGCAAGCCCAGCCATCCCGTCACGCAGGCTTTGCAGCCCCACCTGACGGCCTGCGGCCTGCAGGCGGGCGAGCTGGGCGAGGTGCTGGACGGCATGGAGATGGACCTCACGCAGTCACGCTATCTCGACGAGATCGGCCTCACGCGCTATTGCCACTGCGTGGCCGGCGTGGTCGGCGTGATGAGCGCGCGCATCTTCGGCTACACCGATGCCCGCACGCTCGAGTTCGCCGAAAAACTCGGCCAGTCGCTGCAGCTGGTCAATATCCTGCGCGACGTGGGCGAGGATGCCCGGCGCGGCCGCATCTACCTGCCGGTCAACACGCTGCAGCGCTTCGAGGTGCCGGCCTCCGAGGTCCTCAAGGGCGTCTACTCGGAGCGCTTCACCGCGCTGATGCAGTACCACGCCGGCCGTGCCCGCGCGCTGTACCGCGAAGCGCTCGAGCTGCTGCCGCGCGCCGACCGCCGCGCCCAGCGCGCCGGCCTGGTGATGGGGGCGATCTACCACACGCTGCTCGATGAAATCGAGGCCAGCGGCTTCCAGGTGCTGCACCAGCGCATCGGCCTGACGCCGCTGCGCAAGCTCTGGATCGCCTGGAAGACCTGGCTGGCCAACCGCTGAGCCGGCGCCGGGCCCCGACACCGGGCCACCGCCGGCCGGCGCACGCGCCGGAATCTCCCCACGCTGGCACCAAGCACTGGCAAAATGGCCGTTTGCGCCACAGCGCCGCGGCACCACGATGGCCCCGGCGGCGCTGGCGGCCCGGGCAGCCTGCCCTGGCCGTCACCGTGCCGCCCCGGTCCTGCCCCGCGAAGTCCACCCCCGAAGTTCCCGACACCGCCATGCCAGCCTCCCCGACCGCATCCCTGCCCTCCCTGGGCCAGGCCATCCTCGACCGCGCCGACCAGCTCGCCCGCCATTCCGACATGGAGGGCGGCCTCACCTGCGCCTACCTGACGCCCGCCCACCGCGCCGCCCAGGCCCTGCTGGCCGAGTGGATGGCGGCCGCCGGCATGGACGTGCGCGTCGACGCCATCGGCAACGTGATCGGCCGCTATGCGGCGGCGGCCGAGGCCGGCCCCGGCGCGCGCGTGCTGATGACCGGCTCGCACTTCGACACGGTCCGCAACGGCGGCCGCTACGACGGCCGCCTGGGCATCCTGCTGCCGATCGCGGTGGTCGACGCGCTGCATCGCGCCGGCATCCGCCTGCCCTACCATTTCGAGGTGGTGGCCTTCGCCGAAGAGGAAGGCCTGCGTTTCAAGACGAGTTTCCTGGCCAGCAGCGTGCTGGCCGGCCGCTTCGACCCGGCCCTGCTGGAGCGCCGCGACACTGCCGGCATCTCGCTGGGCGAAGCGCTGGCGGGCTCGGGCCTGCCCGGCGGCGGCGCTGCCGCCGCGCTGGCGGCCGCGGCCGTCGATCCGGCCAGCCTGCTGGGCTTCATCGAGGTGCACATCGAGCAAGGGCCGGTGCTGCTGCACCACGGCCTGCCACTCGGCGTGGTGACCCAGATCGCCGGCAGCAGCCGCTTCCAGGTGCGCGTCGGCGGCACCGCCAGCCACGCCGGCACCACGCCGATGAACCTGCGCGCCGATGCGGCGGCGGCCGCCGCCGAGATGGTGCTGCTGGTGGAAGCGCGCTGCGGCGAGGTAGCGTCCCTGGTCGGCACGGTGGGGCAGCTGGAGGTGCCGAACGGTTCGAGCAATGTGATTCCCGGCGCCTGCCATTTCTCGATGGACATCCGCGCCGGCGAGGACGGCATCCGCGAGGCGGCCATCGCCGACATCCTGGCCGGCATCGAGCGCATCGCCGCGCGGCGCGGCGTCAGCGCCCAGGTGGAGCGCGTCACCCCCGTCAACAACGCCCCCTGCGCCCGCTGGCTGATGGACCAGTTCGCCACCGTGCTGGCCAAGCGCGGCCTGCAGGCCTTCGAGCTGCCGTCGGGCGCCGGGCACGACGCCATGATGATGCAGCGCATCACCGACATCGCCATGTTGTTCGTGCGCTGCGGCAACGGCGGCATCAGCCACAATCCGCTGGAGACCATCACGGCCGAGGACGCCCAGCTCGCGGCCGAAGTACTGGTGGACTTCCTGCGCCACTTCCAGCCGCGCCAGGACGCCTGAGGCGCGCGGGCGCGAGCCCGGCGAGGCCGCGCCCGATGCGGCGCGACCCGATGCGGCGGCGCGGCGCTCAGGCGCCGCCGTACATTTCCCGGCCGAGGTCGTAGAGGTTCTGCCGCAAGCGGCGGCGTTCGTCAGGAGAGAGCCGCTCACCACGGTCGCCGCGGGCGCCGCGTTCACTGCGTTCGCCGTTGTCGCGCTCGAAGCGCCGCCGCTCCCGCTCGGGCGGGCGCCGGCCCTCGTGCTTGCGCAGCCGTTCGGCACGAGCGTCGCCGCCATGCAGCAAGCGGCTGATGCCGGCGGACTGGGCCTGGGCGCCGGGGCAGGCGAACAGTGCCGTCATGGCCAGCGCGAAGCACAAGCGTGCGCCGGCCGCGCGACGCAAGGCAAGCCAGGGCCGATTGCGGTTCACTTTCATCGATAATGGCGGTTTTGGCTTGGCATAATGGCGGCATCCATGCCGCCGCAAGCCGGGAATCCGGCCTCCCCTGGCGCACCGTGCGGGCTGGAATCCGCGTACCGGCGCGCCAACGCGCCATGGGCGCGGGAGCGGTATGCGCAGCAGTGTAAGGGTGGCACCCCTGCGCGCTGCCATACGTCGGGGTAAAGTATGTAACGTTTTGTTAAGCCATTTTGAGCGAAAGCGAGAGTCGCTAAGATACCGCCATGGAAAATACCAGCCACAAGATTCTTGTCGTGGACGATGATCCGCGTCTGCGCGACCTGCTGCGCCGCTATCTGGGCGAGCAGGGCTTCACGGTGCTGGTGGCGGAGAACGCCACCGCCATGAACAAGCTCTGGCTGCGCGAACGCTTCGACCTGCTGGTGCTCGACCTGATGATGCCCGGCGAAGACGGCCTGTCGATCTGCCGCCGGCTGCGCGGTGCCAACGACCAGACGCCCATCATCATGCTGACCGCCAAGGGCGAGGATGTCGACCGCATCGTCGGCCTCGAAATGGGCGCCGACGACTACCTGCCCAAGCCGTTCAACCCGCGCGAGCTGATCGCGCGCATCCACGCCGTGCTGCGCCGCAAGGGCCCGGCCGAAGTCCCGGGCGCGCCGTCCGAGACGCCGGAAACCTTCGCCTTCGGCGACTTTGTCCTCAACCTGGCCACCCGTACGCTGACCAAGAACGACGAGGAAATCACCCTCACCACCGGCGAGTTCTCGGTACTGAAGGTGTTCGCCCGCCATCCGCGCCAGCCGCTGTCACGCGAGAAGCTGATGGAAATGGCGCGCGGCCGCGAGTACGAGGTGTTCGATCGCAGCCTGGACGTGCAGATCTCGCGCCTGCGCAAGCTGATCGAACCGGACCCGGGCAACCCGCGCTTCATCCAGACGGTCTGGGGCCTCGGCTACGTCTTCATCCCCGACGGCGTCAAGTGATCCGGCCCGGCGTACCCAGGTACGCCGGCGACCGGCCCGCTTCGCGCTGACCAACAACCGCTTCCCTTCCGGCCCCTTCCATCGTGGCGACTGCCCTCAGCCGCACGGCCACGCGCTTCTTCGGTTCGCTGTTCTGGCGGACCTTCATGCTGATCGCCCTGCTGCTGGCACTGTCGCTGGTCATCTGGTTCCAGAGCTACCGCCTGTTCGAGCGCGCCCCGCGCGCCCAGCAGGTGGCGATGCAGGTGGTCAGCGTGGTCAAGCTGACGCGCGCGGCCCTGCTCTACTCCGACCCCGCGCGCCGGCGCTTCCTGCTGCTCGACCTGGTGCAGAACGAAGGCATCAAGGTCTACCCGCGCGAGAAAGAAGACGACTTCAAGGTCCCGAACGCCAATCCCTTCCTGACCCAGCTGGTGCAGCAGGAGATCCGCAACCGGCTGGGCGAGGACACCGTCATCGCCACCACGGTCAACGACATCCCGGGCATCTGGGTCAGCTTCGAGATCGAGGGGGATGATTACTGGGTGGCGATCAGCCCGGAACGCTTCGAGCGCGTGTCGGGCGTGCAGTGGCTGTGGTGGAGCGTGGCCGCGCTGCTGCTGTCGATCTTCGGCGCGGCCTTCATCACCGCGCGCGTCAACTACCCGCTCAAGCGCCTGGCCAACGCCGCGCGCGCCATCGGCGCCGGCGGCGACCCGCCGCCGCTGCCCGAGCACGGCGCCAGCGAAGTGGCGCAGGCCAACCACAGCTTCAACCAGATGGTGCGTGACCTGCGCCAGCTCGACGACGACCGCGCGGTGATGCTGGCCGGCATCTCGCACGACCTGCGCACCCCGCTGACGCGGCTGCGGCTCGAGACCGAGCTGTCGCCGGCCGACGAAGCCACGCGCGACGCGATGATCGCCGACATCGAGCAGATGGACGCCATCATCGGCCAGTTCCTCAACTATGCGCGCCCGCCCCAGGAAAGCGCCGAGCCGGTCGACCTGTCGGCGCTGGTGCAGGAAGCGGTGGGCGTCTATGCCGCGCACGACGACGTGCGCGTGCGCGTGCGGGCCAGCGAGCCGGTGATGGCCGTGGCCAGCCGCATGGAGATCCAGCGCATCCTCGACAACCTGGTGGAGAATGCGCGCCGCTACGGCAAGGACGAGGACAGCGGCATGGCCGAGGTGGAGATCAGCACCCACGTGCAGGACAAGGAAGCCGTGCTGACAGTGGCCGACCACGGCGGCGGCGTGCCCGAGTCGCAGCTCACCCTGCTCACGCGGCCCTTCTACCGCCTCGACAGCGCGCGCAGCGAAGCCAAGGGCACGGGGCTGGGGATGTCCATCGTCAACCGCATCCTGCAGCGCAGCGGCGGCCGCCTGCTGCTCGCCAACCGCCCGCCGCCCGCCACCGGGCTGGTAGTCAGCGCCTGTTTCCGGCGCGCCTGAGCGCGCCTGAGCCCACCGGTGCCGCGCGGCCGCTTTCCCGCGCGGCCTTGTCATCCCGATCTCCCCCGCAGCTTCCAAATGCGCCTCGCGCGGCACTCCCTGCCGCGCGAGGACGGTCAACCCCCACTTTCCTCCCCCGCTGACAGGCTTTTGACAGCCTATGATAGGGAGTTGAAAGGGCTTTGACAGCGAATTGACAGCGACTGGGCGCACACTTGCCGCACACCGCAGCGGGCGCCAGACACCACGTCTCCACCGGCCTCCGGCCAACGCCCGCAGCAAGATCCGCGCGGACCACGCGCACCTCAGAAAACAGGCCCCCGGAACCCACCGGGAGCGTTGGAGAGACAGTCATGTCAGCTACCCCCACCCATAGTCAATCCGGGTTCCGCACGGTATTCCGCGTGGTCAGCGGCAACTTCCTGGAAATGTACGACTTCATGGTGTACGGCTTCTATGCCGCCGCCATCGCCAAGGCGTTCTTCCCGGCGCACAGCGAGTTCGCCTCGCTGATGCTGTCGCTGGCCACCTTCGGGGCCGGCTTCCTGATGCGCCCCCTCGGCGCCATCTTCCTCGGCGCCTACATCGACCACCACGGCCGCCGCAAGGGCCTGATCGTCACGCTGATGCTGATGGCCATGGGCACGCTGCTGATCGCGCTGGTGCCCGGCTACGCGACCATCGGCGTCGCCGCGCCGCTGCTGGTGCTGTTCGGCCGGCTGCTGCAGGGCTTCTCGGCGGGCGTGGAACTGGGCGGTGTCTCGGTCTACCTGTCCGAGATCGCCAAGCCCGGCCAGAAAGGCTTCTACGTGGCGTGGCAGTCGGCCAGCCAGCAAGTGGCGGTGATCTTCGCCGGCCTGCTGGGCGTCGTGCTGCACTCCACCCTGGCCCCCGAGCAGATGACCTCCTGGGGCTGGCGCGTGCCTTTCTTGATCGGCTGCATGATCGTGCCCTTCCTCTTCATCATCCGCCGCTCGCTGGAAGAAACCGAGGAATTCAAGCAGCGCAAGCACCGTCCGAGCGTGGGCGAGATCTACCGCTCGATGGCCGAGAACTGGGGCATCATCCTGGCCGGCTGCATGCTGGTGGTGATGACCACGGTGTCGTTCTACATGATCACCGCCTACACCCCGACCTTCGGCAAGACCGTGCTCAAGCTGGACGACGTCGACAACCTGATCGTGACGATGTGCGTGGGCCTGTCCAACTTCATCTGGCTGCCGCTGATGGGCGCCGTGTCGGACCGGCTGGGCCGCAAGCCGCTGCTGGTGTTCTTCACCGCCGCCACCATCCTGACCGCCTACCCGGCCGTATCGTGGCTGGTCGCCGAGCCCTCCTTCGGCCGCCTGCTGATGGTGGAGTTGTGGCTGTCCTTCCTGTACGGCAGCTATAACGGCGCCATGGTGGTGACGCTGACCGAAGTGATGCCCCCGGCCGTGCGCACCGCCGGCTTCTCGCTGGCCTACAGCCTGGCCACCGCGCTGTTCGGCGGCTTCACCCCGGCCATCTCGACCTACCTGATCCACGCCACCGGCAACAAGGCCGCCCCCGGCCTGTGGCTGACCTTCGCCGCGGTGTGCGGCCTGATCGCCACCCTCACCATCTTGCGCCGCGGCCGCCAGCAATCGGCGCTGCAGACGGCCTGAAGTCAGGCGGACCGGACGAACGGGCGGCGCACGCCGGTGCGCCGCTCGCGCCCTCTCCCTTCCGCTTCCCTGCCGGATCCCTTCCGAACGGACAGGGGCTGGCGCCATCGGCGCCGCCCCTCCCCCGGCTCCCGGCCTCCCGCAGTGCAGCGCGACCCTCCGCGCCAGACCCGGGCATGCGCCCGCCGCCGTCCCGCCGGTGCTGGAAACCGCACGCTTCGCCGCGATTCCGCATCCTGTCACACGCCTGCCTATCGCCCTGTTTGAGAATATCAATTAGCCCCGCCGGCCGGGATGACGCATAATCAGCACTCATTGCATTGCGCAGCCCAGGCCGGCCAGGCCGGACCGCGCATCGCGTGCGTCTCTCTTAACCCAATCAGGAGAAGTGTCTATGAAGACCGTTGGTGACAAGCTCGAAGCCTTCAACGTCGTCGGCGTCAAGCCGGGTTTCAACAACCACGAAGAGAACGGTCAGTCGGCCTTCGAAGACATCAACGAAAAGTCGTTCGAAGGCAAGTGGAAGATCATCTACTTCTACCCGAAGGACTTCACCTTCGTGTGCCCGACCGAAATCGTGGCCTTCGCCAAGCTGAACAACGACTTCGCCGACCGTGACGCCATCGTGCTGGGCGGCTCGACCGACAACGAGTTCGTCAAGCTGGCATGGCGCCGCGAACACAAGGACCTGAACAAGCTGAACCAGTGGCAATTCGCCGACGTGACCGGTTCGCTGGTCGACCAGCTGGGCGTGCGTGACAAGGAAGCCGGCGTTGCCCTGCGCGCCACCTTCGTGGTCGACCCGCACAACGTGATCCAGCACGTGTCGGTGAACAACCTGAACGTCGGCCGCAACCCGGACGAAGTCCTGCGTATCCTGGACGGCCTGCAAACCGACGAGCTGTGCCCCTGCAACCGCGCTGTCGGCGGCGCCACGCTGTAATCACAGCCAGGCGATGCAGCCGCGCGCTGCCGGCATGCCCTGCCGGCAGCCGTACGCGATGCGGCTGCGCGGGGCCCCGCCCCGTGCAGCCAAACCCGCTGATGCGGGTTTTTTGAGCCCCGAACGATAGGAGAATTTTATGGAATTCCTCGCGACGATCAAGAATCTCATCCCCGACTACGCCAAGGACATCCGCCTGAACGTGGACGGCACCATCGCCCGCTCCTCGCTGGAAGGCAATGACGCGGTCGGCGTGGCCCTGGCAGCCGCCTTCGCCGCCAAGAGCAAGATCATCGTGGACGCCATCCGCAACGCCGGTGTGCTGTCCCCCGAGGAAACCAACGGCGCGCTGACCGCCGCCTCCTTGATGGGCATGAACAACGTCTGGTATCCGTACGTCGAGATGGCCGGCGACGCCGACCTGTCGAGCCAGCCGGCCGGCCTGCGCATGAACGCCTACGCCACCCATGGCGGCGTGGACAAGCGCCGCTTCGAGATGTACGCGCTGGCCGCCTCCATCGTCGGCAAGTGCCATTTCTGCGTGCAGTCGCACTACAAGCTGCTGAAGGACGAACAGGGCATGACCACCCAGCAGCTGCGCGACGTCGGCCGCATCGCCGCCGTGATCTCGGCGGCGGCCAATGTGATCGCGGCCGAGTAAGACTGCCGCGCGCCGGCTCCCAGGGCCGGCGCTTTTGCGCCAGGCGCCCCGCAGCGGGCGGTCCTCCAGCGCGCTCCCCTGGCGGGAGCGCGTTTTTTTCTTGCCGGCGCCGCCCGGCCGACCCGCTGACCTGCCGCTTGGTGTGCGACACCCTGTGCCACGCCATGCGACGGGCTGCGCGCGGGCGCCGGACGGCCTACAATCCAGGAAAAAGGAGACAGCGCCCGCCGCGCCCACCACACCGCCGACATGAGTTCCCTGCCCTCACACACTTCCCCGCGCTTCCGCTACCGTCTCGCCACCGTGCAGGACTGGGGCGACATCGCCGCCGTCACGCAGCAGGCTTACTCGCAATACGAGCTGGAAATCATGGAAGACTGCCGCGCCTCGTTCCAGCGCGGCATGCAGTCGGTGCTGGCCGCGTCCGGCGCCGACATGGAATGGTGGGTGGCGGAGACCGATCACGGCATCAGCGGCGCCGTGCTGTTCTGCCATCCCGGCGCCACCCTGCCGGCACTCGACGGCAGCACCGTCACGCTGGCGCTGCCCGAGGCGCGGCTGCTGTCGGTCAGTCCGGAAGCGCGCGGCCTGGGGCTGGGCCATACGCTGATGCAGGTCTGCATCCAGCGTGCGCGCGACATCGGCGCGGCCACGCTGCTGGTGCGCGCCATGCCCGAGATGCGCTCGGCCGTGCAGCTTTGCGAGCGCATGGGCTTCGTACGGCGCACCGAAGCCGGCTCACGCAGCGGCCCTCTGGCGCGCGTGATCGACTTCAGCTATCCGCTGTCGCCGGCCGAGAACCAGGCGCCGGCAACCTCGGCAAGCTGAACGGCGGCGCCTGCCGCCGGCCCGCTCAGTCCTGCGCGCTGGTGGCCAGTGCGCCGCGCCACAGCAGCACCACGGCCTGCGCCACGATGCCTTCCTGGCGGCCCTCGAAACCCAGCTTCTCGTTGGTCTTGGCCTTGACGTTGCAACGTCCCGGCGCCAGGTCGAGGTCGGCCGCGAGGTTATCCACCATGGCGCCGATATGCGGCGCCAGCTTGGGCTGCTGGGCGATCACCGTGGCATCGACGTTGCCGATCTCGTAGCCGGCCGCGCGCACGCGGCGGGCCGCCTCGCGCAGCAGCACGCGGCTGTCGGCGCCGGCGAACTGCGGATCGGTGTCAGGAAAATGGCGGCCGATGTCGCCCAGCCCGGCCGCGCCGAACAGCGCGTCGGTGATGGCGTGCAGCAGCGCGTCGGCATCGGAGTGGCCGAGCAGGCCACGATCGTGCGGAATCTCCACGCCGCCCAGGATCAGCTTGCGCCCCGGCACCAGGGCGTGTACGTCGTAGCCCTGGCCCACGCGAATGTCGAAGGGTGTCATGCCTGGTTCGCTCCTTTGCGAGAATCGCCGGCCGCCGGGTCGCCAAGCAACACCTCGGCCAGCGCGAAATCTTCGGGATAGGTGACCTTGAAATTGCGCAGCGAGCCGTTGACCAGGCGCGGACGCAGGCCCAGCCGCTCGATCGCGCTGGCCTCGTCGGTCACCACCGCGCCCTCGGCCAGCGCATCCTGCAGCGCCTGGCGCAGCACGCCGATGCGGAACATCTGCGGCGTCTGCGCCTGCCACAGGCCATCGCGCGCCACCGTGGCGCCGATGCGCGCGTCCTCGCCGGCCCGCTTCAGCGTATCGGGCACCGGCACCGCCAGGATGCCGCCGATGGCGGCGTCGGGGCCATCGCCCTCCACCGCGCGGATCAGCGTATGGATCATGGTCGGCGTCAGCCCGGGACGGGCCGCGTCGTGCACCAGCACCCAGTCGCGGTCGCTGGCGCCCATCTGCGCCAGGTGATGCAGGCCCGCCAGCACCGAAGCGTGGCGCGAATCGCCGCCCACGAAGGCGGTATCGAAACGCAGCCCGGCAAAGGCATCGGCGCCGAAGCGTGCCGCCAGCGGCATGTCGTCCGGGGCCAGCACCAGTGCCGTGCCGCTGATGGCCTCGCAGGCGCTGAAGGCAGCCAGCGCGTACCACAGCATGGGGCGGCCGGCGACGGTCTGGTATTGCTTGGGCAAGGGACCGCCGGCGCGGCTGCCGGTACCGGCACAGGGGATCAGGGCAAAGCGGCGGTCGGACACGGGCAGGACGCTGGGCGTGGCAATGGATGAGGGAAAGGCGGCTGGCGCGGAGCGGGCCTCCGGCCCGCGGCACGCCGCGCCGGTGCGGCGCAGGATCGACGCGCATTCTATAATACGGCCCTTGCCTGCCGCTACGGCAGCGTGCGCCACGGCGCCGCGGATCCGCCACCTGGCGCTTTCGCGCCGCGCGCACGCCACGTCGCGCCGGCAGACCGCACCCCGCCCCGGATCGTTGGCGGGGTGTTTGCGTTGAATCCGGCGTGCGCAGCCATCCGAAGTTCATGCCGCACGCCCAGCCGTCTTTCGCCGTCCCGACACCCGTACCGAACACAGACAACCCCTGACCCGCCGCCGCGCCCGCCAGCCCGCATCGCGCACCGACGCCCTGCCACCGCGCAGCGCGTGCCGCGCAGCCGATGCCGCCGCCTGCCGCGAACCGGCGCGCCCCATCGACCATGCCCGACGCTCCGTCCCTTCCGCTTCCCGTCTCCCTGCCGCTGCTCAAATCCGGCCAGCGCCATACCGTGGCCGGCCTGCACGGCTCCGCCGACGCGCTGGCGCTGGCGGCCTATGCCCGCCAGATGAAAGGACAGGCGCCGATGCTGGCCGTGGTCTGCGCCAGCGCCGTCGACGCGCAACGCCTGGCCGAGGAGATTCCCTGGTTCGCGCCCGAGCTGCGCGTGCGCCTGCTGCCTGATTGGGAAACGCTGCCCTATGACAGCTTCTCGCCGCACCAGGACCTGGTCTCCGAGCGGCTGGCCACGCTGCACGACATCCAGGGCAGCCAGTGCGACGTGATGCTGGTGCCCGCCTCGACCGCGCTGTACCGGCTCGCGCCGCCGTCCTTCCTGGCCGCCTACACCTTCTTCTTCAAGCAAGGCGAGCGGCTGGACGAAAACGCGCTCAAGTCGCAGTTCACGCTGGCCGGCTACGAGCATGTCAGCGCGGTGATGCGCCCCGGCGAATACAGCGTGCGCGGTGGCCTGATCGACCTGTTCCCGATGGGCTCGGCGCTGCCCTACCGCATCGACCTGTTCGGCGACGAGATCGAGACCATCCGCGCCTTCGACCCCGACACCCAGCGCAGCCTGTATCCGGTCAAGGAGGTGCGGCTGCTGCCGGGACGCGAGTTCCCGCTCGACGAAGCCGCCCGCACCGCCTTCCGCGGCCGCTGGCGCGAAGTGTTCGAGGGCGACCCGAGCAAATCGCCGATCTATAAGGACATCGGCAACGGCGTGCCCTCGGCCGGCATCGAGTACTACCTGCCGCTGTTCTTCGAACAGACCGCCACCGTCTTCGACTACCTGCCCGCCGACACCCAGCTCGCCTTCGTCGGCGAGATCGACGAGGCGGTGCGACGCTTCTGGGCCGACACCACGCAGCGCTACAACTTCATGCGGCACGACCGCGAGCGCCCGCTGCTGCCGCCCGCCGACCTGTTCCTCTCCGACGAAGCCTTCTTCATCGCCGCCAAGCCCTACGCGCGCCTGGTGCTGCAGGCCGGCGACGGGCGCGGCGAAGCCCTCAGCGCCGCGCTGCCCGACGTCTCCGTCAACCGCCGCGCCGAAGACCCGCTGGTCAACCTGGAAGCGCTGCTGCTCGACAAGCAGCGCCGCGTGCTGATGTGCGCCGACTCGGCCGGGCGCCGCGAGACGCTGCTGCAGTTCTTCGCCGAGAGCGGCCTGCGCCCGCTGCCGGTGGACGACTTCGCCGCCTTCCTGGCCGGCGACAGCCACTTCTCCATCGTGGTGGCGCCGCTGCAGAGCGGCTTCGGCCTGCCCGGCGCCGCCGGCGCCCCGGCCCTGGTCACCGAAGCCGAGCTGTACGCCGGCACCGCGCGCCGCGCCGGCCGCCGCAAGCAGGAACAGGCCAGCACCGTCGATTCGATGGTGCGCGACCTCGCCGAGCTCAAGATCGGCGACCCGGTGGTGCACAGCGAGCACGGTATCGGCCGCTACCAGGGCCTGGTCTCGATGGACCTGGGCAACGGCGATGAAGAGTTCCTGCACCTCGACTACGAGAAGGGCGCACGCCTGTACGTGCCGGTGCACCAGCTCCACGTGATCTCGCGCTACTCCGGCGCCGATCCCGACACCGCGCCGTTGCACCAGCTGGGCTCCGGCCAGTGGGACCGCGCCAAGCGTAAGGCCGCCCAGCAGATCCGTGACACCGCCGCCGAGCTGCTGAACCTGTACGCCCGCCGTGCCGCGCGCGAAGGCTTCGCCTTCCCGCTCTCGCCCAAGGACTACGAGACCTTCGCCGAGAGCTTCGGTTTCGAGGAAACGCCGGACCAGGCCGCGGCCATTGCCGCCGTCATCGCCGACATGACCTCGGGCAAGCCGATGGACCGCCTGGTGTGCGGCGACGTCGGCTTCGGCAAGACCGAGGTGGCGCTGCGCGCGGCCTTCGTCGCCGTGCTGGGCGGCAAGCAGGTGGCCATGCTGGCACCCACCACGCTGCTGGCCGAGCAGCACTTCCAGAACCTGTCGGACCGCTTCACCGACTGGCCGGTGCGCATCGTCGAGCTGTCGCGCTTCAAGACCAAGAAAGAGATCGACGCCGCCGTCAAGCAGATCAACGAAGGCGCCGCCGACATCGTCATCGGCACCCACAAGATGCTGTCCGACGACGTCAAGTTCCAGCGCCTGGGCCTGGTCATCATCGACGAGGAACACCGTTTCGGCGTGCGCCAGAAGGAAGCGCTCAAGACATTGCGCGCCGAGGTGGACGTGCTGACGCTGACCGCCACCCCGATCCCGCGCACGCTGGGCATGGCGCTGGAAGGCCTGCGCGACTTCTCCGTGATCGCCACCGCGCCGCAGAAGCGCCTGGCCATCAAGACCTTCGTGCGGCGCGAGGAAGACAGCGTGATCCGCGAGGCCATCCTGCGCGAGCTCAAGCGCGGCGGCCAGGTCTACTTCCTGCACAACGAAGTCGAGACCATCGAGAACAAGCGCGCCAAGCTGGCCGAACTGGTACCCGAGGCGCGCATCGCGGTGGCGCACGGCCAGATGCACGAACGCGAGCTGGAGCGCGTGATGCGGGACTTCGTCGCCCGCCGCGACAACATCCTGCTGTGCACCACCATCATCGAGACCGGCATCGACGTGCCGACCGCCAACACCATCCTGATCCACCGCGCCGACAAGTTCGGCCTGGCGCAGCTGCACCAGCTGCGCGGGCGCGTCGGGCGCTCGCACCACCAGGCCTATGCCTACCTGCTGGTGCACGATCCGGAAGGCCTCAGCAAGCAGGCCACGCGCCGGCTGGAGGCCATCCAGCAGATGGAGGAACTGGGCTCCGGCTTCTACCTCGCCATGCACGACCTGGAAATCCGCGGCGCCGGCGAGGTGCTGGGCGACAAGCAGTCGGGCGAGATCCACGAGATCGGCTTCCAGCTCTACACCGACATGCTCAACACCGCCGTCAAGGCGCTCAAGGCCGGCAAGGAACCCGACCTGCTGGCGCCGCTGTCGGCCACCACCGAGATCAACCTCGGCACCCCGGCGCTGCTGCCCAACGACTACTGCGCCGACGTGCACGAGCGGCTCTCGCTGTACAAGCGGTTGGCCAACTGCGAAACCGCCGAGGCCGTCGACGATATCCAGGAAGAGCTGGTCGACCGCTTCGGCCGCCTGCCGCCGCAGGCGCTGGCGCTGATCGAGACCCACCGCCTGCGCATCGCCGCGGTGCCGCTGGGCGTGCGCAAGATCGACGCCGGCGAAGCCTCGCTGGCGCTGCAGTTCGTGCCCAACCCGCCGATCGACGCCATGCGCATCATCGACCTCGTGCAGAAGAACCGCCACATCAAGCTGGCCGGACAGGACAAGCTGCGCGTGGAAGCCAAGATGCCGGACGTGGCCGCGCGCGCGCAGCAGATCAAGCAGACGCTGCGGCAGCTGAGCTGAGCTGAGTTGAGTTGAGTTGAGCTGAGCCCGCAGTTCCATTGAGCTTCATTGCCGCCCCAGGTTGGCAGGCCCCCGCCGATCGGGGCGGCCGCCGACCCCGCACCTGATCGCCAAGGAGACCCGAGATGCCGCGCTTCGCCGCGAACCTGTCGCTGATGTACACCGAGCACGACTTCCTGGACCGCTTCGCCGCCGCCGCGCGGGACGGCTTCCAGGGCGTCGAATTCCTCTTCCCGTACGAGCATCCGGCCGCCGAGATCCGCCGGCGGCTCGACGATAACGGCCTGGTGCAGGCCCTGTTCAATGCGCCGCCCGGCGACTGGACCGCGGGCGAGCGCGGCACCGCCGCGCTGCCCGGCCGCGAGGCCGAGTTCCGCGCCGGCTTCGCCCGCGCGCTCGACTATGCCTCGGTGATCGGCAATGATCGCCTCCACGTGATGGCCGGCCTGGTGCCGGCCGGTGCCGAACGCGCGCGCTGCCTCGCCGTGTACCGGGAAAACCTCGCCCACGCCGCGGCCGCCGCGGCCGCGCACGGCATCACGGTGCTGATCGAGCCGATCAACACGCGCGACATGCCGGGCTACCTGCTGAACCGCCAGGACGAAGCCCAGGCCATCCGCCGCGAGATCGGCGCGGCCAATCTCCAGGTCCAGTTCGACTGCTACCACTGCCAGATCGTCGAAGGCGACCTGGCAAAGAAGCTCGAACGCGACATCGGCGGCATCGGCCATATCCAGATCGCGGGCGTGCCCGACCGCCACGAACCCGACCTCGGCGAGCTGAACTACCCCTATCTGTTCGACGTGATCGACCGGCTCGGCTACGCCGGCTGGATCGGTTGCGAGTACCGTCCGCGCGCCGGCACCTCGGCCGGGCTGGGCTGGCTCCGGGCCTACCTGGCGCGCTAGCCTCGGCATGGGCGGCGGCGCCGGCGACACCACACCGCCGCCCCGCGCCTCCCCGCGCTCCTGCGCGCCGTTTCGCTATACTGGGCCGCGGACCCGGGCACGCCGGCCCTGCTCCGGCAGCCCGTCCGGCCATGGCAGCGGTCGCGCCACCTGAAGCGCATGCAGCGACGGCCGCCACGGTGCGCCTGTATGGAGGCCCCGATGAAATCCTTCCACTGCGGCCAGTGCGGCCAGCTGGTGTTCTTTGAGAACGTCCGCTGCGAGCGCTGCGAAGCGCCGCTCGGCTACCTGCCCGACCTCGGCGAAGTCAGCGCCTTCGCGCCCGCTGACGACGGCACCTGGCACAGCCTGCACCCGGCGGCCGCGGGCAAGCCCTACCGCCCCTGCCACAACTACGCGGTGGAAAACGTCTGCAACTGGATGATTCCCGCCGACGCGGCCCACGCCGACGACACGCTGTGTGCCGCCTGCCAGCTCACCGCCACCATCCCCAACCTGGACACGCCGGGCAACCGGCTGCTCTGGTACAAGGTCGAGGTAGCCAAGCGCCGGTTGCTCTACACGCTGGACATGCTGGGCCTGCCGATCGGCACCGGCGAGCTGCCGGCAGACCGGCCCATGCGCTTCGCCTTCAAGGAAACGAGCGAAGACGAGCCGGTACTGACCGGCCACGCCGACGGCCTCGTCACCCTCAATATCGCCGAAGCCGACGATGCCGAACGCGAGCGCGTGCGCGCCCAGATGCACGAGCCCTATCGCACGCTGCTGGGCCATTTCCGCCACGAGATCGGCCACTACTACTTCGACCGCCTGGTGCGCGGCACCCACTGGATCGAACCGTTCCGCGCCCGCTTCGGCGACGAGCGCGCCGACTACCAGGCCGCGCTCGCGCAGCACTACGAGCACGGCGCGCCGCAGGGATGGCAAGACCAGTACATCAGCAGCTACGCCGCCATGCATCCCTTCGAAGACTGGGCGGAAACCTGGGCGCACTACCTGCACATCGTCGACACCCTCGACACCGCCACCGCCTGCGGCCTGGTGCTGGCGCCCGAAGACGAGCGCCTGCCGCAACTGAGCGACCAGACCGCCGTCGACGAAGCCAGCTTCCACAACCTGATGCAGCGCTGGTTCCCGCTCACCTACGCGCTCAACAGCCTCAACCGCAGCCTGGGCGTGCCGGACGCCTATCCCTTCGCGCTGGCGCCGGCAGTGGTGGCCAAGCTGCGCTTCGTGCACAACGTGGTCAGCGCCGCGCGCCGCGCCGGCCGCGCGGCGATGGCGCCCGGCAGCGCAGCCGCACCCGGGGCCACGGCGGCCGGCAGCAGCAGCGAGGCGGATGGCGCGGCGCAGGGTTGAGGGTGGTGGTTGGCGGGCCTTGTGCCGGGCTGGTGGTGGATGCCGGCCATCACGGCTGGCGCCGGCGCGGAGTGAATGCCGCCGTACTGGCGAATGCCGGCCCTCTCCCCCAACCCCTCTCCCGCAAGCGGGAGAGGGGAGCAAACCGGCGCGGAGCAAATCGCGTCGCGCTTGGTGGGGCCAGACGAGATGCGCCAACACCAAGCGCCAAGCGCGCGGTCTTGGTTCCTTCTCCCCGCGAGGGGAGAGGGTTGGGGAGAGGGGGGGTTCAGCAAGGCGCCACGCCCAAACGAAGCCAAGGGCGTAATCCCGCCCGCAAGCAAAGAAACGAAGCCGACGGTGTGATCCAAGCATCCACGGCCAGCCGGCGCCTGCCCGACCGAACCACCCCGCCAGCGCTACACTATCGCCAGCAAGCGCCCCCACCCCGGCAAACCCGAACCGCCCGCAGAGACGGCAGAGGAGACAGGACACCCGATCCCCCGGGACCGATCGCCCCCATGCATGGACCACCTGGTCCACAAAGGTGTAGCATCGGTTCCTTAACCTGTTAGCCTGTTAGCCGTTAGCCAACCCGACGATGCAAGCCGATACCCTGAAGCAGCCCGCCACCGCCCCCGCGGATACCGCACCGCACAAAGGCAGCGCGCTCGACTGGACCCAGCGCCTGGTGACCTACGACACCACCAGCCGCCACTCCAATCTCGGCCTGATCGAGGCCGTGCGCGACCACTTCCTGGCCAAGGGCCTGCGCCCCCACCTCAGCTACAACCCGCAGCAGGACAAGGCCAACCTGTTCGTCACCGTGCCCGCCGCCGACGGCAGCACCGACGGCGGCATCGTCCTCTCCGGCCACACCGACGTGGTGCCGGTGGACGGCCAGAACTGGACCACCGACCCCTTCCAGCCCGTGGTGCGCGACGGCAAGCTGTTCGGCCGCGGCACCTGCGACATGAAGGGCTTCATCGGCACCAGCCTGGCGCTGCTGCCCACCATCCTGCAGGCCAGGCTGCGCGAGCCGGTGCACTACGCCCTCTCCTTCGACGAAGAGATCGGCTGCATGGGCGCGCCCTACCTGCTGGCCGAACTGCGCGAGCGCGGCGTGCGCCCCTCGGGCTGCATCGTCGGCGAGCCCACCAGCATGCGCGTGATCGTGGCGCACAAGGGCATCAACGCCTACCGCTGCTGCGTCAAGGGCTTCGCCGCCCACTCCTCGCTCACGCCGCGCGGCGTCAACGCCATCGAATACGCGGCGCGCCTGATCTGCTTCATCCGCGACATCGCCGACGAGTTCAAGGCCAACGGCCCCTACGACCAGGCCTTCGACGTGCCCTACACCACGGCGCAGACCGGCACCATCCAGGGCGGCATCGCGCTCAACACCATTCCGGCGCTGTGCGAATTCATCTTCGAATTCCGCAACCTGCCCGGCGTGGACCCCGAGGCCCTGTTCCAGCGCATCCAGTCGCACGCCAATGACGTGCTGCTGCCGCGCATGCGCGCCGAGCACCCCGACGCCGACCTGGCCATCAGTAAGATCGCCGCCGCGCCCTCGCTGGACGCCGCCGAGCAAGACGCCATCACCCAGCTGGTGCGCGCCCTCACCGGCGACCGCGAGGTCAACAAGGTCGCCTACGGCACCGAGGCCGGCCTGTTCCAGCGCGCCGGCATCCCCGCCGTGGTGTGCGGCCCCGGCGATATCCAGCAGGCCCACAAGCCCGACGAGTTCGTCACGCTGGAGCAGCTCGCCGAGTGCGAGCGCTTCCTCGGCAAGGTGATCGACAGCCTGCGCCTGCCCTGAGCCTGCGCTTGCCCTGAGCCGGACCTGGCCACGCCCGGCCAGGCCCGCCAACCCGATGCAGTAAGCCCCGTCTACCGTAGTACCCGGGCCGCGCTACCCGCCGCGGCCCGGCCTTTGCGTCATGTCCCATAACAAAACGAGGAGACAGCATGACAGCAGTACCGGCAGGCAACACCAAGGCAAACCCCGCCCACGCAAGCGCCGTCGCCCCGGCCTCGCGCCACCCCTGGCGCGCGGTCATCTCCGCCTCCATCGGCAACGCGCTCGAATGGTTCGACCTAGTGGTCTACGGCTTCTTCGCCGTCACCATCTCCAAGCTCTTCTTCCCCACCCATGACGAAACCACCTCGCTGCTGCTGACGCTGGGCACCTTTGGCGTGTCCTTCTTCATGCGGCCGCTGGGCGCCATCGTCATCGGCGTCTACGCCGACCGCCGCGGCCGCCGCGCCGCGCTCACGCTGTCCATCCTGCTGATGATGGTCGGCACGTTCATCATCGCCCTGCTGCCCACCTACGAATCCATCGGCCTGCTGGCGCCGCTGGGCATCGTCGCCGCGCGCATGATCCAAGGCTTCTCCGCCGGCGGCGAATTCGGCAGCGCCACCGCCTTCCTGGCCGAGCACGCACCGCAGCGGCGCGGCTTCTACGCCAGCTTCCAGGTCGCCAGCCAAGGCCTCACCACGCTGCTGGCAGCCGGCTTCGGCGCCCTGCTCACCGCCACCCTCACGCCCGAGCAGATGCAAAGCTGGGGCTGGCGCGTGCCCTTCCTGTTCGGCCTGGCCATCGGCCCGGTGGCCTACTACATCCGCCGCCACGTCGACGAAACCCCCGAATTCCTGCACAGCGAAGGCACCGCCACGCCGCTGCGCGACACCCTCGGCCACCAGAAGGAACGGCTGCTGCTGGCCATGGGCGTAGTCATCGTCGCCACCGTGTCCACCTACCTGGTGCTGTACATGCCCACCTACGCCGTCAAGCAGCTCGGCCTGCCGCCCTCGGCCGCCTTCGCCGCCACGCTGGCCACCGGCGTGGTGCAGATGCTGTTCTCCCCGCTGGTCGGCCACTGGTCCGACCGCATCGGCCGCATCCCCCTGATGCAACTCGCCGCCGCGCTGCTGCTGGCCACCATCTGGCCCGTGTTCTGGCTGCTCAGCACCTACCCCAGCTTCGGCATGATGCTGGTCGTGCAGATCATGCTGGGCCTGATGATGACGCTCTACTTCGGCGCCCTGCCCGCGCTGGCCTCCGAGATCTTCCCGGTGCAGACGCGCACCACCGGGCTCTCGCTGAGCTACAACATCGCGGTGACCATCTTTGGTGGGTTCGCGCCGTTTATCTTGACGTGGCTGATTGGCGCCACCGGCAGCAAGCTGGCGCCGAGCTTTTATCTGATTGCGTGTGCGGCGGTGAGTTTGTTTGCGCTCACGCGGACACGCGACCGGCTGGGGATCCGCTAGCGCCTACCCAAGCCCGAACCTCGCGCCGTGCCGGGCGCGCCCCCATCCAACCAACAAGAAACGGCACAACAGGACCCAAACAGAGGAGAACCATCCCATGGCAGCTCGTCATCCCGCACGCCCCCGGCGCAACACGCGCGGCAATACCCGCCACGTCCTCAGCATGGCCGGCACGCTAGGCACCCTCGCCCTGGCCGCCGGCCTGCTGATGGCGCCGGCCGCGCAGGCCCAGACGGCCGCCGCCCCACAAGCCGCCACCGCCACCCCGGCCGCCGCCGACCTGCACGCCCAGATCGAAACCCGCGCCAAGGCCATCGAAGCCCAGCTGATCGCCTGGCGACGCGACATCCACCAGCACCCCGAACTGGGCAACTACGAAGTCCGCACCTCCAAGCTGGTAGCCGACCACCTGCGCAAGCTCGGCATGGAAGTGAAAACCGGCGTGGCCAAGACCGGCGTGGTCGGCCTGCTGAAGGGCGGAAAGCCCGGCCCCGTGGTCGCCCTGCGCGCCGACATGGACGCCCTGCCCGTCAAGGAACGCGTGGACGTGCCCTTCGCCTCCAAGGCCAAGGGCCAATACCTGGGCAAGGAAGTCGACGTGATGCACGCCTGCGGCCACGACACCCACGTCGCCATCCTGATGGCCACCGCCGAAGTCCTGGCCGGCATGAAGGACCAGCTCCCCGGCAGCGTCAAGTTCATCTTCCAGCCCGCCGAAGAAAGCCCCGCCGACTTCGAACCCAACGGCAGCAATATGTGGGGCGCCAAGCAGATGGTCGCCGAAGGCGTGCTCGACAACCCCAAGGTAGACGCCATCTTCGGCCTGCACGTCAGCAGCGGCCTCGAATCCGGCAAGCTCGGCTGGCGCAGCGGCCCCTCCATGGCCGCCGCCGACCAGTTCTGGATCGACGTCAAAGGCCGCCAGACCCACGGCGCCCGCCCCTGGGCCGGCATCGACCCCGTCGTCGTCGCCTCCCAGATCGTGCTCGGCCTGCAGACCATCCAAAGCCGCCAGGTCAACGCCATGCTCGAACCCTCGGTCATCACCGTCGGCACCATCCACGGCGGCAACCGCATGAACATCGTGCCCGAGAAGGTGGAGATGATGGGCACCATCCGCACCTATGACGAAGGCATGAAGAAAGACATCCATGCCCGCATGAAACGCACCACCGAAGCCATCGCCTCCAGCTCCGGCGCCGAAGCCACGTTCAAGGTGGTGGAGCTGTACAACGCCACCGTCAACCAACCCGCGCTGACCGAAAAGATGGCGCCCACGCTGGTGCGCGTGGCAGGAGACGGAAACTGGATGATCGTGCCCAAGGCCACGGCCTCGGAAGACTTCTCCTTCTATCAGGAAAAGGTACCGGGCCTGTTCTTCAACCTGGGCGTAACGCCCAAGGGCACGGACCTAGCCAAGGCAGCGTCCAATCACTCGCCGGAGTTCTACGTGGATGAACCGGCGTTGGTGAACGGCGTACGCGCCTTGTCCAATCTGACCGTGGACTATATGGTGATGGCGCAACGCTGAGCGAAGCCAACGGGCGGCTGAGTTGCCGTCAGCCACCCCGCCCGCCGTTCATCAAGCCCAGCGCCGCACCAGCATCCCAACCCATCCAAAACGACGCCGCTCCCGGCCATCAAGCCAGCCAGCGGCCGACTCTCCTCTCATGACACAAACCATGCAGATTCGCCCGATCCGCCCCGAAGACTACGCCATGTGGAAACCGCTCTGGGACGGCTACAACGCCTTCTACGGACGCTCCGGCCCCACCGCCCTGGCTGATGACATCACGCAGGTGACATGGCAACGGTTCTTCAACCCCATCGAGCCGGTCTTTGCGCTGGTCGCCGAGCAGGACGGCAAGCTGATCGGGCTGGTGCACTACCTCTTCCATCGCGGCACGACCCGGATTGAACCCGTGTGCTATCTGCAGGATCTGTTCACGGATGCCAACGCGCGTGGGCGGGGTTGTGGGCGGGCGTTGATTGAAGGGGTCTATGCGCAGGCTAGGCTGGCGGGGGCTCGGCGGGTCTATTGGCAGACGCAGGTGGGGAATGCGGCTGGGCGGGCGTTGTATGACAAGGTGGCGGAGCATAAGGGGTTTATTGTGTATGCGCATGAGGTGGAGGCTTGAGGGGTAGATCCCCTCAGCTCGGATTGCGCTGTGCCACTCTTCCTCGCTGCGGGTAAGCCATTCCGGAACGAGGCAAGAGAGGCCTGCTCAGCAGAGCCTATGCGTCTTGCCCGACGAGCCGAGAACGATGGCCGGCATCGTCACCTTTGCCGAGGGTATGGCGACCGATTGCTAGGGCAACCGGCGATTCGTATCAATCGGAAAAAACCGGCCGTCCGATTTCGACCGATACTTGTCCGGTTGCTGCCTCCACAGCAACCGGGATTGGAAGCCCGAAACCAGGCGGATCGCGCCACCGATTGGCGCTCAATCTGACAGGAGACCGCGACATGCGCCTCTTCGCCCTTGCCCGTCCAGGCTTCCAATCGGCGTGCCGAGCACGCCCCCTCTCAACCGACGACCTCCGCCCCCACGCGCTCGAAAGACATAAGGAGGCCGCCAATGGATAACACCCGCCAACACACCCGCTACGGCCTCACCGCCGAGTACCGTAACGCGGATATCCATCTTCACTCGCGTGCGCTTTGCGAAACGCCGCTGACCCTGGCCGCTGAGAAGTCGGCGCAGCTCTATGCTCTGCTCTTTCTGGCTCGCGACTGCGCGGAGTCTGGCACCTTCGGCGATCTGAACGCGGAGATTCAGAATCGAGTGCTCACGTTAGCCGCTGGATTGGCGCATGAGACGCTGGTGTTGAGTGAGTTGGCGGCGCAGGGTGAAGCTGACTCGGCCGCTCCGTAACCATTGGAACGAGGCCGGCTTGATGCCGGCCTCGATGTGTCCGGTCGTGAAGGAGCCGAACTCAACACTCCCACCGCACCCCCAATAGGGGGTTGCGGATACGACTGCTGCCGGGCCATCTACGAGCGCTGCCCCGCAGCTTCACGCCGACATTCGAAATGCGGGTCCAACTCGGTATCTTGCAGTCAAATTTGTGCGAAACGCCGACGCGAACGGGGCCGACTGAATATGCGAGGCGCGGCCGTACGTCCTCCCTGCCCGTCCGCGGTATAGTGCCTAACCATCCTCTTTTCCCGAGACACTGCCTGTGCTGACGCAGGACACCGCCTTACAGATCGCCTACGCCGAGCGGCCTGACATGCTATTGCGCCTGGCCGAGTTTGTGGTCAGCTACGCACTGCACGATCGACCGACCCTCATCGCCCAGGCCAGTACGGACAGTCGCGGGCTGGAGGTTGATCTGGCAGACGAAGCCCGGCAGGCAGCCCTCAGGACGGGCAGCGGCCGACAGGTCGCATGGTGGGATGCATTTCATGCAGCGGGAGGACTGCACCCCGTCTTCCGCGGCCTCGCTTGCCTGGATTCGCGCGACGAACCCCAGTGGGCCTTCGAGATGCACCGCGACGGATCGCTCATTGCAGGCGTATGGGCCTTCCCCGAATGTGGGCACGGGTCCAGCAAACAACAATTGACGGACTTCTATGCGGGCTTCTTCGAAGATTTCGCTGAAAAAGCGCTGCGTCTGACGGCCGACCTGCCCAAACCGTATCGGTTCACAGCCACCCTACTGCGAGCCAGCAGCCTGCAGTTCGCTGCCGCTGGCTACAGTGGATGGTTTCACGCCCCGCCATCCCCGCGCTTGGAAACGCTGCAATGGCCGCTGCGCTTGACGTCCACCCCGGACACCTGGCAAATCGCCGCGGCACGGATGAATACCGAGCTGTTCGGCGCGTACGGCCACACCTTCCGGGTCAGCTCGCCATAGCCCGACCGAGGCGCGCAGTCACGCCCGGGGCCGTCAGCGCGCGCGCTCGATGAACAGTTGCCAGAGCGCTTCGGCCGCCCCCTCATGGGTCAGCCTGGCCACATTGCCCGGCCAGTGCAGCATCTGCTGGCGGAAGTACATCAACTGGTCGTCTGCCTCAACGCTCAAGATTTCGTTGAAGCTGTTGTCCTGTCCGTTGTCATTGCCCGAATAGGCAATCTGAGCACGCCCGCCGTACATCCGGCTAATGCGGATGTAGCAACCTGCCACCTTCCTCCCCTCCCGGTACAGCGTCCCCGTGAACGCCTCCTTGGAAAGCGGCCGAAAGTGGGCCTCATAACTCGGGTTGCGCGGACCCAGTTCCTTCACCGAATTTTCGAAGAAGGCGCGGATATAGGCGAAGCCCTCCTCGAGAAAGCGGTCCCGGTCCATGTCACTAAACTCCTTGCGCAAGGCGAGCGCGCTGGAACGCGGATACACGGCGGCGCCTGGGACGCTGGCCGGCGCAGGCCAAGCGACCGGCGCCGCCGTGCCAGCCTGGTTGGGCCGCCGTTGGGCCACCAGATCACGCAGCGATTGCACGATGCAGAGAAACGCATCATCAAGTGTGGGCCATTTGCTGACCGGTTTGCCGTCCCGCGGCAACGCCTTGAGCCGGCCAAACGGCCCCGAGTGCCAGTCACAGGGGCGGACGATGATTGGCACGACCACTCCCGTCCCGGCGGCATGCCGAGCCATAGCACGTGTCATCTCTACGCCGTAGCAGTAGTCTGACGCCATGAAGTCGGCGCTGACGAGCAAGAGGATAACTTCGGCCCTCTCCAATTCTGCGCTGATGTGGCTTTCAATTTCTCCCCCTGCAGGGATACGGTGATCATGCCAGAGCTCAATCAATCCCTGCTTTCGTAGGAGGGACAGATGCTTTTCCAGTTCGGCGCGGTAGGATTCATCTGCGTGACTGTAAGAGATAAACGCGCGCGTCATGATCGACTCCGGATGTACGGGGATTTCGCATTCTAGCGAAGTTCATCAAGCAGGTTGGTGCGCTATCGCCAGCCACTGAGACCCGTCGCGGACGCTGCCAATTGGCTGGGAGCGTCCAGTCGTGCTAACGGTTCCACGCGCGCCAGCCGTACAAAAACTGTCGCGACTAGTCAGCGCGCATCAGAACATACTAGGCAAGAGGCTATGAGAGTGGGGGCTACCGCATGATCGAAAAAATCGATATCCAGAACTTCGGGTGCTATTCCAGCTTCGCCTGGAACACCGAAGTCCGTGACCGGGACGACCAGGTGGCCAAGTTCAAGAAGCTGAACGTGATCTATGGTCGCAACTACTCTGGAAAAACGACCCTATCGCGAATCATCCGCGCCTTGGAAACAGGATCGATTTCTTCTCGCTACACGGAACCAGCGTTCACAGTCACGCTTTCCAGCGGCGTTCTATCTCACCACGACATTCCCGCAGTAGCCAACGACGTCCGCGTCTACAACAAGGACTTCGTCGACGACCATCTAGGATTTCTCCGCGATGAAAACGGACACATCTCCCCCTTCGCCGTGCTCGGATTGCAGAACAAAGAGATCGAGGCGGAGATCGACGCCCTGGGAAGGGAACTCGGCAGCGTCGAAAGCCAGACCGGCCTACGCCATCACTACCAGGAAAAGAAGATAGATCATGTCAATAAAATGAAGTTAGCAAAGGAAGCCGCGGATGAGTTAGATAGGCTGCTCGTCGACAAGGCCAACAAGCGCCCGACCGGTGTCAAGCACAATCCTCTCTACCGCGATGCTAACTACGATGTCCGTAAGCTGAAGGCCGACATCAAGACTGTCCGTGATGACAGGTTCTCCCCGCTTGCAGAGGCCGAGCGAAACGCCAAGGTCGATCTGCTTGGCGAAACCGCCCTTCCCGACATCCGGCAACGCCTGGCGTTTAGTCCTGCGCTTGGAACACTGACAAGCTCGGTCAATCTACTCACCACAAAGAAGATCCAGCCAAGCGCGCCAATCCAGGAATTACTGAACAGCGCTTTGCTCCAGAACTGGGTCAAGGCTGGCATCGAATTGCATCAACATGGACGCTCGACTTGCGCGTTTTGTGGTAACGCGCTGCCAGCTGATCTATGGAAGACATTGGGCGACCACTTCAATCAAGAGTCCGTTGATCTCGAGAAGCGACTCAAGGCGACACTGGATGAAGTCAACAGCGAACGCGTACGCATCGCCAATGTAGTCACCGTCGAACGGAAGGATTTCTACACTTCGCATCAGGCCGCGTTTGACGGTCATCTCAGCGAACTCGAAGGAGCGTTCGACGCGTATAAAAGGAGCCTTCTACTTCTCTCGGATGAACTAAGTGCGCGCCTCAACGATATCTTCACCGACCGCCCCACCTGCAACATTTTGGATCACTCTAAATCGGTATTAGAAAAGCTCACGGCCATCAACGCACTCATCGATCAGAATAACAAAGCGACAGCCTCTCTGTCTGACAGGCAGGCAACTGCACGAAGTGATTTACGCCTGAGTGAGATCGCGCAGTTTGTCATCGACATTGGTCTCGATGAGAAGGAAATCAGGATAAGTGAACTGGACGCCCAGGTTACCAAAGCGAAAGAGGAACGCGATGCCGTGGAAGGCGAAGGAAAGAAGAGAAGTGAGCGAATCAAGGAACTGAAAACCCAGCTCCGGGATGAGAGACGGGGAGCCGAAAAAGTCAACCAGTATCTCGGACATTTTCTGGGGCATGGTGGACTACGACTGTCTGCACAGGAAGAACCCGATACGAGCCCCGACCGCTTCCAGATCATGAGAGGCGACCAAATTGCATATAACCTGAGCGAGGGTGAGTGCAGCCTTGTTGCTTTCTGCTACTTCCTCGCCAAGCTCGAGGATATCGATACACAAGGCAAGCAGCTGATCATCTACATCGACGACCCCATCTCGAGCCTCGACAGCAATCACGTCTTCTTTGTTTTCAGCCTAATCGAGAACTACCTGGCCAAGCCCATCGAGGACGAAAACGGCGCCATCATTAAGGATGCGAATGGCAAACCGACATATCGGTATAAGCAACTATTCATCTCGACACACAATCTAGAATTTCTGAAGTACCTGAAGCGGCTCACTAAACCAGGGAAAGATACCGAGAGCTTCCTCATCACCCGAAAGGAGACGACCAGCACGATCGGATTGATGCCACACTACCTGCGAAACTACGTGACCGAGCTAAACTATCTTTTCGGTGAGATTTTCTGCTGTGCGGACGACACTAATGCCATAAAGCACTACCACAGCTTTTATAATTTCGGCAACAACCTGCGAAAATTCCTAGAGGCGTTTCTCTTCTTCAAGTATCCGTTTGTCAAAAGTGACCGGAGCGATCACGACAACCGTATCAAACTCTTCTTTGCAGACGGTACCAGCTCGGAGGCGTTCGTCCAACGCCTGATTAATGAATTCTCGCATCTAGGTGAATTCATTGATCGTGGTACTCAGCCGATCGATTGCACAGAAATTGCGTCACTTGCAAAGTTCGTTCTCAAAAAGATTCGCGACAATGACAAGCATCAGTTTGAACATTTTCTGCTTAGTATTGAACGAACAGATCCGTTTGCAGAGGCGTAGCTGCCGCCAACACCGAGGATGTGCTGCCGACCTCTAACGGCATGGATATCGAAGTCTAGCGATTTACAGCGCCAATCAACCAGCACTACTTTCCGCCGGGGAGCACGCGGCGAAGTCTCAGCCTTCGAGCGTTTCGACCTCTAGGCGAGCGAGTGGATGCCCCTGACGTTACCTCTATGCGTTCGTCGAAAATCAGATTGCGATGATGACGCATGGTGTCATGCGAATTGTGGAACGGATCTCAACTGGCCAGATTCTGCCGTCCTTCCACGCACCGATGAACTGCGGAGTTCGCCGATTTTCTGTAAGCGTGTAGCCAGCACCGCCTTGACGTCCGATGCAGTTACGCTGGCTTAACCAGTTGCTCGGCAACGAACCAGGGCAGAAGCTCGTCGACACGGTTGACCGCGTGATCTGGGATGAGCGCGAGCACGAGGCGCAGATAGGCCTCGGGATCGACGCCATTGAGTTTGGCTGTGCCGATCACGCTATAGATTGCCGCAGCGCGCTCTCCGCCCGAGTCTGCACCCACGAATAGGTAATTGCGCCGCCCGATGGCCACGCCGCGCAGGGCACGCTCGACCGGCAAATTGTCGATCTCCAACTGCCCGTCGTCGCAATAGCGCGTGAGAGCCGCCCACCGATTCAATGCGTACAGAATCGCTCGACTCGTGTCGGATTTGCGTGAGAGCGTCTCCAGCGTGTCGCTCAGCCACGCGTGGAGTTGATCGAGTAGAGGGCTCGCCTGCGCCTGGCGATATGCGCGACGCTCGTCGGGCGGTTTGCCCCGGATCTGCTCTTCGACCTTGTAGAGCGCTCCAATGCGTTCCAGCGCTTCGGTATTCAAGGCATTCGGGCGGGCTGCATGCAGTTCGTAGAATTGCCGTCTGGCATGGGCCCAGCACGCTGCTTCGGCAACGCGTCCCGTTTCGTAGATCGCTTGATAGCCACCGTAGGCATCAGCCTGCAACGTCCCGTTGAACGAGTCGAGATGGTGCTGCGGGTGGATGCCTTTGCGGTCCGGTGTGTAGGAAAACCAGACGGCCGGCGACGTCGCATCGCCCGACGCACTGTCATCGCGCACGTACACCCACAGGCGCCCAGTCTTGGTCTTCCCGTTACCTGGCGCGAGCACCGGCACTGGCGTATCGTCGGCGTGGAGCTTCGTTGCCGCCATGACATGACGGCGCAGCGCCCCGACGAGCGGCTGCAGCAGCGCCGCACAGTGGCCCACCCACTTCGCTAGCAGCGAGCGCTCCAACTCGACGCCTTCACGCGCATAGATCACAGACTGCCGGTAGAGCGGCAGATGATCCGCGAACTTCGAGACCAGTACATGAGCCAGCAGTCCTGGACCAGCCATGCCTCGCTCGATGGGGCGGCTCGGCGCAGCAGCTTGAGCGATATGGTCGCAACACGAACACGCCAGCTTCGGCCGTACATGGCGGATGACCCGGAAGCTCGCCGGCACATATTCGAGTTGTTCGGAAACGTCCTCGCCAAGCCGCTTCATCGGCGCACCGCATGCCGAGCAGGCTTCACGTGATTCGGGCCAATGGGTCTGGATCTCGCGCGGCAGGTGCTCCGGCAACGGCTTGCGTTGTATCTGTTCCGGTGCCGTGCGCGACGTCTTCGGGATCTCGATGGGAACTGCGCCTTCGTCGCTTTCGAGTTCCTCCAGGCGCAGTTCGAGTTGTTCGAGCTGGCGATCCAACTTCTCCGAGCTACGACCGAACTGTATGCGACGCAGCTTTGCGATCAGCAACTTGAGATGCTCGATTTCGGCTTTGTCGGTGGCCGTCGCCGCTCTCTGCGATTCGACCACGTCTTCCAGATGCCCGATGCAGGCATCGCGCTCGAGCAGCAAGGCCTTGAGCGTTTCGATGTCGTCCGGGTACGCGTTCGCCGTCGTCATGCCAGCAGTCTACGCGCCGACAGGCAGGTTTACAACGCCGAGGTCGGCTCCGCCGTACGCACCGGCTGTCGCCAGTCGATGCCCTCCAGCAGCATTGAGAGCTGCGCCTGGCTCAGGCTGACAATACCCCCATCCGCACGCGGCCAGACGAATCGGCCTCGTTCAAGCCGTTTCATCAGCAGACACATGCCATCACCGCTCCACCAAAGCACCTTGACCAGATCACCTAGGCGACAGCGGAACACGAACACGTGACCACTGAACGGGTCCCGCTCCAGCACAGTCTGCACCTTTGCCGCCAGGCTGTTGAAGCCGCAGCGCATGTCCGTCACGCCCGCAGCCAACCACACCCGAGTTCTGGCGGGAAGGCCCAGCATCACGTACCCACTCCCAGCAAGCTCACCAGCACAAGCTGCAGTACATCAGCCTCGGGCTTACCGTCGAAACGCACACGCACGCCACGACATTCGATGACGAAGCTGGAAGACCCAGTCAGCACTGGTTTAGGTTGCGGTGCCATCTGTACGGGCAGGAAAAACTCGGCCGGCTCGCATGCGGATGCCGAGGCTCGCTCCTGATCCCGCCGCCATTTCGACACGAGATTCGCGTTCAAGCCGTGCGTGCGCGCAACTTCCGCTAGCGAGCGCGACGGGTCCCGTGCTTCAGCGGCGACCTGCGCGCGGAACTCCTTCGAGTAATTCTTGGAGCCTCGCTGGCGACCCCGCGCCTTGATTTCCATATTTTCTGGTTCCCATCAGAATGTGGTGGGAGCCAGATTGCCGTCTATGGATGTTCATGAACAGACGGTACTGGGGCAACGCTTACCAGTGATATGGCCAACTGACCGAGAAGTAGCAGACGCAGAATCCAAGCACAAAGAAACCGACTCAGCTTCCGCAGGATCAGGCGGATGTTGTGACTGGCGCCGCACAGGACTGCATGCAGGGCATCGCCGAGCGGGCGCTTCAGCCAAGCTTGCCATCCGCCTTCATGTGCCCGATAGCAGGCTCGATGGCACTGCGTCGCTTGATCATCGCCTTGATGGCTCAGGTAACGCCTCGATCAGAATTTGCAGGATTCTGGGTGCAAATATGCCTCATTCTTGCAATTCCTGATACCGGGTACTTCCCGCAAAGCCTTGACTGGCATGCCTCTGCGGGATTGTTCAGGGCCGACTACGTAAAAGCTATTCAAGGACTAGGAACAACAAGTGCGTTGGCAGACGATTCCCGCAAGCGTCCGGCGCCACTTGGGAACGGCCCGAACTCCCTATGGCGTTGCCTCAACACTTGTCCGGGCAGCCCGTTACGGGCGGCACCGGCCCGTCTCACTGCAGAGGCTCCACGGCACGCTAAGTGCTCTTCCCCTGCGCCGGCCTCCGCGCCGTGCGAATGGCAACGAAGCCTTCTCCCTCCTTGCGCCAGCGCTTCCTCACCAACGACTCAAACGACACACCACTCTTCAGCTTCAGGTGGTCTGCATGATCTGTGACGATGACCTGAGGTCGAATACCGGTAGCTTGGAACGTCTCCTCACAATACCAAACGAGCTGGTCGATCAAATTTGTCACGGCACGCAGATCCTCATCGACTGCCCGATCACGAGGGCGCGCAGCATCGCGGCGCGCCAGTTCCTCCGGTCGAAAATCCTCATCACCGTCCAGCAGCGCCGGGAAGTAGACTTGACTGGGTTGATCCAAGAAGAGGATCGGTGGAATTGCGCAGTCTCCTCCCAATTCGCAGAAGAAGCGATGCAGTGCCAGAAACAGCGCCAGATGACATGACAGCCAATTCGCTCCGCTACCCATCGAGCGGAGAAACACCTTGCCGTCTTTGGTCTCGTGCCACAGATCAAAGGATTCCAAGGAGAAACGCAATCGGATGGGTTGGTACGAGGCTTCAAACTCGAACCGATCGCCAAAGCTTGCGAGAATTTGCTCGATGCGAGTCTGCGCATCGACAAGCTTGCGGTCAATATCGAACCGGATCCGGATTTCAGCCCGAAGCTCATCAATCTGCCTGCGTAGCGCCTTTAGATCGTCCTCGCCCCTCCCTGACACGACCTCCTGCAACCGCGTGAGCTCCTGTTCAATCCTAAGTTTTGCTGCAACGGCCTGCTCATACAGGCTCTTCTGCTTGCCCAACTTTGCCAAGTCATGGTCCAAGCGACTAAGTTCAGACGTCAAACTAGAGATCCTGGTTCGGAGCGGCTTGATATCCCGCTGTAGCTTGGCCCTCGCTTCCTCAAACGACGCCAGCCGGTACGACGAGCGAGACAGTTCCGAGTTCAGCCAATGGATGGCGCCGGTGAGCGCATTGGCGCTCTCCTCGACGGCTCCGCTGGGAGCGTTGCAGAATGGGCAAGTTGACGAATGCAAGTCCGCATGCGTTGGCAGGATCGTTTCCCGAGTCTGCGCCGCATAGCGTTGGGAGAACTCGATTGACGAGTCCACTGCCGCCAACTCCTGCTGGAGCATGCGCAATTCTGCGACCTCCTTGCTACGCTCCATCTCAATCTGCTGACGACGCTCTATGTAGTGAGATGAATCGGCAACTATCGCAACTGCCTTTGCAGCGACGCGCTCGAGAGCCCGTGCCGGATTGGCGAGCGCATCGCTCATGTCGAACTCGAGCAACGTTCCGCTCATCGCTTGGTAATCCGCCACCGCCGCCGATAGTGCACGCTGCGAGGTCTCAAGCATCTCCTGTTTTCGAGGTATGGCGCGTGCCAACGCGCGTGCCTGATGCTCCAAGTCGTTGAGTACTTGCTGCTTCAGAAAGTACTCTTGATCCGCAAACCCGAGGAAAATCTTGAGATGGTCGATGGCCTGCTCACGCTTCTCCCGTTCATCGAACCGATAGAAAACGGCATGCTTGTTTGCGACCAGATTCTGGTGTTGCAGCATGAACGACGTAAAGCTTCGGGCCGACGGCGTAGACGCCTTGCTGCCCCGCCTGCCCTGAATAACGAGATCCTCGTCGACATCGGTGGTGACGACACCAAAATAGCGCGTCAACTGTTTGTTGAAGTTGCGCAGCGGCAGAAAGTACTGTCTTTCGAAGTACTCCCGGTCGAGCCCCTCCAAATTCTGAAGGTGCTGGAACTGCAGATCCTCTCTGAAGAAGACATGATCAGTGTTTGGATGCCGCCCAAGTACCAGCACTGCATCCCCAACCTGCATGATCGTAAAAAATAGCCAGGCGTGTTCGGTGATCACACCAACAGGAACTGTGAACTCTGAGCTGCCAAAACAATAGTCGAAGATCTCGATCAGAGCACTCTTCCCAGTGGACGAGCGACCGGTTACGACATTCACGCCTTCCGCGAATGCCACCGCATGTGCGCGCCCCTCGTGGTCCAAGACACCAATGTGTCGAATCCTTGCTTTCATAGCGACATGACTCCAAGCATGCGGTACACCGTCGGAACATCGTAAGGCTGAAAAATCCTGCCGAGCGCCTTTGCTGCCCGACAGACCGCTGCGGCTGAGAGCTGCCGTTCGAATTTCGAAGGGTCAACATGTACGACCTGTGCTTGCTCTACCTGCAACCGTCCGACGCTAACCAGATACTGCAATGTGGTATTGGTCAACACGCGTTTGGCGCGGATTCTACGTTGCAGGCCGTGCAGCCGCTCTGGTGCCTCCAAAAACGTCCGTAACGACGTTTTCGAATGATCTCTCTGCAGTAGCTTGCGCGATGGCTCATGGAGAATCATGGGCAGCACAAGATACGCGAGGACAACATTATTCTCTAGGGCACCCAATGCCTCGTAGAACCTGACCATAGGTTCTGCGAAGAGAAACGGGTTGTTGTGGAGGATGTACAGGTTCTGAATGACATCGCCGTACTCATTGCGGCTCACGTCTCCGTATTCTTGTCGAGCTTCCATTTGTAAAGCAATTTTGAATCGTTCATCTTGGTGTGCAAAAGACCATTGCGAAACCAATCCGGAGTGTCATCGAACAACGAAAGGCTTGGTGGAGGCTCCATCATGGTCCTGTCATAGAAGCGCCTCGAATGTTTGATTTCGTCTTCGCAGTCGCTGCATGCAATCGCGTAGCCCATCTCAAAGCGCTGGATGACACCATACTCGAAGTCTCGGAGAACATCTTCCTCAACCCTGTAGTGCTCGAACTCTTCCCTGATGGTCTGAACCGTGGCCTGATACTGTTGAATAGCTACATCAATCCGCTCAGTGTGCTGAATCTCTTGAATCTTCCGGATGAACGGCTCATCGGCCTGTACGGCAGGAAGGTCCCCTGCATCCAAAATTCGCTTCAAACTCGGGAAAACTCTGGACGCGTATCCGAACGTCGCTTGTAGATCGCGGAGTTTTGCGTCAAATTGCTCGCACGTGATCTCCCAGTTGCCATCTAGCGAATCGGCGCGGCATACGAAACCGATCAGCGCATCAATAAAATTTGTCTTGCGAGAATCCGTAAGACCGCGAATCTTCGTCTCCAAGATTTTTTCATAAAGGTCACTCATGCGGTCAGTCTGCGCTTCGATCCATACCTTCGCTATCACCTTCAGAAGACGAGGCCGTCGCTCGTCTGCGAGGATCCATTGTTGGAGTTCAAGCACTTCACTCAATTCGGCCGGAGCAGATTTCTTTGACCCTGACGCCTGCCTTTTCGACGCCGCCGTTTGCCTCTTCTGAAAATCTGCCATTTGCTTGGCATGAATCTTTTCAAGAAGCGTTAGACGGTTAGCTGGCTGTGCATTCCAATTCGCGAGCTTCGCGCGGGCGCCGATAGGTTGAGTGGAATACAGAACAAGCGCTGCATAGTCATCATGCTTGAAGGCATCGTCCATCCAGTTGCGCAAGGTATTCCAGAAACTCGAATGACCATCAGAGAGCGGCTCCTTGACGTGCTTTACCTCCGTCTGCTTCTTGCTAGGGATGGTCAAATCTCCGCATTTTTCGATCAACAGCCGCTCACCTCGTCGCAACTCGTAGCATTGCTCGACGGCCACGCAAAGCTGATATATTGTTCCCCGCGCCGACGTAGATGCATCGGCACGATAGCGTCCTGCTACCATACGCGGTATCTCGCAATAGGGATAGTCGTCACCACTCGACAATCACCGCAATTAGTAAAAGATTAGTTAAATATATCACTATCCCTAAGATTTCGACCGAACGGAACCCTCCTAAACCCGACGTTCGTAGGGTGTCAAGAGTACCTCAGGCCACGTCGGACGAACGTCCACCATCAGCTCATCTTCAAGTCGTCCATATTCCGGTTAGGAGTATGTGGCCATGATTTCCCAGACCTCGAACGGATGTTCCGTCAGGTTGGCGGAGGCGACGATATCGATCTCGCCGGCTTCCAGGACCAGCTTGACGAAGTTGGCTTGCTCCAGATAGTCGGGCGAGATGGCCTCAGCCGCGTCGCTCAGTCGGGGCGTCACGTAGCCAAGGTACTGCGGGTCGGGCACGAACAGATCGATGTCGCGGGAAAAGCGATGGTGGTACCGGAGCATGAGAACGGTGCCGCCGCCGAACGTCCAGAGCGGCTCAATCCCACCGTGTTTGCGCACCTCGTCCATCAAGGTGAATGCATGCGGGAACAGGCTTTCCCAGATATCCCCTTTCCGTTCCACCTTCATGCCCACAGTCCTCCGCGCGTCGCCATCAATGCCTGCGCCAGCCTCCGCAGGTTCTTCCAGATCTCCGACGGCCTGCGCTGCCGCCTGGCGGCCACCTCCGCCACCATCTTGGTAACGAGCTGCAGTGGCGCCTCATCCAGCACCTGGGCCAGATGCGCCCGAAAGGCGGCTGGCACTTGACCAGTAGCCAGTGCCTGCTCCAGTTCCTCCGGCGTCAACTCCCCTGCATAGCTGACGCTGGCCCCTTTTGCGGCCATCCACAGTGCCCGCGTCGGCCTTCCCTCGGCTTGCCGTGCTGCTTCCGGGTCGTCCACCTCCAGCGTCAGGCCAAGCACGTCCAGCAGCCGTCCCAAGGTATCGAGCGTGGCATTCACATGGCCATGCTCGATGCCGTTGAGAGACTGGCGCGACACATTTGCCATGTCCGCGAGCTGCTGCTGGGTGAGGTCAAGCGCGGTGCGTTTGCGTTGGATGGCTGCGCCAAGCGTCGCTGAGTTCATCTTGCGATCCATTTTTGTCAAGTACAGACGACAAGATCAGCTCAAGCGATATGACACAAGCAGGTACACAGCTTTCGCTTCCCTCCAGATCATTTCTAGTTCTTCGATCCGTCTACGGGTCTGCCGCCGTGGCTCTCTAGGGCATCCGGTGTTTGGGTTCGCCCCCCCCCATAACTAGATAGCCGCAATGATGTATGAGGCATCGACTTCATCATCTGGACTATCGTCGTAATGATCCATTTCGGCACGTATGACGTATGTCACACCTCTCGGTACGACAAAGGTCTTGATCTCGTCGTAGTCAATGCCCGGCTCCATCACGTACCCGCCGTTGAATCCCGATACGATGTTGTGCGCAGCAAACGTTACAGGTACGCCTTCGAGATCGAGGTAGCCGTTTGGGGATTTGCTCGGTAGCGCCTTGATGTCCACGCTGATGTCCCCACGCGTTCCACCGAGCAACTCGATCGGCACCTTCCCCAGATTCCTTGGCCGAATGTGTACAACGAGCAGTCGTCGCTCATCGTCATAGGGCATCACTTCCGCTGTTACGCTGATATTCGGATTGGCTTCGTGCGTGTCTTCGACGGAGAAATTGTGGTACGCCCACCATCCCGTCACCGGAATCGCGATCAGCGAGACGACCGTCAGCAAGAGATCGGCCCATGGCTTCACTTTTTCCAGTTGGATGCGCATAGTGCCCCCCCTGCATAGGAAACAATGCATCGAAAGATGCTAGCTCAAATAGTTGACGCTGGAGCCACTCTTGGAGAGTCCATCAGCTGGTGCGCCACATGAATGCGGCCAGGCAACCCGTCTTTCCCCGATGCCCCTCCATAGATGGCCGTCACGGTAGCTTGGCGCGCAGACGGTCTATCCAGGTCGGTGGAAGGGGAACGTAGTCTTTGTCTTCACCGGGGCTGTAGTAGACGATGTCATCGCCCCAGGCAATACGAGGCTCTGCTATCTCCATGAACATGCGCTCAGCGATTTTTTCGCCCGTTTTGGCGTCATAGAGGCGAAACAGTGAACTGTCTCTAAAGGCCATATAGCAATGCTCGCCAATATAGTCCCCCTCGGCCTCACGTTCGCATTCGTGGGCGGTGGATCTGTAATACATCCCGCCCCCATACCAAAGAAGCAAGATGGGCACGAGCACATAGGCCAACATCTTCAATATTCGTTTCATCGCCGGAACTCAAAGACCATCGGTTCACGAAGCCTCATGCGGTAGCGGTTGGAGTACAGCACCAGGTCGCCGCCTTGCCGATGCTTTAACTGCCACTCCCGGTAGTCGCGATTGCGAACGGTATAGAACACGTGCCCCCCTGTCATCCTGCCGTACCGAGCTACGGGGGGCATCTTGGCCGTTGAGACTTCCCCAAGTACGGCATACGCCGGTACTACAATCAGCCCATGCTTGTTCCAGTTTCCGAGATATTGCGTTCCCTTGGAGGTGGGACTGCCGTCCGTCCGGTCATGGAACGTGAACACGTCGCGGGCATAGTAGTTGATCTCGTCGATTTCCAGCCGCCCATTGAAGTAGGTGAACTTGCTCAGGGCCGCATAGAACGAGAAGCCCGCCAACGCCCCATAGAGGTCGTCCATCAGAATTGGCGTCACCGATCCAGCGACCCCCATGATGGCTTTGCTGGTCAGGTCGCTGTCGACGTTGACCAATTGATATTGATATGTTCGGTGATACTTCTGCCAGTCGCCCTCGCATCGCGCCCATGTGTCAATCACATAAGGGGACGACTCCCAGTTGCGCGCCTTGAGCTTCAATTCATTGATGGCCGACGCGTTGAATAGTCTTTCATTCAGAAGCTCGTCCAGCTTGGCCTTGGCACGTGGGAAGCGCAGAAGCCAGTCCATCTTGATCGTCGTCGTGTCGATCATACTGGGCGGGAATGGCTGACCATCCTGATTGACGCCCAAGACAGCACCCTTGTCAGTGGTCGGGTAATTCAACTCCCCTGCGAACCACTTGCGCTGGAGCTTCGCGGAAACGGGCCAGTTCAGGCCATCCATCGCTTTGGGGACGTCCTGCAAGTCGAACGGGGGAAGGAGCTTGGCGGGGATTATTCTCGGGGGACCAAGGGTCCCTCCTGGCCCTTCCGGGACGACCGCGGTCTGGCTGTGCGCCCATTCATGGATCTTTGCACCGACTTCCAGCAGACCCTGGATGAGAGGCTTGGGCGCTTCCTTGGGCTTGGGTGGCTCCTTTGGTTTCGGCGGGGGCGGTGGCTGGTCGCGCAGAGCGGGGGGAGCCTTGTCGGTAGACAGAACGACATCGTCCACTGGCGTGCAGCGCTTGCCTTTCGCTGCCTTCCATTCGGAGTTGAACATCGATTTCTCGTAGTACTCCAGCGGCTCCTCTGAATCCAGCGGCATGGTGGCTCCATCGTTGTTGGTGGCAAGCCATTTTTGCCGACGGCACAGAGTCTCACCGCACGGGTACGGCGCATTTGCACCGGGGTATTTTCCCAACTGATCTGCGCAAAATCTAAGAGCGGTCGCAGTCGACTGAGCTTGGGAATCATCGGAAAAACATCACAGATCCCGGTGCGCGCATCACTTCCTGACAACCCTGGCATCCGGATCTCAACATCCTGACGAGCAGGCCATTATGCTAAGCGCCTGCACGAGCGTGTCGATTTGCATGAAGACTCTTCTACACCACATGATGGATTCAGCCGTTGGCAAATGGCAAAGTGATTGCCCGTTTCGACCGACAGCGAACCAGTCACCGTCGCCAAGCGTGCGACCGATACGCCGGCTGAACGATTCCATCAAGCTGATGCATCGACCGGTCGAATCTGCAGCCAGGAGCCGTCATTCACCGCGATGTTCGCTGGCCCCGCAGCCGGTACACCCCATGTGCCAGAGGCCGCCTTGCTTTGTGACCGGTGCACGCCGCAAAGCGCAAGCGGCTCTTCACGCATGCGGCCAGGAAAGCGACGGCCCTGCACGTCCGATCGGCTATCATGCCATTCCTCTCCGAAGTAGCTCCCTATGATTTCCATCCGCAATGTCACGCTGCGCCGTGGCGTCAATGTCGTGCTCGACCGCGCGTCCGTCAGTTTCAACCCCGGCGAGAAGATTGGTCTTGTCGGCCGCAATGGCGCCGGCAAGTCGTCTTTCTTCGGCCTTCTCAACGGCACGCTGCACGAAGACAGCGGTGAGTTCTCGATTCCCGCGGCATGGAAGATGGGCCAGGTTGCGCAGGAGATGCCGGAGACCGAGCAGAGCGCGACCGACTTCGTCGTCGAGGGGGACACCGCGCTGTTGGCCGCGCAGGCGGAAGTCGCCGCCGCCGAGGCCAGCGACGACGGCATGCGCATGGCGCACGCCTACATGGCCCTGCTCGACGCCGGCGCGCACGATGCCCCCGCACGTGCCCAGGCGCTGATCCTGGGCCTTGGCTTCAGTGCTGCGCAGCTGGATCAGCCGGTCAACAGTTTCTCCGGCGGCTGGCGCATGCGGCTGCAACTGGCGCGCGCGCTCATGTGCCCGTCCGACCTGCTTCTGCTCGACGAGCCGACCAATCACCTGGACCTCGACGCGCTGGTCTGGCTGGAAGCCTGGCTCAAGCGCTATCAAGGCACCCTGGTCGTGATCAGCCACGACCGCGAATTCCTCGACGCGGTGACGCAGGTGACGGTGCACGTCGACAACGCCAAGCTGGTGCGTTATGGCGGCAACTACAGCAAGTTCGAGGAAATGCGCGCGGAGCAACTCGTCTTGCAGCAGGCCGCGATGGCCAAGCAGGCGGAGAAAATCGCCCACCTGCAGAAATTCATCGACCGTTTCAAGGCCAAGGCTTCGAAGGCGAAGCAGGCGCAGAGCCGGGTCAAGGCGCTCGAACGCATGGAGAAGATCGCTCCGGTGCTTGCCGACGCAGAGTTCAGCTTCGAGTTCAAGGAGCCACTCAACGTCCCGAACCCGCTGTTGTCGATGCTGGACGCGAGCTTCGGCTACCCGGCGCCGGCCGACGCTCTGCCGGGCACCCCGCCCACGGTCATCGTGCGGGGCATCAACCGTTCCGTGCTGGCCGGGCAGCGCATCGGCATTCTCGGCGCCAACGGCCAAGGCAAGTCCACGCTGGTGAAGACGGTGGCGCACGCGCTGGCGCCGATTTCCGGCGAAATCAGCGAAGGCAAAGGCCTGAACATCGGCTACTTCGCCCAGCAGGAACTCGACGTGCTGCGCCCGCTCGACACGCCGATGGAACACATGAATCGCCTGGCCAAGGACACGCCGCCGCACATGCGCGCTCCCGGCCAGAGTGGCACTGAACAATCCCTTCGCACCTTCCTCGGCACCTTCAACTTCAGCGGCGACATGGTCCATCAGCCGGTTGGCACGATGAGCGGCGGCGAAAAGGCGCGGCTCGTGCTGTGCATGATCGTGTGGCAGCGCCCCAACCTGCTGCTGCTCGACGAGCCGACCAACCACCTCGACCTGGCCACGCGCGAAGCGCTAGGCATCGCGCTCAACGAATTCGAAGGCACCGTGATGCTGGTCAGCCACGACCGCGCCCTGCTGCGCGCCGTATGCGACGAGTTCTGGCTGGTCACCAAAGGCGGCGTCGAGCCTTTCGACGGGGATCTGGACGATTACCAGCAGTTCCTGCGCGACGAAGCCCGCCGCATGCGCGAGGAGGCTGCCGCAGCGTAGGAGGTCATTGCCTGACATGGTGAGACAAAGGGCGGGCGTGAGCCTCACGGATTCCGCCTGAAGGTCGCCCGAAGGCCGCCATGGAGCGTATCGAGACGGATACGAACTTCGGCGCCGAGATCGATCAAGAGGCGCCGCTGTCCGAATCCAATAAGGATTTCTTGCAGGGCGCGGTGCGGGAATTGCCCCTTGCCAAGGCCTTACATAGATTCCCCGCGCATTGGCAAGACGGTTACGTTTGCGTCGGCAAGTCAATCGCCGGCGATGGAGACTCCGTGCCGTGCTGCTTCAGCATGGCCTTGAGTCGTTCTGCCATGGCTTTGGCGCGGGCCATGAAGTCAGCATCGCTGACGGCATCACGACTCGAGGCGGTTGTTCTTGCGATCGTCAGGTAGGCATCGGCGTGGCTGGTACCGGCCAGCGTCGAGGTATCCACCGACATTTTGCTTGCTGTCCGGTCGGCGCCGGATAGCAAGCCACCGCTGGTGCTTGGATCTGCGCCGCCCGCGCTTGCCCCGTCGGACTGCGTGAATCCTAATGCCTCGCTATGGAATACAGCCTGAATCTGCGGGTCTCCAGCCCCTGTAAATTGGCTCACGGGGTCTTTCAATGCCTTCGCCGTATCTGCGATGACTTTCGGCTGAAATTCGAGCAGATACAGGCGGCGCATCATCTCTTCAAGTCAGAAGCCGGCGGCCCCCCGGGTCGAACGATCGGACGCTGACCTACATCTCCACCTTGTCCGACATCACGTTGGACACAGATCCACCAGCGAGTTTTCCGAAAGTCACGGCGGTCGATTGGGACGGGGACGACGTTTAGCGACACGATGGCTCGCAGGCCGATCGCGATACCGCTGGCTGCAACGATCGGACAGAACCCATCGAAGAACGACATTTCATTCGACACAAGAAGCCAAATCCGCGCCAAGAATAGAGATCTCCCAATACTCTATCAATCAGTATGAAAATAGCATTTATTCTCCGCATTGGCTCTTTCACTTCCTGAGCTCACATTGCCACAATCGAAAGGATCAAAATACCATGATGAAAGGAATTGTCCGGCAGGGGGATAAAACAACGCACGGCGGCACAGTACTAGAGGGTATCCCTAACTTCAGGATTCACGGCCTCCCTGCAGCCGCCGTTGGACACATGGTTTCATGCCCTCTTTGCAATGGGGTTTTTCCAATTATCGAGGGCGATACAGGATTTACCGCACACGGCAAGGCTATTGCTTTGCACGGAATGCGAACCGCCTGTGGCGCTCAGTTGATCTCGTCAACGGCGGGCTTCGCTAACGTTGAGCATCCGAGGAGCAGCGCAGTCTTTGCCAGCACCCATAACAAAGACGGATTGCTTCGCGTTCCGGCGTCGCCTCATGATGCCAACAGATTTGATGACCTGTATGTGCTGCTTGATAGCAAAACCCAGGCTCCGTTGGCGAACACTGAATATGCACTTGTGCGAGAAACTGGCGAACCGGAGTTCGGCACGACAGACAACAAAGGGCGAACGCATCTGCTAGCCTCGGAGGCGCGTGCACGGAATGTGCAAATCTATGTAGAGGGTTGACACCATGGCAGACAAACTCGTATCCCCCTCCACAGGCAAGACTCTGATTCCCATTGGCAGCCGCACAACAACGCCGCTACCCGAAAACGAGCCAAAACCGATTCATATTGATCGTGAGTATATCGAAGTGGTCGTCTTCGACAGCTTGCCACGACCGGCATCTGCATTTGGGCACGTAGCAATAGCCATCGACAGAACTGTGTATAGCCGTGCGCATGAGAAGTATTTCAAAGGGCCATTCAGAGATTACCTGAATAGCAATACGCAAAAAGTACAGCGCGATGCGATCGGCCTCCATTTATGGGTATCTCCTCGCGAAAGGAAGATCATTATTGATGAGCTAGAGCGGCGCGTCGCCATCGACGCGAAATATAGCGTTTTCGATAATTCGTGCAGTTCGAACGTGGCGGACGTACTTGAAATGGTCGGAGTACTGGCGCATGATCCTCGGTATTTTCCAACGCCAGTCTCGCCTGCTGACTTGTTGGCGGTTTTGTCGAAATCGAACCGGCTTGTTGAGCGGAGACTATATCGCAAGGGGCAAAGCTATGAGGGCGGCGCGTCCGGGAATTGGTAGATGGATGTTGATTGGCCTACTAGCGCTGACCGCAACTGCCCTGCTCGCCATCTGGTGGAATGACTATGTCATAGACATGTTTGGACGCACAGCTGAAGCACGCGTCGGTTTGCGCGCAATGGCCAATGACGCAATGGAGGGGACCGGACCCGTTATCGGAACAGTAGAACCAGGCACACGATGCTATCTGTTGCAAGTGAAAATCAAAGGACTTGCAGCATTTCGCATCAAGTGTAGCAACGGCCTGGAAGGGTGGACGGACGAAGCTCAAGCATTCGATCCACCCCTAAGGGTCAGCTTATTCGGAAGGTAGACGAAATCAGGTAGCCTTCCCTGGGGATGCTCTGCACAAACGCGAATCGAGTGTGCTTGGCCGATTAACAGGAGTGAATGCGCCAAGACGCCAACCTATCAGCCCGGAGCGAAGCTGGCTGGCGCGCGTGGCGCAGCATTCGCGGACTGCGCGTGAGGCATCGGCGTGAGCCAGAAGCGCACTCATGCCCCTTTCCAACCTATCGACCTGTCTGAGGAAATTAGACCATCACACGCGCCCTGCTGCGCGCCGTATGCGCCGAGTTCTGGCTGGTCACCAAGAGGCGATCTCAGTCGATGCTGCGCCAGCCCTTACCGGGCAAGCGTCTGGAGGTTGCGAACCCAATGTGTCGCCGAAAAGCTCGGGCCCGGGTCAGCCAACTACCAAGCCCAGCCAACGGGCGGAGATCGGCCAGGAAAGCAGCCTTTCAACTTCAGAAGAATGATTACTCCTTCATCGACCGACTCGGCCCATCAAGTGGCCTCATCGATGATACGGATCCCTGCTGCCGGTGGGGACGAACGAAGGAGCGCTGGCGCTGGCCGATGCCAACCGGGATATCTCGAAAAAGCGCTTCGCCCAGGCGCGTGCCAGGTCGACACTGCCGCGGCACAGTCGGCGTGAGGCCAAGCAGGCGGTCTTCCACAGGCATGCCGGGCGGGCCGCCACGGTCTCTGAAGATCCGCTGACCACGGCGTCACACTCATGATCGTTGCGCCGTCAGCGCGCGCAGTTCCTCGAGCAGCTTGATCGACGGACCGGGCAGCATGCCGGCCCTTCGACGGAACGCAGTCAGGACTCTCTTGTCGCTGGCGCCTGGCATCTCCAGGGCGTCGATGAGCCCCGCCTTGCGCTCGGCGTCGTACATGGGCTCGGGCATCCAGCCAAGAAAGCCTGAACGCCCGATCAAGCTCTTGAGCGCCATGACGGAGCGGGTCTCGACGACGATGTTGGGCAAGGCCAGGTTCTGTCGCGAAAACACCTTCTTCATGTGCTCGAAAGGCCCGGTTCCCTTCGGAAGCATGGCCCAGCGCTCTTGCAGCGTATCAGCGAGCTTGAGATCTGGCTTTTTTCGCAAAGGATGGCGCCGACCCGCAACCACGTGGCTGGTGTCCTCCCAACGGCAATCCTTGACAGCGACGATCTCGTCAGTGTCCTCGACGTCGACCCCCAGCGCCAGATCGATTTCATGGGAGACCAGCGCATCAGCAAGGCGATCCCAGACGCCTTCGATGATCTGGACTTGAAGATTTGGCCACTTCTTGATTGTGCTGCCGATGGCCAAGGGAAGCACCAGGCAGGCAATGCTGCCGACTGCGCCGACGCGAATCGTACCTTTTGCCAAGCCTAGCATCGCCTTGATGTGCTCATTCGCATGCTCGGACTCGCGCTGCAATAGGAGCGCGTGGGGCTGCAAGGCCTTTCCCACATCCGTCAGCTGCATACCCTTCGAGTGGCGCTCGAACAGAGGTGCGCCAACCTGCTCCTCGAGCCGGCGGATGGTGCGACTCAGCGCCGGTTGCGTCACGTTCAGGGCGTTAGCCGCCCGCCCAAGGCTTCCAGACGAAACGATGGCGTTGAAGGCGACAAGGTATTGGAGGTCGAAAGTCATGCTTAACGGTAATGACTTTCTCTCAAGAAAGCAATTTTCATGAGGGTGACGAACTTTCACACTTGTGCCATCGAGACTAGTGCTGCGACTCGTGCAGTGCACAACAGAAGGAAAGCGCGCAATGACCGGACCCCTACCACTCGCCGTCGTCGACGCAGCCAAGCAACCCGGCACCGTCACCGTCACCGTTCGCGACGCCGTCGTCGACCTCATGCGTCGTTTCGGCATGACTTCCGTGTTCGCGAACCCCGGTTCGACCGAGCTCCCGATGTTCCGCGATTTCCCAGCCGACTTCCGCTACGTACTGGGCTTGCAGGAGGCTACCGTGGTGGGCATGGCGGATGGCTACGCCCAGGCCACGCGAAACGCTTCCTTCGTGAACTTGCATTCGGCGGCAGGCGTGGGCAATGCGATGGGCAACATCTTTACCGCTCACAAGAATCGCACGCCGATGGTCATCACGGCAGGCCAGCAGGCGCGCTCGATCCTCCCTTTCGACCCATTCCTGTCTTCGGCGCAAGCCACCGAACTCCCCAAGCCCTATGTGAAATGGAGCATCGAGCCGGCGCGCGCTCAAGACGTGCCACAGGCCATCGCGCGGGCGTACTACATCGCGATGATGCCGCCGCGTGGCCCCGTGCTGGTGTCGGTGCCGGTAGATGACTGGGACCAGCCAGCAGAGTTCGTGCCGGCAAGGGTCGTGAGTACGGAGCTTCGCCCGCAGCCTGCCGTCCTGGCACAAATCGGCGACGCGCTGGATGCAAGTCATCGGCCGGCGCTCGTCGTAGGTGCCGCGATCGATCGGGACAATGCGTGGAACGAGGTCGTGGCTCTGGCCGAGGCGCACAACGCCCGCGTGTGGGCAGCGCCGATGTCCGGCCGGTGCAGCTTCCCCGAAGATCATCGGCTGTTCGCTGGCTTCCTGCCCGCAATGCGCGAGCGGATCGTCGAACTGCTCGGCGACCATGACCTGATCCTTGCCATTGGTGCGCCCGCGTTCGCGTATCACGTCGAAGGCGCGGGACCACACATCCCGAGCGGCGCTACGTTGTGCCAGCTGACCGAGGACCCGGATACCGCGGCTTGGACGCCGGTCGGCATGTCGGCGGTCGGCAGCATCCGCCTGGGAGTTCTCGATCTGCTCGCCCGCCCGGTGCCCCAGGTTCGAGCCGTGCCGCCGGCCAGGATCAAAGCGCCAAAGGCGGAGCCTTCGCCGTTGATGTCGGTTGCCTACGTCCTGCAGACGTTGGCGCAAGTGAAGGCACCCGAGGACATCGTGGTCGAGGAAGCACCGAGCGCGCGCCCGGTGATGCAAGCCTATCTGCCCATCACCCGCAGCGAAACCTTCTTCACCATGGACAGCGGCGGTCTCGGCTACGGCATGCCGGCAGCAGTGGGCGTAGCGCTCGGCAAACCGGGCAGCCGCGTCATCTGCCTGATGGGCGACGGTTCCAGCATGTACTCGATACAGGCGCTGTGGACCGCCGCGCAACTCGAACTGCCGATCACGTTCGTGATCCTGAACAACCGTCGGTACGCTGCGCTACAGGATTTCGCGCCCGTGTTCGGGTTCTCTGCGACCGATGTCGTCCAGGGAACGGAACTGCCCGACATCGATTTCTTGTCGCTGGCCAAGGGCATGGGATGCGCCGCCACGCTCGTCAGCGATGCCGGCGATCTGCGGGCGGTGCTCGAACTCGCCCTCGCCGCCAAGGCGCCAAACGTCGTGGAGGTTCGGGTCGCCTGAAGACACCGCCGGCTCACGCTTTCATTCAAGACCCTTCCGGAGACAAGGCCATGAAGATTTCGATGTTGATCAACGGCGAGCCGGTCCAGGCCCGCCATGGCGCAACCTTCGAGCGGCGCAATCCGCTTGACGGCAGCGTTGCGACGGTCGCGCCCGCGGCCACCGGGGAAGACGCGGTCGCGGCCGTCGACGCTGCCGCTGCGGCCTTCAAGACCTGGTCGCGCACTGGCCCGACCGAGCGCAGAACGCTGCTGATGAAGGCCGCCCAAGCGCTCGAAGCGAAAGCCGAGGCATTCGCGGCAGCCATGGCGGCCGAGACCGGCGCGTCGGCGATCTGGGCCGGCTTCAACGTTCACCTTGCGGCCGGCATGCTTCTCGAGGCCGCATCGCTGACCACGCAGATCGGCGGCGAAATCATTCCATCCGACGTGCCGGGCAGCCTCGCCATGGCTGTGCGGCAGCCCGCGGGCGTCGTCTTGGGCATCGCTCCCTGGAACGCGCCCGTGATCCTGGCGGTACGGGCCATCGCGACGCCACTGGCTTGTGGCAATACGGTGGTGCTCAAGGGCAGCGAAATCTGTCCGGCGACGCACGGCCTCATCATCGAGGCGCTGCACGAGGCCGGACTACCCCAGGGCGTGGTGAACTTCGTCACCAATGCGCCGGCCGACGCGGCTGCTGTGGTCGAAGCCATGATTTCGCACCCGGCTGTGCGACGGGTGAACTTCACGGGATCGACCCAGGTGGGCAAGCTCATTGCCGCAACCTGCGCGAAGTACCTGAAGCCCGTGGTGCTCGAACTCGGCGGCAAGGCACCGCTGGTCGTCCTCGACGACGCCGATGTCGACGCCGCCGTCAATGCGGCCGTGTTCGGTGCGTTCGCCAATTCGGGACAGATCTGCATGTCGACCGAGCGGATCGTCGTCGATTCGGCCATCGCCGACGAATTCGTGGCCAGGTTGAGCGCCCGTGCATCGAGTCTTCCGCTCGGTGATCCGCGCCTGGGCCCGGTGGTCCTCGGCTCGGTTGTGGACATGAGCACGGCAAGACGCTGCAACGAACTGATCGATGATGCGCTGGCGAAAGGCGCGAAGCTCGTGGCGGGCGGCAAGGCGGACGACACGCTGATGCCCGCCACCCTGCTCGACCACGTCACGCCGGACATGCGCATCTTCCGCGAGGAGGCTTTCGGCCCCGTGAAAGGCATCGTGCGTGTGCGTGGCGTGGAAGAGGCAGTCGCTTGCGCCAACGATAACGAATACGGCCTCGCCGCCGCGGTCTTCGGCCGTGACGTGGCGCGCGCCATCCAGGTAGCGGGACGCATCGAGTCCGGCATCTGCCACGTGAACGGGCCCACGGTGCACGACGAAGCGCAGATGCCGTTTGGCGGCGTCAAGGGCAGTGGCATCGGGCACTTCGGCGGGAAAGCCGGGGTCGATGCCTTCACCGATCTGCGATGGGTGACCGTTCAAACGAGCCCGCGTCACTACCCTTTCTGAGACGGGCACCGCAATGAAAACACAAGTTGCCATCATCAGCGCCGGCCCGGCCGGGCTGATGAAGCAAGACTGTGGTCGGCATGCGTAGTTTCGTGACCGAGCCGATGCAGTACGGCGCGCAACGTTTCTCTTGGTGGATGACCTCGATGCTGCATCGCTTCCCCGACGCGGACGAGTTCCAGCACAAGGTGCAGCTCGCCGAACTCGACTACGTAACCGGCTCGCGCGCTGCTTCGACAGCGCTGGCCGAGAACTCTGTCGGCTTGCCATTCGACACGCTGGACGACTGAGACGCTTTCCATCAGAGACCGCCCGGGAAGAGGCGGAGGCTGTTCGAAAACGATGGGGTGATGGATGCCGTTTTCCCACAATTTCCCGGCAGGCGGCCATGCCGGACACCGCTACTGATACGACCAGGGCGCGCGCACGCCAGAGCGCTCAAACAGGAGACAAGACATGATCGAACGAACCCCGTCAGCCATTGGCGCGCAAGCTTCTCCATCGCGCAACCAATGCCAGCGCATGCTGCCCACGACCTGCAACCCGGGAGCACGCGCATGAACTCCCAAGCGGTTCCCTTCAAGAGCCATGCCGACATCGGCCGGCTGCTCGACGACGGCGCCTATACGACCATGCAAAAGGTCGTGGTCTTCCTGGCAGCCATGTCCATTGTGATGGATGGCTTTGACGGCCAGCTCATCGGCTTCGCGATTCCGTTGATGATCAAGGAGTGGAACATCACGCGAAACGCCTTCGCCCCGGCGGTCGCCGCCGGTCTCATTGGCATGGGGATCGGCAGCGCCTGCGCAGGCCTGTTCGCGGACCGATTCGGCCGCCGGATGGCGGTCATCTCCAGCGTCTTTGTCTTCGGGGCGGCGACCTGCGCCATTGGCCTTGCGCCCAATGTCCTGACCGTGGCGGTACTCAGGTTTGTCGCCGGCCTGGGCATTGGTGGCGCACTGCCGAGTTCTACCACGGTCACGGCCGAGTTCACGCCGGCGCGCCGCAGGACGCTCGCCGTCACGGCCACGATCGTCTGCGTGCCGCTCGGCGGCATGCTGGCGGGCCTCTTTGCCGGTGAAATCCTGCCGGCATTCGGCTGGCGCGGACTATTCTTCATCGGTGGAACCTTTCCCATTGCGCTGGGCACCATCCTTCTGTTCACGTTGCCAGAAACGCCTCGATTCCTGGCACGACATCCGGCACGCTGGGTTGAGCTGGGCAAGCTGCTTGGGCGTATGGGCCATCCGATGGCTGCCGATGCAACGTACACCGATGCCGCGGAACAGCTCGTAGAAAAGCGGGCCGGATTTGGCGCGCTGTTCTCAGACGGCCTGGCGCGCGACACGCTGGCAACCTGGGCTGCGTTCTTCCTGTGCCTTACCGCCGTCTACAGCGCTTTTAGCTGGCTGCCGACGATGCTGGCATCGGAAGGACTGTCGATGGCCGTCGCTGGCTCGGGGTTGACCGCCTACAACCTCGGACGCGTCATTGGCGCGCTGGTCTGTGCCGTCGCGATAACGCGATTCGGGTCACGTTGGCCACTGGTCCTGTGCTGCGCCGGCGCAGCCGCCAGTGCATTCGCGATGCAGACCCTGAATGTCGGGCGCGACACGCACCTGTTGATCTTCGGCTTCGGTGTACATGGCATGTTCGTCAATGCAGTGCAGTCGACCATGTATGCGCTGTGTGCGTTCATGTACCCCACCAGCGTCAGAGCGACCGGCACCGCGTCCGCGCTGGCCTTCGGACGGCTGGGCGCGATCCTCAGTGCATTCGCAGGAGCCGTGGTCATTACGGCCGGCGGTGCGACGGCTTATCTCGCACTGCTTGGCACTGCCATGGTGTTGGCGATGCTTGCGCTTCTTGTCGTCTCGCGTCACATCCCGAAGCGCGATGGGCTGCTGAAGCCGGGTTCCGCGGCGGCAATCACCAGCTGAAACTCCTGGGGAAATCATGCGGATCACTATCGTCGGCGCTGGCGCCATGGGCTCGATGTTCGGCGGTTTGCTGGCTGAGTGCGGCAATGCTGTCACGCTGATCGACATCAACGATGCACACATCGGCGCCATCCGCTCGGATGGCTTGCGATTGGTCACGGACAACGGCGATCGGCGTGTGAAGACGCTGAAGATCTGCCGACCGGAAGACGCTCGCGAGCCACCCGAGTTGCTGGTGATCTTTACCAAGACGCTGCACACCGGCGCCGCGCTCCAGGGCGTCAAGCACCTGATTGGCCCGGATGTCCATGTGCTGTCCCTGCAGAACGGGCTGGGCAATGTCGAGAAGATCAGCGAGTTCGCCTCCGCCGAGCGCATTCTGATCGGCGTGACCACCTGGCCGGCCGACATGGTCGCGCCTGGCCACGTGCACTCGCATGGCAAAGGTGTCGTCAGACTCATGGCCGCTGACGGCAACGCCCGACCGATCGTCAGCATGGTCTCCGAGACGCTCTCGGCCGCCGGTCTCCAGTGCAGTGCGGACGCCACCGTATGGGCTGCGATCTGGGAGAAGGTCGCGTTCAATGCCGCGCTCAACACCATTTGCGCCGTCACCGGGTGCACCGTCGATCAGCTCGGCTCTACGCCTGAAGGCAGCCGGCTCGCAGAGCAAGTCGTCGTTGAAGTGCTGTCGGTCGCGCAGCGGCTCGGTATCGACGTGAATCCAGCCAAGTGCAAGGTCAACGTCGCCGGCGCCATTGCCCAGCACAAGGGGCACAAGCCATCGATGTTGCAGGACGTTCAGGCCGGACGCCGCACCGAGATCGAAGCGATCAATGGCGCAGCGGTCGCCACGGCCGGGAGCTTGAACATGACACTGCCCGCAACCGAAGCGCTGCTGTCGCTCGTGCGCCTCGTCGAAGCGCGGGCAGTTGCCTGTCATCCGTCGCCTGCCTCAGGAACAGATCAAGATGCCCTCCCCTCGAGCGTTTGAATGACCGAAGCCCGACAGCAAGGCACGCGTGCGCTTCGGGCACGCGGAATCCACGCATGCGCCGCCCACGTTCACGAGTGGGCTGGCGATGTCTGCCTTTGCTGCCAGGTGGCTGCGCGGCCGGCCGGTGGCGATCTTGCCCGGCGCCGGACAGGAAGGCAGCACGCGCAGGAAGAAGCGTTTGGCCGCAGCCTTATCGCGGCGCTTCTGCAACAGGATGCCGAGTTCGGGCGCCATGCTCGTCGACCGCACGCCATCGCAGGCGGGGCTCGCCACGCAGCGTCATGAACATCGTGTCGAGATGCCAGGTGCTGCCTGGCTTGCGCCGTGCGTCGATGCGGCAGATGTGGCAGACGCGGCGGATGCGGCGGATGCGTTTCGACAACGACAAAGGCCCCGGAAGATCTCCCCGCCCTCGGCAGTGAGATACCCGAGACGTCAATATCAACAGGAACAACGAGCGATGCGCGCCATGCCGCGAAGCGATTTCCCTCGATTCATCTTCGTACACGATCAACGTTGCTCCGTCTTCCCGCCAGGCAGAGACAATTTCTGAGCATCCCCAATTAACAACCAAGCCAGGAAGCCACGATGGGCTCACTCGTCAACGTAGAAGATTTTCGGAGACTTGCTCAAGCTCGTCTGCCGAAAATGGTGTTCGATTACATGGAGGGCGGCGCCGAAGGGGAAAGTGGTCTTCGGCATAATCGGGATGTCTTCGAAAAAGTCCGCTTCCAACCTAAGCGCCTGACGGACACCAGCAAGCGTTCGATGGAAGCGTCGCTGCTTGGCAAGCGGTTGCGTGCACCGCTTCTGATCGCCCCCACCGGTATCAACGGCATTCTGTGGCCAAAGGGCGACATCGTTCTGGCGAAAGCGGCCGAGCGATTCGGCATACCTTTCATCCTCTCCACCGCATCAAATTCCTCTATTGAAGAGGTGGCTGACGCAGCTGGCGGCGATCTCTGGTTTCAGCTCTACATCGTGCACAGAAAACTCGCCGAGATGCTTATCAAACGTGCCCTCGCCGCCGGGTACAGCACACTTGTGCTCACGGTCGACGTTGGCGTCAACGGGAAGCGGGAAAGGGACCTGAAGAACAACTTTGGTGTACCCGTGCGCTACACAGCCCGCACACTCATTGACGGACTCATGCACCCGCACTGGTCCTTCAACTTTCTTCGCAACGGCGTTCCACAATTCGGCAATCTCGCATCATCCGCAATGAATGATCCGGAAATTCAAGCCGCCCTCATGACACGGCAGATGGATGCGAGCTTCTCCTGGGATGATCTGGCACGACTGCGAGAACTGTGGCCCCGCAAGTTGCTGGTCAAAGGCCTTAGCCGGCCGGATGATGCAAAGCGATGTCAGTCGATGGGGATTGACGGAGTGATTCTGTCAAATCATGGCGGCAGACAACTCGATAGTGCCATCGCTCCGTTCCAAGCACTACCCTCCACGCGCTCCGCGGTGGACATCCCAGTCTTGATTGATAGCGGCATCCGCCGAGGTTCAGATGTGGTCAAAGCTGTCGCAATGGGGGCTTCAGCCGTTCTGCTGGGGCGTGCCACACTATATGGCCTCGCGGCAAAAGGCCCTGAAGGCGTCGACGCCGTACTTGAGATTTTTCGAGACGAAATCGATCGTACACTGGCGCAGATCGGGTGCTCTGATGTCGCACAAGTAGACATCACATACCTGTGGCCTCAAGGCAGCGTTGTGGCATAAATCCTGGGCCGGGAGGGCTGACGTCCAGATCCCGGCGGATACACCGATCGACACCATCGGGGGTGATGGCGCTTACGGCAGCTCTGCTGCTAGGAGTTCTCGCGCTTGCTGATCTCCAGCATCCGCGCGGAGCCGCCTCCCTTGCACCGGTTGTATTCCCAGTACATCAGGCCGGGGGGACTTGGCCGCCGCACGCACGCCGCAGTCGTTGATCTGCTGCTGCATGTTCTTCCAGCGCGAGATGCCCAAGGAACTGGTGACCACCTGACTGCGCAGGGTGCGCAGCCCGAATGCAGCAGCACCTTGCCGTGGCCGCCGGGCAGCGGAGGCGTTTTGCGCTCGACGGCGGTGTTCATCCCTTGGCTCCCTGGGCCATGGCAGTGCTGGTGGCAATTGCGGGCTGGCGGGCCAGTTCAATGAAGGCCCGCACGTAGTCAATGGCGGTGTCCGCTTCGCGTGCGCCCAGGAATATCTGCTTGGCGATACCGCGCGCGCCCAGCCGCACAGGCACCACGTCCATCTTGGCCGCGTATTCGTCGACCAGCCAGCGCGGCAGGGCAGCCACGCCGCGGCCGCTGGCCACCATCTGCAGCATGATGTCGGTGGTTTCGATGGCTTTGTGGCGCCTGGGCGTGACACCGGCCGGCAACAGGAACTGGCTGTATATGTCCAGGCGCTCGATGTCCACGGGGTAGCTGATGAGCACTTCCCGGGTCAGCTGCTGGGGTTTCACATAGGCCGCCGAAGCCAGGGCATGGTCCTTGGCCACGACCAGCACCTGCTCGTAGTCGAATACGGGTTCGAACTTCAGCCCCGGCTTGAACAGCGGGTCGGGCGTGACCAGCAGGTCGATCTCGTAGCCGAACAGCGCACCGATCCCGCCGAACTGGAATTTCTGCTTGACGTCCACATCCACGTCGGGCCATGCGGCCAGATAGGGGGAAACCACTTTGAGCAGCCATTGGTAGCAGGGATGGCATTCCATGCCGATGCGCAGCGCACCGCGCTCGCCCTGCGCGAATTGGCCCAGGCGCTCTTCTGCCAGGTCCAGTTGCGGCAGCACCCGGTTCGCCACCGCCAGCAGGTATTGGCCGGCCTGCGTCAGGCGCAGGCTTCGGCCTTCGCGCAGCCAGATGTCGGCGCCCAGTTGCTGTTCTAGTTTCTTCATGCTGTGGCTCAGGGCCGACTGGGTCAGGTTCAGTACGCCGGCGGCGGCCGTCAACGACCCTTGCTTCTCGACCTGCTGAACGATGCTGAGATGGATGCGCTCAAGCATTCACATGATTCCCATTCATGGATTGGTGAAATAAAACCATTTTACTTCATCGACACACATCCATACCATGCGTTCCCATTGTTCGACTGCAGCCATCTGAAGGCAAAAATGACACGTCCACTTCGAGTCGTAGCGGTTTCCGGCGGACTGCAACGCCCCTCCAAGGCTGCAGCCCTGTCAGAGCACCTGCTGGATCTGATCGCCGACGAAATCCCGTGCCAGCAACGCCTGGTCGAACTGGGCCACCTCGCACCGCAGCTTGCCGGCGCGGTCTGGCGTTCCCAACTGCCCGATACGGTGGAGCGGGAACTTGCAGCGGTCGAGCAAGCGGACGTCCTGGTGGTGGCAACACCGGTTTACCGCGGCTCTTACACGGGACTGTTCAAGCATTTCTTCGACTTCATTCACCAGGACGCCTTGATCGACAAACCCGTTCTGTTGGCAGCCACCGGCGGCAGCGAGCGCCATGCCCTGGTGATCGACCACCAGTTGCGGCCGCTGTTCAGCTTCTTCCAAGCACGCACATTGCCGTTGGGCGTTTACGCGACCGACAAGGATTTCGTGGATTACCGCCTGCGGGACGAGGCCCTGATCGAGCGGGCAAGACTGGCGGTCCAACGGGCATTGCCGTTAGTCAAATTGACGCACCACGCCAGGCCCTCTCTGGCCGATGAAGTGGTTGTGGCCTGAAACAGGAATCGGCTTTTCTCTCAGAGATTAGGTCATGAGATCACAATGAACCAAGAACTTACCTTTCACCTCAAGAGCATTTGCTTCGATGAGAACTATCGCCCATCGGACAGCACGCGCATCACCACCAACTTTGCCAACCTGGCTCGAGGAAGGAGTCGGCAACAGAACCTGCGCAACACGCTGAGGATGATTGACAATCGCTTCAATGAGTTGGCGCATTGGGACAATCCGACGGGAGACCGCTACGCTGTCGAACTCGAGATCATCTCTGTCGAGATGAATATTGATACCGATAGCCGCAGCAATGCATTCCCGCTGATCGAGATCCTGAATACCAGCATTCTCGACAAGACTGCGAACAAGCGCATCGACGGTATCGCGGGGAACAACTTTTCCTCCTACGTGCGCGATTACGACTTCAGCGTCTTGCTTCCGGAGTACAACGCCCAGCGCGCGGAATTCAGCACGCCAGACAACTTTGGCGACTTGCATGGAAAGCTGTTCCAGCAATTTGCCAACTCGAGCGCGTACAAGGAGCGCTTCAGCAAGCCGCCTGTCATCTGCATCAGCGCCTCGACCAGCAAGACCTATCGGCGAACCGGGAACAAGCACCCCGTACTGGGTGTTGAGTACCAACAGAATGAACTGTCCTCAACCGACCAGTACTTCGCAAAAATGGGGATGCAGGTTCGGTTTTTCATGCCCCCGAATGGCGTTGCACCATTGGCGTTCTACTTTCACGGCGACCTGCTGGGCGACTACACGAATCTCGAGTTGATCGGCACCATCAGCACCATGGAGACCTTTCAGAAGATCTATCGCCCCGAAATCTACAACGCCAATTCTGCAGCAGGGAATCTCTATCAACCGAGCCTGAAGAACCAGGATTACTCGTTGACGCAGATTGTCTACGACCGGGAAGAACGCAGCCAGCTGGCTGTCAAGCAGGGGAAATTTGCCGAGGAGCACTTCATCAAACCATACAAGAGCGTCCTTGAACGATGGGCTGCCGATTTCGCGCTCTGACCGGCCAGCATACATAGGCCATTCTTCCGGCATCTCGTCGGCCCAGCGCGCCGGAGCGAATATCGCTGCCTGGCGGCACTCGCATCGGCGCTGCCTGCCGTCCTGCCTCACATCACACACCATCCCGTGGCTGCTCTGGCAAAACGGTCCCGAAGCACGTTTGCCGCACCCATCTTTCTTGAAAGGAACCCTCAGATGTTTGAAACCTCCATCGCCGGCAGCCTGCCGAAGCCAGCCTGGCTGGCTGAAACCAACAAACTCTGGCCTCAGTGGAAGGCTGAAGGCGATGCGCTGCTCCAGGCCAAGGCCGACGCGACCCTGCTGTGGATCAAGGCCCAGGAAGACGCAGGCCTGGACATCGTGTGCGACGGCGAGCAATCGCGCCAGCACTTCGTGCACGGCTTCCTCGAGCAGGTCGAGGGCATCGACTTCGAGCACAAGGTGAAGATGGGCATCCGCGACAACCGCTACGACGCCATGGTGCCGCAGGTGGTTTCGGCCCTGCGCCTGAAGGGCCGCGTGCATGCGTTCGAAGCACAGCTGGCGCGCGCGCACACGAAGAAGAAGCTGAAGTTCACGCTGCCCGGCCCCATGACCATTGTCGACACCGTGGCAGACCGCTTCTACGGCGACAAGGTCAAGATGGCCTTCGCGTTTGCGGAATTGCTCAACCAGGAAGCGCTCGCGCTGCAGGCCGATGGCGTGGACATTATCCAGTTCGACGAACCCGCGTTCAATGTCTACATGAAGGACGCCGCTGACTGGGGCGTGCAGGCGCTCGAACGCGCGGCGCAGGGCTTGACCTGTACGACCGCGGTGCACATCTGCTACGGCTACGGCATCAAGGCCAATACCGACTGGAAGAGCACCCTGGGCGACGAATGGCGCCAGTACGAGGCGGTATTCCCCGCGCTTGCCCGCAGCCGCATCGACCAGGTGAGCCTGGAATGCATCCACTCCCATGTGCCGCCCGACCTGATGAAGTTGCTGGCCGGCAAGGACGTGCTGGTCGGCGTGATCGATGTGGCCAGCGACGTGGTGGAGACCCCCGAGGAAGTGGCTGACACCATCGGCCGGGCGCTGGAGTTCGTGCCGAAGGAGCGGCTGTTCCCGTGCACGAACTGCGGCCTGGCGCCGATGGCGCGGGACGTGGCGTGGCGCAAGCTGGAAGCGCTGGCAGAAGGCACGAGGCTGGCCAAGGAGCGGCTCACCACGGCGTGACGTCCACGCGGTCATCGCGACCAGTCATCCAAGTCGCGCCGTCGGTGGCGCGACACAATACACGCCTGCTGAATCGCCCGGCTTTTCCAAGCTTGCTTGACATCTCAAAGACCGTCGAGCGTTAGGTATGGCTGCTATGTGGCAGTAAGTGGCCCATCACGATTTGGGCCCAGGCTTCCGGCATTCCGAGTCTTCGATACCGATCGAACAGGGTTTCGCGTGGCATGATCGCCCCACAAATCTGATTTCAACTCATTGATTTCACTGAACCAATCCTAATGACGGTCATCAGGCAGGCTTGCGGTGCTCGGCCGCGTGCATCGCGAGGTAGGCTTTGAGGTTCCCGTCACTTATACCCAAGGTGCGCAAGATTTCGGCCATGAAGCTGACCGGGGCAGTGCCGGGAGCTGTGACGACGCGCTGATCGGCAACTGCATAAGGAACATCCTGATAGTGAGAGGCTCCGCGATAGTTCAGTTCCGACAGGTTTTCTGCCGAATTGGAAGTATGGCGGAGGTTGTCGAGCACGCCCGCTTGCGCCAGCACACGGGTACCGTCGCAAATGCCAGCGACGACGATGTTTCTTTCATGGGCAGCGGCAACAAGCGCTGCGATATCTGGGGCCATATCTGTTTTCCAGATAGTACCTCCACATACGACTAGCAGGTCAAGCTCATCGAGCAGGATGCCTTCGAGCGCCAAGTGCGGGGTGACGATCATGCCTCCGGAGGAAGTAACTGCGGCGCCATCGGGGGTGGCAAAGCGTGTATCGAAGCCGTAATAGGCACGACCAGTGGAATTGATCAGGGCGGTTTCCCAATCGGAGAAATCTTCGGTGAGAATAGTAATGGCACGAGTCATTGAAGTGTCCTTCTTCATGTTGTTGATAGATACCTGAGGAATATTCTTTCCCACAGAGCCTTAAATCGTAATAGACACTACTGTCATTTCCTGTCAGTAGTGTTGGTTCCTGTGGAGGGATTTCCTTCATTTCGTACCGATCTTTGAGAGCTACCAGGCCGGGCCGTTCAGGCTGGTCTACGAGTTGAGCCAGAAGGCCCGATCATCATCAATACCGGCACATGCATCTGCGATAGACGCGAGTCTCTTGCACTGACTTATTCCAGGTTTCCCGGCGATGGCCTGGAGATTGTCGAAGAGGGGCAGGAGGAATGGGGGTCATCGAGGAGTTTGCCCTGCAAGCAGTGGATGCCCTGCCCGACGGTGCAAGGCCTTGACTTCAGGCGGCGCACGGCAAGGTGCTGGTATCCACTGCCACCACCAGGTAGCGCCAGCTTGCGACGCTTCGCCGTTGCGGACCGGCGTGGCGAGCGGTAGCTTGGCGGTGGGCGTCCACCACCGAGCGCTTCGCCCCGGCCGCAGCGGACTCCTGCGCCGGCGGCGCTCAGAGTTTGTCCATCAACAGGACCAGCCCCTTCCCCTTGATGGCAATGCCTTTGGCATTGCGGACTTCGCCTTCCAGTTGCGCTAGGGTGCCTTTCATCTTCTCGCTCGGCGTCAGAGCCGATACGGTCCAGTGCATGCGCAGCGTGTCACCAGCGCGGATGGCGGACAGGAAGGAGAAGGAGAAATCGACGCCGACCATTGGCGTGATCTCAGAAAAGTGCGTCGCCACCATCGAGGTGAACAGGCTCATGATGTGCGGGCCGGCTGCAATGATCGAGCCGAACCGGGTCGTCCTGGCATAGTCCTCATCGTGGTGCAGAGGATTGAAGTCTTCGCAGAGCCCGGCGAACTTGGCAATGTCTTCGCGCGTCACCAACAGATCGCGGTGAAACGTATGCCCTGGGGCAATCACAGCGTTTCCGAATTGCATGGCAACCTCATCGAGAATGTAGTCTGAAACCAGCATCGTTGCTCTCCCCTACCTGAGCAGGCCGTCCGGGCTGTGCCAGATGCCGTCCAGGCGGCGCTCTGCGCGCGTGCCGGGATCGAGCTTGACCATAAAGCAGGGGTTCTCGACGACGTGCTCAACCGGCGAAAAGGCAGTCTCGCCGCTGCGCGGCTCGAAAGATAGCCGCTCGCTCGACTGGAGCGCAGGCGCCCCGAACAATTGACGGACGTCGGCAGCGTTAGCGTCGTCGAACACCGGCAAGATCATCGATCGGCCCTCGCGGCAGTATTGGCACAAGAATGCGCGGACTCGGGACATCGGCATATGCGTCGTCGGCGCCAATACGCTGCACCCAGGGCCATGCTGCCTTGTCCGCAGCTGTCGCGGCGGCATGGCCAACGAATTGTTCCATACAATTCAATCGTATTCAAATGTATTGTCGGATGGCAGCCTCGCTGGATAGGGTAGTCGGCGTTTTCCCGTGCTGAGCGTAGCAAGAAGCCGAAGGCAAGAGCCCATCACACTAGAGGCCCCAACCGACCAAAGCAACATGTGAGAGACTCATCCCTCTACACCCCCTGCGCTTTGCATGCCCACAAAGCCCAACACACTCCCGGCCATGTCCTTGACCATCGCCGCAGCTCAGTCGATTTCCCTCGCTGGCAATATCCCCGCCAACGTCTCGCGCCATCTGAGCGCCATGCAGGTGGCGGAGAACCATGGCGCCCAGCTTCTTGTGTTTCCGGAGCTATCGCTGACGGGATATGAAATGGCGATGGCGCGGGAGCTGGCGATTCGGCCGGATGATCACTCGTTGATCCCGCTCCGCGAACAGGCACGCCGCAGCGGCATGACGGCTGTGGTCGGTGCGCCGCTGCGGTCTGCCGACGATGACAGCGTTTTCATTGCTGCCCTGGTGCTTCATCCCGACGGTTCGGTTGGCGTCTACACCAAGCAGTATCTCCATGCTGGCGAAGCGGTTGCCTTCACCGCTGGTGACGGTGGTCTCCCCCTGACGGTCGGGGACGCCTCGGTCGCGCTCGCTGTTTGTGCGGATTCCCTCCAGCCGGCTCATGCCGCCCGTGCTGCGGAGTCGAACGCTGACGTGTATGCCGTGGGTTCTGTCATCTCGACAAAGTCGTATCCGGCGGAGAGCAAAAGACTGCGGAGCTACGCTGTAGACCACGAGATGGCCGTCCTGCTTGCCAACCACGGTGCCATGACTGGCGGCTGGGCGTGCGCGGGACGCAGCGCAATCTGGGCCGCGGGCGGTGAGTTGATAGCCGCCGCGCCTGGCCTGGGGGAACGCCTGGTGATTGCCACGCGTGAATCGGGCCAGTGGAAGGGCCAGGTGGTGCCTTTGGCAGCTTAGTCGGCCGTTTCCCCCGCCGGCATCGTTGCCGCGCGCATTGGCTGGGCGGTCACGTCTGCGCCGGCAAGTCAATCGTCTGCGATGAAGATTCCGTGCCGTGCTGCTTCAGCATGGCCTTGAGTCGCTCTGCCAGGGCTTTGGCGCGGGCCATGAAATCAGCATCGCTAACGGCATCACTACTGGCGGAGGTTGTTCTTGCGATCTCCAGGTAGGCATTGGCGTGGCTGTTAGCGCCCAGCGTCGAGGTATCCACGGACATTTGGCTTGTGGTCAGGTTGGTGTCGGATAGCCCGCCACCGCTGGTGCTGGGATCTGTGCCGCCCGCGCTCGCTCCACCGGACAGCGTGAATCCTGAAGCCTCGCTTTGGGATACCGCCGGAGCCTGCTGGTCTCCTGCCCCCGTGTATTGACTCACAATGCCTTTCAATTCCTTCGCCATCTCGGCAAGGACTTTCGGCGGAAACCCGAGCATGTACAGGCGGCGCATCATCTCTTCCAGTTGCTCCAGGCGCTTCCTGGCATAAGCCTTTTCGCTGGCGGAGGCATCCTGGCTCAGCCGGCTCAACGCGGCACGGGTTTCTTCGTTGCGCTTCAGCAGTGCATCGAGAGAAGGCGCAGTCTCAGTGGAAGCGGGCTGTGTCTGCCCGGAGGATTTCGGTGCGTTGGAATAGGGCAGTTCCCCGTTGCCAAGGGAAGAGATGGAAGTGAGCATGGTCAGGCGTCGCCGGTTCTTGTTTGTTGGCTCCAGATTTCGCTGGTGGAGCTTCTAGGTATCGAATCCTTTTTACGGACGTTTCTTGCCTGGATGTAGTGCGAATTTGCGTGAAGCGTATCGATCCGCCTCGACTCCCGACATCACGCTTGCTGCCATGCTCCAACCCAGTCCGCGTCCGTCATGTCGCCCGCTTCTGCGCCGTGTTGCTACGCAGCAAGCGCCTGCTCGGTTGCCCGCCCTACATCCTGGCGACCCGCCCGAGGACGGCGGCCAGCTCGGCGTCTTCCAGGACCGGCATGATCTCCAGTTCCATCAGGTCGCTCCACTGATAGGCGAACGCGGTGAGCTTGGCCGCATCGTCGGTTTCGAGCAGACCGAAGCCCGACCCGAGATCGGCGCTGGTCCATCTGCCCAGCAGCCGGACGCCCTCCGGCGGCACCCCGCCGGTTCGCAGGAAGCGCTCGATGGCTTCGGCGCGCTGCTCCGCATCCGGAGCCCAATGGAAGGTCATCATGAATTTCATGGCGGCATCTCCTGAGAGTGGGGCCTCCCCTCCTCCTGCTTCACTATACGTTCCGGCGCACCATGCGGATGCGATCGAACGCGACTTCGCACGTGGCGAGACGGGGTGTGACCTGCCGGGATACCCGGAATGCGCGCCGCCCGACGCCTGTCTCCCGGCGCGCACGGCTGGCGGCGCTAGCAGGTGAGATGCAGGATCGCGTTGGCGCCTTTGGGGTTGGCCTGGAGCGTCTCGATGGCGTCGGCGGTCGGCTGGATGACCAGCTCGACATGGCGCCTTTTGGCCTCGCGCTTCACCTCGTCCATTACCGGCAAGGCGCCGGCTCCGGTGCCGACCACGAGCTTGCTGCAGTTCCAGGGGATGTCTTCCTGGATCGATAGCGGCGTGTGGCCGAACGCTTCGCGGAATGGCTTGGAGGGGCCCTTCCTGCGTTTGCGGACCTTGCCGTGGTCGATGATGACGTCGTGGTCGTATGTGACGCCGTCGATACGGATGGTGCCGAAGGAGAAGGATTCCAACCGCATGGGGGGCTCCGCGGCGCGTTGTGCAGCGCCTGATGCAACGCGTTATGCAGCGCGCTTCCCGGCGCGCTCGGCGGCGTGCTGCAGGCGGGCCTTCAGTTCCTGGCGTTCGGTGAAGGTCGGGTTGGCCTGCCAGCCGGCCAGTTCGTCTTGCCAGCTCTCCCACGCGTTCTCGTCGAACTCGAAGTCCTCATCCAGCCGCCCGCCGTCGCGCAAATAGGCGCCGGCCACCTGTGTGCCATTCCAGTAGGCAACGGCCACGTCGGAGAAATCGGCGGTGGTCTCGATCGGCATGTCGCGCAGCAACATCGCCAGGTTTGCCTTGAACGCTCGGAAGGCTGGGGAGGTCATGGCGGGCTCCGGTGCGGGGCGGAAGATGATGAAAGCTTGCACCGGATCTTCCGGCGCGTCAATTTGGCGCGTTGACCGGCGCTGCGTGGACGGATGCCGCGCGTGCGCCGATACCGACGGCGCCATGCGGCGTCATCCCCGGAGACATCCGCCCTGATCGGTGTGGAGCTTGCCAGGGTGGGTTCGCGGTCGACCGGACGGACCAGGCACGGCTGGTATCGCATCGATCGCGCCGTCGAAGGCAAGCGAGACGTGACGATCGGCAGCGGTCATGGCCAGCGCCAAGCGCACCACGCCGGCCGACAAGGCGATGGCGATGGCGATGGCTGCCGGGTTGCCCCGCTTATTTCTCTTTGGGCCAGAGGATCAGTTGCGTGTTGCGGAAGCTGGCGATCAGGGCATTGTCGCTACCGCGACGGACCTCGGCATCCCAGACCTGGGTGGTGCGTCCTTTGTGGATGGGGCGCGCAGTGCAGATCACGAGGCCTTCGCGGGCCGTTCCCAGCATATTGCTCTTGAGTTCCACGGTGGTGAATCCGCTGGCGCCCGCCGGCAGGCTGCGCACGGTTCCGTAGCCGCAGCATGTGTCCGCGAGCGACACGACCGTTCCCGCATGCAGGTAGCCATTCCAGGCGCCCAAGGCACGGCGCACCTCAAGCGTTGCCACTACCTCATCTGGCTCCACTTTGGTAAAGGTCATGCCAAGAAGACCGGGCAGGTATTCCGCACCGGATGCATTCCATTCTTCCAACGTAGCGGGGGGAGTAATTTCCATTGGTCACCTCGATGGCAGGTAGGGTGGTCAAACATACTAATGGCCTTCTCGGCCAGCTTTCGCGGCGATCGGGATATCGCGCGCTGTCGCGGCGGTTGCCGGCAGATCAACTGGTGGCCGGTCCCGATCGCTGAGATACGCCCTGCTCCGCCGCGCGGATCCACTCTCTGCAATGCACGGAAGCGGCATCGGCCAATGGATTCCAACGCGTCAGTTGCGTTGTTGCTGCAGCCAGTTGAGGACCTCTTCGGCGTTCTGGTCCGGCGGAAAGACGGGGTAGAACACATGTTCGATCACGCCCTGCCGGATGATCAAGGTAAGACGCTTGAGCAGCACCCTGCCGCCCGCTTCGAAGGTGGGAAGGGACAGCGCGTTCGTGAAGGCCCGCTCGTGATCGGACAGCAAGGGAAAGGGCAAATGCAGGCGCTTCGCCCCTTCACGCTGGTCCGCGGTGTCTTGCGTTGACAAGCCAAAGATGTGAGCCGCCCCCGCAGCTGCCAGTTCCTTCGCGTGATCACGAAACGCGCAAGACTGAGGCGTGCAACCAGGCGCGCCAGGAATCGTGAACCATCCATCGGTGATGGGCTGGTCGGGACGGTGCATGCGCGGAAATGCGTAGAGGACCGTACGGCCGCTCAAGCGGGAGAGATCGACCACATCCCCGTCGGTGGAGGTCAGTGCCACGTGCGGCAGCGGTTTTCCCGGCAGGTGTCGGGCCGCGCCGTCGTCAGTGGGTGCGGGCAGCGTCGACCAATCGACAGAAAAGACATGGCTCACCATTGCTCCTCTTCTCCTCCTCTCCTCAGGAACGCACAGCGTACAGCAATCGGATGCGTTCGCTGCTGGTATTGCACGAGCTACCGGCCACCCATTGGTGGGGGGCGCTTTGGCATGCGGTGGGGGCAGCGCCGTGCCCTGGCGGGTGGCGGCCCCGAACGGCGGAGTCTTCCTCGCATGCGCGAGCCGCCGAGCCAGCACCCGAGCGTCACGCGCGCCCGACATTCAAGCAACGCTTCGACCTTGATTCGCCAACCACGCACCATGGAACCCGGCCGGAATCCGTGTCGGCAGATGCACGGTCGCAACCGGTCCGGCAGCAAGATCGCACGCATTCAGCACAATCACGTCGCTGGTATCGGTCGCGCGTCGGTACACGCAACACAGCAACCATCCGTCATCTTCCGCCGTCGCTGTCCGTCGCGGCACGAACACCGGCTCACTGTTCTGATCCCCCCGCGGCACCGCATACCGTTCGAGCGTGCCGCGGTGCCAGTCGTACCGCACGATCCCGCGCAGTTCGACCGGGGTCGGCTGCTCGGCGGCATAGCCATACCGATACGGCCGGCCGGTCCACTGCTCGTTGATCCGCGGCAGCTCGATCCCGTCTTCGCCGACCTGCGTTTCCTCGACCGTCCCCGACTTCAGGTCGATCCGATACCGCCACAGCACCCCGACCGGGTTGTCCTCGAACGCACCGCCGTCTGCCGTGAGCCGCAGGAACCACGGATAGCGGACGGCATCGAGCACGATCGTCGTTTCGTCCGCGTCATAGGCATTGACGACATGCTGGATGAAACACGGCGCGATCTCGAACCATCGCACCTCGCCGCCGTGACGCGGGATCACACCCAGCCGTGAGCCGCGTTCGTGATGCCAGCGCAACGGCATCCGGTGTCCGCGCGCGAGCATGGCGAAGTCATAGCCGACGTTCAGATCGAGCAGGATGCTGTACGTCTCGGTGATCGCGATGTCGTGCATCATCGACGGGGCCGGCAGCGCGATCTCGACGTCCACGGTCGGTTCCCCCCTCGCGTCGGACACGCCATAGCGCAGGAACGGCGCCTTCCAGTCGGCGCGGAACGTCACCAGTTCACCAGTGCGCGGATCGATCTTCGGGTGCGCGGTCATGCCCGTCGCGATGCCCGGATGCCGACGCGCCGGCCCGAGCGTGTCGAGCGTCGAGGTGATCGCCAGCGGCGCGCCGCCTTCGGCCAGCGCGAGGGTTTCGCCGGCGTGCCGGATCACGTTGACGTTCGGATTGGTATCCGGCCACGTCGACATACTTTCCGGCGCATGCGCGCGCGCCCATCGTTGCGTGCGCAGCCAGCGGTTACGGTAGCCGCCCACTCGGCCACGCTCGAATGCGATCCCGTGCAGCATCGCGGCCTCCGGCCACCACGACAGCACACCGTCGCCCTCGAATCGCCCCGACAGCGGGTTGGGGCCGTTGCGCACCAGCACGCCATCGAGATCGTCCGGCACCGTTCCCGTCACACGCAGCGCGGTGAGCTCCATTTCATGCGCAACCGGCGCAACGGCGCCGGCGTTCAGGTCAAAGGTCGTCATCGGCGTTCCCCGTGGGTGACAGCGCGGCTCACGGCGCGGCGCCGAAGCCGGGCGCGAAGGCAGGGGCGCGGACGTCGGACGGCCCGGCTGGCAATCGGTTCGCCGCAATTCGCACGATCGTCTGCGAGCAACGCGCGCGCCGCCTCCTCGAAGCCGCGTCGTAGGCCACCGGCCATTGCGGGCACGAAGGGATACGTGCACACGCGTGCGATGTGGACTGAAGGTATGGGAAGAGTTGTGGGAAGAGGAATCATGGCGGGCATCCCTGCTGTGAAGCCGCCAATTTATATCCGGGTAAAATAATTGTCAATATTACCCGGATAAAATCAGGAGAGCGTCACGCCGATGCAGCGGAGGCATGCAGTGCTCCGTGAAATCGGGATTCGGGGTCTGCCCCGCGCCTCAGCCATCCAGGCATGAGCGCAACGTTCGAGCGAGACGGGCCGCTTCCTTGGCATCGGCGATGTTCGCGAAGCCGATCACGAGGCCACGCGGCGTGCGCCGCATACGGCCATTCGCGTACCAGATCGACAGCGGCAACACGGCCAGCCCCGCCTCGCGGGCCCGCGCGGCAACGGCGACATCGTCGACCGGGCCGTCGGGGCCTTCGGTGAACCGCACCGCGAACTGGATTCCGCCGGGTGGCAGTTCGACGCTCAGCCGCTCGCCGAAGGCCTGTTCCAACGCGTGCGCAATCAGCATGCGCCGCTGACCGTACAGCGCACGCATCCGCTTCACATGCCGGGCAAAATGCCCCTGCTCCATGAAATCGGCCACGGCAGCCTGCCATACCGCCGGCGAGCCGGCATTCATGCTGCACGCCACCCGCCCGACGCGCTCGACCGCACGCTCCGGCACCACGGCATACGCGAGCCTCAGGCCGGGGAACATCGCCTTGCTGAACGTGCCGCAATAGATCACGCGATCTTGCCGATCAAGGCTTTTCAACGCCGGCAAGGGCCTGCCCACATAGCGGAACTCACTGTCGTAGTCATCCTCGATGATCCAGCGCGAAGCCTTCTCCGCCCAATCCAGCAGCGCCAGGCGCCTGGTGAGCGACAGCATGTGTCCGAGCGGGCTTTGATGCGATGGCGTGACCAGTGCGAAGCGCGCCCCCGGATCCAGTTGCATGCCGCGCTCGACGTCGATCCCCTCATCGTCCACCGGCACGGGCACGAACTGCACGCCGGTCTCGGCCAGAAAATTGCGCGCGAGCAGATAGCCGGGATCCTCGAACCACATGCGGTCGTTCGGCTGAGCGAGACTGCGCAGCACGAGTTCAAGCGTCGCGCGGTAGCCACCGGTAATGAAGACCTGATCGGGCAGGCACGTGACACCGCGCGACAGACCGAGATAGGTGGCAATGCGTTCACGCAGCGGCCGGTAGCCCATCGGATCCGGGTAGGCGAGCATCGTGCGTTCGCCGCTGCGCACACGACGCGAAACCAGGCGGCTCCATATCTTGCGCGGGAATGCGTCCAGTGCCGGCAGTCCTGGCTGCAACGGCCGCGGCTCGCCGCTCATGGCAACGGTGATCGCCACCTGGCGCGGCGTCGGCCGGCCATGTGACGCGTCCGGTGTCTTCGCCGTGCCCGCTCCTTGGGCAGCCGGCCGGCCGCGCGAGCCCTGGCGACCCTTTCCATCCGCGGAAGGCATCACTGACGCCGATAGCGAAGGCGAAACGAACGTGCCGGCAGCGCCGCGCATCTCCAGGTAGCCCTCGTCGACAAGGATCGTATAGGCCAGTTCGACCGTGCCTCGCGCCGTGCTCAATTGCGTGGCGAGGCCGCGCAGCGCGGGCACGCGGTCACCCGGACGCAGGAGGCCTGCCGCGATCGCGGTCTTGAAACGCTCGCAGATCTGCAGATAGATCGGCAACGGCTTCCCGCGGTCGATCTCGATGGCCAACGCGGGAGTACGGGTGCTCATGCCAGCCTCGCGGACAAGGAGGAGGAGCCAGAGCAACTTGGCCTAGTCATATCGATCATTCTTGACCCTTATTGATAGGTCATGATTGTTACATACTGCCCCTGGGCGATGCGGCGGCGAGAACGATGCCTTTGCGCAGCGCCCCAGCCATCGCGCATTCCACGCATTCCTCGCGTTCCTCGCGTTCCTCGTGTTTCTTTATCCCTCTGGAGAACCTGCCATGAAGGTCGTCGTAATCGGTGGTTCGGGCCTGATCGGCTCACGTCTGGTCACCCTGCTCAGCGAAGCAGGCCACCAGGCGCTCGCCGCCTCTCCCCGTACCGGCGTCAACAGCGTGACGGGCGAAGGTCTGAGCAATGCGCTCATCGGCGCGGACGCCGTCGTGGATGTGACGAACGCGCCATCGTGGGAACCTCAAGCGGTCCTCGACTTCTTCCGCACCTCGGCGCGCAACCTGGGCAAGGCCGAGGTGGCCGCGGGCGTGCGCCATCACGTCGCGCTGTCGATCGTCGGCACCGATCGCATGCCTGAGAACGCGTACTTCGCCGCCAAGGTCGCGCAGGAAGAGGCAATCGAAGCCGCCGGCGTGCCGTACACGATCGTACGCGCCACGCAGTTCATGGAGTTCATCGGCGGCATTGCGGACTTCAGTACCGACAGCGGCACCGTGCGCGTCGGCGACGGACAGTTTCAGCCCATCGCCGCGGACGACATCGTGGCGATCCTCGCGCAGCTCGTGCTCTCCGTGCCGCTGAACGGCAGCCTTGACATCGCTGGCCCGGATCGGGCGCCCTTCGCCGAGATCATCGCGCGTTATCTGAAATCGGTCGGCGACGCACGCCCCGTCGTCACGGACCGCAATGCGCGGTACTACGGCGGGCTGGTCGAGGAACTGTCACTTGTGCCGCTCGGCGACGCGCGCATCGGCCGCATCAGTCTCGATCAGTGGCTCGCTCAAGCTAAAGCGGCTTGATTGCGGCTCGATTGCGGCTCGATTGCGGCTTGCTGCCCTGCGAAGCCCATCGTTTCACCGCTCGTTTCACCCCTCCTTTCGTTCAGCGGGACATCGCCACGATATGCCGCCAGACCCAACCCCTGCCCTCTGCCAGGAGAACATCATGACGCCACGCCTTAACTATTTTCAGCAATCGCCCGAGCTGTCGAAGAAGCTCGTGGAGCTTGGCACGCTGCTCCAGAAGACGACGATCGAGACCCACATCCGCGAACTCGTCGAGCTTCGCGCGTCGCAGCTGAATGGTTGCGCGTTCTGCGTCGACATGCACGTCAAGATGGCGAGGATCCACGGCGAGCGCGAACTGCGCCTGCATCACGTGGCGATCTGGCGCGAGTCGACGCTGTTCACGCCCCGTGAACGCGCCGCGCTGGCATGGACCGAGGTGCTGACCCGTATTCCCGCCCACGGCGTGCCGGACGACGTCTACGACAGCGTGCGTGCCGAGTACTCCGAGAAGGAGCTGTCGGATCTCACCTTCCTGGTGGGCGCGATCAACAGCTGGAACCGGCTGAACGTGGCCTTCCGCATGGTGCCCGGCTCGTCCGACAAGGCGTTCGGGCTCGACAAGGCCGGCCTGGAGTGATGCCATGAAGCGGATCGTTTCCTTCGTTGCCACCCTGATGTGTTTGTGCCCGATGGCCGTGCGGCCGGCCATGGCCGCGCCGCAGGCGAGCGTGACATCGCTGCGTTCGGAGCCGTTGCCTGAGTATCCGGGCAAGGAAGTCCAGATGATCGTGGTCGACTATCCGCCTGGCGCGGTCGACGCGGTGCATCGCCATGACGCGCACGCCTTCGTCTATGTGCTCGATGGAAGCATCGTCATGGGCGTCAAGGGCGGCAAGGAGGTAGCGCTCAAGGCTGGCGATACGTTCCACGAGGGCCCTGACGACATCCATACGGTCGGGCGCAATGCCAGTTCCACGCAGCCGGCAAGATTCGTCGTGTTCCTGATCAAGAACAAGGGCGCACCGATCCTGACCCCGGTGAAGTAGAAAAGCCGTCTTTCGCGGGCACCGGGAACAGCTGGAGGCATGACAACCCTCCCCTGCAGCCAGTCGAGCGTTTCCCTGCTGCCGGCGGGACGTCAGTTGGGCATTCGCAACTATCCGGGCGCGCAGGGTCATTACGTCGCCGATGTCGTGAGCTTTCCTGCCCAGGCATTGCAGGCGTTCAGCCTGCGCTACCGCGAGCAGATCGGCAACTGGCCCGGACACACCTCGGACCTGTGCGTTCCGCTGGACCGGCACACCGCCTTGGCCTGGGACAACCTGCTGGAGTGCATTGCCAGCGATGCGCCGGATGCCCTGCGCAGCCACTATGGCGAAGCCGTGCTATTGGCACTGGCCCTCGGCGGCTGGGCTGCACCGCTGCTGCTGGACCGGCGCGATCCATTGTGCGAACGCGTACAGCACATCCTCATGGGCAATCCGGCGCGGGACTGCGCAGTGGCTTGCGTCGCCGAACGACTGAACCTCGGGGCCTCGACCTTGCGCAGGCAACTGGCAAACGAGGCCAGCAGCTTCAGCAAGCTCCTGGAAAACGTCAGGCTGGGAATGGCCTTGCAATGGCTGCAGACCACCGCGCGCCCCATCGGGGAGATCGCCGCAGCCAGCGGCTATGCCTCGGCATCGCGCTTTGCCGCGCGCTTTCGCAAGCATTACGGACTGTCGCCCAGAGCATTGCGGACGGCGATCTAAGCGCGGTCCGAGAGCTGCCTCAGGAACCGGTCGTCCGACGCTGACGATAGACGGTCACGCCGTCTTCTTCGCGCGCGGCCAGCGCATTGCGCGCGCCGCAGATCGGGCAGCGGAACAGCGGGCCCTGGCCCTCGTTGACGACGACCACTTCGGTGGACTCCCAGCGGGTTCCGCACGATTGGTTCTGGCAGGTGTAGTAGATGGGCTTTTTCATTTGCGCGGATCGTAGCACGAGATGCGGCGCTTGCCGGGATTCTGAGCCAAAGGGGCCGATCCAGCACATCCAGTACGGTGTCGCCTGGCCGATTTCGCAGCACATCCCTAAAGGCCATATAGCAGTGTTCGCCAATGTAGCCCCTCGACTTCACGTTCGCATTCGCGGACCGTGGATCTGTAATACATCCCGCCCCAACACCAAAAGAAGCAGGATGGGTACGAGCACATAGCTCACTGCCTTCAGGATTCGTTTCATCGCCTGAACTCCAAGACCATCGGTAACGGTACAGGGTAAAGCCGGCACCCGGTCGTATGCCTCCCCGTCAGTTCAAGTGGATGACTGTGTCCGGGGATTCAAGGAGCCGCTCCATTCACAAGTTATTCACAGGCAGGATCCTAGAGGTTTATGGGGGGCGGACTTCGCGCAAGCTGGACCCAACGCCTTGGATCGCGGTGGAGAGGAGGAATTTCTGCCAAAGGCAGACAAATTCAGGAATCGTCCGATAGGAATCGGGTTGCTTGCGGAGTAGCCTTTTCGGGCTACTCCGCATCGCTGGCTGGTACGTCATGACGATGCGCCCGTGCATCGCCGATACCCGGCTAACGACCATTGCCCAATATGAGTCCTCCGGAATTCACCGCCGCCGAGAGGGTGCGCATCGCCCGCACCAGTGTCACGCATGAGCGGAAGCTCGAAGGGTGTGTGGACTGCGAGGAAAAAGCGCCTATCCGTGCCATCATCCTCAGTCCCAGTCTGGGTACGCCCTTGGTCCTGCCGCCCAAGCAGACCCGGTGCAGCCTCTTTATCGCGGCTGAGGCCATGGCAGAGCAGTACTTCGGCGTGGGCAAGCCCGTGCAGCCCGTTGAGTACTACGGCCGCAAGATCATCAAGGCCAAGTACGGCCCCGTCTTCGTGGACCGCCATCTGCGCCTGTACCCGATCCAGGGCAAAGGGACTGCGGCCGAGCCCAAGGACACCATGCTGTTTCGGGACGGCAAGGCCGCCTCTCGCGCCATGGAGGTGGTCAACGTCTGGCAGGTCGGACGGTTTCATGGCGGGCTGATGGTCGATCACCGTGGCGAGCCGGTGGCCATCATCCGCCCGGAGACAGTCAGGCTGTACAAGGACATGACGCATGTCTACGAGATTGACATCGATCTCGCGACGTTGCCCGACAAGCCCGACCTCACCCTCATGCATACCTTCGCGTGGATGGTCCCGGTGCCGTCCAGGTATGCGCAACGTCCGGAGGTCAAGGGCGTACAGGCCTGGGAGTACCAGGATCAGGTGATTCTGGATTTCCTCGACGCGCAGGCGAAATCCGAGCAACAGAATGGTCAGAACCACGTGCCGCGCTTCTACGAATACGATGTGGACAAGGCCACGGCATTCGCTTTGCCGCCGCTGAAGGCCGATACCGTACACCGCCTGACGGCGTGGCATCCGGTCATCCAGAAGCCGATCGCTACCTTGAAGCTCGGACACCTGTCGGATGTCCACGTCAACGTTCGCCACCTGGCCCTGCAGAAGTCTCCGGCGTGCCTGATCGAAACTACCGATGGCACGCCAGTGCCGGGGACGCCTCCGACTCCACGCGCTTCCCATCTGTGCAATAGTTTCCTGGCGCTGCGTGATCTGATCGAACAGTTCGGCAAGGCAGGCCGCGCCGACGCCCTGGTGATCACCGGCGATCTGATCGACTTCAACCGCAACATTGTGCCGGCGGAAACTGGCAGTACCATTGCCGAGCAGTGGAACGCCTTCAACGTCCTCAACCAGATCCGCAATGGGAAACTCTACCAGCGCGGCGCGGATGACATGCTGCTCTATTCGCTGCTGCGCCATGCCTATCGGGACCTGAAGCTGCCGGTGTTCCTGACGACCGGCAACCATGAGGCCTACGCGGTGCCGTACGGAGTATCGCCACGCACCAACCCGTGGGTCGCGACGGCCGGCGCGCTGGAGCAAGTCGGGGCGCTCAAGGGCACGCACGGGCCGCGAGCGATCGACCCCGCCAAGATCGAGGATCTCGGCAAAGTGGCCAGCGCCGGGGCCGGGATCCTCGGCGGGATCCTCGGCGGACCTCTCGGTGGTCTCGCCGGCCGTGAGTTGGGCAAGCACGGCAGCAGCAAGGCGGCGGACAAAGCCGCCGAAATCTACCAGGACTTCGATCGCGCCAGCGATTGGGCCGAGGCCAAGGCGAACGCCGGGATCGCGGCGGACCACAACCTCACCCTCTACGAAATCTGCCTGGCGTATGGCCCCACCTATGCGCAGGTCCTCACGGCAAAGAACTTTACGCCCGCGAACTTCGATTGGTTCTTCACCCTCATCACGCCCCTCTCGGACTGGCGCCTGGATTACGGGCCAAGACAGACGCTGCTCGGCCTGGACTGGGGCAGTGGCGAAAACTATCTCAATCCCCTGGGAGGCATCGACAAGCTCCCCGAGGTTGACGACAAGATCCGCTGGGTAGCTGAACATCTGCCCAGTCGAGCCGACAAACAGGGGCTCGGTATCCTCCCCCGGGCAACGCAATCCCTCTCAGAAGAACAGAAATTCCTGCTGCAAGGCGGGCGCCGCCGCAAGCGCGACATCGGCGCCAGCCTGACCGTGTTCTCGCACTTCACCATCGTCAACTATGACGGCGCGATTGAACTCTCAAAGCAAGGCCGCCAGATCGAACCCCAGCAGAGCCCCAATGCTCTGAAGACGATGCGCTTCGAGGACAACGCCGGGGGCTGGAACCTGAATAATATGGGAACCTGCGAGCGCAATGTCGACTGGTATTTCCACACCTGCGTGGCGGGTCATGACCAGCCCAACCATGACAAGGTGGACTATCACCTGAGCGGGCACTCCCATCGCGCCGGGGTGTACACGGTGGGACTGCAACATGGTGGAAAGCTGGTTCAGGTGCGCAGCGCCTTCGACCCCGGACTGTCCGCCACGCAGAGTACCAACAAGCACGGCGGCCCCACCAAGCTGATCGTGAGTTCGTCGGGTGGCCCGCTTGGCACGCAGAACCTGAACGGCGAACTGAAGCAATGGTTGCTGACGGCACCGTCCGGCACGCTGCTCAACGAAGCCGACGCCACGCCCATCCGCCAGGTCAGGACCGAGGCGGGCAACGGCAAGCCGCGCCTGGCGGTGGCGCTCGATTATCTGCACGTCGACAAGGTGGAGACGCCGCTGGTGTGGGTGCCACCCGCCAACGGCCCGCTGCCGCCCACCTCCTGGACCATGCAGGTTGGCCCGCTGACCGATGCGCTGCAATGTATCGACAAGGTGAGATTCTGGGTCTTCACAGCCAGCCCAACCGGTGAAGGAGGCGACTGGAGCAAAGTTGATGCCCTGCTCAAGCCAGCAACGGACTGGCGAGCACAGCCCCGTCCGGGTAGCTATGTCATGGCCGCCCCTCTTCAACCGCTGCTGGTGCGCTTCAACCCCTCGACGTGCCGCATGTTCTGCGAGGTCTTACTGAAGGAGCCGACCTGGCCCAAGGGCGCGGAGAAGCTCAAGGGCATGTTCGATGTGGCGAGTTCCTGGGTGTTTCCCGTTGACTATCAGCATGGGCTGATTGCCCGGCGGCTGGGGGAACAGGGAGAGGTGCCGGATTGGGATTGGCTGAGTCTGACTCTCAATCCAAGTCGCTACCCGGCGAAGGGGAAAACAACAAAGGTGAATCGAGAATGATCTCGCGCCGCCATTTTCTTCGATCGCTCGCCGCCGCTGGACTGACTCTCACTGGATGCAAACGCATGACCGCCAAGAACATCGACCGGATGCCGCATGAATTTGCGATGCTGACCGACCCCGAGCTTCGTAGAAAGACGCTGGGCGACCAAGCGCTCAAGATCAGCGGGGCTGACTTCGCCACACTCGAAGCGTTCTATGAAGCCACCTGGGAAAATGTGCACTTCTACGACTGCATCTTCTACGGGATGACCCGGCTGAGCCTGCTCAAGAATTGTGTCTTCGAGCGATGCCAGTTCCCGGGATCGAACTTCCAGGGCTACGGCTGGGATAACGTGCTGTTCGTGCGGTGCGATACGCTCGGCGAGGTCAACCTTATGGGGGGAGACGAGAGCAAGACAGTCCGCTTCGTCGAATGCGATTTCGGCGGAACCAATGAGGATCCCAATCACTGGGGTGCGGTGGGCACGTGGGCGGGTGATATTTCATTCGAAAACTGCACCGGCAAGTTCACGAGCGTATTTGGTAGAGATGCGGTCTCATACAAGGACTGTCGATTCGGTAGCATTGATTTGAGCGGCGGAGACTATGACCACAAGACCGGCACCACGTACCCGGGCAGGATGCTGCTCAACAATGTCAAAAGCGATGGGAGGCTGCGGCTAGGCCGGCGCGTATCCTCGCTCACCGTCCGCAACAGTGCCTTTGCGCTGCTCGACATGGCCCAGCTTCAAGCGACCGGTGCCGTTCGATTCGAGAACGTCACCGCCAACGGGATCGCCGCCAATGGGATCGATGCGGGAAGCTTCACGATGTTGAACATCATGTTGAACGGCAATGTCGAGCTATACAGCGAGCCAGGCACCGTGCTGGATGCGCGTGGCATGCGAGCGGACACGGTCCTGCTGGACAATATACGGTGTCGGCAGGATAGCGCACTGATTGATTTGAGCGCAGGCGGCATTCGCCGAAAGGTTCAGGACAAGGCGCTTACCGCGATTCATCAACTCACCTTGCGCGGTAGTGTCGTACCAAAGATCCGGTTCTGGTCACTGAACGCGCTGGCGCTATCGTTGGAGAACGTGGAGGCACAGACCGCGGACTTCTCCGAAAGCACGATCGGCTCGCTGACACTCAACGGGACAGGCATCGTGCGCAGGATCGATTTCACCAAGGCACGCATTGAGCAGATCAGCGGGCTGGTTCGATATACAACCCAGGAAATCGTGACCGAGGGGAGTAACGTCAGGCTGTGAGGGCAAGCGAGCGGGGTCTACCTGCCATACAGCGCGAGGCTTTACTGAAGGAGCCGACCTGGCCCAAGGGCGCGGAGAAGCTCAAGGGCATGTTCGATGTGGCGAGTTCCTGGGTGTTTCCCGTTGACTATCAGCATGGGCTGATTGCCCGGCGGCTGGGGGAACAGGGGGAGGTGCCGGATTGGGATTGGCTTCATGACACACACAAACATACCAAGCGATATCCGTTGAGAAAGAAGATCATTGGAGTGGATAGCAAATGATCTTGCGCCGCCAATTTCTTCGATCGCTCGCCGCCGCTGGACTGACTCTCTCTGGATGCAAACGCATGACCGCCAAGAACATCGACCGGATGCCGCATGAATTTGCCATGCTCACCGACCCCGAGCTTCGTAGAAGGACGCTGGGCAACCAAGCGCTCAAGATCAGCGGGGCAAACTTCGTCACGCTCGAAGCGTTCTATGAAGCCACCTGGGAAAACGTGCACTTCTACGACTGCATCTTCTACGGGATGACCCGGCTGAGCCTGCTCAAGAATTGTGTCTTCGAGCGATGCCAGTTCCCGGGATCGAACTTCCAGGGCTATGGCTGGGATAACGTGCTGTTCGTGCGATGCGACACGCTCGGCGAGGCCAATCTCATGGGGGGACGTAAGAGCACGAAGGTCCGCTTTGTCGAATGCAATTTCGGAGGGACCAAGGAAGATCCCAATCACTGGGAAGCAGTAGGGACTTGGTCTGGTCAGATATCTTTCGAGAAATGCACTGGTAAGTTCACAGATGTATTCGGCAGAGATGTCGTCGCTTATGTGGATTGTAGATTTGAAAGCATCGATATGCGGTGCGGAGACTTTGACTACAAGAACAACACTACCTACCGAGCCACCATTACTCTCGACAACGTCAAGAGCGATGGAAGACTACGGCTGGGAGATAACGTTACGTCCCTCACCGTCCGCAACAGCGCCTTTGCGCTGCTCGACATAGCCCAGCTTCAAGCGACCGGTGCCGTTCGATTCGAGAACGTCACCGCCAACGGGATCGCCGCCAATGGGATCGATGCGGAGAGCTTCACGATGTCCGACGTGGTTCTTACCGGAGATGGGCTTCACGACTGGTCCCGTACCGTCATGGATGCCGGGCGCATGTGTGCAAACGCTATCGTGCTGGAGCGCGTGAGATGCCGGTCGGATAAGACCGCCATTGCACTCAGCGGTGCGGGGGTACGAGAAAGGTTGCCCCGAGAAGCATCCATTGTCTCGCAGATTGTCCTCCGCGAGTGCCAAGTGCCAGAAATCAAACTGCGCTCAATCAATGCCCACAACGTGGCAATTGAGAAGGTCGACGCACAGACCGCGGACTTCTCCGAAAGCACGATCGGCTCGCTGACACTCAACGGGACAGGCATCGTGCGCAAGATCGATTTCACCAAGGCACGCATTGAGCAGATCAGCGGGTTGGTCAGATATACAACCCAGGAAATCGCGACCGAGGGGAGCAACGTCAGGCTGTGAGGGCAAGCGAGCGGGGTCTACCTGCCATACAGCGCGAGGCTTTACTGAAGGAGCCGACCTGGCCCAAGGGCGCGGAGAAGCTCAAGGGCATGTTCGATGTGGCGAGTTCCTGGGTGTTTCCCGTTGACTATCAGCATGGGCTGATTGCCCGGCGGCTGGGGGAGAAGGGGGAGGTGCCGGATTGGAAGTGGCTCGCGCGCACCTATGGAAAAGGACGTTATCCCAAACCTGAAGACGTCATCAAGGTTCGCGTGTAATGAAATCTCGCCGCCGCCTTCTGCAATTGCTAGCCCTTACCAGTCTGATGCCGACAGGATGCAAACGTATGACAGCCAAGAATATTGACCGGATGCCGCATGAATTTGCCATGCTCACCGACCCCGAGCTTCGTAGAACGACGCTGGGCGATCAGCCGCTCAAGATCAGCGGGGCGGACTTCATCACGCTCGAAGCGTTCTATGAAGCCACCTGGGAGAACGTGCATTTCTACAATTGCATCTTCTACGGAATGACACGGCTGAAGCTGCTTAGGAATTGCGTCTTCGAGCGATGCCAGTTCCCGGGATCGAACTTCCAGGCCTACGGCTGGGATAACGTGCTTTTTGTGCATTGCGATACGCTCGGAGAAGTCCACCTCATGGGTGGTGATAGTAGTCAGCGGGTTCGTTTTGTCGAGTGCGATTTCGGTGGAACCCAAGAAGATCCCAATCACTATGGTGCAGTTGGATCATTCGGTGGGGATATAACGTTTGAGAAATGTACTGGGCGCTTTACGAACGTATTCGGAGTCGGAACAGTTCTTTACACGGGCTGCAAGTTCGATCGAGTAGAACTCGACTGCGGCACGTATGACGCGCCCACCAAAGAATGGCGCAGAGCAACTGTAGTCATGAACAATGTGAAGTGCACCGGGAAAACCGATATGGCACAAGGAACGTGGAAGTCGCTCACGGTGAGGAACAGTGAGTTTTCCTTGCTCGATATATCGTCTGCAAAAGCCACCGGCGCTGTCCGCTTTGAGAACGTCACCGCCAACGGGATCGCCGCCAATGGGATCGATGCGGGAAGCTTCACGATGTCCGACGTGGTTCTTACCGGAGATGGGCTTCACGACTGGTCCCGTACCGTCATGGATGCCGGGCGCATGTGTGCAAACGCTATCGTGCTGGAGCGCGTGAGATGCCGGTCGGATAAGACCGCCATTGCACTCAGCGGTGCGGGGGTACGAGAAAGGTTGCCCCGAGAAGCATCCATTGTCTCGCAGATTGTCCTCCGCGAGTGCCAAGTGCCAGAAATCAAACTGCGCTCAATCAATGCCCACAACGTGGCAATTGAGAAGGTCGACGCACAGACCGCGGACTTCTCCGAAAGCACGATCGGCTCGCTGACACTCAACGGGACAGGCATCGTGCGCAAGATCGATTTCACCAAGGCACGCATTGAGCAGATCAGCGGGTTGGTCAGATATACAACCCAGGAAATCGTGGCCGAGGGGAGCAACGTCAGGCTATGAGCGCGGCCAGCAGTGTCTACCTGTCATTGAGAAGAAGGTGGAAACAGACGCACACGCCGAGGATATTCTCGACGCGTTCGATTGGAGCGTTGCCGCCCCACCCTCCTCGACTATGCCTGTTGCTCATGACGACGGCTGCTGCTGGCCGCGCCTGATCATTCGTCAGTCATCAAACCCGATGAACGTGGCGGCTTCCTCCACGGACTTTCTATGCGAGACCACCGCATTGGCGGGAAACGTCTCGTCCGGCCACCCCATGGCAATGCAGGTCTGGATCACCTGATCGTCCGGAATCGCCGCTTCCGCGCGAACCACCGGGGACTGCATGATGCCCTGGCTGTTGATGACGCAGCCCAGCCCGCGCGACCAGGCAACGTTGACGATGGCGTTGACGACGCCGCCGCAGTCGAACGGGGCGACGTCGCTGCCATGGATGGAGCGGTCATAGGTCACGATGATGGACACCGGCGCGTCGAACTGGCGAAAGCCGCGCAGCACCCATTCGCGCCGCCCTTGCTGGTCGTCGCGGGCGATGCCCATGGCGGCAAACAGTTGCTTGGCGACGCCGATCTGACGCTCACGGTGGGTACTGTCATAGGCCGGCCCGATGCGGAATTCGCGTGAATCCGGTACGCCGGCAAGGTTGCGCTCCACATTGCCTTCGCGGATGCGGTCCAGGGCGTTGCCGGCCACCACGTAGAAGTTCCAAGGCTGGGTGTTGTATGACGTGGGGGCGCGCATGGCCAGCGCCAGGATCTCCCGCACCAGTTCTTTCGGAACCGGCTTGTCCAGGTAACCTCGGATGCTGCGGCGTTGCTGAATCACTTCATCGAATTTCATGGTCTCCTCGCTGATTGTTATCGGTAGATGGGGGGCGGCAAGGAACGGGAAGGCCGCCCGAGCGGCGAAGCGTCTCGGGCGTCCATGCCGCGATCAAGCCGTGAGGCGGTCAGTGCCTTGGTTGCTCAGCACTCGCCCTTCTTCGCGTGTCCCGGTGGGCAGTGGTAGCCGCCATGCCCACGGTGTCGCTGCTCGTCTTCCCACTCGCGGCGCTGCCAGTAGCGGTGGCCGTCCCAGTAGCGGTCGCCGTGCCAGCCGATGACGATGGCGGGCGCGGGGGCGACCATGACCGGCGCGGGTGCGACCATGACCGGCGCCGGCGCGACGACGACCGGCGCGGGCACGCCGATGTTCACGTTGACGTCCACGGCATGGGCGAGGCCGGACAGCGAGAAGCCGACGCCGGCGAATGCAAGGGCGATCAGTGAGCGTTTCATGTTGTTTTCCCGAGTGTTGTAGAAGCGCGGCGCGACGAGGCGGGGCGTACGAGGCGGAAAGCCTGTTCCGTAGCACGACGCGGCGCCGTTGGATCGCAGTGTGCCGCCGTGCCGACGGGAAGGCGAGCGGATTTTGTTACGGCGGGTTGATCACGCAGTGGTGGCGCGGGGCCATGGCGCGCGCCAAACTGACAATGCCGCACCGCAATAGGACATTCGCCGTGGCGCAGCATGTTTGGAACGGCGGCCGGATTTAACGCTTTCAAACGGAACGCCATCAGGTGAACGTGACGCGAACGCCTTGTTGCAAAATGCCGCGCGGCCCGCGGCGAACCGGCGCCTGCCCGGCGCCCGCCCGGGCCGGACCCGGGTCACGCAGTGGATTGGTAGGCCATACAGTAGCGACGGGCACTCTAAAGCTCAAATGAATTGTTCGCAGCCTCAGCATGCAACGCCTGCATGGCCGTCCGTCGCCCTGCACGTGAAGGCGAGCGCGCGAGACCGCGGACCAAGTCGCTGGACGGCCGGCCGTGGCAGGCGTAGAAGAGCAGGAAGCCGATGGTTTTCCGTGAAGGGCCCTGCGCGATCTTCATCGCTGGCACGGGCCCATGAGTTCTCTTCCCGAGGGTGGCGAAAATGGCGATCGAGTCCTTTGCAGAGATCAACCCGGCTACGTGTGGCTTGCCGCGCTCACTGGCGACGAAGGCAGGCGGCTTTGTGTTCGTGTCCGGCCAGGTCGCCAGGGACGGAGACGGGCACATCATCCCCGGGGGGATCGAGGCGCATGCCCGCCAGACCTTGGAGAACGTCGCACAGGTGCTCGCGCTGGCGGGTTGCGCGCTCGAGGATGTTGTCAAGGTGACCGTCTGGCTCGAAGACGCCCATGACTTCGCTGAATTCAATCGCGTCTACGGCGAATTCTTTCCTCTCCACAAGCCATCGCGCTCGACTCTGCAGACCAGGAATATGGTCGGGAGCAAGGTAGAAATCGAGGCCGTCGCCTATAAGGCATGAAGCCGGAGCGTGCCCGACCATTGCATTCCTGGCGGTCAGCGCCGATTTCCTCCGCCTGGCCGCCCAGGGAGACGCCGCGCTCAGTCCAGCCGCTCGACGGCGGGCACGCGCACGCGGCCGTTGCGCAGTTCGGCCTTGGGCTCGTAGGCGCGCAGTACCAGGGCGAAGTCGCCGGCCGGGGTCGGCAGCCAGTTGGCGCGCTGGGCCGGATCGGCCGGCGCGTCGCGCTGCATCACGATGTCGATGGCGCCATCCGGGCCGGCCTTGAGGCCGGCGGTGCGGTCGCCGATGGCGTAGCGTCCGATCGGGTTGGGCGTGAAGAACAGCTTGCCGTCCGGCTCCACCTCGTACATCGACAGTGACCAGAACCCGTTGACCGGCAGCGCGCCCGCCGGCAGGCGCAGGCGATAGCGGTGGGCGCCGGAGAGCTTGCGCTGCTGTTGATCGACGAAGCTGACGGGATACATGGCTTCGACAGTCTTGAGCGCCAGCAGCCCGCCCAGGGCGACTTGCGCGCGGTACGCATAGTCGGTGCCGAAATCGCCGAGGTTGTCCTTCGAATAGGACCAGCCCTCGCTCTTGGCCCCGGTGGCCCCGGTGGCCCCGGTGGCAGACAGTCCACCCTTGAGCGAGGCCAGCATGGCCGGCAGTTGCTGCGCCCACAGCGCCTTGACCTCCGGCGACAAGGCATCCCAACGGCAGGCCGCGCCGCAGATGCCGACCGATGCCAGGCGCTGGATCAGCGCGTCTTCATAGCGGGGCGCGGGGTTGCGCGCCAGCATCAGGTTGGCCATGTCGACGAAGGCCTGCGGGCTCTGCTCCACCGGAGGCGCAGCCTGCCACAGGGGCGGCGTCTTGCCGGCGCCCAGTGGCTGCACCTTGAACTGGTCTTGCAGAGCCGTCACGGCGGGCATGTCGGCGTCGCCGTTGACGAGAATGCGCGCCAGCACGAGCACGTCGTTGGCCGGCGCGCGGATCACCTGCGCATTGGGCGGCAGCGGCTGCGTGGTGTCCGGCCCGACCACGACGAAGGTGCCGCCGCGCGTGCCGTTGGCGCGCCGGCCGAGCAGCTCGAAATTGTTGGTCGCCATGTCGAGGAAGGCCAGCGAGTAGTAGCGGCCGGCCATGTCCGGCACCGACAGCGCCACCGGCCCTTGCCGCAGGTCCAGCCACAGCGTGGAGTACGCCGTGTCGTTGTTGGGCGTGGTCACCCAGCGGTCATCCGGGCCGGACAGCTTGTGCTGGTGCAGCCAGGTGTTCAGTTGCGACGCGCCAGGCCTGGCATCCGCACCCAGCATGCGGGCGCGCAGGCGCCCCATCGCGACCAGCGGAAAGGCATAGTCGAAGGCCTGGTGCAGCGTGGCTTCCTGCGACGGCGCGGCAGGCGCCGGGCTCCAGTCCTGCGCGGCCGCGGCGGCAAGGTTGGTGCACAGGCATGCGGCAGCGAAGGCCAGCAGGTGCTTGGCCACGGTGGGGCGTCGTTGGCTGGACGACATGGGTCTCCTCCTCATGTATATCGGCTTGCGCCGATAATATGAGCATTGCTCACATCCTGCCACTCGCGTTCCATGGCCTCGCCAGCAAAGGAAAAACCGCATACAGATCAGTCACTTGCCCGACGCCAGCCACGCCAGGCGCGCTCGCGCGAGAAGGTCGAACTCATCTTGGAGGCGACGCTGCAGATTCTCGACCAGGAGGGGCCGGACGCGCTGACCACCAACCGGATTGCCGAGGTGGCCGGCATCAGCATCGGCACGCTCTACCAGTATTTCCCCAACAAGCGGCAGGTACTGGAGGAACTGGCGCAGCGCGAAAGCGATCGCCTGACGGCGGAACTGCTGGCGGTCTTGAGCGAGCCGGATGGACAGTCGCCGGACCAGCGGCTGCGGCAGGTCGTGCGCACCTTGCTCGGCGCCTTCGGCGGACGGCACCGGGCGCGCCGCTTCGTGCTCGAACAAGCCATCGCGCGCGGCGGTAATCCGCTGGTCACGCCCGGGCATGTGTCGACCTTCCTGAGCTCGGCCGGCATCCGCGACGTCGACGGGCGGGTCGTGGCGCTCTCCCCCATCCAGGCCTTCGTGCTGACCCGCTCGATCATGGGTGCCATCGGCAGCGCGCTGACGTATGACGAGCAATGGCTTGCCAGCCCGGCGTTCGAAGACAGTCTGTTCAGCTTGGTGCGCGGCTTTCTGCGCGAGTGTGCCGGCAAGGCGGCAGCGCCTGCGGCTGCGCGCTAGCGCGCAGCATAGGGAAAGCCGGACTTCTCGCTCATCCGGTCAAGCCGCGCCCGCAGGCGGCCGATCTCGGCGGCCAGCTGCGACGCCATGAACGCCAGCGGCCCCGTCTCGGGAGCCGGTACGACGGCCGGCTGCGCTGGGGACACAGCGGGCGCCGGTGCCCGGCCGGTCTCGAGGGCATCGGCCAATGCCAGCAACGCGGAAGCGATGCCGGGGTCATCGCCATCGCCCGGCCCGCTCTCCTGCTCGATCGCGGCCATCAGTTCCAGCGCGCTGACGCACACACGCGCAGCATGCTGGATCTCCTCGAACTCGGCGGCCGGCACGCCGGTCTCCTTGGCGACCGAGGGAATCAGCCCGCGCAGGGGAATGAGCTTCGCCCCCAGGTCCAGCATCGCCGCGCGCTGTTCCGCCGCGTCGGCGAAGCCGTGCCGCATCTTCACATGGACGGCGGCGCTGGCCCGCAGCAGCGCGGCAAGCCTGACGCGCCACGAGTACGAGGCATAGGCCGGCAACGCGAAGGAGAACACCAGCGCGATCGCCGTACCGATGAACACGTCCACCGTGCGCCAGAGGGCGTCATAGACGTTCTGGTTGCCATGCCCGGCGGTGATGACCACGGTGATCGCCGCCAGCAGCGCAATATAGCCGCCCTTGCCGATCGCGTGGTAGGCGCAATAGCCGCAGATCACGGCCATCAGCAGATAGGTCAGCATCGGCGCGCCGAAATAGGACTGCTGCACGATCAACGCCAGCCCGACCACCGCGCCGATCAAGGTGCCGACCCCGCGCTCGGCGGCGCGGCGCCGGATATTGCCGTGATGCTGGATCCCGCCGATCACCACCAGTACCGTGATGGTGGCCCATTCTCCATGCGGGATCCGAATGCCGGTGGTCAACGCAATCGACACCAGCAAGGCGAGCGCAACGCGCGTCGCGTGGAACAGCCTGGCCTGCCGGAAGCGCCGGTTCGAATCAAAAAGGACATCGGTGGTCTTGCGCAGGATATCGAGCATGTTCGCATGGCCGGGGTCGGCTTGACGGTGCTCAAGTGTAAGCCGGGGGCGGCCGCTCAGGCGCCGCGGCCGCCGGGCGTCCGGGGCTCCTGCCTCCCCCCGAGCGCGAGGCCCGGGATCGTGACGATCGTGCGATCGGACCTCGCTCGGATCCGCCCAGCCCCAGCTAAGCCCCAGCCCCAGCCCCAGCCCCCGTATATCAAATTTTTTGAATGACAATGACAATCGCGACTGCCTGACAGAGCACTTCGCCTAGCTATAGTTCTGCCCATGGACAGCGCAACGGCGCAACGAAGCGAAAGCAGCGCCGCTGTCCAAGCACTCAAATTCATTGAATCAAGAAACCATCGGAGAGCCCCCATGTCGAACGCGAAACTTGAAGTCCTGACCCCGCACAACAGCCAGTTCATCATCATCGACCACCAGCCGCAGATGGCCTTCGGCGTGCAGTCGATGGACCGCCAGACCATGAAGAACAATGTCGTGGGCCTGGCCAAGGCGGCGAAGATCTTCGACGTGCCGACCACCATCACCACGGTCGAGAGCGAATCCTTCTCGGGCTATACCTATCCGGAACTGCTCGATGTCTTCCCCGGCAAGCAGACGCTGGAGCGTACCTCGATGAACTCCTGGGACGACCAGAAGGTGCGCGACGCGCTGGCCGCCAATGGCCGCAAGAAGGTTGTCGTGGCCGGCCTGTGGACCGAGGTCTGCAACACCACCTTTGCGCTGTGCGCGATGCTGGAAGGCGACTACGAGATCTATATGGTGGCCGACGCTTCGGGCGGCACGAGCAAGGAAGCGCATGACTACGCCATGCAGCGCATGGTGCAGGCCGGCGTGGTGCCCGTGACCTGGCAACAGGTCATGCTGGAATGGCAGCGCGACTGGAAGAACCGCGAAACCTACGACGGGGTGATGGCCGTGGCCAAGGAGCACTCGGGCGCCTATGGCATGGGCATCGACTATGCTTACACGATGGTCCACAAGGCCGCGCAACGCACGGCAACCGTGCACGAATCGCTGGCTCCCGTGCACGCGCCGGTGATCGAGCGCTGATGCCCGCCCGCCGCCAGTCATCCCTCGGAGCACACACCATGATTCCAGGTCGAAGCGTGGCCAGCATCGCCCTCCCCCTGGGATGCTGGCTGGCCATCAGCGCCTCCAGCGTGGCGGCGGCAGCGATCGTTGCCACCACGCTGCTCGTCTGATCGCGCCGTCCGCGGGAACCCCCTTCCCCGCGGACATGTCCCTGCACGACAAGCAATCGACGGCCATGCTGCCGGCGGGTGTCTGCCACCCCTCGGCATTGCCGCATCGGCCAAGCGCCCGGGATCGGGCGCTTACGCGGGCCGCAGCGCCCATTTACCGGAGGGATCTCAACCATGAGCGCGAACGTCAACGCATCCAGCCCAACAGCAGCGAGCCAGGAGCCCAGCCTCTGGGAACTGTGCCGGGCGCCGATTCTCCTTACCATCGTGGGCGGCGCCATCGACACGATCGGCTTTATCGCGCTGGTGGGCTTCTTCACCGCGCACGTCACCGGAAACCTGGTGCTCGCGGGAGCGGCCTTCGTCAAAGGCGGGGCCGGCTTATGGATCAAGCTGGGCGCCATCCCGCTCTTTATCGCCACGGTCGTCATCAGCAAGATGCTGATTGACCGCAACCGGCAGACCCACCGGACCCTGGGCTGGCTGTTCGTTGCGGAAGCCGTCTTCCTGCTGGGCTTCATGGTCGCCGGCCTGTCGCTCGCACCGTTCGACAACCCGGATGGCGTGGACCTCGCCCTGACCGGGGGCCTCGGCCTCGTCGCGCTTGCCGTGCGCAATACCGCCAGCAAGACCCTGATCAAGCACATCAGCCCCAGCACCATGATGACCGGGAACACCACGCAACTGGGCATCGACCTGTCGAATTTCCTGCGTGCCAGGACACGCGCCGGTTTCCAGGATCTTCTCAAGAGCGCCAGTGTCGTGCTCGGCTTCGTGAGCGGCGCTTTCCTTGGCGCGACCCTCTATGTGACGATCGGCTTCTGGAGCGTCTTTCCCTTTATGCTTCCCATCGCCTACCTGGCGCGGCTGGCCTTTCGCAACGAATTCAAATGAGTGGATGACGTCATGAGCATCAGCAAGAACCGGGTGGAATCCTTCAGCGATGGCGTCATTGCCGTCAGCCTGACACTGATGCTGTTCCAGCTGCAGGTGCCGGAAGGATTCGCACTGAAGGACATCCTCGGCAACGCCTATAACTTCTTTGGCTACGTACTGAGCTTTATCTACGTCGGCATCTATTGGAACAACCATCATCACCTGTTCAAGGTCGCGCGCGGCATCAACGGCAGGATCATGTGGGCGAACCTGAACCTGCTGTTCTGGCTGACCATGGTGCCGTTCACCACCACCTGGACCTGGAAGTCCGACTTCGCGCAGACGCCGACAGCGATGTATGCCTTCGTCCTGTTCATGTGTTCCGTCTCCTACTCCTTGCTCACGAGGCTGATCCTGAGATCCGGCGGCGAACACTCGGAACTCCGGCAGGCCATCGGCAGCGACCTCAAGGGGAAGCTCTCCATCCCGATCTACGCCGTGGCGATCGCGGCCAGCTTTTTCAGCAGCGCAGCCTCGTTCTCCATCCTGACCGTGATGGCTGGCGTATGGTTCTTTCCGGATTCGCGGATCGAAAAATACCTGCTCGCGGACAAGACCCACGAGCTCTGAGGGCATGAGGCTCGGGATCGGACCCGAGGCTCACTCGCTCGGCCGGCGCCGGCACTCGGTCCGATACATCCGGCGGCGCAGGGGTATCGGCTGGCGCGTGCCCCCCCTTCTATGGCTTCGACGATGACGTCCTATCCAGGGGCATCGCCTGCCGGATTGCCCTGGTGCAGCATTGCTCCGGCGCGCGAAACCGACGTCTTGCGAGACGGCGGGCCTCCGGAAAGCCGGGGCCTGCCTCCCGGCCGGCCCCATCGCTACCGCCGTCTTGCCACCGGTGTCACCTCAAGTCGAAGCGGTCCAGGTTCATCACCTTGTTCCAGGCTGCCACGAAGTCCTGGACGAACTTCTCCTGTGCGTCCGCCCCGCCATAGACTTCGCAGACTGCCCGCAATTCAGAGTTGGAACCGAAGACCAGATCGACCCGCGTGCCGGTCCATTTCGGCGCGCCTGACTTGCGGTCGCGTCCTTCGAACACGTCCTTTTCATCCGACAGCGGCTGCCATTCCGTGCCCATGTCGAGCAGGTTCACGAAGAAGTCGTTGGTCAGCATGCCTGGGCGCTTGGTGAGAACGCCATGCTGGGACTTGCCGAAGTTGACGTCCAGCACCCGCATGCCGCCCACCAGCACGGTCATCTCCGGAACCGTCAGCGTCAGCAGTTGCGCCTTGTCGACCAGCAGCGCCTCGGACGGGATCGAGAACTTGCCCTGCAGGTAGTTGCGGAAGCCGTCCGCGACCGGTTCGAGCACGGCCATGGCATCGAGGTCGGTCTGCTGCTGCGAGGCGTCCATGCGTCCCGGCGAGAAGGGCACCGTGACAGGGTGGCCGGCCTGCTTCGCCGCCTGCTCGACTCCCGCGCACCCGGCCAGCACGATGAGGTCGGCCAGCGAGACTTTCTTGCCGCCCGACTGTGCCTTGTTGAACTCGCCCTGGATGCCCTCCAGCGTGGCCAGGACCTTTGCCAGCTCGGCAGGCTGGTTGGCGTCCCAGTCCTTCTGCGGGGCAAGGCGGATGCGGGCGCCATTGGCCCCGCCACGCTTGTCCGATCCGCGGAATGTCGAGGCCGATGCCCACGCTGTCGATACGAGTTGCGGGATGGTCAACCCGGATGCCAGCACCGTGGCCTTGAGCGCCGCCACATCCTGCGCATCGATCAGCGGATGGTCGACCGGCGGGATCGGGTCCTGCCAGAGAAGCTCTTCTTTCGGGACTTCCGGACCGAGATAGCGTGCGCGCGGCCCCATGTCGCGGTGGGTCAGCTTGAACCACGCCCGGGCAAATGCATCGGCCAGTTGCTCCGGATGCTCGTAGAAGCGCCGCGAGATCTTTTCGTAGACCGGGTCGAAGCGCAGCGAGAGGTCGGTCGTCAGCATGGACGGCGAACGGCGCTTCGACGGATCGGCAGGGTCGGGCACGGTGCCGGCGCCCGCGTCGCCCTTCGGCTTCCATTGATTCGCGCCGGCCGGGCTCTTCGTCAGTTCCCATTCATATTCGAACAGGTGCTTGAAGTAGTCGTTGCTCCACTTCGTCGGCGTGGTGGTCCAGATGACTTCCAGCCCGCTGGTGATGGTGTCACCGCCCTTGCCCGTGCCGAAGCTGCTGCGCCAGCCGAGACCCTGTTCTTCCAGGCCGGCAGCTTCGGGCTCGGGTCCCACGTGAGAAGCCGGACCGGCGCCATGCGTCTTGCCGAAGGCGTGGCCACCGGCGATCAGCGCAACGGTTTCTTCGTCGTTCATCGCCATGCGGCGGAACGTCTCGCGGATGTCGATGGCTGCCGCAAGCGGGTCCGGGTTGCCGTTCGGGCCTTCCGGATTCACGTAGATCAAGCCCATCTGCACCGCGGCCAGCGGATTTTCGAGATCCCGCTTGCCGCTGTAGCGCTTGTCGGCCAGCCACTGGGTTTCGTTGCCCCAGTAGACGGATTCGTCCGGCTCGTAGACGTCCTCCCGTCCACCGCCGAACCCGAAGGTCTTGAACCCCATCGACTCCAGCGCGACGTTGCCGGTCAGGACGATGAGGTCGCCCCACGAGAGCTTCCGACCGTACTTTTGCTTGATCGGCCAGATCAGCCTGCGCGCCTTGTCGAGGCTGACGTTGTCCGGCCAGCTATTGGTGGGTGCGAAGCGCTGCTGGGCGGTCCCGACGCCACCGCGCCCGTCGCCGATGCGGTACGTACCTGCGGCATGCCATGCCATGCGGATGAACAGCGGACCATAGTGACCGAAGTCCGCGGGCCACCAGGGCTGCGAGTCGGTCATCAGCGCCTCCAGATCCTTCTTCACGGCCGCAAGATCCAGGCTGTTGAATTCCTTCGCATAGTTGAAATCCTTGCCCATCGGATCCGACTGCGGGGAATTCTGACGAAGGATATGCAGATTGAGCCGCTCCGGCCACCACTCCTGCAGAGATCGGCCGGCACCTGCGGGATGAAGAAACGGGCACTTCGCTTCAGTCGTCATGCGTGTCTCCTTGGTCGCTTGAACTCGAAACTCGAAACTCAACGTACCGCCTTGCAGCAACTCGTCGCCGTCACGCCGTCACGCCGTCAGTGAGGGAAGGGTCCAAAGGAACAGTGTTCGGATTTCTGCCGATTGGGACGTCACAGTCGCTCTACCATCCTAGAACGCGATGCCGCCCCTGTTCCATTGATTCCAGCTATGGCCGCCATTGCGTTGGGGCCGGCTCCTGCCGCTCAGGGAGGGTCTATAGTGGTTAGCGGTGTGCGTTCCCGGAGACCGGCTGGCCAAGACCGTCCTGCTGGAAGACAGCCGCGGCTATGTCACGGCCGTCATCCCTTCCACGCACCACCTGAAACTGTCAGAGCTGCGCGAGCAGACCGGCCGCAGGCTTACGCTCGCGCGCGCGAAGACGGCGTGCGCGAAGTCTTCAAGGATTGCGACCCCGGATCTGCCCCGCCGGTCGGCATGGCGTATGGCACGCAGACCTGGTTGGACGACAGTCTGCTGGCGCATCCCGATGTCTACTTCGAAGCGGGCGACCACCAGGAACTGGTGCACATGAACCTCGCGCAATTCGTCGACCTGATGGCCGACGCACGGCGCGGACATTTTGCGCACCGCGACATGTAGGGTAGAAACGCAGGCAGAACCGTCTGCCTGCGGCGCCTTGCCACCACCAGGTCGAGGTTGTCCGGTTCGTACGGGTTCGTGCGGCCGGGGCCATGGCTGCCGGGTCGGCTCTGCCCTTGTGCGGGGCGACGAAGCGCCGATCGATCTATCGATCTATCGATCTATCGATCTATCAATCTATCCGTCGAGCGAACGACCAGCCGAGCGGGCGGCCTCGGCGACCGCCCGGCCCTCAGCCCTCAGCGCCGCTCCTGGCCATCACATCCGAAGCCAGCACGACCACGCCCTGCGCCGAGGGAACGGTCTTGACCAGCGCCTGCGCCACCGCCCGTGCCTGCACCGGCCGGTAGGCGCCGGGAATCAGCGGCGCGAGCAGCTTCGCGATCGGGATCGCGATCGTCTCACCGAGCCGCGGCGGTTGCTGCAAGCCCTCCCGGTAGTCCAGCAGCAGCGACGGCTGGGCGATCACCAGTGCGGTGAGATCCATCGCCTTGAGCGCATCCTCCAGCTCGCCCTTGACGCGGTTGTAGAACACCGAGGAGCGCGCGCTGGCGCCGACCGCGCTGACCAGCCCCACGCGCCGGGCGCCTGCCGCCAGCGCGGCCTCGGCCACGGCGAGGTTGGCCGCCAGGTCCACCGCGCGGAACGCCGCCTGGCTGCCGGCCACCCTGATGGTCGTGCCGAGCGCCAGGTACACCTCGTCGGCCTGGGGCAGCGCTGGCAGCCGGCTGAAATCCACCAGGCGGACCTCGAGCTTGGGATGGCTGACACTCAATGGCCGCCGGCTCAGCGCATGCACCGCCGAAACGTCCGGGTCGACCAGCAGGGCCTGCAGTATCTGGCCGCCGACCAGGCCGGTCGCACCGGCGAGCAGGACCCGTCTCTGATGGTCTGGCGAAGACATGAGCGATTCTCCTCAATGCAGGCGCATGGCGTGACGGGCGCTCTCAGGGGTCTGCCCGCTCCATGCCCGGACGGCGCGATAGAAAGCGTCGGGAACTTCGAAGCCGATGTCGACCGATCGACGCCGCGGACGCTTGCCCGCGAACCTCGTCACACCTTCCTGACGAATTCCGATTTCAGGCTCATGGCACCAAAGCCGTCGATCTTGCAGTCGATGTCGTGGTCACTGTCGACCAGGCGGATGTTCTTGACCTTGGTGCCCATCTTGACCACGCCGGCCGAACCCTTCAGCTTGAGATCCTTGATGACCGTGACCGTATCCCCATCCTGCAGCACGTTGCCCGCGGCATCGCGATAGACCCTGGCTTCTGCCTCCACAGGTGCCGAGGCCTGCGCCGACCATTCATGCGCGCATTCCGGGCAGATATAGAGGCCACCGTCTTCATAGGTGAACTCGGAATGACATTTCGGACAGGACGGCAATGCGCTCATGGCTAACTTCTATGTGTGTGGAGAATGCCGGAAGTATACTGCCCCGCCCAAATGGCAAGCTCCTTTGCAGGATGCCATCCTGCAAACGGGAAACCGGCGCCCGCTTCCCAAGTCAGGCGAGCGCCCGCGGCGCTACGGGGTCGGCGGACCGGCAGGCCTCGGCTGTGCCCGCATTCTCCGGCCGGTTCCATTCGTCGCCCCCTCCTTCCCTGCGCCCGGCCACCCGCCAAGGCCGAGCCGTCTTCGGCTTGCGGGTTTCCCCCACTGCCGGGCACGGATCGCGATGAGAGAATCCCGCGGTACCGCAGGGCTCAAGCGCCCGCACGACGCACCATGCGCAGGCCAACCGAAGGGAGGGACATATGCATCGTTTTGCTTCTCTTGCCGCTATCCCCGTTGCTTTTGCATGCGGCTACCTTGCCGCCCACACAGGGCTGCCACCCGCCCACGCCCAGACCCCACCGGCCACGCTGGCGCCGCAGATCGTCCACGTGGCGGCGATGACCGACGAAGACATCGGGCCGCAGGTGCCCAATATGGGCACCCTGCGTACCAAAGGACTGGTGGCAACGCCGTCGGGAACCATCGCGGTGCAATCGGGCAACGTTCCCAAGCACTATCACACCAGCGCCGACGAGATCCAGTACATCATCTCGGGCAAGGGCACCTTCTGGCTGGGCAATGAACAGCGCGAGGTCGGCCCCGGCGACCTCATCATCATTCCGAAGAGCATCGCGCACGCGGGTTCGGTGGCCACCACCGGCGAATTCAAGGCGCTGGCCATCAAGCTGCCGCCGCAGGCCGCGGGCGATACGCACCTGCTGCCCTGAAGGACGCCGCGATCGCAGCCCCCCGGGGAGGGGCACCAGGCCCTTCCCTGCTCTCGCTCCCCTTGCGCGCGGCTTCAGTTATTTCAGTCTTGACAGAAATAACTGAAGGAACTAGATTGCCCCTCATGGAACTTACACCTCTCGCTGAACGGTTCATCCTCCACTGGGGCGAAATGGGCTCAAGATGGGGCGTCAATCGCACCGTGGCCCAGATCCACGCCTTGCTGTATCTGCTCGGGCGTCCGGTCGCCGCCGATGAGATCGCTGAAACACTTGGTGTCGCGCGCTCGAACGTCAGCACGAGCCTGAAGGAACTCCAGGCCTGGCGCCTCGCGAAAGTGGTTCACGTGATGGGCGATCGGCGGGACCACTTCGAGACCTCCACGGATATCTGGGAACTGTTCAAGCTGATTGTCGAAGGCAGGCGCCAGCGGGAAATCGATCCCACGCTGACCATGCTGCGGGACAGCCTCATGGATCCCGGTCTGGGAAAGGAAAGCAAGGAGGTGGAACAGCGCATGCGCGACACGCTGGAGTTTCTCGAAACCCTCACCACCTGGTCGGATGAGATGTTGCGGCTGCGGCCCGATACCCTGATGAAGACATTGGGCGTAGGGGCAAAGATCAGTCGCGCAGTCAGGCGGAAGGCGAACTGAGGCACGCGGTAACGGACCTAGGGTCCGTATTTTTTGACCTTTTATTTCTGTCCATACAGAAATTTCAGAAACGGAGGAAACCATGGAAACGATCCTGTTGCTTGCATTCCAGCTTGCCGGCCCGGTGTCGATCGGGCTGGCCATCACCTGCTATCTGCGCGCGGTGACATTGCGACTGCTGACGGATGTGTGCGGAACGCGCGATCGCGCCGAGTTCTGGGTGCGCGTTTCGGCGGTGCTGACGGTATGCATGCCGCTCTCGCTGGTTCTTCTGGCTGCGACGAGTCCCGTCAAATGCCTCTCCGGCGATCCGGTCTGCGAAGAACTCGTGGTCCGGCAAACGTTCCTCTTCACGCTGCTCGGTTCACTGCTTTCGGTCGCTGCCGTGGCCTGCATGATCGCGCGCTACCTTCCCCAGCCGCAGGCGTCCACGAAGCAACCCGTGGCAGCGTCCGCGCAAGCGACCGCGCAATCGACCGCGGAGGCAGCATGAACATCCTCGTCTGCGGCGCACACGGTTTCATCGGCGCGGCCTTGTGCAACAGGCTCGAGCGCGGCGGCCATCGCGTGGTGAAGGGCGTACGGCATGCCACGGCGGAAGATGAGCGCGCGATCGACTACGCCGGCGCCCTTGGCCCCGATGCATGGGATGCCCTGCTGCAAGGCATCGACGTCGTGATCAACGCGGTGGGAATCCTGATCGAGAAGGGTCGGCAGACCTTCGACAGCGTCCACACCAGAGCACCGATCGCCTTGTTCGATGCTTGCCAGCGGCAAGGTATCCAGCGCGTGATCCAGGTTTCCGCGCTTGGCGTTCCAAGCGGCCTCACGCCCTATTTCCAGAGCAAACTCGCCGCCGACCATCATCTGCAGTCGCTGCCGGTCAGCCATTCCATCGTCAGGCCGGCACTTGTCTATGGACCGTTGGGCGCATCGGCCGCCTTCTTCCGGATGCTCGCGAGCCTGCCCATCCACGCCTTGCCGGCAGGCGGCCATCAGCGCCTTCGCCCCGTCCACGTGGAGGAACTGGCTGAAGTCATCGAACGCTTGCTCGATGCGGACGCCGGCGACCGCGGCGTCATCGACGTGGTTGGCGGCGAAGAGGTCGAGTATCGCGAGATGCTGGCCATCTACCGCCAATCGCTCGGCTTCTCCCCCGCCTTGCCGATGTCGATTCCAGGCGGCTTGATCGGCACCGGCGCGGCACTGCTCGACCGCGTGCCCGGGTCGATGCTGACCCGCGATACCTGGCGAATGCTGCAGGCCGGCAGCACCGGCGATGGCGCCGCGACGGCAAGCCTGCTCGGACGCCCGGCGCAGAGTCTTCGCGCCTTCATCGGCCCCGATGCGCTTGCGCTGCGCTACCGGGCTCTTCGCACGTGGCAGTCCGCGCTGCTGAGGGGCGTGCTGGCCTTTGTCTGGCTCTGGACCTCGGCGGCCAGCCTGCGCTTTCCCCGCGACGCCACCATGGCACTGCTCGCGCGCGTGCATCTGCATGACACCAGCGCGGTATCGGCATTCTATGCAGCGGTGTGCCTGGACTTCGCTTTCGGCGTCATGACGATCGTGAAGCCGGGGCGCCGCCTGTGGCTATCACAGGCGGCGCTGATCGCGGCCTACACGTCGATCATCGCCGTCACGATGCCGGAAACCCTCTGGGACCCGTTTGGCGCGATTCTCAAGAATCTCCCGATTCTGGCGATCCTGCTCATCCTGCTTAGCGAGGACAACTCGCGATGAACACCTACCTCACGATCAAGGCGCTCCATATCCTCTCTTCGGTATTGCTGGTCGGAACCGGCTTCGGGTCCGCGTTCTACCTCTACTTCGCCCACCGCACGCGATCGGTTCCTGTCATTGCCGCGGTGACCCGGCTGGTGGTGCGCGCCGATTGGTGGTTCACCACGCCAGCGGTACTGTTCCAGCCGATCTCCGGTGCCTGGCTGGCACATCAGGCAGGATGGCCATGGACGAGTTCATGGCTCGTCGCCGCGGCGGTGCTTTATGCCGTCGCGGGGGCCTGCTGGCTGCCGGTGGTCTGGCTGCAGCTTGAAATGGCAAAGATGGCGCGCGTCGCTCATGCCGCCGGATCGACGGCATTGCCGGACCGCTACTGGCGCTTCTCCATGCGATGGGAATGGCTGGGATATCCAGCGTTCCTGGCGATGATCGCGGTCTATTTCCTGATGGTGTTCAAGCCGGCCTGATCGACCGGCACGTGGCACGTGCCGGGGATAGTCCACATCCCTGCCCCTCTCCCCACATAGTTGAATTTTTCAACTATCTGCCTATAATCGCCCCAAGGGCATGCGGGGCATGCCCGCGACCTTGGAGTGGTGGTGTACTCGGACTTCCTGACGTTCAAGCTCGACCTGACCAGTGCCTTGCTGATCGAGCGGGCCAACGTGGCCTACCGCGAGCACTGGGATCTCGATGTGCGCGCGCTGCGTGTGCTGCGCCTGGTGTGCGCTGAACCGGACACGACACCCAAGGAAGTGTCGCGGCGTACACTGGTCGAGAAGACCTTGCTATCCAAGGTCCTTGCCGACCTGGAAGGGCGGGGCCTGATGCGCCGCACCACGCATCCATCGGATCGCCGCAGCGTGATGCTGCGCGCGACGGCGCGCGGCCTGGAAGTGGCGAGGGAGTCCGAGGTGCTGGGATCGGCGCTGGAGGTCGAACTGGCCAAGGCACTGAGCGCCAGCGAGCGCCGCACCCTGGAGCGACTGCTGGACAAGCTTTCGCACGACCTGTTGAGCGCCGGATCCGCCGGCGCCCCCGACTGAGTGTGCCGCCTGCCGCCCCACCTGCGGCGCGCACGGTAACGACGAGGAGTCTCCCATGCCGAACTGGATCGAAGCGATGGGAAGCGCGATCGACGCGCTCCTGCCCGGACTGGAAGCGATCTACCAGGATCTGCATCGGCATCCGGAATTGTCCATGCAGGAGGTCCGCACGGCATCGATCGCGGCGGACTATGTCGCCGGGCTCGGCTACGAGGTCACGCGCAACGTCGGCGTCACCGGTGTGGTTGCCGTGCTGCGCAATGGCGACGGCCCCACGGTGATGCTGCGCGCCGACATGGATGCCCTGCCGATGGCGGAAGCCACCGGACTGCCCTACGCCAGCACGGTCAAGATGACGGATGAAGACGGCGTCGAGGTGAGCGTGGCGCATTCGTGCGGGCACGACCTGCACGTCACCTGGCTGATGGGCGTGGCGCGCCTGATGGCCGAGCATCGCGCTGCGTGGCGCGGTACGCTGCTGGCCGTCTTCCAGCCCGGCGAGGAGGTGGGGCGCGGCGCGCGCAGCATGATCGACGATGGCATGATGTCCCGCTTCCCCAAGCCCGATGTCATCCTGGGCCAGCACGTGATGGTCGGCCCCGCGGGCACGGTAGGCTATCGCTCCGGCACCATCCTCTCGGCGGGCGACAGCCTCAAGGTGCGGCTGTTCGGGCGCGGCTCGCACGGCTCGCAACCGCAGACGTCGATCGACCCCGTCATCATGGCCGCGTCGACCACCTTGCGCCTGCAGACCATCGTGTCGCGCGAGATCTCGCCGCGGGAGAGCGCGGTGCTGACGGTCGGCGCGCTGCAGGCCGGCACCAAAGAGAACATCATTCCCGACGACGCCACCCTCAAGCTCAATATGCGCACCTTCGACGAGGACGTGCGCGAATACATGCTGGGCGCGATCCGCCGCATCTGCTGCGCCGAGTGCATGGCATCGAATGCACCGCGCGAGCCGGAGTTCACCACGCTCAGCAGCTACCCGCTGACGGTCAACGATGACGCCACCACGCAACGCCTGCGTGCAGCGTTCGAGGCTTGGTTCGGCGAGCGGGCCTACGAGACGCAGCCGGCCGCGGCGAGCGAGGACTTCAGCGTGTTCGGCCGCGCATGGAACGTGCCGTACGCCTTCTGGTTCGTCGGTGGCACGGATGCCGCAACCTATGCCAGGGCGCAAGCGGAAAAGACACTCAACAGGCTGCCCAGCAACCACTCGCCCCAGTTCGCGCCCACCCTCCACCCCACGTTGCGTACCGGCCTGGAAGCCATGCTGTGCGCAGCCGGGGCCTGGCTTGTCCAATGAGGACGGCCATGGTGAATTCCCACGCGGCCTACACCTTCCTCGACCTGGTCGGCACCTTCGCGTTCGCCATCAGCGGTGCCGTCGCCGCCCGGCAGAAACGGCTCGACCTGTTCGGCATCGCTTCGATCGCCTTCATGGTGGCCTGCGGGGGCGGCATCGTGCGCGACGTCTGCATCGGCGCCGTCCCGCCCGCCGGGCTCTCGAACTGGCCCTATCTGGCCACCTCCCTGGCGGCGTGCGGGGTCACCCTCCTCGCGTATCCGCAAGTCCGCCGCCTGCGCCAGCCTGTGCTGCTCTTCGATGCCATCGGGCTCGGCCTGTTCGCGGTGGCGGGGGCGCAGAAGTCGCTCGCTTATGGCCATAGCGCGGAGCTCGCGATCCTGCTGGGCATCGTGAGCGCGGTCGGCGGCGGCGTGATGCGCGACGTGCTGCTCTCGCGCGTGCCGGCCATACTCGAGCGCGAGATCTACGCGTCCGCTGCGCTGCTCGGCGCGGCAGTCCAGGTCGGTTTCACCTACGCGGGCTGGACCGCCTGGTGGGCGCCGTGGCTGGCGACGCTTGCATGCGTGGTGCTGCGGCTGGCGTCTCTCTACTTCGGCTGGCGCCTGCCGGCATTTGCGGGACGGCGGGAATGCCTGGCCCGCGATGGCCAATAAGCCCGCTGCCGAGCAGCCGGCCGGCGGGATGCGGCAAGCGCTGTGCAGCCCGCGGCGTCCCGGCCATCGCTCGGCGTGATGCTGCCCCGGCGCGACGAGGGCGCGCCCTTCACCTCGCCCCTTGCCCTGCCGCGCTTGATATATTTTTCGACTTAATTACGCCAGAAAAATATATTGGACGTCTTAGCGCATCTCCCGCACCATCTGCACCAACTGCACATTTCCCCCAGACCGTGCGCCCCGTTACGGCGCGCCAGGAGGCTCAAGCCGCACACCGAGCCTCGACTAGTACAACATAATCCCCGAGGACACGGATGCCTGACTATCGATCGCGAACTTCCACCCATGGCCGCAACATGGCCGGGGCGCGCGCCCTGTGGCGCGCCACCGGCATGAAGGACGGCGACTTCGGCAAGCCCATCATCGCCGTGGTCAACTCCTTCACCCAGTTCGTGCCGGGACACGTGCACCTGCGCGACCTCGGCGCCCTGGTGGCGCGCGAGATCGAAGCCGCCGGCGGCGTGGCCAAGGAATTCAACACCATCGCGGTCGACGACGGCATCGCCATGGGCCACGGCGGCATGCTCTATTCGCTGCCCTCGCGCGAACTGATCGCCGATTCGGTCGAGTACATGGTCAACGCGCACTGCGCCGATGCCATGGTCTGCATCTCCAACTGCGACAAGATCACCCCGGGCATGCTGATGGCCGCCATGCGCCTGAACATCCCCGTCGTGTTCGTCTCCGGCGGCCCGATGGAGGCCGGCAAGATCAAGTCGCCCACCGATGGCCAGGTGATCGCCAAGATCGACCTGATCGACGCCATGATCAAGGCCGCCGATCCCAAGGTCAGCGATGCCGAGGCCGAGGAAGTCGAGCGCAGCGCCTGCCCCACCTGCGGCTCCTGCTCCGGCATGTTCACCGCCAACTCGATGAACTGCCTGACCGAGGCGATCGGCCTGGCGCTGCCGGGCAACGGCACCATCGTGGCCACGCACGCCTGGCGCCAGGGCCTGTTCGAGCAGGCCGGCCGCCTGATCGTCGACCTGTGCCGCCGCTACTACCAGGAAGAAGACGCCTCGGTGCTGCCGCGCCAGATCGCCACCAAGCGCGCCTTCGAGAACGCCATGGCGCTGGACGTGGCCATGGGCGGCTCCACCAACACCGTGCTGCACCTGCTGGCCGCGGCGCAGGAGGCGGGCGTGGACTTCACCATGTCCGACATCGACCGCATCTCGCGCAAGGTGCCCTGCCTGTGCAAGGCCGCGCCGGCCACCGACAAGTACCACATCGAGGACGTGCACCGCGCCGGCGGCATCCTCGGCATCCTCGGCGAGCTGCTGCGCGCCGACCTGATCGACCCCAGCTGCGGCAACGTGCACAGCGGCACGCTGGGCGCCGCGATCGCGCGCTGGGACGTGGCGGGCAGCGGCGAGGATGCCGCGCACAAGTTCTACCGCGCCGCGCCGGGCGGCATCCCGACCCAGGTCGCCTTCAGCCAGGAAGCCACCTTCGACACGCTGGACCTCGACCGCGAGCGCGGCTGCATCCGCAGCAAGGAGCACGCGTATTCCAAGGATGGCGGCCTGGCCGTGCTGTACGGCAACCTGGCCGAGAAGGGCTGCATCGTCAAGACCGCGGGCGTGGATGAGTCGCAGTGGGTGTTCAGCGGCCGCGCGCGCGTGTTCGAGAGCCAGGACGACGCCGTGGCCGGCATCCTGGGCGACCAGGTGCAGGCCGGCGACGTGGTCATCATCCGCTACGAAGGCCCCAAGGGCGGCCCCGGCATGCAGGAGATGCTGTACCCGACCTCGTACCTGAAGTCCAAGGGCCTGGGCAAGACCTGCGCGCTGTTCACCGACGGGCGCTTCTCGGGCGGCTCCTCGGGGCTGGTGATCGGCCATGCCTCGCCGGAAGCGGCGGAAGGCGGCACGGTGGCGCTGGTCAACGATGGCGACACCATCCACATCGACATCCCCAAGCGCCGGATCCACCTCGACGTCTCCGAGGCGGAGCTGGCCAGCCGCCGCGCCGCCATGCAAGCGCGCGGCGCGCGCGCCTGGCAGCCGGAGCACCGCGAGCGCGTGGTCTCGGCCGCGCTGCAGGCCTACGCGGCGCTGGCCACCTCGGCCGATCGCGGCGCGGTGCGCGACCTGTCGCAGCTCAAGCGCGGCTGAGCCTCGCCTGCGCCCGGGTGCGACCGGGCGTGAAAAAAGGAAAGCCGGCACGGTCCTGGACCGCGCCGGCTTTCTTGTTTCGGATCGCCTCCCCGCGGATGCTCGCGGCAACAGGTTGCGCAAGGTCTGCCGGACCGCCTCTCAGTCTGTCAGGTAGCGCTCCGCCAGCAGGCTCCAGAACGCGGCCCCGATGGGCAGGTTGTCGTCATTGAAGTCGTATTGCGGATGATGGACCGGGTGGCTGCGGGCATGGAACAGGCCATTGCCCAGGCGCAGGTAGCAGCCGGGCCGCCGCTGCAGCATGAAGGCGAAATCCTCTCCCGGAGTGACCAGCCCGAAGTCCGGGTCCACCCGCTCCGGCCCCACCAGCTCGCGCGCGACCGCCACCGCGAAGTCGACCTCCTCGGCGGTGTTCACCAGCACGGGATATCCCGGCTGGTATTCGATCTCCGCCTGGGCGCCATAGCTCTGCGCCTGCCCATGCACGGTGGCCTCGATACGCTGCCGCAGCCGCGCGCGCACCTCCGCGTCGAAGCAACGCACGCTCAGTTCGATGCTGGCTTCGTTCGGAATCACGCCGTAGGCGCCGCCCGACTGCAGCGAGCACACCGACAGCACCGCGGTCTGCGTGGGATCGACGTTGCGCGACACGATGGTCTGCAGCGCCATCACGATGCTCGCCGAGACCACCGCGGGATCCACGGTGAGGTGCGGGCGCGCCACGTGCCCGCCTCGACCGATCACGCGGATGCGTACCTTGTCCGTCGCGGGCTGGAACGCGCCCTTGCGCATCATGAACGTACCCACCTCGGCGCCCGGGTGATTGTGCAGGCCGAACACGGCATCGCAGGGAAAGCGCTCGAACAGCCCGTCCGCGATCATGCGTTCGGCGCCGCTGTCGTGGCCGCGTTCTTCGGCAGGCTGGAAATACAGGTGCAGCGTGCCGGAGAAGTTGCGGGTCCGGCCCAGGTACTTGGCGGCACCGAGCAGCATCGAGGTGTGGCCGTCATGGCCGCACGCATGCATCTTGCCGGCCTGCGTGCTGGCATAGGGCAACCCCGTCCTTTCCTCCATCGCCAGCGCGTCCATGTCGGCACGGATGCCGATCCGCCTGGCACCCGAGCCGACGCGGAGCGTGCCGACGACGCCCGTCGTGCCCACGCCCGTGGCAACCTCGAATCCCCATTCGCCGAGCTTGCGCGCCACCAGATCCGCTGTGGCCACCTCTTCGAATGCCAGCTCCGGATGGCTGTGGATCTGGTGACGGATGGCGGTGATCTCGACAAGGTCTTGCGCCAGCTGCTCGATTCTCTGATGTGTGGGAAACATGTTCTTGGCCGGCTCGTTCAAGTCAGTCGACTCCATCGATTCCATTGAGTCCATCAATTCCGTCAACTCCGTCAACTCCGTCAACTCAATCCAGCTTGATATTCAATGCCTTGACGGTATCGTTCCACTTCCTGTACTCGCTGTTCAGGAACGACTGGAAGGCGGCCGGCGTGCCGGGCATGACCTCGTTGCCATTGTCGGCAAGCGTTTTCCCGATCTCCGGATTGGCGAGCACCTTCTGCAGCGCTGCATTGATCTTCTGCGCGACTGCCGCAGGCGTCCCCTGCGGCGCCACCAGTCCATACCAGGTGGCGACATCGAAGCCCGGGTAGCCGGATTCGGCGATCGTGGGAATGTCCGGGAACATCCTCAGGCGCGCGGCACCGGACACGGCCAGGCCCCGCAGCTTGCCGGCCTGGATCATCGGGCCCGATGACGACGCGACGTCGAAGGCCACGTCGATGTCTCCCGCCAGCATCGCCGTCAGCATCGGCGCCGTACCCTTGTAGGGGATATGCGTCATCACCACCCCCGCCCTGGCGTTCAGCATCTCGGTGGCGATCTGCGGACTGACGCCGGCGCCGGTCGAGCCGTAGTTGACCTGCCCGGGCTTGCTCCTGGCGGCTGCCATCAGTTGTTTGACGTCGCGCACCGGCGAATCCTGCTTGACGATGAGGAGGAGCGGCACCTTGACCACACCGCCGACCGGCGTGAAATCCTTGGCGAGGTTCGCCTTCATCGAGGGGTACAGCAGGCCTGGGCTGTAGACCAGCGAGGTGCCACCGAAGAGCAAGGTATAGCCGTCGGCGGGCGCCTTCGCGACGAACTGGGCGGCGATATTGGTGCCGGCCCCCGGCTTGTTCACGATGACCACGGGCTGCCCCAGTTCGCGGCTGATGCCATCGCCTACGATGCGGGCCGTGGTGTCGGCGGAGCCACCGGGCGTGAAGCCCACGACGATCTGGATCGGCTGGCTGGGAAAGCGTTGGTCCTGGGCAAAACCCGGGGCGGCCGCCAACGCCCCCACCAGGCCCAGCAGCGTGATGCTCTTGATGTTCACAGGCAATCTCCTTGGTCGGGATCTTCGGCTCTGTGGTCATGCGCGCACGCGCCCCTTCGGGGACGTTGTGGTTTGCGATGCCGGCCGTTCGAGTCGGGAGCAGTGTATGCTCGGGACTTCCATTCAACAAATCGATACGGCCGATGACTCGCATCGATCATTTGAATTTAAAGTCCTTTGATCTCAACCTGCTGCTGGCCTTCGATGCGCTCATGCAGGAGCGCAGCGTCACGCGTGCCGCAGCCTGCCTGCGCATCAAGCAACCAGCCATGAGCCATGCCTTGGCGACGCTGCGCGTATTGCTCGGCGACGAACTCTTCGTGCGGGTGGGTTACCAGATGGAGCCGACGCTCAGGGCGCGCGAGCTGCAGGCGCCGATCCGCGCCCTGCTGGATGCGACCCAGAAGCTGCTGCTGGCGAACGCCAGCTTCGATCCCGCTGCCGACGAAAGGACCTTCCGCATCGGGCTGTCCATCCAGTCGGAGTCACTGCTGGTGTCGGAGTTGTTCGCGGACCTGGCACTGTCCGCGCCCCGAGTGAAGCTGCTGCTCAGCCAGACCAACCGCGAGCGCGCCTACGACGCGCTCGATGCCGAACAGATCGACTTCGCCATCGGCTACCTTCCGGGAGGCAGCGGCTGGCACCGCCGCACGGAACTCTTCGACCTGGGCGTGGTGTGCTGCTTCCATCCCGCCCTGCTCCCCTACCAGGCGCCGATCCGGCCGGATCAGTACCTGGCCAGCCGCCACGCCTTGATCTCCGCCAAGAACAGCATGCTGGGCTACCTCGAGGACGCGCTGCACGAGGCTGGCGTGAAGATCGAGCCCGTCCTGGCCGCCCCGAACTTCCTGACGCTCTTGTCGACCGTGGCACGCGCCCCGCTGGTGGCGACCGTCCCGGCCATCATCGCCCGGCACTACGCCCCGCTGTTCGGACTGGTGGCCAGTGCGCTCCCCTTCCCGTTCCCGTCCTTTCCGGTCGAACTCATCTGGCACGCGCGGAGCCAGGAAGATCGTGCGCACATGTGGTTGCGCGACAGGATCGAACAGAGCGCCGCGGCGATCGTGCCTGCGGATAGGGTGGCCGCTTGAGCCTTGGCGTGAAGGTCCGGCGGACCCACGCGAACGCCGAGGCCGGGGTGCCGACCGAGCCAGCGGCCGGCACCGACACCGCGAGACGCCTGCTCGCCCGGCGTACCACTGGCGCGGGTCAGTTGCCGCCTCGCCCCGCCATACCGCGTTCGATCGTCACCCGGTCGAACTCCGGCGCCGCTTTCGTGATCGAGCGTTCGAAGGCCTGGGCATCCTGCTGCAGGCGCTGCAGGATCGCGGGCTCGCTCGCAGCCTTGTCGAACTTCTCCCCGGGATCCCGCCCCAGGTTGTACAGCGTTGGCTTAGCCATGCGGACTTGCAGGCTCTCCTCCGGTTTGCGCCCGGTGACGTCGTAGAAGTTGACCTTCCATTCCCCTTCGCGCCAGGCCTGCAGGCGGCCACGGTAGAAATAGGGCATCACCTGGCGCGGGCTTGGCGCCTGCTCGCGCAGCGTCTTGCCCAGGTCGACCCCGTCGAGGACGGCATCGGGCAGCCGGGCCTTGGCCAGCGCCGCGAAGGTGGGCAGCAGATCGTAAGTGGCGCCGATGCCGTCCACGACCGCGGGACGGATGGTGCCAGGCCACCAGAACAGGGCGGGCACGCGTGCGCCACCCTCATAGGTGGAAGCCTTGCCGTCGCGCAGCATGCCGGCCGACCCGACCAGCTCCTCATACAGGATCCAGGGGCCGTTGTCGCTGACGAATACGACCAGCGTCCTCTTGGCATCCGGGCTGCGCCGCACGGCTTCCATCACCCGCCCCACACTGTGATCGAGCTCGGCAATGGCGTCGCCCACCGGCCCCCCCTTGCTGCTGCCGACGAACTCGGGCGCCGGCATATGCGGCAGGTGAGGCTTCTCATACCCCACCCAGGCCAGGTAGGGCTTGTCGTGCTTGCCACCGATGAAATCGACGACCCGGTCGGTCAGGCGCTTGTTGTAGCCGGGCTGATCCACCGGCTGCTCGACCACCTGGTCGCGGTAGTCGGTCTTGCCGTTGACGACAATCCGCTCGCTCGAGATCAGCGGTGAGTTCCAGTACGCGTTCTTGGGATCGCGGAAGGCAGTCACCGCCTGCCGGTAGTACAGGGCGAACAGTTCCTTGGGCGACTCACCCTTGGCGAAGCGCTGCCGCAGTTCCTCGATGCTGACGCCGCCGGGGATGCCGGTGAAGTACGCATCGTTCGACATCGGCATGCCCCACCAGGAGTCGAAACCGTGCCGTGTCGGGTAAGCGCGCGGGGCGTCGCCCAGATGCCATTTGCCGAACAGGGCGGTGGCATAGCCGGCGTCGCCCAGCACGCTGGCGACCGTCGCTTCGCGGTCGGGAAATCCGTAGGGATCGCCTTCGACCTGCACGCTGTTGAGTGCTCCATACAAGCCCGAGCGGGTCTCGACCCGCCCGGTCAGCATGGCGCCGCGGCTGGGCGAGCAGATCGGAGAGCTGACATAGAAGTTGGTCCAGCGCTGGCCTTCGGCCGCCATCCGGTCCAGGTTCGGCGTGCGGAACACGGGATGGCCGTAACTGCCGAGATCGCCCCAGCCCAGGTCGTCGGCGATCAGCAGGATGATGTTCGGGCGGGTATCGGGCGACCCATTCGGGCCGGCAGCGGGCGCCGCCCGCGCCATGAGGGGCGGCACAGTTAGTGCCACGGCCCCGATGATAGGCAGTGCCCATCGACACGCGACGCGCCTGGCGCGCGCCACAGCCAATTGCGCTGGCGCTGGCGACCGCTCCTGCGGCTCCGCCGCGCGACGTCCTCCGATCGCGCTTTGATCCATTTGCTTCATCTCCTCTCAACCCATCAGAACTTGTGACGTATGCCGGTTGCGATCCCCGTCTGGCTGTTCTTCCCTTCGCCAAGGAATGCACCATTCGCGAATCCGATTGCCGGCGAGTCGAGGTTCAGTCCAGAGTTCCGTGCATAGCCAACCGTGAAATAGACGTCGGTGCGCCTGGATAATGCGTAGTCGGCGATGAAACTCAACTGCCAGGGGTTGACCGGGTTGACGTCCGGCTGTGCGGCGTTGGTCTTCAACGTCCTGCGATCATCGTAGTAGTAGCCCAGCGTGAGCGTCAGCGCAGACGTGGCGCTGTAGTTGAAACCGGTCCACCAGAAATTGTCCCGCACCAAGGTGCCGCCTGCAGCGTCCTTGTTTTGTCCCCAGCGATAGCCGGCCATCCACTTGGTCCGGCCCAGCTCATAGCTTGCAGCCAGCGCCAGCTTCTTCGACGTGCCGGTACTGCCGGGCACGACCGCAGGGTTCCACTGGTCATAGGTGACGGCGAGGCCAAGGCCTGCCCCCAGGTACATCAGGCCGGCGCCATAAGCGGTATTGTCCTTGGCATGCCCGGGCACTTCCCCCGCGCCCTGCCCGGCAACGGGAGTCAGGCCGAACTTGCTCAGCCCCGCCCCGAAACTGTAGTGCGCCTTCATCGTGAGCGGCCCCGCGACTGCGGTGTACTTCACCGCATTGTCCAGGCCACCGCCGCTAGCCGTCCCGCCAAGCAAAGCTACCGTTGGCTCGAACAAGGGAGCGAACTTGGCCGGCATGAAGTTCCCCAGCGTTTCATACATGCTGGTGTTCTGCCGGCCGAGCGTGATCTGGCCGAGCCGGTCGCTTTGCAAGCCGACGAACGCCAATCTGCCGAATATGGTGCCCGCTCGCGATATCTGCCCCGAGTCGGCGGCGAAACCACTCTCGAGGACAAACAACGCCTTCATGCCCGCCCCCAGGTCTTCCACGCCGCGTATGCCCCAACGCGAGCCCGACATGCCGCCAGCCGCCTCCAGGGAGAATTTGTTGCCCCCCGCTTGCCGTGTCACCGCGCCGGTGACGGGATTGATGACCGGCGCGACCTGCGCCTGGTTGTTGACATACTCGAACGGCACATCGATGACGCCATAGATCGTCACGCCAGACTGTGCATGCGCCACGCCCGTGCCGCCCGCAGCGAGACTCAAGACGGCATGGCACGCAAGATGCTTTTTCCTCCCCACAGCTCTCCTCCTCCTTGTTTTTCTTTCGCGCTCGTCGTCCGAGGCGCGCCTCGGCGTTACGGATACGCTGGTCTGGATCCGGATGCGCAACAACGGCAGCAACGGACAAGGCCAGCTGCCAGCTGCCATTCGCGCGCGCACCAGCAACGCGCGCACCGATAAAATTATCCGATCGGATAATTTATCAACGTCGATCTGGCAGTGTCAAGCGCGGCACACGCCCCGCTCATCTCAGTAGAATCCCTGATCCCGCGAGGTGGTTGGATCGTGAAAATGCCGGCGTCGTCGCACCGTTCGCGTGGCCCTCGGGGGAAATGGAAGATGCACGTCGCCAGGCAAACCCAGCAGGTAAGGAGCGGACAAACTCGCGCCGGGATAATGGCTATCGCTCCAGCTTCCGTAGCGGCTCACCGCTGAGAAGACATAGGTGCGCGAGATCGGCGCAGTACGCGAAAACACAGTCGGCGCCCATTGCGAAGCGGCCCTGGCATTCAGCTTCCGATAGCCGGGCACCCCTCCTCCTGAGGCCGCCACTACGCGGGCACTTTTTTCGCCGGGCCCTGCCACCACGCAACAACCGGAAGGCAGTTCCTTGCCTTCCGGTCGATTGGTTCTATCGTCAAGGTGCATGCCGCTTCATTTCTGCAATCGAATCATGGCGGCAAGCCACTCGATCTTTCTCAGCACCGCGATATGCCGTAGGCGCCACGCTGGCGATGCCACGATCCGCGCCTGACGAGACCTGACGAGGATGCGATGGGACTGTGTAAGGTTGTGCCGCGAGGCACGACTAACGTGGCATGGGCGGCGGTTGCCGCTTGACGACTGCCATCGGAGGGAAACGTGAAGACTGCAGAGCGATTCGCGGCGATCAGGCCAGAGCCTCGCACAAGCCCGTCCACCACGATTCAGCCGGCGTGGCTGCGCATCACGCACTGGCTCAATGCCATCGCCGTGATCATCATGATGCTCAGCGGCTGGCGCATCTACAACGCTTCCCCGCTGTTTGCCTTCCATTTCCCCAACGGCATCACGCTCGGCGGGTGGCTGGCCGGCGCGCTGCAATGGCACTTCGCCGCCATGTGGCTGCTGGTGGCCAACGGCCTGTTTTACCTGGCCATGAATGTGCTCACCGGCCGCTTCCAGAGGCGCTTCCTGCCACTTTCCATTTCCGGCGCGCTGCAAGACATGGCCGCGGCGCTGCGCGGGAAGCTCTCGCACGCCAATCTCGCTGAATACAACGCCGCCCAGAAGCTGCTCTATCTCGGGGTGGTCGCCGTCATCGTGGTCACGGTGCTATCCGGTCTCGCCATCTGGAAATCAGTGCAGTTTCCGCTGCTGCGCATGCTGATGGGGGGCTATGACACGGCTCGCTGGATCCACTTCGCCGGCATGAGTGCGATCGCACTCTTCATCGTCGTCCATGTGGTGATGACGGTACTGGTGCCGCGCACGCTCATCATCATGCTGCGCGGCCGCTAGGCTGAGGCAGCTAAACAGGCTGAACAGGGGAATTGCCGTGAGCACACCCGAGAAAATCGTCCGAGTCGACCGCCAGCTGATCCTGCGCGATGCCACCCGGGAGTTGAGCATGCCGTCCCGCCGGCTGTTCGGCAAGCGCGCCATCACGCTCGGCGGATTGCTGCTGCTGACTGGATGCCGCATCACCGACGAGCCGTCAGTAGAGTCCTTCCTGATGGCGGTTTCACGCTTCAATGATCGGGCGCAAGCCTGGCTGTTCGATCCGCGGCGGCTGGCGCCGACCTATCCTGAGTCCATGCTGACGCGGCCGTTCCCCTTCAACGCCTACTACGGCATCGATGAAGTGCCGGAGGTGGACGCCGACGGCTTCCGGCTCGAGATCGGAGGCCTGGTCTCACGCAAGACGCCATGGACGCTCGACCAGTTGTATGCCTTGCCGCAGACGTCCCAGGTCACGCGGCATATCTGCGTCGAAGGGTGGAGCGCGATCGGCAAGTGGGGCGGCACGCGCTTCTCCGACTTCCTCCAGCGCATCGGAGCGGACGTGACGGCAAAGTATGTGGGTTTCCGCTGCGCCGACGACTACTACTCCAGCATCGACATGCCCACGGCATTGCATCCGCAAACGCTGCTGACGTTCACCTACGACGGCGAACGCCTGCCGCCAAAGTATGGATTCCCCATGAAGCTGCGCATGCCGACAAAACTCGGGTACAAGAACCCGAAGCACATCGTCGCCATCTTCGTGACCAACAAGTATCCGGGCGGCTACTGGGAGGACCAGGGCTACAACTGGTTCGGCGGTTCCTGAGCGATCACCCGTACCTGACCGGCGGGTTCGCCGGTTTCCTGCTTATCTGACCAAGGAGAACACCATGAAAAAGCGTCTGGCTTTGCTGATTTCCGCTGCAATGCTGCTGGCCGGCAATGCGCTGGCACAGGACACCATGAAGAAAGACGAGATGGGAAAGGATGCGATGGGACAAAGCGGCAGCATGGCGAAGGACACCATGGGCAAGGACGATATGTCGAAAGGCCATATGAGCAAAGGCCACGCCAAGAAGGCTCCGGCGAAGCGAGGCATGAGCAAGGATTCCATGGGGAAAGGCTCCATGGACAAGGACTCGATGGGCAAGGACTCGATGGACAAGGACTCCATGGGCAAGGGCGATACGAAGGAATAGCGGGCTGCATCAAGCGATCCGGCGCTGGTGAGAGTGCCCGGCTCCGGTCATTGCATGAATCGCAGCCGGTCGTGCCCCGCGGCAGCGTTCCGGCTTCACGCGGACCGACGCGGACATTGGCGGGCGCGTCCGGGCGCTCCCACGTCCCCTTTGTGAGAGCGAGCGCCTCCCGGGGCGCAGCATCCCCGGCCCGAGCCCGCCATCGTGCGGGCTTTCTCTCGCTGCTGCCCTTCCTTGGTCGCCCCGATTGCGATCCCGATGCGCGGCGCGATCACCCCGCCCCGACAGGAGCTTTGCCATGAAAATGCAGAAGATCACCCCCTTCCTCTGGTACGCGAAAGAGGCGGAGGAAGCCGCCAGGTTCTACGCTTCGATCTTTCCCGATTCACGTGTCGTGCGGGTCACGGCAATGCCCAGCGATTCGCCGAGCGGCCCGCCGGGTTCCGTCAAGATCGTCGAATTCGTGCTGTGCGGACAGCCGTTCACTGCCATGAGTGCCGGACCGCTCGATCCGTTCAACCATGCGATCTCCTTCGTGGTGCAGTGCGAAGACCAGGAGGAACTGGACCGCTACTGGAATGGGCTGCTCGACGGCGGCGCGCCCGAGCAATGCGGCTGGTTGAAAGACCGCTTCGGGCTCTCGTGGCAGATCGTTCCGGCGGCCCTCGGCGAGTGGATGTCGGATCCCGATCCGCTCAGGGCCCGGCGCACGGCGGATGCCATGATGAAGATGGTCAAGCTCGACATCGGGGCCCTGAAGGCGGCTCATGCGGGGGCCGCCGGCTGAGGCTGCTGCCGCTTTGGGGGGGAATGACGCCGGACCGGCCCCGGCATTCCGCGGCGAGGTCTCAGGGCCATCGCCGGGGGACGCCGCGGTGTGTCGCCCTCGCGTCAGCCGCCGCCATCACGCCGGACGGGAGCAGCGTGGACGTCCGCCTGGCAGCGCTTCAGCCATGCTCCACGGCAGGGCCGCAGGCCTTTTGATTTGCGATGCAGCGCACCCTGCGACTGGCGGATTGAAACCGCCACGCGCGGACTGAAATATCAATCGGCCGGCAACATCAACTAGGCGGCAAGGTGAACCTGCCGGCTCGTCAAGGCATTATTGACGGCAATCGGAAGCTCCTTGACCCCGATCGGTTTTTTCAAAAGGCAGATATGCTCGGGCAGCCCGCCATTCGATTCGATCACATCATCCGACAGTCCGGTGACGATGATTATCGCGATTTTCTCGTAGATTTCATTTGTCTTGAGCGTATGCAACAGGCGAAAGCCATCGACTCCCGGCATCACAAGATCCAGAATAAGAATATCAGGCTCACACCGGCCTATCGCGATCAGGCCTTCGATCCCGTTCCCCACTGATTCAATTTTCAGGTCCGGGAATCTCGTCCTGATTCCACTCGCATAGAGATCCCTCAAATAGGGATCGCTTTCGATGATCATGAGACGCCTGGAACGCAGCAAACTGCCATCCTGCACCCGCTGCTGCTGGAGAACCAGGGTATCGACGGCTTCCTTCGGAATCCGGCGGTGGCCGCCATCGGTCTTCCATGCCGGCAACTTGCCGGTCTCAACCCACATCTGCACCGTCCGACGAGAAACCCCGAGCCGTTCCGCGGCTTCTTGGGTTGAGTAGAATTCAAAATTCTTGCTCATATCATTATGATCAGATATTTTTATCTGAAGATTAATTCCCTCTTATCCCGCTAGGAACCTTGAAATCCGGGTCGGTCTGTCGAGCGTCGCCCCGCTCGCGCTTTGCCAGCGCACCGCCACCGTTCTAGGCCTCAACCACGCCGCTCCGGCTTCCTGGCGCGTGGCCTGCGCAGCATATCCGGCCTGCACGGACGGCATCAACCGGACGGGCACCGCAAACCGCAAAGACCAGTTCCCCAGGGTCGGCAAATAAGAGACAGGGATGCTTTCTCCCTCCGTGAAAGCATATCTTGATGCGTAGTCTATCAGCTATTCCTGCACTTTCCTTCACCCAAAGGGATTAAAAGTCCGCTTGAAAATCAAACCTTTGCAAACGCAAGGGACGGGGGGGTGCCATGTTTATCTGAACCATCGCAGCGCCATTCTTTTCCGTCGATCGCTTGCGCCTGTTGAAACCCCCATCTCCAGCATGCGCAAACGATCCTTTGCCATCCGTGCGTCATCCTCTTGGCCGCCGCGCGCGCCGTCGGGATTGACAACTCCCAGCGCTGGCACGGCCACGATCGATGGCGGCTCCGCTCGCCTCACCACTACATCCAGCGTGCCGCCGGGTGAACCCGTCCATGCGTCTTTCGCCACTGCCGCGCAGACTCGTCCAGTCCCTTGCTCCGATCCCGCTTCCCCGCGAGCAGGGGGATGTAAACGTGCAAAATACGAATTTCAAATTGATAAAATGAAAACCACTTCGAGAGCGACGAATCCATCCCGGGCCCATGGCCTCCCTTGGCCTGAAGCGCAGCCTGCCGCCAACGCCCTCGCCAATCCATCAACGATGTCCCCGAGATCATGCAAGGCCTAGTACCGCCGTTATCGCTATTGATCATTCACATTGCCTGGGCCATTCCCACCTCGTTTCTGCTGCGGCGAGCGGGATTTTCCGCCTTGAGCCAGTTGATCCTGCTCTTCCCGCTATTCGGGCCATTTATTGCCATCTGGTTTGCCGCTCTCTGTCACTGGCCGAGATTCAAGAGCCAGGTGCGCCGATTGGAATAGCCGGAATCGCCGGAATAGCCGGGATCTCTTCCCGGTCACGCGCGCAGCCGGCAGCCACTGCCGCTATTCAGCTGGCGCACGGAGTGCGCCAGCATCGGGGCAAGCCGATCTCAGGCCACAGCAACCGGGCACTTACGCGCGTCCCGATACGGATGCGCGCCCAATGCGGGAACGCCCTTGCGGCACACCGTACAAAAGCCGCACCCGCGCCGATCCGGCGCCGCAATCCAGCCAGTGCCACAGGGCAGCGCATTCTCCGCGACGCGCCTGCTCCGATAACCATTAACCATCCCTCTGCCAGAGAATCAAAGTCATTCATGAATATCGGCAAGATCGCTCTCACCTTCGCGGCCCTCGCCTTCTGCGGCCACGCTGCCGCCCAGTCGGACAACCCGGGAAATATCGAGGCCTTCACCGGCCCCTATATCGGCACCAAGGTCGGCGCCAACATCTCCAGCGTTTCCGGCGCGACCAACCGATCCTCGCATACGACCATCTTCCCCGGTTTCGTCGCCGGCTACGGCTTCGGCGTCGGCCCGGCCGTGATCGGCGCCGAGATCTTTGCCGACCTGCATTTCGGCTCGGCCACCAACAAGGACATCGGGATCGACGCGAAGCTCGGCTATCCGATCGGCAGCTTCATGCCCTATGGCCGGGTGGGGGTCACCGGGACCTCTCCGTCGTACCGCATCCACTATGGTGCCGGTGTGGAGTACATGGCCACCAGGAACATCAGCGTGTTCTCGGAATGGACCGGCGACACCGACCGGGCAGGGGGCAGCCGCTGGGTCAATAGCAGCTTCACCATTGGCGTCAACTACCGGCTCCGCTAAAGGAGCGAGGAGCGCGCCCGGCCACCCCCCGCTCGCGGCGCTTGCGCAGGCCCTGCGGAAGTCTCCGGCGCACGCGAAAGAGATCCGCTTCCGCTCCGCGCCAGTTTCCCCGGGGGGGCACCGCTCAGGCAGCAGCCCCTTCGTCAGGGGTAGCCAATAAGTGTATATAAGAAATCTTAAAAGGATAAAATTGAATCTCGTTTGCAGGGATGCCATGGGATTCCCCATTGACATTCCGCTCCTGCCCCACCCTTGCACCCCAAGTGCGAGGGTGGGATCTTTTTCCTCCCGCAACGCAAGCTGCGCTGGCCGCAGAAGCCCGCTCGTCGCGGACCAGCCGACAGCCGTTCGCACCGCGCCACGCACCGCCGCAGCGGACTCCGGCACGCACACCATCCGCCACGCTTGGACCGTCGTCCGGAGCGCGCTTCCCCTGCCGCCCGATATCGCGCGTGAGTTTCGTCCGCCAAGGATCCACCGACATGCCAAAACCTCCGCATGACCCGAGTCACTCCGCAAGGCACGAGGCCGCCCCCGGATCCGAAGGCCTTGCCGCTCCAGCGCCCCCATTGTGCGGCCAGGACATGCAGGCAGGCAGTCCGGATGGCGGCCCCGGCGGGCCCGCGACCGATGACCTCCACCTGCGTTTGTGCAGGCTCTCCAGCCGGCACCGCTCGGTGCTGTACCTGATGCTTCTGGGCCGATCCAACCGGCTCATTGCCGCCGAACTGAACCTGGCCGAATACACGGTCAAGGATCACGTCAAGGTCATCATGACCCGGCTCGGCATCCGCAGCAGGACGCGGATCATCCGCGAACTGAATTCCCCGGCCATGAGGAAATTCCTGGTGAGCTTGTCTCCCCCCATGCACCACGCCCACGGTGAAGGGGATGCGAAAGGCGCAGTGGCGCATCGCGCCATCACCCCGCGGCAGCTGGGCCTGACCGTCCGTCAGGGCAGCGTTCTCTCATTCCTGCTCGAAGGATTGCCCAACAAGGAGATCGCGGCGCGCCTGGGCCTGCGTGACAACACGGTCAAGGAGCATGTCTCGGAGATCTTCCGCCGTCTCGGTGTCGGCACCCGCTCTGAGCTGCTTTCCACGATGCCCGATATCGTGCTGGCCGCACACGACCGCCGCGAGATCCTTTCCGGCCTGTTGCCTGTGCACCGCTGACGGGATATCCCCTCCGGGGCCGATGCCCCGCGCGCCGCGTAGCGGGGGGGCCCGGCTCGCCGGCAGCGCCGTACATCGCCATGCTGGCTTCCTCTGGCGCCTACTCCATCGCCGGCAGCAGGATCGACATGCGGAATGCCCCGTTCTCCGCGCCTCTCAGCTGGACAATTCCTCCGCACCCGGCGATGGCATCACCGACCTCCCTGAGGCCCACGTCCAGCCTGTTCGCGTAGGCCCGCGATCCGGCCAGGTGTCTCAGCCGCTCCGGCACCAGATGCCAGGCGATGATGGCATTGGAGCGCGCGAAGACCTCGATCTCCAGCGAGCGCCGGCTGCCCGTGCCGGCGCACAGGTGCCCCGGCGTCGGCGGGGATTCGGCGTCGGAGATGTGCATCACGATTTCCGAGCATGGGAGCCAACGCCGGAGCAGCCAGGACAGATGGATCATGACCAGGCGGAATCGCTGCCCGTTGATGGCAATCGCCGCATCGCCGGACTCCAGGCTGGAGCGCAACCGGACCTCCATGGAGAGGAACCTGGCAATTTCTTCCGCAAGGCCTTGCATGAACGTTTGCGCGGGAACCTGTGCAAGCGTGAGGTAGTCGGCGCCCACCATATCCCGCCAGGTTTCCAGCGCACTCACGCACCATTGAATGGCATGACTCGTGCCATCGCGCGGATGAACCGCGCCGGCGCTCACGCAATGGGCAAGGCCGTCGACACTGGCGGCGATGATGGCCAGCTTGTCTTTCGCCTCCTGTGCCGTCAGGTCATACACCGCCCTCAACAGCTTGTTGATCTTCACCATGGCTTCTCCGCCGCAAGCCGGTTGGCTGGAACTGAATTCCTGCGGGCTTTTCATTGATCTTCTTGTTGACTCTGTTGCATCCATTGACACCCCTGATTCCCGTCCGACCACAGCTCGCATCCGTGCGCCAGCGGCGCATGCCGCCCCCCCCCCTTGCCTCGGCACATCGACCCGCTTGGCGCAGCGCCGGGCCCCGCCGTCGGCAACTCGCTTCGGCTCGCCGCGACACGCCACCAGCGATACCACGCATCCCTTGACCATGGAGATGCGCAAGTCCCTGCAGACATCGCGAGCGCCCAGGAACCGCGCAGCCGGCTGCATCGCGCGGCAGGGCCCGCGCCGAGCCGTCGAGCCATCTGAGCGACAGGCGGACTCACAGATGGCCGACGCCCGTCGCGGCACCGGACTGGACGAATCCGGCTGACGGGTAGTTTCATTTTTTCTCGATCCCGAATCAGGACACGAGCTGACGCACCCGCAAATCGATGCACGGGGCCTCAGATGGGGATCGCAATTCCTCTTCCGACCATGCCCTTCGCGCCAGAAATGCTCGACTTGCAGCGCAGTTCGGCCGAATACGCTCAAAGTTACTCCAAATGCGAGTCACTGTTGATAGTGAGTCGCATTCATCCCCCCGTTGGTCGGGTCCAAAAAGCATCAAAACGAAACACCAAAATGATACAAAGTAAACTCGTAGAAATGGCTAGCGGCGCGTGGCCGCGCGGCCCTCCCTGCCCGCAGTGCCGACGCCGTCACCGGCAAGGCGCTCACGGCAATCTGACATGCGTACCGACCCGGCTCACCAGCAGAAGCTTCCGCCAGGATCGCCATCGGTCCGCCAGCCGGCCTGCGCCATCGGGAGGAAAGCAATCAACACGGCCACTCAGCTGCGCGTATCGATCCACCATCGGCCAGTACGCCGGCGGGTTGGGCGCCATGGCAAGCGCGGCGCGCACTGGCCAGGTTCTTTCGAAGGCAAATGGAGTCAACAATTACATCGATGCAGGGTCACATCATGATGGGCACGACGCAAACCGGGGGACAGGATCTCGAGAAATACTTCGCCTCCTATGTGGGAATGGAGGGTGGCAATCCACGCAGCAAGATCTGGTTTTGCGACGTGGCCCCGCATCCTGCCATGCCCGGCCTGCAGCGGCCCCTCGAGCCGGCATTCGCTCCCCCGTCCTGGAATGACAGTTTCAGGAAAAGCCATGGCGCGCAGATGGGGAAATGGCTCGGGCATCAGCGCATCGCAAAGGTCATGACTGCCTGCGTCAGCGCGCTGCAGGGACGGCATGCCGGGCCGCGGGAATGGGAGGACTACTTCCGGGCTTCGCTGTATCGCCCGGAAGGGAACGAGTTCAAGATCAATCTGTATCCGTTGCCGCTGCGACCGCGCATGGATATCTCCTGGCGCGACGCCTATGGCCACGATCCCTTGCTGGTGCGCAAGGCGCAGTTCATCGACGTCTGCCATTTCGGCGGTCGCTTCGCCTTTCTCAAGGCCATCACCAGGAACTGGGCACCGCGCGTCGTCGTCTGCATCAACAAGACCTATTCGAGCCAGTACATCGATGCCTTCGGGCTGGCACCGCTCAGGCCAGCGGTCGAGGTGCTGCAGCCCGCCGACCTGACGGTCAAGCTGATCGTCTACCAGGATGCGCAGACACGCTGGGTACTGTGCCCGCCCCTGGCCGGGCCTGTCGGGATGTCATCGGATAGCCAGCTCAGCAGCTTCGGCGAACTGCTTGCGAACTGGTGCCGCGAGCCGGCGCCTGCCACTGTCATGTAAAACCGGAGCGACCATGTTGGCAATCGCTTGCTTTCTGCTCGGCCTGTTCCTTGCGTTCTCCTATCCCGTCTACAGGATCATGCGCCGGGCACATATGAGGATCTGGCTCTATTCCTTCCTGATCATTCCTTTCTTCGGCCCGATGCTCTGCCTCTTTGTCGTGGCATTCGGCAAATGGCCGACGCGTCGCAGACTGAACCGACTGTTCGACTGACGTCTTCGCGCGGGCGGGCGGCGGGCGGCCGCCGCCCGCCCCATGCCAATGAAGAACTCTCGACCCGATGCGCCTGCCCGCTCCTCGCCGCGCGACGCATGGCATCGGGAATGGCATCGCCTGTACGACGAACTGGCGCGGCAGCATGTGCTGCTGCGTGTCGCGCTGGATGCCGTCGGAGACGCCGTGATCACCACGGACAATGCAGAACGGGTCACGTGGCTGAATCCGGTCGCCGAACGCATCACCGGCTGGCGGCTGGCGGAAGCCGTCGGGCTGCGCCTGGCCGACGTCTTCCACATCGCGCCCGCCCCCAGCCTGGCAAGCGCTCAGGAGATGGCGTCGCCAAGCTGGCGCGAGCGCGCGCGCGGCGACCCTCCCCGCCAGAGCGTCCTGATAGCGCGCCATGGCGTGGAGCGCGGCGTCGAGCATTCCGAGGCTCCCGTTCGCAACCAGGCCGGCGAGGCGATCGGCAACGTCCTGGTATTCCGCGACGTGGCCGAACAACGCCGGCTGAGCGAAGAGATTGCCTACCGAGCCACGCACGACCCGCTGACCGGGCTGCTGAATCGCAGCGAGTTCGAGTCGACCGTCCAGCAACGGATCGACAGGGCATCCAGGGACCGCAGCGAGCATGCCCTGCTGTACATCGACCTGGATCAGTTCAAGCTGGTCAACGATGCCTGCGGCCATCGCGTCGGCGACCAATTGCTGCAGCAGGTAGGCCGCATCTTCCAGGCGCAGGCCCGGCCCGGCGACACGGTCGCCAGGCTGGGCGGCGACGAATTCGGCATCCTGCTGGAGAACTGCCCGCTGGCCCATGCGCGGGAAATGGCGGATCGCCTCTGCGCCAGCATGGACACTTTCCGCTTCCTGCACGAGGAACGGCGCTTTCGTATCGGCGCCAGCATAGGGCTGGTGCCGATCGATCGCGATTCGTACGACCTGGCCACCGTCCTGCAGGCCGCGGATGCCAGCTGCTATGCCGCCAAGGAAGCCGGGCGCAACCGGGTCCACGTCTGGCTCGATTCGGACAAAGCGCTGCACGCTCGCCGCGGCGACATGCAATGGGCGGCGCGGCTCGAACACGCACTGGACGACCGCCGGCTGGTGCTTTACGGACAGCGCATCGTCCCGATCGACGACGACCTGCAGGCCCATGCCAGGACAACGCAGATCGAAGTCCTGGTCAGGTTGATCGAACGCGACGGCGCCATCGTGCTGCCGGGCGCCTTCCTGCCGGCGGCCGAGCGCTTCCAGATCGCCTGCCGCATCGACCGCCGCGTGCTGCGGCTCGCCATCGAAGCACTCGCGACGTTCGCGCACGCAGCGCCGCGCAGCATTCTCCACGTGAACCTCTCCGGGCAGTCGATCGGCGACCGCGCCTTCCACCGCGAGGCCCTGGAACTGCTCGACAGTGCCGGCCCGCAGATCAGCCGGCGCCTCTGCTTCGAGATCACCGAGACCGCCGCCATTACCAACCTGGCCGATGCCACCGCCTTCATCGACCAGGTGCGGCAACGGGGATGCGGCGTCGCCCTCGACGATTTCGGCTCCGGCACCTCATCGCGTCACGGTATGCATCCGTCGCCCATGCAGCCCGGGCCACCACAGTTCTGGACCTGCATTCAGCAAGGCACCGACCTGAGGATTCTCTGCTCGCCCACCTGGGAAGAGGCCCAGGACAAGCACCGGCGCGTGCTGGAAAAGGCGCGGCGCGTGCTACCGTACCGGAAGATGCGTCCTGAGCCCTAGGCCCGCGCCTGGTCCGGCCGCCAGTGCGACCCACCGCCCAGCCGCACGCCCCAGTATATCAGCCACCGCCGCCAGGCCGGCACACCAGTGACGGACGAGGCCTCACGCAGCACGGCATCTGCCACGGCGCGCGACACCGTGTGCCTGGTGTACAGGAAGTCGTGCACCACGGCCGCTTCGTTGGACGTCCCGCCGGCCAGCAGGAAGACCACCGGCAGCCGCGGCACCGATGCCAGGTCGGTTTCGAACCCGGGCGGCACCACGAAGGTCTGCCCGGCCACGTCCGACTGGTAGACCAGTGGCTCGACCAGCCGCCACAGGCCATCGTCCTGGCCCGTGGCGTTCTCCATGACCAGCCTGGTCAGGAACTGGCTCACGACGTCGCCCCGCCGGCCACGGCCGGAGCACTGGCCGGCACCGGGGTCGAACTCTCCGCCGGCGCAGCGTACTGCGCGAGCGCGGCAGCCAGGGCCACCTGGAACGCCATCAGCCCGATCTGCACGCCGCTGCGCGCAGCCGGGTCGAGCGGCAGCAGGCCCACTACCTGGATGGCGGCCGGCACCGACGTGTTCACCAGCGATTGCACGCTCGAGGCGTCGACCGACGCGCCGGCGGCACACACGGCGCCATTGTCCTTCACCAGCTGCGCCAGGATGGCCTGCTTGGCCGGGTCGTCGACCGTCATGGCCTGGACCGACTGCAGGGTCGGCTGCACGACCGCGCAGGCCTTCACGACCTGAGCCTGGAAGGTGGTGGCGGCCTGGGGCACGCCGGAGCAGCCGGCCAGGGAGACGAGCGCGACGATACCTGCCGCGCACAGCAGCATCAGCTTCTTCATGTGACGTTCCTCTTACGGATGAATGCCGCGGACGCGGCGGGATGGGACTGCTCAGAAATTCCAGCTGGCGCCGACCATGAGGCGGCCGGCGCGGTCGAAGGTGGCAGTGATCTGGGTGGAGGGCGGGATCTCGACGAAGGCGCGGCAGCAGCTGACGTGCAGGCTCTGGTCGACCAGCGGCACGACTTGGACGTGCTCGACTACCGCGCAGCCGGGCAGCAGCAGGACGGCGAGCGCGGCGGCCCGGATCATGGCCGCGGGCGATGCTGGATCTTGTCGCGCCACTCGGCCGAGTCGGTCACCACGTCCACGTTGAAGCTGCGGAAGTTCCCGAGGTGGCCGAAGTGCAGGTGGCAGGAGACGCCGCCCTCCCCCGACTCGCAGAGCGTGATCAGGTTGCTCGGGTCGAGCTCCAGATCCGGATGCAGGTGGAACGGCCGGATGTGATGCACCTGCAGCTTCGTCTTTCCGCCGCACACCGCGCAGGCCGGCTGCGCCTTCAGGTGCTGCTCGCGCACCGCCGGCCAGTGGCCAGAGCGCGCGGCTGAGATGGGGTGCTTGCCCTTCGCGGCGTCGATGAGGTGTTGGACTATCGGCATAGGCCCTCCAGAAATGCAAAGCCCCGCGCGCGGCGGGGCCCTGGGGTGCAGGTGGTGCAGGTCCGGCGAAAACCTGCAGGTGGCGCAGGTCAGGCGCCGAGCGCCGCCTTGGCGCGCGCCCAGAATTCCTGCCGGTCGGCCCACCCATTCGGCAGACCGGTGTCCTTGTTCTTCCCATTGATGGCGATACTCAGGCCCAGGAAGTCGCCGGCATCCGCGAACCGGTTCAGGCTCTTCGTGTGCCAGTACCAGCCGGCCGAGGCCGCCGCAGCTTCCGGCTGCTCGAGTAACCCGGGCATGGCGATCAGATCCAGGTGCAGGTCGAACCCGCACAGCAGGTAGTTCTTGCGGCCGGTGATCTGGATCAGCCCGCGCCCCATGAACCGCTTCCCGTCGCCGGCCTGGGTATTCCCAAGATCCGCCCTGCCCTCGTACCGCAACTGCGCTGGCGCGGGCCCCAGACCTCGCGCGTGTACGCGAGCTGGCCGGACTCGTGCGCGACCTGGGCCAGGTATGCGGCCGCGCGCACCGGCGTGCCGATGTCGAACCGCGCCGCTGCGTCGGCCAACAGCAGACCGTAGATGTCGGCGCGCCGGCCGGCCGCCGGCATAACCGCGCGGATGATCGCGGGCGTGATCATGGCGTAAGCCCCTTCTTGGCATCAGCCATCAACTCGGCGATGTCCTTGCCCCGGCGCTTCTCGAACCACCGCACGACGGCGCCGATCACCCACCAGGCCGGCAGGCCGGCGATGACCAGGAACGGCGCACTCGCGTAGAGCATCCCGAACTCCGGCGCCATCCCCAGGGAGGCCCCCATTGCCCGGGCGGAATTGAACATATCGGGCATCCGAGCATGAGCGAATGCAACAACCGCCGGCCCGAAGACGATCGACGCCATGATCGAGGACGCGAGGCGGGCGAACCCTTCCCGCTTTGTCTTCGGCCACAGCACCATGAAGCCGAGCGCCGCAGCGATCGCACCGGCACCCAACTGAACGCCGAAGTACTTTGCGATCGCCGTGCCGGCGGCTCCCGCTGCGGCGCTGCCGCTAATTGGTTCGGACATTTGACCCCCGGAAATGAAAAAGCCCGCGCGAGGCGGGCATAAAAAAACCCGCGCGGGCGGGCTTTACTCTTTGCAACCTAATTAGGGCGCCTTACCGACTTGGCAGTAGCAACTCAGGATCCAATCAGTCCGTGACCTTTCAGCGCCTGCTGCAATGCAGCGACATTCTGCGCAAGTTGCTGAAGAGTGACAGTCTCAGTGTTGAATCCAGATTTTGATGTTGCCCCAGAATTTTGACCCCAGCCCGTATCGCGCGCCCCGAGGACTTGGCGATCCTGCACTAGAATCGCGCCACTTGAAGGGTCTATTTTGACTTTCTCAACCCCATTGAAACTTATCACAATAGCGCCAGCTGCATTCGCATAGACGTCCACTGCTACCTCAGCCCCCATCTTGTCCGTCGAGACAAAACGGATTCTATGGCTAGGAGAATTTCTCTGCCCCTCCTGCCCAAGACAAACTCCCACCTCTGGGCGATAGGAAAAGTCTGCACCACGACCTGGGTTTAGTGGATGCTTTGGTTTGCTGCCCACGTATAGCCCGAAAGACTTTGCCGCGGAGATCCATACGGCAGTCTCTGGCCTCATAGTCTGCCGCCTAGCTACCGTAAGGCCGGTTTTACTTGTGCCGGATAAAACAGCGCCGTGCAGCCATGTATTTTGTTGATGCGACGAGTCGCAAGTGAAGGCGACGGTACCATCCCCAGCGCTAACTCCGCTAATGACAGCCGAGAAGCCGATCCCATAGTTCTTGCCAGCCTCACCGTACCAACCGGCGCCGCGACCGGACAGCACAAGATCTGCCTCGACACCAGCCACAATTTGTGCCAATGGGCCAGTATATGCCGTTGCGGCTATAGCATTGATCGCCTCTACAGACGCCGACGATCCCTCGTCCATTGCGGAGGCATTCGCGACGAGCGCTACCTGATTGGTATTGTTGAAATTCTTGCCGGATGAATTAGTCGACGACGATTGCATCGTAAAGATGCCAGCCACAGTACTTCCGACATCCACCCCAGCTTTTGTGAAGGCGTCGTAACGAGTCAAGTATGCCGCATATCCTGCACCGCCCTGCAGGGTCCCATTGAACAGCTTTCCACCTACAACAGGATGGTTGGGCACCATATCTGTCGCGTAGGCAGACGGTAGCCCCTTGATCCATTCCTGACCAAGGGGCGTCAAATTTTCCCATTTCCCGCTCGCACGCGCTTTCCCGCCATATGTAACGGCGCCACCAGCGGCTGCCACAGCTCTGCGCGCACGCTGGATGGCATCGGAATCATCGGAAACGCCATCGACCTTTGCGCCAAGTTTTTTTGCGCTAACTATCTCGCCGCTACTTTCCTGCGCCGGGGCAGAGGTCTGTCCAGCCACCCTGCCAGAGATTAGTGCAGCGAACAAAGCGCTTGCGCTTGACGCTGCGCCGGCAATGAAACTTCGCCTACGATCACTCATGATTACCTATGGGCGACGATCGTTCTTCTGCGGAACACGAACCTCTTTCTTCTCCTCGTATTTGGGACATAGTACGCAACGAATCCCCTTTTTACGAAGAACCAATACCAGAACGTTATCTGCAGCCACGTCGAAAGAAGAGACATGTACATATCCTGGAAGAACTGCATAACCAGGGCAAACATAAACGCAGAATATATGTACACATATGCCCCGCTCTTCTTACGCATCTTAATATATAGATAGGCATGAAGAACAGAGGACACAACCGCAAACACCATAACCCCATAACCTGAAAAATCACGATAATATGGGTCCATCACGGTAAAGACGTTTGTTGGCTCTGGAATAGAAACAAAATCCCGAATTAATGGATGCACTTTTAGATCGAAGCCGACCTTATTCATTGCGGCAAAAATAAAACGAAATGTATAGTCGCCGAACGTGTGCTGCCTTAGTGTTTCGATAAGATAACTCATGGCCACGGCCGGGGAGAATATATATATTCTCAATTCTCTTAGCGCAGAAGTGAGGTTATCAGAACTACTAGCCTCAGCGCTAACCCCTTTCGCCGTCATCGTTGCAACAAGAGCGAATGCGCATGCAACAATAATGCTGAAAATTATGAAGCCTTTTAGCCTAATCTGCTTCGTCACAATGAGCGGGAACATGACCATGCAGGCCAGCATCAAAAAGAATGTTCTTCCAGTAGAAAGATAAGCGAAAGAACACGAGACACCAACCGAGACAGCAAAATGCAGAAATCCTATCTGACCGCTAAGAAACCTTGATGTATTTATAGCCGTCAAAACATATGAAATCGGCAAAAAATACGATAGCGCACCATAGCCTGTCATATCCTCGGTCATTGCGCGCCTTAGGGCAACGTAACCAGTTACCGAGAAAATATTACCATCCGCGAGAGAATTAGCCTGCTTGTAGACCAATGGAATAATCAATACACAAGCAATTTGCGCTAACATAAGCGGCTTCTTTCTGTACTCCATGACGTGCATGGTCCTAATTCCACGCATCCTCATAGAATCTGGAGTTACCCACATGCAAACAGCAACCGCAAAGTACACGATACAGTATGCAAGCACCATCAAATCATACTCAACGGACGTCGGGTAGAAGAACGATCCGAGCGTCAGAAGACCAGTACATATAACCAACCAAATAGGGAAGAAAACCTGAAATGGGTTTCCCGGCCCCATCTTTGGAGAGAAGCTAATAGCAATTCCAGCTATATTTATCAGCACGCATAAAAATAGCAATTCACCCTCGCATAGACGTCTGTTGCTGCGCGACTTGACAAATTGCCAAATCTGACACATACACCAAATTCGGCATTCTATCACGAGGATGAATCGCCCCCCTTCCCCAACAAGGCGGGGTGCCTGGACACTTGCCTTACGCCCGTCTTAGGTTGTCGTGTACTCCCCGGAGAACTCGACCTCAAAGGCTGTCGCAGGGATCGTAGCTTGCGCATAGCTCCCCGTCGCCCCATAGTAGATGCGCGCGGCGCCCTGGACTCCGTTGGCAGTGGCCGCGGAGTTGAGTCTTGCTGTACAGCCGCCGCTGACCGATAGGCCATTCACCGTGGTTGCTCCGAGAGTAACGATGTTGTCACCACCAACCGCTGCAGCCGGCAACGGTAGGCTAACCTGGATCAGCCCAGTCCCAGTGTGTCCCGCCGCTACAGAGAGCCTCACCTTAAAGAAAACTCGCTTGCTGATGCGGTAGTAGCGCCCGTTCTGCACGGTATAGGTGCCAGCCCCAGCCGTGCTTGCGCCAACCACCACAGGCAGATAGGCGCTGACGTACAGGTCCGACTCTTCCGCCTGGAAGTTGCTCGCCAGAGAGTTCAGATTTGCCGCCATCAGCCGGTTGGTGTTCGCGCTGAACGCGTGGGCCGCCTCCTTCTGAATTGCCACAAGGGTTTTCCCAGTGGGCGCCGAGACCTCCAGCCCATCAAATGATACATAGGAAGATAACCCACTGATAAAGTCGATACCGTTCGACAAGCCGGCAGTTCCAGTCCCGCAGTCGATCAGCTTGTCCCGTGTCGAACGAAAATAGTCGGCATAACCAACACGCAAACCTGTTCCTTGCACAGAACCAACCCTGGTTAGCCTATTACATTCCGACTCAATATCACGAACCCCCTGCACTGCCGTTGTGTAACCCATGATCGCCGACTGCGTATAGTCAGTGAAATCGCAGCCCTGTATCCGCCCACGCTTTGCGCCCATAATCGAGTATGGCTGATACCCGGTCTTCCCCGTGACACGAATCACGGAAAAGCTTGCATCCTCGCTTGTGGATGTAGGCTGCCTATTAGCTACGAATGAAAAGACAGACCCTGTACCCACATAATTGTACGAGGTGCAGTCCTCCATCGTTACATTCTTTGGTGCACTCGTTACAGTTGCGGGCACCAGAACACTAACCTCTCCTACATTTCCCCCATTATTGAGGAATTTTCTCTTTCGGATCGTCACATTTCGAATAATTCCCCATGCATCTCCGTTTGGCTCCATATCGATTGCGCCAGGCATATTGTAGCGCGTGCAGTTTTGAAACTCGCAGTCGTCTACCAGGGCGCCGTCAATGTCGATGAATGATATGCCATTTCGGTTCTGATTGTTGACCCCGTTGAACAGCACGCGGGTAGCAGAAAAACGGAGATTATGACGCTCGGTAGCTGCTACATTGGAACTGCCGCAGTAGACGCCATCACCCTGAAAGCCGGCAATGATCAGGTCTTCCATTTCGAGATACGAGAACGCATTCAAATTCAGAAGGTGAACTTGCTCGGAGAACCCTGCGGTAGCAACTTGCCCCTGCAGAGTGAACCCGCTGAAGCGAACATTTCGTGCGTTCGTGCTCGGGTCCGATGATCCGCCGCTGCCCGGGTTGAGGCTGATGCCATATGAGCCGGGCTTCACCAGCAGCACTGCGGACGGATCATATCCCCGAGTATGGATATTCTGATAAGTTACTAGATTGCCTACCAGAATCGACATGTTGTGCGGCACGATAACCTCACCACCTCCGAAATCGCGCAGGTAGTCGTAAACGCGCTGTACATATGACGAGTAGTCGACACTTCCATCAGCAACATATCCACCAGGGAGAGCCCGCAGCAGATTGATTGGCGCTGACTTAATCAGCACATCAAAAGATGACGGCAGCGTAATACCGCTACTGCTTTGCGGTATGGCTGATCCGATCAGTGCGGCCCCTTTCGCGGTGTCTCTGTTATTCGCAAGGTCCGCACTCTTTGCCGCTCCTGCCAGCGTAGCGGCTGCATTTGAGGCGCTCGTTGCTGCGGCGGCGGCGCTGTCCGATGCGTTGGTTGCGCTGGTAGATGCGGTTGTTGCATAGGTCGATGCGCTGTTAGCGCTGTCCGCAGCATTCCCCGCCTCCGTGGTGGCAATGCCAGCCTGAGTGGTCGCCTGCGCCAGGATGCCGTTTGCCGCAACGTTGATCTCCGCATCCTTGTCTGCCAGGAACTTCTGCACGGACGGCACCTGAGTGCCATCCACCGTCGTATAGGTGTCGGTCGGGCCGCCGTTACTGAACGTGCGTGTGCGATCAGCATCCTGCTTGAACCCGTCTACCGCTTCTGCAAGGCTAGCGTAGGTCATATCTCAGGCAAAGAAAAAGCCGCCCGGAGGCGGCTTGTGTTGTTCGAATCCGCTGGCTACTTGGTCGGCACCGGCATCCCAGACCGCGCCAACTCTGGCAGCGACTCGTAGAATGCGGCCCACCGCGCGTCGCTCTCATCGATCTCGCCCAGGTTGGCGAACACCGAATCGGCTTGCGGGGACGCGAAGTAAGACACGATCGTCAACTGAGTGCTGTCGGAGAACTGGACGTTGAGCATGGCTGCCCCATTTGCGGCAGATGTGGCCGCAGTCTCATTTGATGTGCTCATAATCAGAAGGTGTACTGCGTGATGTTGACCGCGCCAATCGCACCGCTTCCAGTATTGGTGTAATAGGTGGTCTGAGGAGTCTGAATGAGCACGTCGCTAAGTGACACGTTAATTCCGGCGCCGTTTGCCGGCGACGTCTGACTGATGAAACGTTGCCCAACTTGTCCGGTATTGGCAGCGACAGTAAGGAATGAACCGACCCCAGCAGTCACATTGGAAGTCGTTCCAGTACCCGTCCAAGTACGTGCATTCGCAGGGACTGCCGCGGCAATGTTCAGCGCGGCAGGCGTCGACACGGTCGCAGTCGTGCTGAGCACCTGGATCGGCGCGAAATACACGCTGCGATCTATCTGTGCAGCGGCTGCGAACTGTCCGCCCGCGTTCGTCGGCCAAACGGATACCAGCGCCGATGCCGTGTATCCGGCGGGCATGTTGGCACCCCCGTAGACATTGGGGGCGGCAGCGGCCGTAGCATTGCTCGCCAGCAGCGCGCTACCTCCCGTCGCGGGGTTGTAGATCGCGTAGAGCGCCACGTACCCATTGGCCGGCGCAGTGCCAGTGTCCATGCCGCCGGCGCCGGTGGCGGCTAGGTTGATGGTCTTATTGAAGTTCGGCAGGCAGTAGCGCGCGCCGCCGAGTGCGGTCTCGACGATGATCTCGTCGGCCGTGAGCGCCGCCGTCGCAGAGGCCACGGCATTGTTCACCTTCAGATTGCGCGCCTGGCCAACGACGCCGGCCGCTTGCGCCACGGTCACAGCGTGATTACTCTGCGTCCCCTGGGCCACCTGTTGCGCGCCGCCCGTGCACTCCATCACGACCCAGGCGCCGTTCCCACCATTGACGGTCGACGCGACGACGTACAGCAGGCATGCGACGCCCTTCGCAGGCAGCTCGCCGCCCTGAAGTGGCTGCAGACCGAGCCCCAGAATCGGCTTCGTGCCCAGTCCGTCGACGTTGAGCGTCGACGCGCCGGTATTGGTGTTGGCTATCGCCACATCCAGCGTCAGACCAGACACCGTCGGGTAGGCCCCGAAGGCGGCCAAGTTGGCCACCACATAGGCGTTCGCGGCGCCGGTGTCGGCCAGAACTGGATTCTGGCGCGCGGTCACCGAGATCGCCGTCGCCAGATTGGCCAGCAGCGTCGCGGTCGTGCCATCGTCGATGGCCGTCTGGCCGGTGTTGGCAACGATGAACTGCGCCAGGACCGCCGTCATGATGCTGCTCTGGCGCCAGACCTTGTTGAGCTGCGCCGACGGCGCAACGCCGGCAGAAAAGCCATTGGCGAGCAGCGACGTCAGTGCTGCATACTGGGCTTGCGTCAGCACGTTGGCACCCGACCCGGCAGCGAAGGTCAGGAAGTCGTTCTGGATGGGCATGGGTGTTCCGAAAAGAGAAAAGCCGCGCGAAGGCGGCCTGTGGCGAAGTGCGAAGGATCAGGCGGGGACCGCCCACGAGCCGGCGTCGAGGCCGGCGATGTACTGGTTGGAGACGTCGAATCCGAAGAGCGGCGTGTTGTTGACCGATGGCACGACGTAGTTGGCAAGCACCCCTTCCGGCTTGAGCGGTAGGTAGCCGCCGGAGAACAGTGCGCGCAGCAGCGCGCTCGGGATCTCCCCCGACACACCCACCGTCATCGTCATGTCCTGGTTGTCCTGGATGAAGATGTTGCTGGCCGACCCAGCGAACAGGTTCGCGTAGGCGCCAGCGGCGCCGGGCACCGTTCCGTCCCAGCTATTCGCCGCGATCTTGGCGCGGATCAGCGTCCTGTACGTCCCGTCGTCGAGCGACGTCAGGCCGGTGCTGGGATCGAACGGCCCCTGCCAATTTCCCTGGTCGAAACCGAGGCCGACGGTGTCGAGCGAGAAGTAGACGTTCAGCGGCGTCCGGACCTGCCGCCTGATGCCGGCCCACAGGCCGACGGCGTCGAGCTGCACGCCAACGGCGTTGTCCAGGTCAAACGCTGCCGGGATCGACTGCATGACATTGATCTGGTCGGAAAAGCACTGCGCGACCACGGCCACCATGGCCATGAACTTCGGCTTGTCCGCGTGCTGCGTGGTGATCAGCGCGGTGTAGTCGGATGCCTGTGCCATGTCATGTCGCCGTGATCGTCGCGCTCGCAGGTGTCGCCTGGCCGGCGTGGTTGAAGGCCAGCGGCACGTCCGGCGCGCCGACGCCGCCGGGCCCGCTCAGCGTCAGCGACGTGATGCGGAACGTGCTGCTGCCAGCCACGGTCTTCGCGGCCGCCAGAGCGGAATCCCATTCGACGAAGCCACTTGGCGCGCTGCCGATCACCACCGAGTTGATGTATGCGGCCACCGCGGCCTGGATCGCCGCGCCGACGGTCGACGTGTAGCCGGCCAGCGCCTTCAACGTGATCGCGCAGGTGATGGCGTCGTACGTCGGCCGGTAGAAGCTGATCGGGTGGGCGATGCCGTAGGCATCCGTCACGTAGATGGTCGTCGTACCGTAGGTGCCACAGCCAGGCCCCTTCTTGGCGGCGATGGCCTGGGCGATTGCCGTGGCGTCGCCGCCCTCCACCACCAGGTAGATCTTGTTGGCGGGGATGCCATTGGCATCGACGACGCTCGTGTCGTTCTCATAGGGCGTCATGCGGGTCACGCCTGGCACCGCCCACACCGCCCCGACCGTCCCCTCCAGGACCGTCCGCGACGGCAGCGCCGTCGACGTGGCCTGTCGCGCCTTCAGCTGGGAATCGGTTTCGACTGGCTCGCCGGCTTGGGCGGCACTCGCGTTGGTGACCGACTGCCAACCCAGTGTCGGCGTCGCGATCTGGTTGACCGCGCCGACCCCAGCCTGCACCGCGCCGGCCGTCTGGCAGGTCGCCGTCACGGTGATGGTGCCGCTCGGCGGGATCGTGACCGCCGTCGGCAGCGCCCACTTGTTGCCATTGGCGTCTTGCGTCACGCCATTGGTGATCACGGTGCCCGCCACGCCGACGATGATCTGGTCGACCGTCGAGTTGCTCGGCGTATTGCGCCGCAGGCCGTTGATCTTGACTACGCTGGACAGGTTCGCGCCCTGCGCCGTGGCCGGCGAGAAGGCGTCGTCGACCCGCCCGAGCTGATCGTCTTCGAGAACGTGCCACGGTTGGCCACGCGCGGCCGGCACCTGCTCGACCAGATTGGCCAGATCCTGAGGCACTACGGCTACGTGGTGAACGAGACCACGCACGACTGTGGTGTGATCGGCGGGCTGGCGCAGAGCCGCAAGCGGTTCCTCCTGGTCGCACGGCACACCGCGAAGGTGCAGGCGTTCCTGTACGAGCCACCTGTGCGACGCCTGCAGGGCGTAGGTACTGTGCTGGGCCACATGCCGCTGCCCGGTGCGACCGCCGGCGGCCCGATGCACCGCGTGCCAGCGTTGCAGTGGAAGACGTGGGTGCGCTTGGCCTTTGTCGAGGCCGGCAGCGACTGGCGCAGCCTGAACAGGTTCTCCGCTGGGGTGAAGCGTCCGGTGCCATCACGGCTGGCACCAATCCCGGTCAGGGCACGTTCAGCGTCGCGGATCCGCGCCATGGCGGCACACCGAAGAACGAATTCCGGATCGTGCCTTGGCAGCAGGCTGCTGGCGCCGTTACCAGTGCACACGGCACCGGGCAGTGCGTCCAGGATCCGCGCGCTTCGACCGGCTTCGAAGGCGCTGGCAAGTACCGAGTCACCGGCTACGGCGAGCCGGCCGGCACGGTCATCGCGCGCAGCGACACCGGCCAGGGTGCATTTGCTGGGGCCGACCCGCGCCCGGGCATGCGCCGCGAGCGCGGCGATGCCTACCTGACCGGCGGTCACTACGGCGTGGTCGGCTGGGATCAGCACAGCGGCGCTGTTTCGGCAGCTGCCGGTCATGACAACGGGCGATGGTCGGTCGCTGACCCGCGGTTGCCCCTGGCCAACGACAAGCTGGTAGCCGTCATCCGTGCCCTGGATGGAACCTGGCACCGCCCCTTCACCACGCTGGAGCTGGCGGCCCTGCAAAGCCTTATCGATCCGGAGGAGATGTGGTCGCCTGATCCGAAGGTACAGCGGGAAATCGATACCTTCGACTCGCACAACCGCGCCGCCCTGCTTGGCCCCAAGGCCTTCAAGTTGGACGGCGAGAGCGACCAGGCCTGGCGCGAGCGCATCGGCAACGCGGTACCACCGGATGCCGCTCAAGCGATCGCTGAAGTGATGGGCACCACGCTGCTGCTGGCCGAGACTGGCGAGACGTTCCAACTGTCGGACACGCCGGTATGGGTGCGGCCAGTGGCGATTGCGCTGACGGTCACGCAGCAAATGGAGGCCGTATGAGCAACTCCCCAAGAATGATGCTAGGCGGAAGATGCGCTGTGAGCCGGAGGAACCTCGCCCCTGTACTTGTTCATATGGAATTCCACAAACTTCCCTTCCGCAGCAAGGCTCTCCGCAAGCTTCTGGTATCCAAGCTGGAGGAGTGGGCTGTTTTCCATCTCGTCAAGCTTTGCGCATTCGCTACGTACGCGCGCGAGAGAGCTTCTTATGCCAGTTACGGCAATCACCTTATCGGCACTAGCAAGTTCATGAAGCGGAAGCGCTTCGATAGACCGAATCACCGCCTCCGTCTCTTCCTTTCCAAGAAGTCGCCAGTATCCGTAGAACGGCACGAAGGGCATACGCTCGGCCAATCCCCGGATCGAGGCAGCGTGCTTAGTGGCCGCTTCAACCACGGCAGTCATGGCCTGTCCTTTTGCTTTGATCTCCATGTCACGCAAGTGAATTGCCTGATCGAGGGAGGCGCGCGCCTGCCGTTGGCCAATTGTGTATGCGCCAACGATTGCGCCAATCGAACCTACTGCCTGAATCCAAGCAGCCCAGTCCGATGCACTCTTGGGCGGAAAAATCGTGAACGCTGTCAATACCATGCCCAAGCCAAAGCCCATCGCAACAAGGACAGCGCTACGCCAACGCGCAATCATTTTGAAAGCCCCCCTTTTTTGGAAGGCATCCTAGCATGACGAAGGAACGCCCCATTCTGTTCTCCGGCGCCATGGTGCGCGCCATCCTCGACGGCCGGAAGACGCAGACGCGGCGCATCGTGAAGCCGCAGCCGGAATTGCGCGACGGTGACGACTGCGTGGTGCAGTACGGCGGTCGGTCATTCAGCGGGCCCCGGGACTACCTGATTGGGGAGATTCTGCCCCGCTTCGGCTGCCCCTACGGCCGGCCTGGCGAGCGCCTGTGGGTGCGCGAGACTTGGCAAGGCCCGATGTGGGATGGAGACTGGGACAACCGCCCGGAAGACGCGCACTCGCCGAAGTATTGCGAGTACGCAGCCGACGGCGGCCCTCCCCCGGAATTCATGGACGCCGAGGACAACCTGCGTCAAGGCTGGAGGCCATAAATTCACATGCCGCGCTGGGCCTCGCGCATCCTGCTGGAGGTCACCGGCGTGCGCGTCGAGCGGCTGCAAGACATTAGCGAGGAGGACGCGCTGGCCGAGGGCGTGGCGCAGGTGGACGTCGAGCGGTATGAGCCAGACCACTCCATCTGCCGCTGGTGCGGCGGAACTCGTCTCTACACCGCCATCAGTGCTGGCGGTGGTGCCCTGCCGGATACGGACTGCCTGCACTGCGACACGCACGTGAAGCGGTACGAGCAACTGTGGGAAGAGATCAACGGCGCCGGCACCTGGGAGACCAATCCCTGGGTGTGGGTGGTGGAGTTTCGGAGGGTCCAATGCGCGAACTGACGCTGGACGAGTATCGACAGGCCCGCGCGGCCATACAGGTCGAACGTTACCCCGGCACCGCCCCGTCTCTCGACGACTGGGATCCTGTCATGGTGGCCGGCGTGCCGGTAAGCCTGCGGCGCCCGCGCACTCCGGTGTGCAGCCCAGAAGGATTGGCGGACCTCTTCCCGTGTCTCGCTCGCAAATCGGAGGCCCCATGAAGTGCCTGATCACCCAGACCCTCGTCGGCGAGGCCGGCGCCATCCTCTCGGACTGCGAGCAGTACCGCTACCGCCTCTGGCGCGAGTGGGACAGCAGCCGGCCGGCGCTCGGCTTCATCATGCTCAACCCGTCGACGGCAGACCACGAGGTCGACGACCCGACCATCACCCGGTGCCTGCAGCGCGCGATCGCCGGCAAGTACGGCCGCCTGGAAGTGGTCAACCTCTTCCCGCTGCGCTCGACCGATCCGGACGGGTTGCTGACGCACCCGGCCCCGCTGGGCGAGCGCGCGGACCAGAACGACGGCGCCATCATGGACGCGATCGACCGGTGCGCGATGGTCATCTGCGCCTGGGGCGCCCACAAGGCGGCGCCGGCGCGCGCGGCGGAGGTCCTGCACATCGTCCGGATGTGCGGTCGCGGGAAGTTACTCTACCACCTCGGGCTGAACCAGGACGGCAGCCCGAAGCATCCGCTCTACATCGCGGCCAAGACGCGGCCGCAGCCCTTTCAGCGCCTCGGTTCAGCGTAGGGCTCGCTGATATCGAACCAGCCCCTTACTTGGCGATGAAATTGCTCTCCCCTCTCCCTTTGACCGTTGACTTGCTCAACAACGCTGGTCTCCCATGCGGAATAGCCGACTAGCTTGAATTTCTCCAGCCACGCACGCTGCACCCCAAAGGTCAGGGCGCGCAACTCAGCAACGGCAAGATTCGCGCGCGACAAGAAGTCCTCGTCAAACGGCTCGCGGAGATTTGCCAAATCATCCAATAACGTCGCAAGCTCATGAGCGCGCTCGATCGCGCGATCTGCAAACCATTTGACATAGCCAGGGTCCCCCGGCCGCCCATCAATCACCGCCTGAACATCGAATTTACGAGCCACATCATCCATGTCACGCCTCCATTCTTTGTTTGATGCCCGACACATGATCAGCCCATGCCTGCATCATCTGCCGACGCTCGGGGAAATACTGGGCATGGTTGTAGGCCGCCCGCACCTTGTTCCTCTCGACGTGGGCGAGCTGGCGCTCGATTACGTCTGGTCGGAACCCTAGCTCATTGAGCGCAGTCGATGCCACCCCACGAAAGCCGTGCCCCGTCATGCGCGAGTGGTAACCCATCCGGTACAGCGCATAGAGAATCGTGTTATTGCTGATATGGCCACCACGGCCGCGCGCGCTGAAGAAGACGAACTCGCGCCGGCCAGTGAGCTCTCGCAGCTCGCCGAGCACTCTCAGGGCCTGGGTGGACAGCGGCACGACATGAGGGTCACGCATCTTCATCCGCTCGGCGGGAATGCGCCACTCCGCCTTGTCCTCGTCGAACTCTTCCCAGCGCGCCTGGATCAGTTCCTTAGTGCGGACAAACGTGAGGGTCATGAGCTGCAGTGCCAGGCGTGTCACCGGGTCGCCCGGATAGGCATCAATGTCGCGCAGCAGCTGCGGCAGCTCGGCGAGCGGGATTCGGGTCTGGTGTTGGACGGGCGCCGAACGCAGCGCCGAGACGCTGTCGATGTCGGCCGCGGGATTACGGTCGCACACGCCGTTGATGATTCCATAGTGGAAGACGCCGCGCATCCGCTGCAGCAGCCGCTTCGTCGTCTCGCGCACGCCGCGCGCCTCGACCTTGCGCAGCACTTCCAAGATGGCAGGCGCCCGAATGTCAGCGACCGACATGGCCCCGATCTCCGGAAAGACCTCCCTTTCCATGGAGGCAATCACCCGGGCGGCGTGGCTCTCGGTCCAGCTTTCCTTCTGCGTCTCGAACCAACCGCGGGCCACCGCCTCGAATGAATGGCCAGCAGCAATCTTGGCTGCCCGGCGCCCTTCTTCCTTGACGACACCCGGATCACGGCCCGCGGCCACTTGGGCGCGTGCTGCCTCGCGCTGCGCGCGCGCCTGGGCCAGTCAAACCGTAGGATAGGCCCCGAAGCCAAGGCGGCTCTCACTGCCGGACGGCCGGATGTATTTGAAGCGCCAGAGTTTCCGCCCGTCGGCCATGACCTCGACATAGAGGCCTCCCCCGTCGAACAGCTTATAGGGCCGCTCGCGCGGCTTGGCGTTGCGGATCTTCGTGTCGGTCAGTGGCTCAACGGTACGGGGCATCGGATAGGGGCACCGGGAATGGGGGCATCAGCGATGCCCCTAAGAATGCCCCAAAAAGTGCAGGATGCCAACGTTCGACGGCGAACACCAACGGACGCAAAATGCGCCTAAATCCTTGATTTACTTGGGATGGTGAACCACTGCGGACTGCAGCGGCCAATGAGTGGTGCCCAGAGCGGGACTCGAACCCGCACGCCTCGCGGCGCTACCCCCTCAAGATAGTGCGTCTACCAATTCCGCCATCTGGGCAAGGGGGCGCATTGTAACGGCTGGAAGCGATTTTGTGAACTGGTGCGCGTCGATCCATCCATTGCGAGGCGGGTTTCCGCGTTCCCGGCAGGCCTCTCGCACGCGGCATTCGCGGTCGGCAGGCCCCCGCGGCGGCCGGGCCGCCCGCGGGTACACGCTTAACCGAGCAGGTACTCCCGCGCCATCGTCCGTGCCCGGTGCAGGCGGCTCTTGGCCGCCGCCTGGCTGATGCCCAGGCGCTCGGCGAGTTCCCGCACGGTCAGTTCCTCGAAGTCGCGCAGCAGGATGATCTGGCGATAATCCGCCGGCAAGGATTCGAGGGCGCTGGCCAGCTCCATGCGCAGGCCCTCGCGGGAATGTGAGCCCAGCCAGTGGTCGAGCTTTTCCTCGTCGTAGGGATCGAAGCGGAGCGCCTTGCGTCCCAGCCGGCGGCATTCCCGCTCGACCACACGGAACAGCCAGCCCGAGAGCGCGGCCAGCGCGCGCAGCGAGCCGATGTGGCGTGACAGGATCAGCAGCGCTTCCTGCACGGCGTCGTCGATGTCGCTGACCAGGCAATGCCGCTTGGCGTAGCGCCGGATATCGGGCTGGCACAGGCGCAGGATCTCCGCCAGCGCAGCGGGATCCCCGGTCTGGGCTTGCTGCAGCAGCGGCAGGTGTTGCTCGGCAACCTTCATGTCAGTTCCGCCGGGTGACGGCGCCTTTGTCCAGGCGCCGCCCGACCATGGCGCACATCGGGCAGAAGCCTACCAGGCCGGATACCACGATGCCAGCGGCGGCGAGCGCTCCGGCGATGCGCCAGCTAGCGGGCAGCCAGGCCAGCGCACCGGCGACGGCAAGCGCTCCGGCAACGATGCGCAGTACGCGCTCCCGGCCCGGCACATTCTTCACGTAGAACATCGTCATCTCCTGAAAGTCGAGGAAGTCCCTCGACCGACAAGAGGCAGCGGACGCGCGAGAGGATTCGCGCACGGGCAAAAAAAATGCTGCGACGAATTCCGGGGGACTGAGTAGCCACATTCCGTGGCCGGCAGCCGGCCGCTGGGTCACGCGACCTGTCCCGCCCGCCCCGTCACCCCGCCTCGGCCAGTGCCTCGCCGGTGATCTTGGGCCGCATGTCCAGCACGCGCCGCGCCTTGCCGGTGGTGGCACGCTCGATGCCGTTCGCGTCCACCACCTGTACCTGCGTGGTGACGCCGACGTAGGTCTTGATCTGGGCCTTCAGCTCGCGCTCCAGGGCCGCCCTGCCCTCCGCGCCCAGTGCCCCCGCGGCCTCCGGGCGGGCTTCCACGCGCACGGCCAGGGTATCGAGATGGCCGTCGCGCGTCACCACCAGCTGGAACTGCGGGGCCAGCGCAGGCGTCTTCAGGATCAGTTCCTCGATCTGCGACGGGAACACGTTCACGCCGCGGATGATCAGCATGTCGTCGGAGCGGCCGGTGATCTTGCCGATGCGGCGCATGGAGCGCGAGGTCGGCGGCAGCAGGCGCGTCAGGTCGCGCGTGCGGTAGCGGATCACCGGCAGGGCTTCCTTGGTCAACGAGGTGAACACCAGTTCCCCTTCTTCCCCGTCCGGCAGGACTTCGCCGGTGACGGGGTCGATGATTTCCGCGTAGAAATGGTCTTCCCAGATGACCGGCCCGTCCTTGCTCTCCACGCATTCGCAGGCCACGCCCGGTCCCATGACCTCGGACAGGCCGTAGATGTCGACCGCGTCGATGCCCGCGCGCGCCTCGATCTCCGCCCGCATCGCGTCGGTCCAGGGCTCGGCGCCGAAGATCCCGAGCTTCAGCGAAGTCTCGGTGGGGTCCATGCCCTGGCGCATCATCTCTTCGATGAGGTTGAGCATGTAGGACGGCGTGACCATGATGATGTCCGGCTGGAACTCGCGGATCAGCTGCACCTGCTTCTCGGTCTGGCCGCCCGACATCGGCACCACCGTGCAACCGGCCCTCTCCGCGCCGTAGTGCGCGCCCAGGCCGCCGGTGAACAGGCCATAGCCGTAGCTCACGTGCACCAGGTCGCCGGGCCGTCCGCCGGCGGCGCGGATGGAGCGCGCCACCACGGTAGCCCAGGTATCGAGGTCGCGCGCGGTGTAGCCCACCACGGTGGGCTTGCCCGTGGTGCCGCTCGAGGCGTGCACGCGGGCGATCTTCTGGCGCGGCACGGCGAACATGCCGAAGGGATAGTTGTCGCGCAGGTCCTGCTTGACCAGGAAGGGGAACTTCGACAGGTCCGACAGCGACTTCAGGTCATCCGGCGCCACGCCCGCGGCATCGAAGGCGCGGCGATAGTGCGGCACGTTGTCGTAGGCATGGCGCACGCTCCATTTCAGCCGTTCCAGCTGCAGCGCCTGCAGTTCGTCGCGGCTGGCACGCTCGATCGGTTCCAGCTCGTCGGGGTGGGGGATGCGTTGGACCATTGTCTACTCCATCGTTGTCATCATGGCGCCGGATACGAGGGGGGCGGCGCGCGGGCACTGCGGATGCTGCGGATGCTGCGGGTGCTGCGGGTGCTGCGCGGAAATCAGAGATGCGAGCGGCTCTGCACCACGCGGAAGCGGTTGGCCACGAACGCCGCGTCGGACAGCGACGCATTGGCGGCGGGGTTCGCACCGGTGGCATGGAAATCGCTGAAGGCGGCCGACTGGTTGACGAAGACGGCGCCGGTCAGGTTGAACGACAGTGCCACGCCGGCGTCCTCCGCCGCATCGCGGATGGCATCGGCCACACCATCGTCGGTGGTGTAGGCCGACAGCGTCAGCGCGCCATGCTCCTTCGCGCCGCGGCGGGCCAGCGCGATGCTGTGCGCGGTGTCCTCGGTGGCCACCACGAAGGAGATCGGGCCGAACAGTTCCTGCATGATCTTGCCTTCGTCGCTGGCATCGGTCTTCAGCACCAGCGGCGTATGCACGCGCGCGCCGGGAAATTCCGGGTGTACCAGGGCACGGCTGTCGACCACGATCTCGCCCAGTGCGCGCGATGCCGCGATGCGCTGCACCACGCCGTCGTTCTGGATCGCGCCGAGCAGTTCCACCGCCTTGGCGGGATCGCCGGTCAGCTTGCCCACGGCTTCGCCGATGGCGGCGGCCACCTGGTCGAAGCTCAAGCGCCCTTCCGGCGTCTCGATGCCGTCCTTGGGCACATAGATGTTCTGCGGCGCCGTGCACATCTGGCCGGAGTACAGGGCGAGCGAGAACGCGATATTGCGCACCATGCCCTTGAAGTCAGCGGTGGAGTCGACGACGATCTGGTTGACACCGGCCTTCTCCGTGAAGACTTGGGCCTGCCGGGCGTTGCGCTCCAGCCAGTCGCCGTTGGCGGTGCTGCCGGTGAAATCGATCAGGCGCACTTCGGGGCGCAGTGCCAGCGTCGACGCCATGTGTTCGCTGGGATCGTTGGCCACCAGGGTGACGATATCGGGATCGAAGCCGGCTTCCGCCAGCACTTCGCGCGCCACTTCCACGGTGATGGCCAGCGGCAGGATGGCGCCCGGATGCGGCTTGACCACCACGGCATTGCCGGTCGCCAGGCTGGCGAACAGGCCGGGGTAGCCGTTCCAGGTGGGGAAAGTGCAGCAGCCGATCACCAGGCCCACGCCGCGCGGTACCACGGTGTACTGCTTTTCCATGCGCAGCGGCTCGTTCTTGCCCTGGGGCTTCTCCCACAGCGCGCGCCTGGGGATGCGGCGCATCTCGTCCCAGGCATAGGCCACGGCTTCCAGGCCGCGGTCCTGCGCGTGCGGACCGCCTGCCTGGAAGGCCATCATGAAGGCCTGGCCGGTGGTGTGCATCACCGCATAGGCGATTTCGAAGCTGCGGCGGTTCAAGCGCTGCAGGATCTCCAGCGAGACGCCGACCCAGGCCTCGGGGCCGGCCTTGCGCCAGGCCGGCAGTGCCTGCGCCACGCCGGCGAAGAGCCGATCGAGATCGGGCTTCGGATAACGCACGCCCAGTGCCATGCCGTAGGGCGAGACTTCCTGGCCCGCCTCGCCCACGGTGCCGGGCTGGGACAGCGCGAACGGCCGGCCCAGGCGCGCCTCGAAGGCGGCGCGGCCGTCCGCGTTGGCGCTCTCACCGTAGGCCTTCGGGCTCGGCATTTCGACGAACGGGCTCCAGTAGCCGCGCGTGGCGATGGCTTCGGTGGCTTGCTCCAGCAACGCCTGGTGGCGGGTGAAAAACGGATGGGACACAGCTTGCTCCGGGAAAACGGCGACTGCCTGCCTGGATGGCATGGACGGCGTGATGGATGGGTTGGATACTTGGATACCTGGCAGCGCTCCGGCTGTCAGGTTTCCTGGTCGAAATCGATGACCAGCTTGTCGCTGACGGCGTAGCTCTGGCAGCTCAGGATGAAGCCGCGCGCCACCTCGTAGTCCTCCAGCGCGAAGTTGACGTCCATGTCCACCTCGCCCTCGATACGCTTGCAACGGCAGGTCGAGCAGACACCGCCCTTGCAGGCGTACGGCAGTTCGATGCCTTGGGCCAGCGCGGCGTCGAGCACGGTCTCCTTGTGCTTGTCGAGCGTGAAGCGGCGCGTGCGGCCGTCCTGGATCACGGTCACCTCGCACTGCTGCCGGCCCACCTGCTTATGTACGTGTGCCACCGGCCGCGCGGCAGGAAGGCTGGTGGCGAACAGCTCGCGCTTGATGCTCGCCTTGTCCACCCCGCTCTCCTGCAGGGCCTGCGCCACCTCTTCCATCATCGAATGCGGGCCGCAGATGAAGGCCACGTCGATGTCCTCCGGCTTCACCCAGTGGCGCAGCAGGGCCCGTACCTTGTCGCCATCGATGCGGCCGTTGAACAGCTCGATGTCGAGTTGCTCGCGGCTCAGCACGAAGACCAGGTTGAAGCGTTCCAGGTAGGTGTCCTTCAGGTCTTCCAGCTCTTCCTTGAACAGCACCGACGACGAGGCGCGGTTGCCGTAGAACAGCGTGAAGCGGCTGCCGGGCTCCGTCATCAGCGTGGTCTTGATGATCGACAGCATCGGCGTGATGCCGCTGCCGGCGGCAAAGGCGACGTAGTGGCGGCGATTGGCTTCGGCCAGCGGCACGTGGAAGTGTCCGGCCGGCGGCATCACTTCCAGCGTCATGCCGGGGTGCAGCGTGTCGTTCGCCCAGTTGGAGAAGCGCCCGCCCTCGACCCGCTTGATGGCCACGCGCAGGCGCCGGTCCTGCACCGCCGAGCAGATCGAATACGAGCGGCGCACGTCTTCGCCGTCGATGCCGGCGCGCAGCGTCAGGTGCTGCCCTTGCACGTAGCGGTAGGCATCGGCCAGCGCGTCGGGCACGGCGAAGGTCACCGCCACCGCATCGCGGGTCTCGCGGGTGACCGAAGCCACCGTCAGCTCATGGAATTTGCTCATCTCCCCACCTGTCTCGTTCAGTGAGCCTTGAAGTAATCGAACGGCTCCTTGCAGTCGCCGCAGCGGTACAGGGCCTTGCATGCCGTGGAGCCGAACTGGCTGACCAGGCGGGTGTGGCGCGAGCCGCAGTGCGGGCAGGCCACCACCAGTGCCGGCGAGGCCTTGCGGCCGATGGCAAGCGAGCCGCCGGCGCCGCGCAGGCCGCTGATGTCGATGGCCTGCTCCGCCGGCGGCGCGATGCCGTAGCCCGACAGGCTGGCCTTGCCGCGCGCGCTCATCCAGTCGGTGGTCCAGGCCGGGGCCAGGCGCGTCTGCACGCTGACGTGCCCGACGCCGTGCGCCGCCAGCGTGCGCTCGATCTCCTCGCGGATCGCCGTCATGGCCGGACAACCCGAGTACGTCGGCGTGATGGTGACGACGCAGGTGTCGTCCAGCCAGGCCACATCGCGCACGATGCCCAGGTCCACCACCGAGATCACCGGGACTTCCGGGTCCGGCACCTTGTCCAGCCAGGCCCAGACCTGGTCCAGGCTGGCGCGCTCGGCAACTGTCGCTGACATGGCGGCCTCCCTCACCAGCTGGCGCCCGGATAGGCGCGCTGCAGGAACTGCATCTCGGCCAGCAGGTAGCCCAGGTGCTCGCTATGCCGGCCCTGGCGTCCGCCGCTCTGCGCCCAGCCGCCGGCCGGGCGGCTCAGCGTCGCCTCGTCCAGCACCTCGTCGACATGGCGCAGCCACGCGCCGGCCAGCGTGGCCGGGTCGACGGCCACACCCTGCGCCGCCAGCGCCGCGTCGGCGGCATCGCTTTCGAACAACTCGCCGGTGAACATCCACAGATCGTCGAAGGCCTGCTGCATGCGGCGCCGGCTTTCCACGGTGCCGTCGCCCAGGCGCACCACCAGGTCGGCGCTGCGGCGCGCGTGGTAGGCCACCTCCTTCAGCGACTTGGCCGCAATCTCGGCGATGCGCGCATCGGCGCTGTGCTGCAGGCCGTCGAGCAGGAAGTAGTGCCAGGTGTCGAACAGGAACTGGCGTGCCAGCGTATCGGCATAGCTGCCGTTGGGCTGCTCGACCAGCAGCAGGTTGCGGAACTGGTGCGCGTCGCGCAGGTAGGCGAGCTGGTCGGCACTGCGGCCGGCCCCCTCCACTTCCCCGGCATAGCCCAGCCACAGGCGCGTCTGGCCGATCAGGTCCAGCGCCACGTTGGTCAGGGCGATGTCCTCTTCCAGGGCGGGGCCGCGACCGCACCATTCCGACAGGCGCTGGCCCAGTACCAGCGTGCTGTCGCCCAGGCGCAGCAGGTATTCGAGCTTGTGTTGGTCCATGGTGGAGTCGTCCTCGCGCGCTGCCATCAGATGTGCTTGACCTCTTCCGGCATCGGGAAGAACGTCGGGTGCCGGTAGATCTTGCTGTTGGCGGGCTCGAACAGCGGGCCCTTGTCGCCCGGGCTGCTCGCCATCACGTCGGCGGCCTTCACCACCCAGACGCTGACGCCTTCGTTGCGGCGCGTGTAGACATCGCGCGCATGGTTGATGGCCATCTCGCCATCGGGCGCATGCAGGCTGCCCACATGCTTGTGGGCCAGGCCGTGCTGGCTGCGGATAAAGATCTCCCAAAGCGGCCACTCTTTCATGGCAACTCTCCTGTCAGGTTGGCGGTGGGTCGGCGCGCCGGCCGGCGCGCCCGGTGTCAGGCGGCGGCGCGCTCTGCCTTGTCGGCGTGCGCCACCAGGGCGTCGCGGAACCAGGCGCCGTCGTCCCAGGCCTTGACGCGCGTGCGCAGGCGTTCGCGGTTGCACGGCCCGTTGCCGCGCAGCACGTTGTAGAACTCGTCCCAGTCGATGGCGCCGAAGTCGTAGTGGCCGCGTTCCTCGTTCCACTTCAGGTCCGGATCGGGAACGGTCAGGCCCAGGTACTCGGCCTGCGGCACGGTCTGGTCGACCATCTTCTGGCGCAGCTCGTCGTTGGAGAACAGCTTGATGCGCCACTGCATCGATTGCGCGCTGTTGGGCGAATCGGCGTCGGACGGGCCGAACATCATCAGCGCCGGCCACCACCACCGGTTCAGCGCGTCCTGCGCCATCTGCTTCTGCTCCGGCGTGCCGCGGCACAGCGCCAGCAGGATGTCGTAGCCCTGGCGCTGGTGGAACGACTCTTCTTTGCATACCCGCACCATGGCACGGGCATAGGGGCCGAAGGAACAACGGCACAGCGGCACCTGGTTGATGATGGCGGAACCGTCCACCAGCCAGCCGATGGCGCCGATGTCGGCCCAGCTCAGCGTGGGGTAGTTGAAGATGCTGGAGTACTTGGCCTTGCCGGCGTGCAGGTCATCCAGCAACTGGTCGCGCGACACGCCCAGCGTTTCCGCCGCGCTGTAGAGATAGAGGCCGTGGCCCGCTTCATCCTGGATCTTGGCCAGCAGGATCGCCTTGCGTTCCAGCGTGGGTGCACGGGTGACCCAGTTGCCCTCGGGCAGCTGTCCCACGATCTCGGAATGCGCATGCTGCGAGATCTGGCGGACCAGCGTCTTGCGGTAGGCCTCGGGCATCCAGTCCTTGGCCTCGATCTTGATGCCGGCATCGATGCGCGCCTGGAACTCGCGCTCCTGCGGGTCCATTTCGTCCAGCGCGCGAAGCCTTGTCGCCCCCGTCTCCACCAGTTGTGCGTACATCCCGTGCTCCGTTTTTCCAGGTCTTGACCTGCGTCAAACCGTCTCGATGAAGGGGATGATAGTGATACAATTTGATTCAAACAATCGATGTTTCTGTATCACTTTCAAGGTGTACGCATGGCCACCCGCCTGGATATCGACACCGTTTCTCCCCAGCTTGCGCGGCTCGCCCGCGGACTCAAGCTCGGCGCCAATTCGATGCTGGTGACCTTGTTCGGCGATGTGGTGGCGCCACGGCCGCAGGCGCTCTGGCTGGGCAGCCTGATCCACCTCGCGGCACCATTCGGCATCAACGACCGGCTGGTGCGCACCGCGACGTTCCGGCTGGCCGCGGACGACTGGCTCAGTGCCACGCGCCTCGGACGGCGCAGTTACTACGGGCTGTCGGAAGCGGGATTGCAGCGTGTGACGCACGCGGGCAAGCGCATCTATGCCGGCGAAGCGGCACAGTGGGACGGACGCTGGACCCTGGTGCTGGTGCGCGGCGACGCCCGCGCCACGCTGCGGCAGCAACTGAAGCGGGAGCTGTTATGGGAAGGCTTCGGCGCCATCGCTCCCGGCGTGTTCGCCCATCCGCGAGCGGACGCGTCATCGCTGCGGGAAATCCTCACTGCCGCCAAGGCGCTCGACTATGTGGCGGTGATGGAGGCGGCCAGCCTGGCCGCCTTCTCGCTGGAGCCGCTGCAGGTCCTGATGCAACAGACCTTCCGGCTGGGCGACGTGGCCGCCGCCTGGCAGGCGCTGCTGCGCCGCTTCTCGCCGCTGCTGGACAGTGCCGCCGGCCTGGCGCCGGTCGACGCCTTCTTCCTGCGGGCCCTGCTGCTGCATGAGTACCGCCGCGTGCTGCTGCGCGACCCCGACCTGCCCGAAGTCCTGCTGCCGGCCGACTGGCCGGGCCGCACCGCACGCATGATGTGCCGCGACATGTACACGGCATTGCTGGACGCCAGCGAAGACTACCTGCACGCTACAGTGGAGACCGCCGACGGCCCGCTGCAAGGCGCCAGGCGCGAGTTGCGCAAGCGCTTCGGCGCCGGCACCGCGCGCCCGGCCGGACAGCCGGCTGCCTGACGGCCGCCTGTCCGATGGCCCGCGGCCGCGCCGCGGCCTTCCTTCACTTCAGCAGCTTGTCGAAATCCCGGTCGAGCCGGGCCAGCGACGCATCGATGGCACCGCGGCGCGCCTGGATCCACGCCTGCTGCCGCGCCAGATCCAGCTCGGCGGCCTTCAGCATGCGTTCCATTTCCGCCGGCTGCGGGCCGCCGGAGGTCACACGGTGGTTGACGATGGCCACCGGGTCGAGCGCCGCGCGGAACTCCGCCTCGCTCATCGGGAACTCGGTACTGCCGTAGTCGTGCACCGACTCCGCATAGATGCGCCTGGCCTCGGCGTAGGGAAAGGCACTGGGCCTGATGTCGTGCGCCTTGGCGTAGTCGACCAGGTTGGAGGCGAAGTGATGACCGACGCGGAACGGCAGCTTGTACTTGCGCATCAGCTCGTCGGCCAGCTCCTGCGACGCGGTCCAGTCGCTGTCCAGTTCCTCCAGCGCGCGCTGGCGGTCGATCACCAGCGCCGTCATGATGCGGTCGAGCCCTTGCAGCGCGGTCACCGCGCTCTGCACCATCTGCCCGTTGGTCACCGCATCCTTGGCGTCGGACATGCCCGGCGGCAGGTTGTGCGCGCGGATCACCGGCCCCATGGCCAGCGTGATCGCGGTGGAGGCCTTCTCGCGGGTGGAATTCACCAGGCCGGGATTACGCTTCTGCGGCATCGCGCTGGACACATAGGTATTGCCGCCCCCTTCCTGCAGCAGGATCCATGGGCGCGGCTGCGCGTACTGCGTCATCACGTCCTCGATGAAGCCGCCGACGTGCAGGGCGATGCTGGTGACGATGGCGCCGACCTCCACCGGCAGGTCGACCGCGCTGATCTGCGACGCATCGTAGGCGTTGTCGACCAGGGCGGAGAAGCCGAGATAGCCCGCCATGCGCTGGCGGTCGAGCGGCCAGCCGGTGCCGTTGAGCACCGTGGTGCCCATCGGCGAGCGGTCGATACGCTGGTAGGCCTCGCGCAGGCGCTGCGCGTCGCGTTCCAGGCCGGCCTGGATCCCGAGCAGGTAGTGCCCGTAGCTGTTCGGCTGCGCCGCCACGCCATTGGTGTAGTTGGGCACGATGGTGCCGGCATGCTGGCGCGCCAGCTTGACGATGGTGGCCGAAGTCTTGTCGAGCTGGTCGGCCAGACCCAGCACCTCTTCGCGCAGCATGGCCGCGCGCACCGTGGCCAGCATGTCCTGGCTGGAACGCCCGGCGTGGATCAGCGTGACCTCCTGTCCGGCGGCCTGGATCATCAGCGGCTCGAAGGTGATCACCAGGGACGGGCGCTTGCCGCCGGGCTTGTCGCCGTCGGCCAGCACCTTGGCGATGCCGCCGGCCACGCGCGGCGCCAGCGTCCGCTCGAGCAGCCCCTCGTCGGTATTGATCACCGTCGACGCCTTGTTGATCTCGCCCAGCCAGAAGAAGGCATCGTGCCTGGCACCGTCCGCGGCCAGCGCCGCCTGCGGGGCAGCCACGGCCAGCCAGGCGAGCGCGCTCGACACGGCCAGGGTTCTCAGGCGATGGGGGGATCGTGCGGTGGGCATGGGGTCTCCTTGGTTTTCATCCTGCCCGGCGTGCGCGGGCTGCCATGGAGGCGCACCATACACCAGATCGGCCGTGCGCGAGGGCGCACGGATGTCCTCCCCGCCGCTCAAACCCGCCCGCGCAGCGGCTGCAGCAGGTGCCCCAGGCCGTTGTGGTCCAGCTCCTGCATCAACGCCAGCAGGCGGCCCAGCTCGCCCGGAGGGAAGCCCTCGCGCGCGAACCAGTTCAGGTAGTTGCCGGGCAGGTCGGCGATCAGCGTCCCCTTGTACTTGCCGAAGGGCATCTTGCGTGTGACGAGCAGGAGGAGGGATTCGCTGTCGGGGAGCATGGTGGTGGGCCGGGAACGACTGGCCGGCATTGTAGCGCCGTGGTAGCGCCGTGATGGCCTGCAGCACCCTGTGCACGACGATGGCACGCAGGCGCCCGCCAGGGTGGCGGACGCCTGCCGGCGGCCTCACAGCGCCTCCACCAGCCGCTTGTCGCTGTTGTGGCAATACTCCGCACACGCCGCCCGCGCCGAATTGGCCGCGCCGTGCACGAACAGCGGCGCATCGGCGCGCCGCGACATCGACACCACGATGGAGGGCGGCGCCGGCTGCAGCGGCAATTCCACCACCTCCCCGCTCTCGATCAAGCGGTCGACGAACAGCCGCGGGATGGCGGCCACACCGAAACCGTCGCGCACCAGCTGGACGATCACGGCAATCGACGGCGAGCCGGTGATGCGCGTCTCCGACAGCGGCACGCCGTGCACGCCGGCGAGCTTGGCCACGATGTCTTCCAGCGCGCGATGCGGCGCGGTGCCGCGGCCGAAGGTGAGGATGGGGTGCTGCAGCACCTGCAAGGCGAGCGGGCCGCGCGTATGCGACAGCAGGCCGGCACGCGCCACCCAGTGCACGGGGTAGTTGGCGAGCGCATTGCACACCACATTGCTTTCGTCGCTGCCTTCGACACGGATGATGAGGTCGAGCTCGTCGGCGATCAGCCGGCGCTGCAGCACCACGCTCACATCGGCGGTCAGTTCGACTTCCAGCTGGGGATAGTCGGCGGCCAGGCGCCGCATGTAGTGCGGCAGCCAGCTATGCACCACGGTCTCGATCACACCCAGGCGCAGGCGCCCGCGGATCTTGCTGTCCCCCGAGGCGGCGGCATGCAGGCGGCGCGCCGCCTCGACCACGCTCCTGGCGTAGCCGAGCAGGTACTCGCCGTTGGGGGTCAGGCGGAACTCGCGGCTCTCGCGGTCCACCAGCACGGTCTGCAACTCGTCCTCCAGCGCCTTGATGCGTTGCGAGATGGCCGCTGGCGTCGCATGCAGAGCGGCCGCGGTTGCACGGAAGCTGTGCAGCTTGGCCAGCGTGACGAAGGTCTCCAGGAAGCGCGTATTCATCTGGCTGCCGCCCGTATCGACGCGGAAGACATCGAGTTGCCTGCGCGTTCACCGCAGTTCACGTCCAAGGCGCATGCGCACCGGCAGAGGGAAATCAAGGGAAAACCCGTATAAACGTTAAGAATTGCTTTACAGGGATGCCAATAAAAAGTCGTTGGCGACAGAAAATTTTACTCCCTATCGTTCAGGTCAGACACGACCACGTCATTCCGACATGCCCCTGACGATGCCCGCCCACCCGACCCCTTTCGACTTCCGCCAGGCCGTGCGCAGCGGCCAGTTCCGCGGCCCCACCGCCGGACACTGCGGCGACTACGCGCAGGCCAACCTCGCCATCCTGCCGGCGGCGCACGCCGGCGATTTCCTGCGCTTCTGCCAGGCCAATCCGAAGCCCTGTCCTTTGCTGGGCGTGGGCGAGCCGGGGCAGTGGCATGTGCCGGAGCTCGGGCGCGAGGTCGACATCCGCAATGACGTGCCGGCCTACAACGTCTACCGCGACGGCAAGCTGGCGGAAGAGACCGACTCCCTGGCCGAGCTGTGGCAGAACGACTTCGTGGTGTTCGCCATCGGTTGCTCGTTCTCCTTCGAACAGATGCTGGCGCAGGAGGGCATTCCGCTGCGGCATGTGGAAGAAGGCCGCAACGTGCCGATGTACCGCACCCGCGTCGCCAACCGGCGCGCAGGCGTGTTCGGCGGGCAGCTGGTGGTGTCGATGCGGCCCATGCGGGGCGCCGACGCCATCCGCGCGGTGCAGATCACCAGCCGCTTTCCCGCCGTCCATGGTGCGCCGATCCACATCGGCGACCCGGCCGAGCTGGGCATCGAGGACCTGTCACGGCCCGAGTTCGGCGACGCTGTCACCGTCAAGCCGGGCGAACTGCCGGTGTTCTGGGCCTGCGGCGTCACGCCCCAGACCGCGATCATGGCCGCCAGGCTGCCGCTGGCGATCGCGCACAAGCCGGGCCACATGCTGGTGACCGACATCCGCAACGCCTCGCTCGCCGTCTTCTAGCCTCGCCGCCCCGCCTGCCCCGGCACCTTTTTCCGACTTTCCCGCCCTTGCTTCGCCGTTCCCCCTCACGCACCCAGGAGCGTTTCATGGACCACCAGACCCCCGCGATGGCCCCCCCTATCCCGCCCAAGACGTCGGCCGATGCCGGCGGCAACCTGTTCTCCTGGTACGGCGACGCTGCGCCGCGCGAGAAACGCGCCTTCTGGAGCTGCAAGGTCGGCTACATGCTCGACGGCATGGATACGCAGATGCTGTCCTTCGTCATCCCGACCCTGGTCGCCACCTGGGGCATCAGCCTGGCCGACGCCGGCTTCATCGGTACGCTCACCTTGCTGGCCTCGGCGCTGGGCGGCTGGGCCGCCGGCATCCTGTCGGACCGCATCGGGCGCGTACGCACGCTGCAGCTGACGGTGCTGTGGTTCGCCGTCTTCACCGGCCTGTGCGGCCTGGCGCAGAACTACCACCAGTTGCTGGCGGCGCGGGCGCTGATGGGTTTCGGCTTCGGCGGCGAATGGACCGCCGGCGCGGTGCTGATCGGCGAGGTGATCCGCGCCAAGGACCGCGGCAAGGCCGTCGGCCTGGTGCAGTCCGGCTGGGCCATCGGCTGGGGCCTGACGGCCATCCTGTATTCCGTGCTGTTCTCCGTCCTGCCGGCAGAGTTGGCATGGCGCGCGCTCTTCCTGGTGGGCCTGCTGCCGGCACTGCTGGTGGTGGTGATCCGCCGCTATGTGAAGGAACCGGACGTCTATGAGAAGGAAAAGGCCGCGCAGGGCAAGGCCAGCGACCATCCGCGCCTGACCGAGATCTTCCGTCCCGCGCTGCTGTCGACGACCATCCGCGCGGCGCTGCTGGCAACCGGCGCGCAGGGTGGCTACTACGCCATCACGACCTGGCTGCCGACCTTCCTGAAGACGGAGCGCCACCTGACGGTGATGGGCACCGGCGGCTACCTGGCGATGATCATCTTCGGCTCGTGGGTGGGCTACCTCGTCAGTTCCTACCTGACCGACCGCCTCGGCCGCAAGCCCAACTTCATCCTGTTCGCGCTCGGCTCGATGACGATCGCCTTCAGCTACACCATGCTGCCGCTGACCAACGGCGCCATGTTCTGGCTCGGCTTTCCGCTCGGCTTCTTCGCCTCCGGCATCTTCAGCGGCATGGGTGCCTTCCTCACGGAACTGTTCCCGACCCGCGTACGTGGCTCCGGCCAGGGCTTCTGCTACAACTTCGGCCGCGCGGTCGGCGCCCTCTTCCCCTTCCTGATCGGCGCGCTGTCCAAGGAATACGGCCTGGGCACCAGCATCGGCATCTTTGCCGCGGCGGCCTACGGGGTGCTCATCCTGGCGGCGCTGACGCTGCCGGAGACACGCGGCCGGGAACTGGAAGCGGCCGGCGCGTAACGATGCACAACGACGCATAGCAACGCATCGCAACGCACGACAATCCACGACGACGCACGCGTCATCCACAGCCGGCGGCACCGGGCTCGCGCAGCGAGCGGCCGGCCGCCGGCCGGCCCGCGTGGCGCGTCAGCGCGAATTGAACATCGGATGCCGCGCGCAGGCCGACAGCACGATACGCTCCGACTGCGACAGGTAGTCATTGAGCAGCGCCGCGCTCTCGGCCAGCTTGCCCGCTTCGAACAACTGCAGGATGCGCAGGTTCATGTCGACGTAGGGACCGTGCAGGAACTCGGCGTCCTGCAGGATGCCGAAGGCCAGGCGCTGCTCGGCCAGCAGGTGGGAGAACATGGTCTTCAAGCGCTCGCTGTCGGCCAGTTCGACGATGGCCATGTGGAAGTCCATATTGGCCGTGCCCACGCCTTGCCAGTCACCCTGCGCCCGGCAGCGCAGCCCCATCTCGACCGCGGCGCGCAGGTGCCGCACCGCCGGATGGCTCGGGTAGGCCTGGGCCAGCGCCTGGCACTCGATCAGCCGGCGCACGCGGTAGATATCGACGATGTCCGCGATGCCGGGCACCGCCACCGAGACGCCGCGGTTGGGCTCGTGCTTGAGCAGGCCCTCCTTGGTCAGGACGCGGAAGATCTCGCGCAGGGTATTGCGCGAGATCTGCAGGCTTTCGGCGAGGGCGGCTTCGGACAGGCGCTGGCCAGGCAGGAAATCGCCTTGCACGATCCTCTGGCGGATCTCGTCGGTGACCCGTTCGGCCAGGTTCTTGGTATCAGGACTGGATGTCATCTAGCGTTGGCTCATGCGTGGTCGGGCCTGCGCTCCTGTCCGGCCGGCCAATCGCGGTAGCGCAACCCGGCGCCGGACGGCCGCGCTGGCATGTTAGCGCACTCTGCCGGGCGATTTGCACCGGTTAGGCGCATATCCGCGCACCATTGTCGACCTAGGTGTATACCATGATCGTCAACTTTAACGGATTGTTCAACAATCTTATAACCATAGTTGATCGAAAATACGATCTGACTATTCATTGCCGGCACTACCTGCACTGTATGTGTATCGCCAGACAAGATGAGAGGGAGTTGGCGCCGATCGCGCCGATCGCGCCGCTTGACCGATCCCCTGCGTACGTGGCCCGACACTTTGTGCCATCCACGCCGCGACACGGATCCCGGCCCTGCCCTCCCGCTGCCGCGGTGCTGACGCATCGGAGCCGTGCCTACTCGAATTGACCGCTCGCGGAGTCTCCTCTTGCGTTTCCTACCCGTCTCCCTGAATGCGCTGCTGGTGGAACTGGCCGACCTGGACCAGACGCTGGCCCTGCTGGCCTCGCTGCAGCGCGAGCCCCTGCCCGGTGTGGAGGAACTCGTGCCTGCGGCACGGACCATCCTGGTGCGCTTCCGCCCCTCGGCCTGCGGCCTGGCGCAGCTGGCGCAGGCCATTGCCGCGCGCGACCTGAGCCAGCGCGCCGAGCGCAGCGCGACCCTGGTGGAGATCCCCGTCCACTACGATGGCGAGGACCTGGCCGAGGTGGCGCAACGGCTGGGCATCACGCCGGAAGAGGTGGTCCGCCGCCACACCGGCAGCGAATACACAGTGGCCTTCACCGGCTTCGCGCCGGGCTTTGCCTACCTCTCCGGCGGACACCCGAGCTTCGACGTGCCGCGCCGGACCACGCCGCGCACGCGCATCCCGGCCGGTGCCGTGGGCCTGGCCGGCACCTTCAGCGGCGTCTATCCGCAGGCCAGCCCCGGCGGCTGGCAGATCATCGGCGTGACGCCGGTGGCCATGTGGGACCTGGGCCGTGAGCAGCCGGCACTGCTGCAGCCCGGCTACCGTGTGCGCTTCGTCGATATCGCCACGCTGGAGGCCGGCGCGCGCGCCGCCTGGGATGCCGACAGTGGCCGCCGCAGCAGCGACAGCAGCGGCGCGCCCGCCCAGGCCGCCGGCGGCCGCAGCCGCGCCGACCTCGCCCCGGGCCAGGCCGCGCTGCAGGTCAAGGCCACCGGCCTGCTGACCGTGTTCCAGGACCTGGGCCGCCATGGCCAGGCCGGGCAAGGTGTGTCGGCCTCGGGCGCGATGGACCAGGCGGCGCTGAAGACGGCCAACCGCCTGGTGGGCAACCCCAGCGACACGGCTGCGCTCGAGACCGTGGGCGGCGGCCTGCAACTGCAGAGCCTGGGCGAGACCGTGGTGGCCGTGACCGGCGCCGATGCGCCTCTCACGGTGAAGACCGCCGACGGCCGCCGCTGGCCCGTGCCCGGCCACCAGGCGCTCGCCCTCGCCGACGGCGACGTGCTGGCGATCGGCCAGCCGACGGCCGGCGCACGCTGCTACGTGGCCGCGCGTGGCGGCTTTGCCGTGGCGCCGGTGCTCGGCAGTTGCGCCACCGACACCCTGGCCAACGTCGGTCCCGCGCCGCTGGCCGTGGGCGAGGTGCTGGGCCTGCGTCCGGCGGCGGCCGGCGCCGTGGTGGGCGATCCGGTGCCGCCCGCGGCCGACCTGCCCACGCTGGAGCAGGAGGTCGTGCTGGACGTGGTGATGGGCCCGCGCACCGACTGGTTCACGCCTGAGGCCGTGGCCCGCCTGGCCGGCCAGCGCTGGCAGGTCACGCCCCAGTCCAACCGTGTCGGCCTGCGCCTGGCGGGCGAAGTGCCGCTGGAGCGCGCCGTGGGCGGCGAACTGCCCAGCGAAGGTACCGCCCTGGGCGCCCTGCAGGTGCCGCCCAGCGGCCAGCCCGTGCTGTTCCTGGCCGACCACCCGCTGACCGGCGGCTATCCCGTGATCGCCACCGTGGCGCCGCACCACCTCGACCGCGCCGGACAGATCCCGGTGGGCGCCTGGCTGCGCTTCCGCCCGATCCGCGCTTTCGAAGACCTCTCTACAACCGACGCCGCCGGCAAGGCTGGCACCCTGTGAGCCCCATCATGAAGAAAGTCCTGGTTGCCAACCGCGGCGAGATCGCCGTCCGCATCATCCGCGCCTGCGCCGACTACGGCGTGCAGTCGGTGGCCGTCTACGCCAATGCCGACCTCGACGCCGTGCACGCCCGCCTGGCCGACGAAGCCTACGGCCTGGACGGCGACCGGCCGGCCGATACCTACCTCAACATTCCCAAGCTGCTGGAGATCGCCCGGCGCAGCGGCGCCGATGCCGTGCACCCCGGCTACGGCTTCCTCTCGGAGAGCGAGGCCTTTGCGCGGGCGGTGATCGATGCCGGCCTGCGCTGGATCGGCCCCTCGCCGGCCACCATCGCCAAGCTGGGCGACAAGGTCGAGGCGCGCAAGATCGCCCTGCAGGTGGGCGCCCCGCTGGTGGCCGGCACGCCCGACCCGGTCAAGGATGCCGGCGAGGTGCTGGCCTTCGCCGAGCAACACGGCCTGCCCATCATCATCAAGGCCGCCTTCGGCGGCGGCGGCCGCGGCATGAAGATCGCATGGCGCATGGACGAGGTGGAAGAGCTCTACCACTCGGCCGTGCGCGAGGCCGTCACGGCCTTCGGCCGCGGCGAGTGCTTCGTCGAGCAGTTCCTCGACAAACCCCGCCATATCGAGGCCCAGGTGCTGGCCGACACCCACGGCAACGTGGTGGTGCTGGGCACGCGCGACTGTTCGCTGCAGCGGCGCAACCAGAAGCTGGTGGAAGAAGCGCCCGCGCCCTTCCTCAGCGACGCCCAGCGCGAACGCATCCACAGCGCGGCACGCGACATCTGCGCCGCGGCCGGCTACACCAGCGCCGGCACGGTGGAATTCCTGCTCAGCACCGGCGGCGCCATCTCCTTCCTGGAGGTGAACACCCGCCTGCAGGTGGAGCATCCGGTGACCGAACAGACCACCGGCGTGGACCTGGTGGTGGAGCAGCTGCGCGTGGCCGACGGCCTGCCGCTGTCCGTCACCGCCACGCCCGCTCCGCTGGGCCATTCGATCGAGTTCCGCATCAATGCGGAGGACGTCGGCCGCGGCTTCCTGCCCACCCCCGGCCCGGTGCAGCGTTTCGAGGCACCGTCGGGCCCCGGCGTGCGCGTCGATGCCGGCGTGCAGACCGGCTCGGTGGTGCCCGGCACCTTCGACTCGCTGATGGCCAAGCTGATCGTCACCGGCGCCACCCGCGAGCAGGCCCTGGCCCGCGCGCGCCGGGCCCTGCGCGAGTTCCACATCGAGGGCGTGGCCTCGGTACTGCCCTTCCACCGCACTGTCGTCGACCACCCGGATTTCCTCGGCGCCGATGGCTTCCGCGTGCATACCCGCTGGATCGAATCCGACTTCGCCGAGCCGCTGGCCGCCGCCGTGCGCGCCGAGCCGCAGCCCGACACCGGCCTCTTGCGCACCGTCATCGAGATCGACGGCCGCCGCGTGCGCCTGGGACTGCCGGCGCAGCTGATGCGCGGCCTGGCCGATGCGCCTGGGGCCACCTCCGCCGGCCCCGCGGGCGAGGCCGCCGGCGCCTCCGAAGCCGACCTGCTGGCGCCGATCGCCGGCACCGTGCACGCCTGGAAGGTGGAAGCGGGCGCCGAGGTCCAGGAAGGCGACCTGGTGGCCGTGATGGAAGCCATGAAGATGGAGATGCAGGTCCACGCGCATCGCGCCGGACGCATCACGCTGCACGCCAGCCCCGGCAGCGCAGTGGCAGCCGGCGCCCCGATCGCGACGATCGGCTGAGCGCGCGCCGGTCCTTGCGGCCGGCCGGCGGCGGGCGCGCGGCTCAGTCCGCCCGCAGCATGCGCGTGGTCATGGCCACGGTGAAACAAAGTCTCGCGGTGCCGGTGGACGGGCAGGACGGGGCCTGAGCGCGCCTCTCCCCCGTCGACGGCGGCAATCGGCACGATCCGAAACACATTGCTCCCTCCTGCTGGATAAGCTGCCAGGCAAGGCCCGCCTGCGCGCACCCCGTCCGCGCGCCCCGGGGTCGAGCGCGCCACCGTGCCAGCGCGGGAATTGCAGGTTGCCGGCACAGCTATCCGGCGCCCCGCAAAGGTTGTCAGTTGACAACCGCCAATGAGACAACTATGCTGAGGACCCGATGCGTCGTGCCGCCCATCCCAAGAAGGAAGTCGAAGCCGCATTGCGCCATGCGGAAGCCAACGGCTGGCGCGTGGTGCCGGGCGGCGGGCATGCCTGGGGCAAGATCTTCTGCCCATACGACGATCAGGAATGCCGCTGCGGTGAATTCTGTATCGCCTGCGTCTGGAGCACGCCGCGTAATCCTGGCAATCACGCGCGCGCCTTGATGCGCGTGGTGGATCACTGCGTGTGGCACCGCGAGGCGATGCAATGCCGGAAGGGCCAGTCGAGCCAGAAGGATCAGATGAACCAGATGGGCCAGATGGGCAGGAAGGACCGTAAGAACGGGAAGGACCAGGGGCACCATGGAATACACATTCACCTTGAAATACCGCCTGCCCATGCAGGACTGGGAGCCGGATGCGCTCGCCGAACGCCTGGGTGCCGCCGGCTGCGACGATGCCCTCGTCGGCATCGGCCAGCCGGGCCGCATCGCGCTGGAGTTCACCCGCGAGGCCGAGTCGGCCGAGGCCGCGCTGCTCGGCGCGTTGTCCGATGCGCGGCAAGCGATGCCCTCCGCCCGGCTGGTCGAGGCCGCACCGGATTTCGTCGGGCTGACCGACGTGGCCGACGTGGTCGGAGTCAGCCGCCAGAACGTGCGCAAGCTGATGCTCAGCCATGCCACCAGCTTTCCTTCCCCGGTGCATGAAGGCTCTGCCGCCATCTGGCACCTGGCCGAGGTACTGGCCTGGTTCCGCGCCAAGGGAGGCTACCCGCTGCCGGAACCCCTGGGCGAACTTGCCGTCGTGACCATGCAGGTCAACCTGGCTCGCCAGGCCGGCCAGCTCGTTCCCAGGATAGGCAAGGAGGTCAAGGCGCTGCTCGGATAAAGCCCGCAGCCGGCGGCAGGCAAGGGGCAACGGGGTGGCGGCGCGGGTGCCGGCTCGCCGGTGCCCCCTTGGCCGCCTGGCCGCCTGGCCGCCTGGCCGCCTGGCCAATTGAGCAATTGAGCAATTGACCACCCCGCGGCTTGCTTCCGACGACGTCCGCCAGATTCGCCGCGTCCCGCCATGGACTTCCGTGCCGCCGCCTGATACGATGCCCTGGCTTTCAAGACGCCCTCCCGGTCCGCCGGGAGGGCGTTTCCTTTTGGTTCCCCCCACCTGGTTCCCCCACCCGAAAGGAAATCTTGAAATGAAGCAAGCCCCAATCCCCGCCCGCCTGGGCTACGTCCGGCATGGCAACGGCCCGGAGCGGGTCCTGGTCCTGCACGACTGGCTCGGCGACCACCGCAACTACGATGCCGTGCTGCCCTATCTCGACGGCAGCGCGTTCACCTATGTCTTCGCCGACCTGCGCGGCTACGGCGAATCGATCGCACTGACCGGTGCCTGCTCGGTGGAGGAGATTGCCGCCGACTGCCTCGCGTTGGCCGACCGGCTGGGCTGGCCGCGTTTCCACCTGATCGGCCATTCGATGACCGGCATGGCGGTGCAGCGCATCGCCGCCGACGCCCCGGCACGAATCCAGCGCGCGGTGGCGGTATGCCCGGTCTCCGCCGCCGGCAACCGGCTCGACGCAGACGCCAAGGCATTCTTTGCCAGCACCGCCGAGAACGACGATGCGCTGCGCCGGCTGTTCCGCTACGTCAGCGGGGGGCTGTCCGCGCGGTGGGCCGACGTCAAGCTGCAGCAGAACCGCAGCGCGGTCTCGGCAGCCTGCCGCGCCGGCTATCTCGACATGCTGGTGCATACGGATTTCGTCGACGATGTGCGCGGCCTCGATATCGAACTGCTGGTGATCGTCGGCGACAAGGATCCGGGCCTGGACGAGGCCGCCATGCGGCGCACCTTCCTGGCCTGGCATCCACGGGCCCGCCTGTTGGTGGTGCCGAACTGCGGGCACTATCCGATGCAGGAGTGCCCACCCTGCTTCGCCACCGTGGTCGAGGCCTTCCTGCGCGGCGAGGGCCAGGGCTTACTTGATCCTGCGCAGGCAAAGCCGAAGGTGCAAGCGGCAGAGTGAGGCCCGGTCATTGCCCTGAGCCTTGATACCCCATCGCCAGACCCGGATCTCCGCTGCCCCGTGCGCGTGAATCTGGCGGCAAGGGCCCGGCGCCGCCCTGGACACTAGCCCCGTGCGGCCGTCCAGCGCCGGTAGCGCCGGGTCTCCCAATAGGTGGCGAACTGCTGCCCGACCAGGGCGCGCAGCGGCGAAACCTGCGCATCGGTACGCCGGCCGGCACCCAGGCGCTTCAGCTGGAACTTGACCATCGCCATATTGGCCAGCGATCCCAGCGCCTTGTTGTTCCAGGTGATCGGGCGCAGCACCGGCGCGCTGTCCTTGCCGGCCTGCCAGTCGCGCGGCAGGTTCGGCTCGAGCGACAGCGCGGTGGCGATGCCGGCCATGGCGATGCCGCTCTGCACGACCTGCTCGGCCACCGCCCGGCGCCGGATGCCGCCGGTCACCATCAGGGGCATGCGCGCCACCGCGGCGATGTCGTGCGCGAACGAGAGGAAGTAGGCCTCGCGCGCGAGCGTGCGGCCGTCGCGCGCCTGCCCCTGCATGGCTGGCGCCTCATAGCTGCCGCCCGACAGTTCCACCAGGTCCACCTGCAGCGGATTGAGCATCTCCACCACGCTCCGGGCGTCTTCCGGACTGAAGCCGCCGCGCTGGAAGTCGGCCGAGTTCAACTTGACCGCCACCGCGAATCCTGGCGACACCGCCTCGCGCACCGAGCGCACGATGTCGAGCAACAGGCGCGCGCGGTTCTCGAGGCTGCCGCCCCAGCGGTCCTCCCGCCGATTGCTCAGCGGCGACAGGAACTGGCTCAGCAGATAGCCGTGGGCGGCGTGGATCTGCACGCCGGTGAAACCGCTCTGCTCCGCCAGCTGTGCCGTGCGCGCGAAGCGCCGGCGCACCTCCTCGATGTCTTGCTCGCGCATGGCCTGCGGCACCGGGAACTGCTTGGAAAAGGCCCCCAGGTCCATGGCGACCGCCGACGGCGCCAGGGTGGCCTGCCCCATCGCCGCGGGCATCTGCCGCCCCGGGTGATTGATCTGCATCCAGACCTGGGCACCCGCGGCACGCGCCGCCTGCGCCCAGCGCCGGAAGCGGTCGAGGTGCGCATCGTCCTCCAGCACCACGCCGTTCGGACCGGTCATGGCGCGGTGGTCCACCATCACATTGCCGGTCAGGATCAGGCCGGACATGCCGCGCGCCCACGCGCCGTACAGGCGCACCATCGCCTCAGAGGGCGCATGGTCGGCGTCGGCCATGTTTTCTTCCATGGCGGCCTTGGCGAGTCGGTTCGGAATCACTGCGCCGTTGGGCAGGACCAGGGGTTGGAACAGCGGCATGGTGGCCTCCAGGTTTGACGAAGCCCCAACCTTAAGATTAAAGTCAACTTTAATGTCAAGCAGCGGAGAGCGCACTATGAAGATCGGTGAACTGGCCAGGCTGAGCGGGATCGCCGCCTCCCGCATCCGCTTCTACGAGGCCGCCGGCCTGCTCCGGCCGGCGCTGCGCCACGCCAATGGCTACCGTGAGTACGCGCAGGAAAGCCTGACGCGGCTGCAGATCATCCTGCGCGCCCAGGGCGCCGGCTTCTCGCTGGACGAGATCCGCTCCCTGCTGCCGCCCGACCTGGGCCAGTGGCCGCGCGAGGAGATACTGCAGGCCTTGCGGCGCAAGGTCGATGAGATAGAGGCCTTGCAACGGCAGCTCGCCCAGAGCAGGAGCGGCCTGCTGGCATTGATCGAGGACATCGACGGCTCGGGCGAACACATCGGAGGCGAAGACTGCGCGGCTCGCGCCCGCCAGGTGCTGGAGCGCATCGAAACGGCCGATGCCGCCCCGGGGCCCGTCGAAGCGCCGATGCGGCGCCGCAGGCGGCAAGCGTGAACAGGCACCTGGCGCCACGCCCGGGCGGCAGCCGGCCGGCCAGCAGGCGCCGTTGTACACTAGGCGCCTTGCGAAGCGCGCCTGCCCGCGGCGGACGCCTCTCGCAGCGGCCGCATGCGCCGCGGGCGCGGGAAACGCCTGTCCCGCCCGGCGGCCCGGCCGCGCCCACCTGACTTCCGACAACACAGGACGCCTCTTGCATTTCCCCTACGAGTGGCAGATCGGCTGGCGCTACACCCGCGCCGGCAAGCGCGCCAGCCGCAATGGCTTCATTTCCTTCATCTCGATGATCTCGATGTCCGGCATCGCCCTGGGGGTGGCCGCGCTGATCGTGGTGCTGTCGGTGATGAACGGCTTCCAGAAGGAGGTGCGCGACCGCATGCTGTCGGTGCTGTCCCATATCGAGATCATGGCGCCCGGTGCGCTGCCCGACTGGCAGCGCACCGCCGCCGAGGCCATGCGCAGCCAGGAAGTGATCGGTGCGGCCCCCTATGTGGCGGCGCAAGCCATGCTGACGCGCGAGGACAAAGTGCGCGGCGTGCTGCTGCGCGGCGTCGACCCGGCCCAGGAGCCCAAGGTGTCGGACCTCGGCAAGCAGTTCCGCGCGGGCGCGCTGGACGATCTGCGGCCCGGCGAATCCAGCATCGCGCTGGGCAACGAACTGGCCAGCGCACTGGGCGTGCAGGTGGGCGACAAGATCATGCTGGCGACCGCGCGCGGCGGCGCCATTTCGGCGGCCGGCGCGCTGCCGCAGCTGCGGCAGTTCACCGTGGTCGGCATCTTCTCGGCCGGGCATTTCCAGTTCGACAGCAGCATCGCCCTGGTCAACCTGCAGGACGCCGAGGCGCTGTTCCAGTTGTCGGGCCCCACCGGCGTTCGCCTCAAGCTGGCCGACATGCAGCGCGCGCCGGACGTGGCCAACCAGCTCGCCGGCACACTCACCGGCGAGCTCTACGTGCGCGACTGGTCGCAGCAGAACCGCCAGTGGTTCGCCGCCGTGCAATCGCAGAAGCGCATGATGTTCGTGATCCTGACGCTGATCATCGCCGTGGCCGCGTTCAACCTGGTGTCGACGCTGGTGATGACGGTCACCGACAAGCAGGCCGACATCGCCATCCTGCGCACCATGGGCGCGCAGCCCGGCTCAGTCATGAAGATCTTCATCGTGCAGGGCGTGCTGATCGGCTTCATCGGCACCCTGCTGGGCGTGGCCGGCGGCGCACTGATCGCCTTCAACATCGACGTGATCGTGCCCTTCATCGAACGCCTGCTGCACGTCCACTTCCTGCCGCGCGACATCTACTTCATCAGCGAGCTGCCCTCGGACCCGAGCCTGCACGACATCGCCACCATCGGCCTCACCTCCTTCGGCCTGTCCACGCTGGCCACCCTCTATCCGAGCTGGCGTGCCGCCCGCGTCAATCCGGCGGAAGCGCTGCGCTACGAATGAGGCCGGGCTGAGGCCGCGGGGCGCGGCGCCTGCAGCGGATCCACTGCGTCATCCGAAAGGCAGCCCCGATCGACAGCGCCTGCAGGGGCCGTCGACCCGGACGCACCGCCGCTCGGGGGCGCTTTCTCCGGCGCAATGGACTAGCGGGCGACGTAGTTCCTGCTCGCCTCCGACCAGCGATACGTCCTGCGCCACTTGCCGCCGCGCTCGCGCAACTGCAGGTCGTGAAAGCCGGCCGTGGCCGCGCCCTGCACGTTCAACAGGTTGCTGCCTTCGTACATATCGTGGTTGCGCGTGCCGTCCTTGTTCCAGTCGCCGGCGATCATCTTGTAGTACATCATCGGCGCCGTGAACACGACGCGCAGCGCCTCGCCGTCCACGCGGAACAGGTAGAGCGCCTCGAAGGAGGCGCCACCGCCGGCATACCCTTCGCTCCAGCCGGCGCGCACCCCGAAGGCCAGTTCGTCGTCGCGGATGCGGTATGGCGCGAGATCGAAGCGCAGCCAGCTCTCCGGCATGCCCGCCTGCGTGTCGCCACCCTCGAGGGCCTGGGGTGAATCGAGATTGCTGCCGGCCCAGGACGTGGGCGCCTCGACCGGCCCGCGCGTGCGCGCCAGCAGGCGCGGCTGGCCGCCGGCCCCGCGCTCGAACACACCGAACCACGCCTGCGCCTGCTCGGTCCGGCATTGATCGGGCCAGTACTTCCGCTCATTGGCCGCGGCCGCGGCAGACCGCGCCACGCAGACGATCGCCACATAGCTGTCCGGGCGCGCCGGCCAGGGCCTGGCCCCGGCCAGCACCAGCGCGGCGGGGTCGCCGCCCGGCACCAGCGCCGCCAGCAGGCCCTTGGCGGTGAAGCCTTCCGGCAAACGGACGCCCAGGCCATCGGGCTGCGCCGCGCCACGGATCTCGCGGTCGTAGACCGCGCGGGCCTCGGGCGTCTTGAGGACGCCGCGCGCCTGGTCGATGGAACGGGCGGTGCCTTCGGCGCGGGCCGGAAGCGCAACCGCGAGGGCCAGCAAGGCGCCGGCCAGGAGGGGCCTGTGGAGGACGGAATGCGGCATGGGCAGCGAAGCGTAGTCGAAAGAAAGACCGCGGCATGTGGCGCGGCCCGGGCATTCTGCCGCGTTTGTCCGCAGCCCTCAAGCCGCGGATGCTTCCCGTGGCGCGCGAAGCCTCGTGACCAGCGCATGGCATAGAATCCTTCTTCGTATCCGGAGATGGCCGGGCATGCGAGGCTGATGCCAGGCGTGCCTCGCGCCTCCCGACCACCCTGCCCCGGGCGACATCCGGTCACCGCATGCGGCAACGCCCAACCTCCCGAACGACATGATCGCGCCGCTGATCCTCCCGCCGCGACCGGAGCTCGCGCCCTGGATCCACCACATCCTGCTGATGCCGCTGCGCGAGAGCTGCGTGTCGCAATTGCCCGCGGTGTTGAGCCCGGCCATCCTGATCTTCGCGCGCGGCAGCGGCTGGCAGCAGCCGGAACACGACGCCAGCGCGCCAGCCCCACTGCCCCGCGCAGGCTTGTCAGGCCCCCGGCTGCGGCCGGCGGCGACCCGCAGCGCGCCGGACACCTGTGTCATCTCCATCCTGTTCCGCCCCGGCATGCTGGCGGAAGCGCTGGGGCCGGGTCTCAACGAACTACGCGGGCAGACAGTGCCGCTCGATGCGGCCTTCCCACCTGCGCAAGTGGCGCGCATGCTGGCGCGCATCGATGAGGATGGACAGCCGGCCCGCTGGATCGAGCATGCCCAGCAATGGCTGGTAGACAACCTGCGTCCGCGCGCCAATGCCCACCGCGCGCGCCTCGAGCTCGGCGACCCGCGCCTGCTGTTCGCCCCCGCCGCGCAGCTGGCAGGCAGCCTCGGCATCGGGCAGCGCCAGTTCGAACGGCGCATGGACCGCGTCTACGGTACCACCCTGCGCGACCTGAGGCGGCTGGCACGCTTCGGCCTGAGCCTGTCGGACCTGCTGACCGGCGCCGGATGGCGCGGCCGCCTCGCCCACCTGGCGCAGCACTACGGCTATTTCGACCAGCCGCACATGGTGCGTGAATTCGTCGCGCTGACGGGGCACGCACCGGCCCGGCTGGTGCAACTCGCGGCCGGCGACGACGCCGGATTCTGGATCTACCGCTTCGCTCGGCGCGACTTTCGCTCACTGTTCCTGACCAGGCAGGCGGCCGCGCTGGAGGCTGCCGGGCTGGGCTGACGAAGGAAGCCGGCCCGCCCGGCGCTCAGCAGCGGTAGGCTGCCCCGTCCCGTTCCAATAGGCGCAGCAGCGCCGTCCATTCGCGGTCGAGGTGTACCGTGTCGAGGTAAGCGTAGTCGTCGTGCTGCCGGGCCGCGTGTTCGCAGACTTCGGGCGACGGAATGATGAGCTCCTGGCCGGCCGAAAGCGTGGCAAGCTGAATCTCGCAGGCCCGATTCAGGTAGAACATGCGCGTGAAGGCTTCGGCGACCGCCGGCGCGGGAGACAAACAAGAAATTGGCGCGGCTAGGGCAAGCCCGGCTGATTGCGTAGAAACCCTGAGTCCAGGCTGGTGCAGCGCGGCCACACCAGTCTCCGGTCTGGTGCGCCACAGCAACGTCATGCACGTGATCGGCGCAAGCGCGCCGTGAGCAGTGCCGTGCGTGCCCGGCAATGAGGCCATGCCTGCGGCCCCCACCGCATAACCTTCCTCGGCATGGTTCTTTGACGCCTGCCGGTGCCCCTCGCAGAATAGGCCCGCTGCGGCAGCGCCCAAGCCAGCCCTGCCCGATTCCGTGATGCCGCCCGACCGAGGAGCCCTCTTGCACGTCGCCCCCACCGCCCCCCGCCGCCTGCTGGCGGCTGCCATCACGCTCGCCACCGCCATTGCCGGCCTTTGCGCGGCGCCCGCCGCGAGCGCCGGCGACCTGCCCAAGGTGATCCACCTGGCAGCACCCGAGCAGGGCAGCCAGGGCAAGTCCTTCGCCGGCGCCGGGCCGGTTTCACTGGCCTATGCCAGCAAGGCGATCGAAGCCGAGTTCGCCAAGGATGGCGTGCAGGTGGAGTGGAAATTCTTCAAGGGTGCCGGGCCCGCCATCAACGAGGGCCTCGCCACCGGCCAGCTCGACGTGGTCTTCCTGGGCGACCTGGCAGCGGTGATCGGCCGCGCCAGCGGCCTCAGGACACGCCTGGTGGCCAGCGCGGGCCGCGGCGCCAACAGCTACCTCGCCACCGCGCCCGGCTCGAACATCCGCAGCTTCAAGGATCTCAAGGGCAAGCGCGTGGCCGTGCTGCGCGGCACGGCCTACCAGCTGCCGTTCGACCGCTTGCTGAAGGCGGAAGGCCTGTCGCAAAAGGACGTGCGCTTCACCAACCTGGACTGGCCCACCTCCAAGGCCGCCGTCGTCAACAAGGACATCGACGCCACCTTCGGCGGCGCCGACCTGCAATTGCTCAAGCTCGCCGGCAGCGCCGACATCCCGGTCAGCACCAAGGGCCGCGGCGACCTGTACGCGATCCACTCCACCGTGATCGCCACCGAGGACTTCGCCGGCAGGCATCCCGAGGCGCTGACGCGTATCGTCAAGGTGCTGGTGCAGCAGGCGCACGCGGCGGCGAGCGGCGCCATTCCACGCGAGACGCTGTTCCAGCGCTTCCATGACATCAGCGGGCTGCCGGTGCAGCTCTTCTCCAGCGAGTTCGAGGGCACCGACATCAAGGCACGCTACTCGCCCCTGCTCGACGCGGGCTATATCGCCCACTTCGGCGACGTGATCGAAGGCGCCAAGGCGGCCGGCATCGTGCGCCAGGGCTTCGATCCCAAGGGCTGGGCGGATCCGCGCTTCCTCGACGAGGCGCTCAGGACGCTGAAGCTGCAAGGATTCTGGACCGCGACCAGCGCCGCCAGCGCCCACGCCGCGGGCAAGTGAGCGCGCGGCAAAAGACCATCGTGCAACACGGACCACACGAAGGACCACGCGAGACACAGGCCATGCCCACACGCCCGAACATCCTCTTCATCCTGGCCGACGACCTGGGCTGGGCCGACCTCGGCGTCTATGGCCAGACCGGCTTCGCCACCCCTCATCTCGATCGCCTCGCCGCGCAAGGCGTGCGCTTCACGCAGGCTTACGCCAATTCGGCGGTCTGCTCGGCGACCCGCTTCGCGCTGATCACCGGCCGCTACCAGTACCGCCTGCGCGGGGGGCTGGAGGAACCGATCGCCCGACCGCGCGACGGGCTCGGCCTGCCACCGGAACACCCGACCTTGCCCTCGCTGCTCAAGGCAGCCGGCTACGACACCGCGCTGATCGGCAAGTGGCATCTCGGCCATCCCCCCGCCCACGGCCCGCTGCGGAGCGGTTATGACCGCTTTTTCGGCAACCTGGGCGGCGTGGTGGACTATTTCACGCACAAGCCGGGGGTCGGCGCCGATGTACCGCGCGACTTGTGGGAAGGCGAGGTGCCGGTCGAGCGCAGCGGCTACTACACGCAGATCCTGGCCGACGAGGCCGAGGCCTATGTGCGCGGCCGCATCGACCATGCCCGCCCCTTCTTCCTGTCGCTGCATTTCACCGCGCCGCACTGGCCCTGGGAGGGCCCGCAGGACGAAGCGGTCTCACGCGAACTGCGCGATCTGTTCCACTACGACGGCGGCAACCTGAAGAAGTACGGCGAGATCGTGCAGTCGCTCGACGCGGCCGTCGGGCAGGTGCTCGGCGCGCTCGACACCACCGGCCAGGCGCGCGATACCCTCGTGGTCTTCACCAGCGACAACGGCGGCGAACGCTTCTCCAAGACCTGGCCCTTCACCGGCCAGAAGACCGAGCTGCTCGAAGGCGGCCTGCGCGTGCCGACGCTGTTGCGCTGGCCGGCGCGGCTGCAGCCCCAGGTACAGGAGCAGGTCACCATCAGCATGGACTGGCTGCCCACCCTGCTGGCCGCCGCCGGCAGCGCGCCCCATCCGGACTGGCCCAGCGATGGCGAGAACATCCTGCCGGTGCTGGAAGGACGCGCCCCCGTGCATGCGCGCACGCTCTACTGGCGCTACAAGGCCCAGGCCCAGCGCGCCGTGCGCGACGGCGACTGGAAGTACCTGAAGATCAACGACAACGCCTTCCTGTTCGATGTCGCCGCGGACGAGCGCGAGCGCGCCAATCTGCGCGACAAGCATCCTGAAGTGTTCGCGCGGCTGCAACGCCAATGGGAAGACTGGAACGCCGGCTTCCTGCCGATCACCGACGCGGTCTTCACCCACGGGCTCACGCCTGATATCCAGGCTGACCGCTATGTGCCGGAGCGCGCCAGCCGGGTGCACCCAGGCCGATCGAACTAGCCAACAGGTGTTTTCCCTCTTCCCTCACGGAGAGGGGAGCGAACCGGCGCGATGCGAACCCCGTCGAGCCGGCCGTAGCCGCCGCGACGCACCCGGGTCGATCGGACTAGGCTTGGACTTCGATGACCCGGTCCAGCCGCGCCGCGCCGCCTGCCATCAGGCCGGCGATGCGTCCGTCTTGCGTCTCCAGTTCCACCTCGATCACGCTCGGCGACGGCGGCCGCATCAGCCAGCCCTGCTCGATGCGGATCGCCGTCTGCGCCACGCCCAGGCGATCATGCAACAGGCAGGCCAGCGGCCCCGCGGCCGTGCCCGTGGCCGACTCCTCGTCGATGCCGTAGCGCGGCGCGAACATGCGCGTGCCCGCGTGGCGCCCCGCCTGGCGCGTCTCGCGCGAGAACAGGTAGTAGCCCACCAGGCCGAGTTCCTCGCTGACGGCGGCAACCAGGGGCAGCACCGGCTGGACCGACGCCACCGTTGCGGCGTCGGGCAGCGCCACCATCAGGAAGGCATTGCCGGTATCGACGACCACCGGCGCCAGCGTGGCGCCGGGCTGGCCGGCGGCCAGCCCCAGCGACGCTGCCACCCGCCGGCCCAGCGCGGATTCCGGCGCCACCTCGGTATAGACCGGAGCACGCTGCTCCATCAACACCCTGCCGGTGTCGACCTGGATGCGGCGCGTGCCGTCGATGGTCTCCTTTGTGGCGGGCCCGCTGCCGATCCGGCCGAGGTCGCGCAGCAGCGAGAACGCGGCGATGGTGGCATGGCCGCAGTGAGCGATCTGGCGCGTCGGCGTAAAGAACTCCAGCTTGACGGTGGCGCACGCCGAGCGCGAAACGAAGGCCGTCTCGGACAGGCCGACGCGTGCGGCGATGGCGAGCTTCTGCGCGGTGCCGAGGGTATCGGCGGCGATCACGACGCCGGCTGGATTGCCGCCGGCGGCGCCGTCGATGAGCGAATGGACGAGATGGACTGGAATGGGCATGGGAGGCTTCCTGCTGGCGCGGCCCCACACCCCCTGTGACGGGCAGCGGCCTTGCGCCTGGGACAAGCAATGTACCAGAGCCGTCGCGGCGCGCCTTGTCCTCGCCGGGGCCTTGCCCAATGCTACGCAGCGCCGCCGCCTTCCCTCTCGTCGCCGCACACGAGCGCGGACCACGGTAGCTGTCACTGCCAAGGAGTTCAAACGGATGTCCGAACCGGAATGCGCTGGCCAACCACCACGCGTTCCTGATCTACCGCAAGTTGCCGTGATGCAGCGCCAGCGGCTAGTCCGAAGGTATGGGTCGGCCGCTGCAAGGTATGGTTCCCGCACCGCGGCAATTCGATGACTATAGTCAATGCCTTACACGGTCATCAAATAATCCAATTTCCGTGCTGCGATGAGAGGCCCTACCATTTGCGGGCAATGCTCGGCCCCCACACCCCTCACCGAAACCGAGCGGTGAAGTGCTAACGATCCAAGGAACCTGTCCATGACGACTGAAGCAAAATGTCCGTTCCACCATACCGCCGGCGGCGGCACGTCGAACCAGGATTGGTGGCCTGACCAACTGAACCTGAAGATCCTGCACCAGCATCCCGCCATGTCCAATCCGCAGGGCGAGGCGTTCCACTACGCCGAGGCCTTCAAGAGCCTGGACCTGGCCGCGGTCAAGGAAGACCTGCGCGCGCTGATGACCGATTCGCAGGACTGGTGGCCCGCCGATTTCGGTCACTACGGCGGACTCTTCATCCGCATGGCATGGCATAGCGCCGGCACCTACCGCACCGCCGACGGCCGCGGTGGCGCCGGCTCCGGCCAGCAGCGCTTCGCGCCGCTCAACAGCTGGCCCGACAACGTCAGCCTGGACAAGGCGCGCCGCCTGATCTGGCCGATCAAGCAGAAGTACGGCAACAAGATCTCCTGGGCCGACCTGATCATCCTGACCGGCAACGTCGCGCTCGAATCGATGGGCTTCAAGACCTTCGGTTTCGCCGGCGGCCGCGTCGACGCCTGGGAGGCGGACGAAGACGTCTACTGGGGCGCCGAGACCAAGTGGCTCGACGACAAGCGCTACAGCGGCGATCGCGAGCTGGAAAACCCGCTGGCAGCGGTGCAGATGGGCCTGATCTACGTCAACCCGGAAGGCCCGAACGGCAACCCCGACCCGGTCGCCGCCGCGCGCGACATCCGCGAGACCTTCGCGCGCATGGCCATGGACGATGAAGAAACCGTGGCACTGATCGCCGGCGGCCATACCTTCGGCAAGACCCACGGCGCCGGCCCGGCATCCCACGTGGGCCCCGAGCCGGAAGCGGCCGGCCTCGAAGAACAGGGCCTGGGCTGGAAGAGCAGCTTCGGCACCGGCAAGGGCCGCGACGCCATCACCAGCGGGCTCGAAGTCACCTGGACCACCACGCCGACGCAGTGGAACCACGACTTCTTCAAGCACCTGTTCGAGTACGAGTGGGAACTGACCAAGAGCCCTGCCGGCGCGCACCAGTGGAAACCCAAGGGCGATGCCGGCGCCGGCACCGTGCCCGACCCGCAGGATCCCGCCAAGCGCCGTGGGCCGACCATGCTGACCACCGACCTGTCGCTGCGCTTCGACCCGGCCTACGAGAAGATCTCGCGGCGTTTCTACGAGAACCCCGAGCAGTTCGCCGATGCCTTCGCACGCGCCTGGTTCAAGCTGACCCACCGCGATATGGGCCCGCGTGCACGCTATCTCGGCCCGGAAGTGCCGGCGGAAGAGCTGCTGTGGCAGGATCCGGTGCCGGCCGTCGACCACAAGCTGATCGACGCCCAGGACATCGCCACGCTCAAGGCCAAGGTACTGGCCTCGGGACTGTCGGTGCCGCAGCTGGTATCGACCGCCTGGGCCTCGGCCTCGACCTTCCGCGGCTCGGACAAGCGCGGCGGCGCCAACGGTGCGCGCATCCGCCTGGCGCCGCAGAAGGACTGGGAGGCCAACCAGCCGGAGCAGCTCGCCAACGTGCTGGAGACGCTGGAGGCCATCCGGGCCGAGTTCAACGGCGCGCAGCGCGACGGCAAGAAGGTATCGCTGGCCGACCTGATCGTGCTGGCCGGCGCCGCCGCTGTCGAGCAGGCCGCGAAGAATGCCGGCCACGTGGTGACGGTGCCGTTCGCAGCGGGCCGCACGGACGCTACGCAGGAGCAGACCGACGTCGCCTCGATGGCGGTGCTCGAGCCCATCGCGGACGGCTTCCGTAACTACCTGAAGGGCAGGTACACCATCCCGGCGGAAAAACTGCTGATCGACAAGGCCCAGCTGCTGACGCTGACGGCGCCGGAGATGACGGTCCTGCTGGGCGGCCTGCGCGTGCTCGAAGCCAATGTGGGGCAGACCCGCCACGGTGTCTTCACGCAACGGCCGGGCGCGCTGAGCAACGACTTCTTCGTCAACCTGCTCGACATGCGCACGGAATGGAAGCCGGTGTCCGACGCCAAGGACGTGTTCGAAGGGCGCGACCGCACCTCCGGCCAGATCAGGTGGACCGGCACGCGCGTCGACCTGGTGTTCGGCTCGAACGCGCAGCTGCGCGCGCTGGCCGAGTTCTATGGCAGCGCCGATGCCGAGGAGAAGTTCGTGCATGACTTCGTCGCGGCCTGGAGCAAGGTGATGAACCTCGACCGCTTCGACCTGGCCTGAAGCGCCGGCGCCGCCTGAGCCTGCCGGACCCGGCATGGCCGGCGGCGGCCGTCCGATGCGGCGCGCCGCCCGCTCCCGAACGATGGCCGATCGCGAGATCGGCCATCGTCATTTGCCGCCGGCATATCGACAAGGCGATCATGCGGTGAGGAGGTGAGGAGGTGAGGCAGCGGCTCGCTGCGCGAACCGCGATCCCGGCGCAGGCATGGGCACCGCGACAACGCCCGGCCGTCCCTCGCTCAATGTGCAACAAAGACGGTGAGCACGCCCGTATAGCCGTACAAGTGATCCCGGGCAATCTCGCCACCGGCGAAGAATCCGGCCAGCGGCAGTTCACCCAGCACCCCGCGCAAGGCCTGCAACTCGGCATTGGGCGCGCCGAAATGCGGTCCGCCCCGGCCGCAGCAACTGACGTAGACCGCTCCCGCGGCCCGCCCTGCCCCACGGCGCCCGAGCTCGGCCCGCACTTCGCCAGCCATGCGCACCAGGTCTGCCAGCGCCGCGTCGGGATTGCGCCGGCAGAAGGCCAGCGGCACACCTGGCTCGGCCACGTCGGCCAGCGCCAGCACCCGATGCAGCACGTCTACGCCGATCACATGCCGTACCAGCGTGTCGGTGCCGAAGGTACCCGGCTGGTGCGGCGCCTGCTCGACCCCGCCGCCCAGTCCGGCCAGCGTTCCCGACAAGGCCTCGGAGAGCAGCTCCAGTGGCGCGTCGCGCGCCAGTCCGAGATCCTGCAGCACGCAATCGAGGGCGGGCCTGCCGTCCAGCGCGATCAGCAGGTTGCGTTCGGCGCGCGTCACGGTACGGCTCGGGCCGATCGGCTGGCAGCCCTGTGTCACCCGCGCCACCAGTTCCACATCGGCATTGAACAGCACACCGGACAGGCCACCGCCGAGCACGTCGTCGGCCACGTGCAGCGGCCGGCGGCGCGCCGACGCCACGCCGCCGAACAGATAGCCGGTGGCAGTGCGTGCGCTCAGTTCGCGCAGCAGGTCCTGGAGATCGGGCGTGCCGCCGTCGGCATGCACCTGCGCGGTATGGGCAGAGAACCCGGACGTCGGGCCGGGCAGCGGCCGCCGCCCGGAGAAGAGTCGGAACGACTGGCTGGGCAAGGGCGCCAGCATCAGCACCAGGGCCGGTTCGTCGATGTACTCGACCCCGTTCGCGCACACGCCGACACCGTCGGCCCCGACCCAGGCCACACCGGGCCAGTCCTCCTTCAGTTCGGCCAGGATCGCCTCGGCCGCCTCGGCGTAGTCCTCGCCCAGGTAGCACCAGCCGAGCGTGAGCGGAGCGGCCGTACCGTCGCGCGCCCGGCGCACGGCAGCCTGCATCTCGAGTTGCCGCTGGCATTCGGCCAGCGCCTCCCGCCAGCGGACGTGAGCCGCATGGGCACAAAGGAAGGATGCCTCGGACATGGCAGGATCTCCGCATGCCGGACGGCCGCGTGGCCCGGTCGTCCGCCGGCACGCCTCGGCGCCGGCATCCCGGGCCGCGCGCGGCGCGCCCTCGTTCCACTGTAGGTCACGGGCGCCCGCTTTGCCCGCTTGCGGCGCGGCGGCACGCGGCCTTGGCCGTGCCCGCACGGGCAGCGGCGCAAACCCGCGTGCCCGCCCCGCCTCACTCCGTCAGCGTGACGCCAGGCAGGAACTCGATGCCGGTGCGCTTGACCAGTTCCTGGTAGCTGATGGGGCGGCCTGCGCGCGCCGAATCGGTGTTCTCGATCCAATGCGCCCAGGCGCGGTGGTTCGACGGATCGTAGACGAGCTTGAAGAGGTATTGCGGCACCCACACCTGGCCCGGGCCGATGGTGCTCGGCGTGCTGCCGTAGACCGGCCCGGTGATCACGTAGATGTCGCCCTTGGCGCGTCGCGCGTACTTGCGCGTCGCCTGCTCGATACCGGCCCAGCTGCGGCGGTTGTTCTGGGGCGCCTGCGGCACCATATTGGCCAGCGAGAAGCTCTGTGCCATCGCAGTGGCGCTGGGCATGTCGCCGGCCGGTGCCATGTGGCCGCGGTCGTAGCCCGACCCCTTGTAGTCGTCCAGCTCCGCGCGTTCAGCGCGGGGCAGGCGCGCATCGGCGAAGAAGCGGTTGGTGCGCTGCTCGTCCTGGGCGTCCTCTACCTGCGCCGCGTTGATCCGCTCCGCCACGTAGACGGGCGTCTTGGTGGTGCCGGAATGCAGGATCGCGAAAGAGTCGAAGCACAGCGCACGCGGCTTCAGGTTCTGGGCCTTGTGAAGCTGGGGAACCGCGCCTTGGGCGAAGAACTGCTGGCAGCCGGCGAAATCGGCGGCGGCGTGAGCGGCCGTGGTGATGCCGAGAAACAAGGCGGTCGATGCGGCCAGCCTGAAAATACGATGCATGAATTCCTTCCTGAAATGCTGGATTGCCCTTCCCGACTGGTAGAAAGGGGCCGGAAGGATAACATTCGTGCCCGCGGCAGGTGACCTTGTTTCAACTCGTAACGGGAATCAGCAAATTCTGAGTTGGCCGGCTCCGACGCGATGCCGCCCGGCGCGCCGGCGAACCATTCGTTGCTCCGCGGAACCCAGCCCCCACACCATCGACAGGGTCATTCAAACGCATCGAGCAGGCCCGATCGATGCATCGTATATTTCCGATATCAATTTGGAGATTCCCCGATTCATGGTTCGCAAGACAGCGAAGCAGAGAGCGAAGCAAGCGGCGCCGGAGGCAACCGGCGATACGCCAGCGCTGGACGTGGATACGATCCACAAGGCGCTGGCCAATCCGGTGCGGCGCAATATCCTGGCGTGGCTGCGCACGCCGGAAGCGTATTTCTCGGCGCAGGAATATCCGCTCGACCTCGGTGTCTGCGCGGGGCTGATCGATGCGCACGCCGGACTGTCGCAGTCCACCGTATCCGCCCACCTGGCCACCCTGCAGCGCGCCGGCCTGATCCGCGCCAGGCGCATCGGCCAATGGGTCTTCTTCAAACGGGACGAGGCCACCATCCAGGCCTTCCTCGACCAGCTTCACCAGGAGCTTTGAGCCGCACAGGCCGCGCCGACGGCGAGCCGCCGCGAACGCGACCGTGCCTTTCCCCTCCCCAACCGCAAGGCGGACAACCATGCCCACTCTTTTCGATCCCCTCCGACTCGGCGATCTCGAATTGCCCAACCGCGTCATCATGGCGCCGCTCACGCGCTCGCGCGCGGTGGGCGGCCAGCGCGTGCCCAATGCCCTGATGGCGCAGTACTACGTGCAGCGTGCATCGGCCGGCCTGATCCTGTCGGAGGCCACCGCCGTCACGCCGCAGGGCGTCGGCTATGCCGATACCCCCGGCATCTGGAGCGACGAGCAGGTCGCCGGCTGGAAGCAGGTGACCGACGCCGTGCACGCGGCCGGCGGCCGCATCTTCCTGCAACTCTGGCACGTGGGCCGCATCTCCGACCCCGTGTTCCTCGACGGCGACCTGCCGGTGGCGCCGAGCGCCATCGCCGCCCAGGGCAACGTCAGCCTGGTCCGGCCCAAGCGCCCCTACGTCACGCCGCGCGCGCTGGAAACCGAGGAGATCGCTGGGGTGGTGGCGGCCTTCCGGCATGGCGCCGAGAACGCCAGGAAGGCAGGTTTCGACGGCGTGGAAGTGCATGCCGCCAATGGCTACCTGATCGACCAGTTCCTGCAGGACTCCACCAACCATCGCACCGATGCCTACGGCGGCCCGATCGAGAATCGCGCGCGCCTGCTGCTGGAGATCACCGATGCCTGCATCGAGGTGTGGGGCGCGGGCCGCGTCGGCGTCCACCTGGCACCGCGCGGCGACGCGCACGACATGGGCGACTCCGACCCCGCCGCCACCTTCGGCTACGTCGCACGCGAGCTCGGCAAGCGCGGCATCGCCTTTCTGTGCGCACGCGAAGCGCTCGGCGAGAACCGCCTCGGGCCGGCGCTGAAGGCAGCCTTTGGCGGCGTCTACATCGCCAACGAGAAGATGACCAGGCAGAGCGCCGCACAGGTGCTGGCCGCCGGCGAAGCGGATGCCGTGGCCTTCGGCCAGCTCTTCATCGCCAACCCCGACCTGCCGCGCCGCCTGCATCTGAACGCGGAGTTGAATGTGCCGCGCCCGGAGACCTACTACCATCCGGGTGCCGAAGGCTACGTCGACTACCCGGCCCTGGCCTGAAACGATACCTGGCCCGCGTTCCAGGTCCGCACAGCAGGTCCGCACAGCAGGTCCGCATGGAAGGCCCGCCTCGCATCGGCGAGGCGTCCGGCCAGCTGGCCGCGTCGCACGAGGCCGGCGACACCCGCCGGGGTGGCGCCGGCCGCTAACGGCCGCTTTCGTCGTCGAGCGGCAGGATGGCATCGTCCTCCCAGCGGCTGACAGCATTGACCAACCGGTACTGGGCGAGAAAAAACAGGATCAGGGCCAGCAGCGCCAGGCCGGCCAGAACGAAGCGATGCCACATGGCTGTTTCCCCATCGGGATCCGTTGTCGGTGCATGCATGAGGGACGGCCGGCAGGCAATGCAAGCGCTCCCTCTTGCCTGGCTCAAGGCTATGCCAGTCTCCATACAGGCCGCGTGAAGATCGCGGCGCTCCCGATCAAAATGCGGTAAAGCCCGCGCCGCTAGCCCGGACGCCGCGCGCCGGCTGCACCGTGCTGACGCGCGCGCCCGGCCAGCAGCCGTCCCGCCAGCCCGAACGCCACCAGGTTGCCGGCCACCACCAGCACCAGGCCCGCCACGGCCAGCGCCGACCAGCGGTAGTCCTCGAACACGGTCGAGGCCGCGAGCGCCACGATCGGGAACAGCACCGTGCAGTAGGCCGCACGCTCCGGCCCGATCCGTCCCACCAGGGTCAGGTAGGCGGTGAAGCCGATCACCGAGCCGGGCACGGCCAGGTAGAGCAGCGCGCCGAGGTAGAGCGGGCCGGTATCCGGCCGGAAGGAAAGCCCGGCCAGCCAGGCGCCGGCGCTCAGCACCGCGGCACCGATCAACATGGCCCAGGCATTGGTCACCAGCGGATGCAGGCCCATCGCCTGCATCCGGCTCGACTGCAGGTTGCCGGTCGAGAAGCACAGGGTCCCGGCGAAGGCCACCGCCAGCCCCTGCCACAGGGCGTGGTCGGCCGCATGCCCCGCCATCTGCTGGTAGAACAGGCAAGCGATGCCGGTCAGCCCCAGCAGCGCGCCGAGGATGGCCTGGCCCTGCAGCGGGCGCCCCATGAACAGGCGGCCGTTGATGGCATTGAGCAGCGGCGCGGTGGAGAACACCACGGCGACCAGGCCGCTCGGCACCACCTGCTCGGCATAGTAGAAGCACAGGAAGTTCAGGCAGAACAAGGTCACCCCCTGTGCGGCGAGAATGCGCCACGCCGCGCGCGGCACACGCACGCTGCGCCGCGTCAGGCGCAGCAGCAGGAACAGCACCGCCGCCGCCAGCCAGAAGCGCCAGGCAATCGACACCGGCGGCGGTACCACGCCGAGTTGCCATTTGATCGCGATCCAGGTGGTGCCCCAGATCAGTACCGTCAGGATGTAGAGGAAGAGATTCATCGCAGGGGGAACAGGAAGGCCGGGGAAGGCCGGGGAAAGCCGCCGGAGCTGCCGCCCCCGGCCTTGTCGATCATGCTGCCGCTTTCCTTGCCGGGGCCATTGTCCAGAATTGCGGTCTTTTCCCGCCGGCAGCCGCGCGGGCAGCGCCTGCGCTTATACTGGCCCGCATCATGCGCCATCGCCCCACCGTTCCCGCCGGCACCGACGCCGGGATCCCCTTCGGCCTGCAGTCGGTCTGCCGCACGCTCAGCGAGGCCAATGCCACGCTCGAGCGCTTCGCCTGGCTCGGCGACGGGCTGGCGATCGCCGAATGGACGCGCATCACCGAAGAGACCGAGACCTCGTACGAGCAGCCGGGCCACCACACGCTGTCCTGCTACCTGGACGGCGGCTACCGCACCGAGCGCCAGAAGGTACCCGGCTTCGGCGCCCCGAGCCGGCTGTGCGCGCTGCCGAGCGACCACGAATCGCGCTGGTGGGTACGAGGCGAGATGCACTTCCTGCACCTGTATTTCCTGCCCGAGCATTTCACCCGGCGCGCGGTGCAGGAACTGGACCGCGAACCACGCGAACTGACGCTGGCCGACCGCACCTACTTCGAGGACGCACGCATCGACGCGCTGTGCCGCGCGCTGCTGCGCGAGCGCTGGGACGATGCCGACGGCAGGCTGCGCGTCAACGAAGCCGCGCATGAGGTACTGAGCCAGCTGCTGCGCGGCCAGAGCGTCAACCGCGCCGGACTGCGGCCGCGCGGCGGCCTGGCGCCGGCGGTACGGCGGCGCCTGCGCGAATACATCGAAGCCCATCTCACCCAGCCGCTCACGGTGGGGGAACTGGCCGACCTGGCCGCGCTGTCCGAATACCATTTCACGCGCATGTTCCGCCTGTCCTTCGGCAGTGCGCCCCATGCCTGGGTGGCCGAGCAGCGGCTGGCCAGGGCGCGCGCGCTGCTCAAGACCACCGCGCTGCCGCTGGCGCAGGTTGCGGCGCAATGCGGCTACGCCAACGCGGCCCACCTGAGCCACCGCTTCCGCGACGCGCACGGCGCGCCGCCGAATGCGTACCGGCTGGCGCTGCAGGCAAGCTGAACGGCCGGGGCCGGGGCCGGCCCCGCTTCAGCGCACCGCCCGCGCCGCCTCCCACAGGTCCCGGCCGCCCAGGCCCGCATGCCAGGCGCGGAACTGCGCACGCCAGCCCTGGAAGGGCTCGCCCAGCACGGGGCGCGGGTCGCCGCTGAGGTCGTAGGCCATGCCTTCGATCAGCCATCCGGGCCCGGTCGCAACGGCCACGTTGCCCAGCGTCTCCGCCTGCCGGTAGTGGATCAGTTCATGCGCGACGTAGTAGGACTGCCAGCCGCGCGGTGCCACCGCCAGGCCGAAGTCGCCCACCGCCGCCGCCGCGCGCCGGCCCAGGCCGAAGGTGTCGGCGCAGGCCTGCGTCGAGCAGAACACGAGGCGGGGCCGGCCGTGGAAAGGGCCCACGGCCGCGGTGGCGGTGGCATAGCCCTGCGCGTAGAGTTGCTGCGCCTCGGCCAGCCGCCCCACGTCGTCCATGCAGAGATCCGCGCGCGGACATTGGACGCCCGGCATCCACCCGGGCACCGCTGCGCGCAGCGGCTTGACGAAGGCCAGCGCGGCCAGCGGCATGACGATGGCCAGGATCGGCAGGGCGGCGAGCGCAAGCTTGAGTTTTCGCATCGGTCAGGGGGCGGCAGGGGATTGCGGAAAAGTATGGGAAGGCGCAGGAGGGCATTGTAGCGAGCGGCACCGGCCTTGCGCACCGGTCCGTGTGTACCGACCGGCGCGGACGCCGGGCGCAGCCCTCAGGCGAACCGCTTCGCTCCGGCCACGCACAGCACCACCACCGCCGTCGCCGCCACCATGGTCCACGCGACCGGCTCATGCAGCAGCCAGGCGGCCAGCATCAGGCCGAACAGCGGTTGCAGCAGTTGCAGTTGCCCGACGCCGGCGATACCGCCCAGCGCCAGCCCGCGGTACCAGAAGATGAAGCCCACCAGCATGCTGAACACCGAGACATAGGCCAGCCCGGTCCAGGCGCCGCCGCCGATGCCCTGCCAGGTGGCCGGCAGCGTGAACAAGGCCAGTGCCGCCATCAGCGGCAGCGCCAGCAGCAGCGACCAGGAAATGACCTGCCAGCCGCCGAGGCGGCGCGACAGCACGCCGCCTTCGGCATAACCCAGCCCGCACAGCACGATGGCCGCCACCATCAGCAGGTCGCCGGCCGACGAGCCGCCGCTGCCTTGATGCAGCGAAAAGCCAGCCACGGTGGCGGCGCCCAGGCCCGAGAACAGCCAGAACACCGGGCTTGGCCGCTCGCCGCCGCGCAGCACGCCGAACAGCGCGGTGGACAGCGGCAGCAGGCCGATAAAGACAATGGAGCGTGCCGAGGTGATGTGCTGCAGCGCCAGCGCCGTCAGCAGCGGGAAGCCCACCACCACGCCCAGGGCGATCACCGCCAGCGGGACGAGGTCGCGCCGCGCCGGCCGCGCCTGGCGCAGCGCCGCCAGGAACACGGCGCCGAGCAAGGCGGCGATGACGGCCCGCGCCGAGGTCAGGAAGAGCGGCGAGAAGCCGCCCACGGCGACCCGCGTCGCCGGCAGCGAGCCACTGAAGATCAACACGCCCAGCAGTCCGCTGCCCCACCCTTTTGCCATCGTTGCCATCTCTCCGCTCTCTCCGTCCCGGCGTCCGCACGCATCCTTCAAGCACACGATGCTAGGCCCTCCTATCTGGCCTGGGCAGAGACAGTCCAATACAATCCGAAAGAACTGTATGGATATGCGCTGCCACACACTTTGCAGTGCGGCGGCACAGCGACGCGGCAGCATCGCGCACGGGGCACGACGGCAATGACGGCAATCACCACCACCACGAGCAGGCAAGGCGACACGCAGGACGAGGCTGGCACGCGGACCGGCAAGGTCATGGCGGCCATCCGCGCCAAGGTGGCGAGCCGCGCGCTGGCCGCCGGCGACCGCCTGCCGTCGATCCGGCGCTTCGCCGCGGCCCAGGGCGTTTCACCTTCAACGGTGGTGGAGGCCTATGACCGACTCGCCGCCGAGGGCCTGATCCGGGCCCGGCGCGGCTCCGGCTTCTATGTTGCCGCCACCGTACCGGCGCCGATGGCACTGGCGGCGGAGCCGGCCCGTGAACTTGCAGTGGATCCGTTCTGGGTCTCGCGCCAGTCGCTCGATGCCGATCCGGCCGTGCTGAAACCCGGCTGCGGCTGGCTGCCCGAGGACTGGATGCCGCACGCCGCGCTGCGCCGCGCCTTGCGCGCGCTGGCACGCGCAGAGCCCGCGCTGCTCGCCGACTACGGCAGCACGCGTGGATCGCTGGCACTGCGCCGGCTGCTGCTGGGCCGCTTCGCCGAGGAAGGCCTGGAGGCCGCGCCCGCGCAGCTCCTGCTGACCGGCTCGGGCACGCAGGCCATCGACCTGATCTGCCGCTTCCTGCTGCAGCCCGGCGATACGGTCCTGGTCGACGATCCCTGCTATTTCAACTTCCAGGCGCTGCTGCGCGCGCACCAGGCCCGCGTCGTCGGCGTACCCTACACCCCGTCCGGTCCCGATGTGACGGCCTTCGAAACGGTGCTCGCCTCGGAGCAGCCACGCCTCTACCTGACCAACTCCGCGCTGCACAACCCGACCGGCGCCTCGCTCTCGCCGCAGACCGCCCACCGCGTGCTGCGCGCGGCCGCCGCGCATGGCCTGACCATCGTCGAGGACGACATCTTCGCCGACTTCGAGCCCGAGCCTTCGCCGCGCCTGGCGGTGCTGGACGGTCTGGAGCGCGTGATCCGCATCGGCAGTTTCTCCAAGACGCTGTCCGCCTCGGTGCGCTGCGGCTATATCGCCGCCCGTGCCGACTGGATCGAAGGACTGGTCGACCTGCAGGTGGCCACCAGCTTCGGCGGTGCGAGCCCGGTGGCGACCGAACTGGTCGGGCAGGTGCTGGCCGGCGGCGGCTACCGCAAGCATATGGAAGCACTGCGGCGGCGGCTCTCGCAGGCGCGGCGCGACATCGCCGCGCGGCTCGCGCCGCTGGGCATCGATCCCTGGCTGATGCCGCGCGGCGGCTTCTACCTCTGGTGCCGCCTGCCGGACGGCCTGGACTCCACCGTGCTGGCCCGCCTGGCGCTGGCCGATGGCGTGGTGCTGGCGCCGGGCAATGTGTTCAGCGTGTCGCAGTCGGCCGCCTCCTTCCTGCGCATCAACGTGGCGCAGTCGGGCGACCCGCGCGTGCCGGAGACGCTGCGGCGCGTGATGGCGGCGGCGCGAAGCTGAGCCGGATCGGTCCGGCTAATCGAACACGGCCATGCACTCGATCTCCACGCGCGCCCCCAGCGCCAGCCCGCTCGCGCCCAGCGCGCTGCGCGCCGGATAGGGCGCCTGGAAGAATTCCTTGTAGACCTCGTTGAAGGCCTGCCACTCGGCGATGTCGGCCAGCATGATGGTGCACTTGGCGACGCGCTGCAAGGACAGGCCGTGGGCTTCCAGCGCGACGCGCACATTCATCAGCGCCTGCCTGGCCTCCTCGCGGATGCCGCCGGGCACCAGGCGCGTGGTGCCCGGCACGATGCCCATCTGGCCGGACAGCAGCAGCCACTGGCCGACCCGCACACCTTCGGAGAACGGCAGCCCCGCCGGGAGGATCTTGCCGGAGTTCAGGAATTCCATGTCGTACCCTCCAATGAGCGGCGGCCGGCGCCCGGGCCGGACGCCGCCATCCGCACCGAGGTCGAGAACGGCACCAAGGCGAAAGGCGCGGTGCCCTGCGCACCGCGCCTGCTCGGCGCCCGACCTTGAGTGTAGGAAAAGCCGGCACGCTTGGCGTGCCCGTCAGCAAGTCCGTGGAACACCTCCTCTTACCCGGCCCGCCTTACCGAGCCGGGCTGCCGGTGGCTGCCGGCGACTGCGCGATGCGGCTCTGGCGGCGCAGGTTCTCGGTGGTGCCACCACTGCCGTCGGCACGCCAGCCCGGCGGCATCAACACGTAGCGCAGCGCGTCCCACGGATTGCCGGCCGCAGCCATGTCGCGCGCCAGGCTGATCCAGTGCTCGAACTGGTTGCGCAGCGGGTTGCGGGTATGCGACGGCGTCACCAGGCCGTAGCGGCAGGGCTCGTCGGCACGTTCCTCGACATAGGTGCCGAACAGGCGGTCGAACACGATCAGCACGCCGCCGTAGTTGGCATCCAGGTAGTCGACGTTGGAAGCATGGTGCACGCGGTGCGCCGACGGCGTGTTGAAGACGTATTCGAACCAGCCGAGCCTGGGTATCCAGGTGTTGTGCAGCCAGAACTGATACATCAGGTTCAGGCTGACAGTGGCCAGCACGACCTCGGGACGCACACCCAGCAGCACCAGCGGCGTGAAGAAGACAGCGGTGCCGGAGAGCTTGCCGGTCCAGCCGAGCCGGAAGGCCGAGGACAGCGATAACTGGTTGGGCGAGTGGTGGACCGCATGCGTGGCCCAGAAGAAGCGCACGCGGTGCGAGGCGCGGTGGTACCAGTAGTAGCAGAACTCCTGCCCGAGGAAGAGCAGCAGCATCGTCAGCGCGCTGTCGAGCGGAACCGTGTAGAAGCGGTGCTCCCAGGCGAAGTGGAAGACCGGCGTGGCCAGCGACAGCGGTAACAGGGCCAGCAGCTTGCGGCCGGCCAGGTCGGCCAGCGAGAGCCAGGCCTCCGACCAGTCGAACGGCTTGCCGCCGCGACGGCTCCGCCAGGTAAGGACGGCGGCCTCGATCAGCGAGACCGAGACGACGAAGGCCGAGACATAGAGCGCAAGTGTTCCGAGGTTTCCAGTCACCATTCCAGTCACCATTCCAGTAGTCAGCATGATCCGCGCGACAGCCTGGTTCGGGACCCACCGTCAGCCGGATGGCCGCCGTCGCGTCGGGTGAAGGCAATGTAGCGGGCGGCGCGGGCGCGCGCCATGCGGAAACCATGTCGCCATATTTCAGCCCATAGGTCAGCCCATAGGTCGTCGCGTAGGTCAGCGCGCCGCGGCGACCGCAGCAATGCCCCCGCCGGCAGCCCGGCTCCTGGTGGTGCCTCCGGGGGCTCGGCGCGCAGTCATTCCCTGCGCGCATGCCGGCGCGGCGCCGCCTGTTTGCGCCGTGGTCGCCGCATGTAACGCGGCGACATGTTTTCGAGCGCGATTTCCGCGTGCTGCCCGCCTATAGTCCGTCCGACCCGCCGCCGGCCGCTTCTCGCCGGCATCCGGCACGTGCCGGTTCCCGGTCGGCTACCCCACGGAGAAACCCATGCAGCGAATGATCGCCACCCTCATCTTGTGTATTGTTTCGGTAGGCGCCTCGGCGCAGGAATCCGCGCCCGCCGCGGGAGGCAGCACGCGCCTCGGCCAGGCCGTGCGGCAGATCGAGGCACGCTTCGCCAGCGCCAACACCACGCACGACGGCAAGCTGACGCGCGAGCAGGCCGCTGCCGGCATGCCGATGGTGGCCAGGTATTTCGACGCAATCGACACGCAGCAGGCAGGCTATGTCACCCTGCCGCAGATCGCGGCTTTCCTGCGCCAGCATGCCATGTCGCGCTGACGGCCGGATCTGCGCGGCACCCCGTCCCATCTTCACCCGGGAGAACAGCATGGAGCAGGAAACCAGGATCCTCGTGCTCGACGACGAGGCGGAGTTGCGCAATATGCTGCAGCGCTTCCTGAGCGCGCACGGCTTCCGCGTGCGCGTGGTCGCCGACGGCAAGCAACTCGACCGCTACCTGCAGCGCGAGCCGCACGACCTGCTCGTGCTGGACCTGATGATGGCGCCCGAGGACGGCCTCACCATCTGCCGCCGCCTGCGCGGCGAAGGCCACACCCTGCCCATCCTGATGCTGACCGCCAAGGGCGACCCGATGGACCGGGTCACCGGGCTGGAGACCGGCGCCGACGACTACCTGGCCAAGCCATTCGTGCCGGACGAGCTGGTCGCGCGCATCCGTGCGCTGCTGCGCCGCCAGAAGATGGCGGCGGGCGACCCCACCGTGACCACGCAGCGGTTGCGTTTCGGCGACTTCCGGTTCGATCCGGCCGGGCTGGTCCTGCTGCGCGGCGGCGAGCCGGTCGAGATCCACTCGGCCCAGATGCAGCTGCTGCAGGCGCTGGGCGCTTCGCCCAACCGCGCGGTGAGCCGAGAGAACCTGCTGGCGCGGGCACGCGGACGCGACCACGACGCGCTCGACCGCAGCATCGACGTGCAGATCCTGCGCCTGCGCCAGATCGTCGAGGACGACCCCTCCAAGCCGCGCTTCATCAAGACGGTGTGGGGCGTCGGCTACATGCTGGTGGCAGGCGTCGAGACCTGATACGTCCCTTGATGCCCTCCATCCTGCCCCGTTCGCTGCTGGCGCGTAACATCGTCCCGCTGGTGGCCCTGCTGGCCTTCTCGCAGGCCTGTTCGCTGGCGGTACTGCTGCGCTTCGTGCAGCGTCCCCGGCTGGAACGCGCCGCCGATATCTTCGCGGGCTACGTCGAGACCCTCGACGCGATGCTCGCCGCCATGCCCGCCGGCGCTGCCGCCGCCACCGCCGCCGGCCTCGGCGCACAGCCGCAGGCGCCGCCGGCCGCGGCGCCGCAGCCCACGCCCAGCCCGCTGCGCTTGCTCCGCGACTACCAGCGCGACGTCTTTCTCGACGTGCTGCAGCGCCGCCTGCCGCCGGAACTGCTGGTGCGCTGGCAGGACAACGGCGACGAGCGCGTATGGATACGCCTGCGCCACGCCGGCCCCGCCGGCGCTCCCGCCTGGCTGCCCCTGCCCGTGATCGAGGACGCACGCGCCGGCGGCCTGACCGCCACCGTGCTGATGTCGGCTGTGCTGGCCCTGCTGGCCGCATTGACCGGCTATTGGCTGCAGCGGCACATCAACCGCCCGCTGCAGGAACTGGCGCATGCCGCGCGCCTGCTCAGCGCTGGCCAGGCGCCGGTCGCGCTGCCCACCGACGGGCCGACCGAGATCGCCCAGGTCAGCACCGCCTTCAACCAGATGACGCAGGCCCTGCAGCAGGCCGAGGCCACGCGCTCGCTGATGCTGGCCGGCATCTCCCACGATATCCGCACGCCCCTGACCAAGCTGCGCCTGGCCATGGCGATGGCAATCCCGCGCGGTGCCGACGACAGCTTCGTCGCCGCAGTCGAGGGCTACCTGGACCAGATCGACACGATCCTGCAGCAGTTCATGGACTACGCCGGCAGCGGCGAGCGCGAGCCGCCGGAAACAGGCGACCTCAACGCCCTGGTCGGCCGCCTGGCTGCGGATTTCGCCGGCCTTGGCCACGAATTCGAGCTATCGCTTGGCGCCTTGCCGCCGCTGCCGTTCCGCCCCGTCAGCCTGATGCGCCTGCTGATGAACCTGATGCAGAACGCCATCGTCTACGGCAAGCACGGCCTGGCGGTGCGCACCTGGCGCGAAGGCGACAGGGCCTGCATCGCCATCTGCGACCGCGGCAGCGGCCTCAGCGCACCGGAACTGGAAGCCCTCAAGGCCCCCTTCAGCCGCGGCAGGAACGCGCAAGGCCACGCCGGCGGCACCGGGCTCGGCCTGGCCATCGTGGAGCGCATCGCACGTCTGCACGGTGGCACGCTGCACTTCCGCCCGCGCGCCGGCGGAGGGCTGGAGGCGGTGGTGGCGTTGCCGCTGCACGCGAGCGCTGCCTAGAAATACCGGCTGTGCCGAGGGGGGGCACGGTCCAGGACCGTGCCGGCTTTCCTTTTTTTCACGCCCGGTCGCACCCGGGCGCAGGCGAGGCTCAGCCGCGCTTGAGCTGCGACAGGTCGCGCACCGCGCCGCGGTCGGCCGAGGTGGCCAGCGCCGCGTAGGCCTGCAGCGCGGCCGAGACCACGCGCTCGCGGTGCTCCGGCTGCCAGGCACGCGCGCCGCGCGCTTGCATGGCGGCGCGGCGGCTGGCCAGCTCCGCCTCGGAGACGTCGAGGTGGATCCGGCGCTTGGGGATGTCGATGTGGATGATGTCGCCATCGTTGACCAGCGCCACCGTGCCGCCTTCCGCCGCTTCCGGCGACGCATGGCCGATCACCAGCCCCGAGGAGCCGCCCGAGAAGCGCCCGTCGGTGAACAGCGCACAGGTCTTGCCCAGGCCCTTGGACTTCAGGTACGAGGTCGGGTACAGCATCTCCTGCATGCCGGGGCCGCCCTTGGGGCCTTCGTAGCGGATGATGACCACGTCGCCGGCCTGCACCTGGTCGCCCAGGATACCGGCCACGGCGTCGTCCTGGCTCTCGAACACGCGCGCGCGGCCGCTGAACACCCACTGCGACTCATCCACGCCCGCGGTCTTGACGATGCAGCCCTTCTCGGCCAGGTTGCCGTACAGCACGGCCAGGCCGCCGTCCTTGGAATACGCGTGCTCCTTGCTGCGGATGCAGCCGCGCTCGCGGTCGAGGTCCAGCGTGTCGAAGGTGGCTTCCTGGCTGAAGGCGACCTGGGTCGGGATGCCGCCCGGCGCGGCGCGGTAGAACTTGTGCGCGGCATCCTCGCCGCTGCCCGCCACGTCCCAGCGCGCGATCGCGGCGCCCAGCGTGCCGCTGTGCACGTTGCCGCAGCTGGGGTCGATCAGGTCGGCGCGCAGCAGCTCGCCGAGGATGCCGAGGATGCCGCCGGCGCGGTGCACGTCCTCGATGTGGTACTTGTCGGTGGCCGGCGCGGCCTTGCACAGGCAGGGCACCTTGCGCGAGATGCGGTCGATGTCGGACATGGTGAAGTCCACGCCCGCCTCCTGCGCCGCGGCCAGCAGGTGCAGCACGGTGTTGGTGGAGCCGCCCATGGCCACGTCCAGCGCCATGGCGTTCTCGAAGGCGCGCTTGGTGGCGATCTGGCGCGGCAGCACCGAGGCGTCTTCTTCCTGGTAGTAGCGGCGGCACAGGTCGACGATCAGGCGGCCGGCCTGCTCGAACAGGCCCTGGCGCCAGGCGTGCGTGGCCACGATGGTGCCGTTGCCCGGCAGCGCCAGGCCGATCGCCTCGGTCAGGCAGTTCATCGAGTTGGCGGTGAACATGCCGGAGCAGGAGCCGCAGGTGGGGCAGGCGCTGCGCTCGACTTCCTCGGCCTCGGCATCGCTGACCTTGGGGTCGGCGGCCTTGATCATGGCGTCGATCAGGTCGATCTTGGCGATCACCTGGCCATCGGTGGGCGACTTGATCTTGCCGGCCTCCATCGGGCCGCCGGAGACGAACACGACGGGGATGTTCAGGCGCATGGCGGCCATCAGCATGCCCGGGGTGATCTTGTCGCAGTTGGAGATGCAGACCATGGCATCGGCGCAGTGCGCGTTGACCATGTACTCGACCGAATCGGCGATCAGTTCGCGCGAGGGCAGCGAATAGAGCATGCCGCCGTGGCCCATGGCGATGCCATCGTCGACCGCGATGGTGTTGAATTCCTTGGCCACGCCGCCGGCGGCTTCGATCTCGCGCGCCACCAGGGCGCCGAGGTCGCGCAGGTGCACGTGTCCCGGCACGAACTGGGTGAAGGAGTTGACCACGGCGATGATGGGCTTGCCGAAGTCGCCGTCCTTCATGCCGGTGGCGCGCCACAGGGCGCGCGCCCCGGCCATGTTGCGGCCATGGGTGGAGGTGCGGGAACGGTATTGCGGCATGATCTGTCTCGAACGTATGTTGTGGGGCGCAAAGCACGCAATTATAAAGCGCGGCATGGCGCCCTGGCCGGACAGCCGCGCCCCGTCCGCCTGCCCGGCACGAAAAAGCCGGCCAAGGGGCTTGCAAAGCCCGTCCGCTTCGCTATAATTCGCGGCTTCCGCGCCCAGATGGCGGAATTGGTAGACGCACTAGGTTCAGGTCCTAGCGGTGGCAACACTGTGGAGGTTCGAGTCCTCTTCTGGGCACCATATTTGAAAGGCAGATGATCGCAAGATCGTCTGCCTTTTTCATTTGTCTGCCCAGACCAACCGCGCATTCCCCCACTCTTTCCTACCCACTGCGGGGCAGCGCCGCGAACCATGCGGCAAGGGGCTTGATCCACGCGGAGGATTCTGTATAATTCGCGGCTTCCGCGCCCAGATGGCGGAATTGGTAGACGCACTAGGTTCAGGTCCTAGCGGTGGCAACACTGTGGAGGTTCGAGTCCTCTTCTGGGCACCATATTTGAAAGGCAGATGATCGCAAGGTCATCTGCCTTTTTCATTTGTCCGCCCAGACCAACCGCGCATTCCCCCACTCTTTCCTACCCACTTCGGGGCAGCGCCGCGAACCATGCGGCAAGGGGCTTGATCCACGCGAAGGATTCTGTATAATCCGCGGCTTCCGCGCCCAGATGGCGGAATTGGTAGACGCACTAGGTTCAGGTCCTAGCGGTGGCAACACTGTGGAGGTTCGAGTCCTCTTCTGGGCACCATATTTGAAAGGCAGATGATCGCAAGATCATCTGCCTTTTTCATTTGTCCGCCCAGAAAGTCAGGTGCCTGCGCACCTGACGTGGGGACTCGAAGGGCCTGGCTTGCAAGCCAGGCCGGGGTCGCGCCAGTGTGACCGAGTCCTCTTCTGGGCACCATATTTGAAAGGCAGATGATCGCAAGGTCATCTGCCTTTTTCATTTGTCCGCCCAGAAAGTCAGGTGCCTGCGCACCTGACGTGGGGACTCGAAGGGCCTGGCTTGCAAGCCAGGCCGGGGTCGCGCCAGCGTGACCGAGTCCTCTTCTGGGCACCATATTTGAAAGGCAGATGATCGCAAGGTCATCTGCCTTTTTCATTTGTCTCATTTGTCCGCCCAGAAAGTCAGGTGCCTGCGCACCTGACGTGGGGACTCGAAGGGCCTGGCTTGCAAGCCAGGCCGGGGTCGCGCCAGTGTGACCGAGTCCTCGTCCGGGCACCGGAGGTTAGTGCGCGACCGCCCGCTTGCGCTGCCGCTTGACCTCATACATACGCATGTCGGCCTGCTTCAGCGCGCTTTCCGTGCTGAGGCCGATCGGATCGAGCGAGACCACGCCAACGCTGGCGCCATCGTATGCGAGCGCCTGGCCGCCCAGCACATAGTGCCCCGCGGTGGCCGCCGTAACGCGTGCCTGCAGCAGCCGCGCGGCACGTTCGGCCTCGCCCGCCTCCGGCGCCAGCTCCGGACCGACAAAGACGAATTCATCTCCGCCGATCCGGCTCAGCATGTCCATCACGCGCAGGCTCGAAGCCAGCCGGCGCGACACCTCCTGCAGGAATATGTCTCCCGCCTGGTGGCCATACCGGTCGTTGATCGCCTTGAAGCCATCGAGATCGATGCAGCCGACCAGCACCTTGGAACGTTCACGCACGGCCCGCGCCAGCAGACGCTGCAGTTCGTCTAGCAAGGCGCGGCGATTGGGCAGGCCGGTGAGGGCATCGGTCAAGGCATAGGCAGCCAGGCGCTCGTTGGCGGCGCTCAGGCGCGCCAGCAGCGCTTCGCGCTCGACGAAGTTGGCGACGATGCTGGAGAACAATTGCAGCACGGACTGCGCCGCCGGCGGCAGCGGCTGGCGGTCGGCAGATGCCGCACACAAGGTACCGAGCAACTCGCCATCCTCGGCCCGCACCGGTGCGCTGACATAGGTCTGGATGCCGAGCTGGCGCGCAGCCCCGGAGTCGCCCCAGCAGCCCGGCACATCGTCGGTGACCATCCTTCCCGCATCGAGCGCCCGCTTGCACAAGGTGTCCGCCCAGGGCACCGACAGTCCCTCGGGTATCGTCATGCTGCCCGTGTTGCGGGCGAACCGTACGTGCTGGACGTTCTCGACCAGATCGACCGACGTCAGGTACGTCGATTCCAGGCCGGTCACCTCGCCCAGCATTTCCAGCAAGGGCCGCGTCAGTTGTTCGATGGTCTTGGCTGCCGGCAGCGTCGCCGACAGCTGGCTGAGAATGGAATCCAAAGTGAGAGCCTCTCGGCGTGGGTGGCGGTCAGTACGGGCCGGCAGCGGTGCCACGCCACCGCCGGCTCGCGGGGACACTCCCCGCGCAGCAGCTATGGTGCATGAAACGGCCGTTTGCCCGCCAACTTTAGCCGCAATGCCGGCCACGGAGCTGTCGCCGCCGGGGAGTCTACAATAGCGTTTCCCGGGCCCGCGCGGCCCGCCAGCGAGGAGTCCCCCGTGAACATGCAGCGACTACCGGCCATCGCGCTGCTGGCCCTCGCCGCCCTGGCGTGCAGCCTGCCGGCGCAGGCCGGCGTGCACGAGGCAGCACACGACATCAAGGAAGGGACCAAGGAGGCCGTCCACAAGACCGGCGAAGCGGCACGCGAGGCCGGCCACGGCATCGCGCACGCGACCAAGGCGGCCGGGCATGGCATCGCCCATGCCACGCGCGAGGGCGTCCACGCCGTCAAGCACGCCTTCCACAAGGATGAGCGATAGCGTGGCCACGGCCGGCATGAGCCGCACCGCCTGCACACCTTCCTGACGACCCGCTTCGGCCTGGTCGCCGATCCTGGAGCGCGCGGCGACGGCAGACCTGTTTTCTCGGCACGGTCGACTGGCGACCCGGCAGCTCGACCCGCATCCTGCGGGCGCAATGGCAGGCGGATCGTGTATTGCGCCTTCGCCTGTGCCCGTCCTCGGCCAACAACAACAGCGTGTTCGTGACGCTGCCGGCCAGAAGAGCTCATTCATGCCATCGGCAGCGCGATTGCGCTCTGGCACGCCGCAGCGGCGGCCAGCCGCGAGCGCCATGCCACCCAGCAAGCGGCGCAGGGCTACGACGTCGCGCCTTCGCCGTTCCTGACATCCATCACGAAGCGGTCGCGCCCTGCCCGCTTGGCGCGGTACATGGCCGCGTCGGCTTTCTGCACCAGGGCATCGAGCCGCGCCACCGCGGGCCGCTCGCAGGCAGCGCCCACGCTGATGGTGACGAAACGCTGGCCGGCGACGCCGCCGTGCGCCAGCCCGAGCGCACGCACCGCCAGCACCAGGCGCTCGCCCACCGCGCGCGTTTCCGCCGCCGTGCCGCCAGGCAGCACTACAGCGAATTCCTCGCCGCCCAGGCGCGCGCAGAAGCCGTCCGGCCGGGCGACGATGCCGGCGATCGCACCGGCCACCTGGCGCAGGCAGGCGTCGCCCGCGACGTGGCCATGCAGGTCGTTGTATGGCTTGAAGTTGTCGACATCGAGCACCAGCAGGCCGATCGAGGTGCCCTGCTCGCAGGCCTCGGCCACCGCGGCCTGCCCTTCACGCTCGAAATAGCGCCGGTTGAACAGGCTGGTCAGCACATCGTGTTCGAGATCCGCCGCCATGCGCGACAGGCGCGCCTCGGTGGCGCCAAGCCGCACGGTCAGGGCCAGTTCACGCGAGCGGTACTGGCTGACGTCGCGCAGGAAGGCGAGCGTGCCGACCACCTTGCCATCGAGGCGGCGCACCGTCTCCAGCGACACCTCGTACTCGGTCCCGGCTTCCGTGCGCGGTACCAGGCCCGGTGGCGTGCCATCGCCCGCCTGTGCCACCAGCACCGCCCATTCGGCCGGCACCGCCTCGCCCGGGCGCAGGGCTGGCAACATGCGCGCCGCGGCGGGGTTGAAATCGACGATGCGCAGGTCGGTGCTGACCACCACGCAGCCTTCGCGCAATGAATCGAACACGCGCAGCCGCGCGTAGTGGGCGATGTCGTCCAGGTGGGGGCGCAGCGCGCACAGCCACAGCAGCGCGCTCATCAGCGAGAAGGTGGCCGGAGTCAGGTCGCCGCCGAGCGGCCCGGTCCAGCGCAGCATGTAGGCCAGGTGGGCCAGCAGCGGCAGCACCAGGCTGCCGGCCAGCACCGCGCGCCCGGCCCGCGTCAGGCTGCCATTCGGCACGCGCGCGGTCAGCAGGAAATAGAGGCTGAAGAAGAGCAGGCCGTAGGTCCACGCGGCCGCCGCGAAGTAGGCGGGGCCATGCGAGAACACCGCCACCGGCAGCACGCCGCCGGGCGTGGTCGTGATAGCGCTCCAGATCAGGTGGTGCCGCTCGTTGGTGAAGACCAGGGCGAGCATCAGCAAGGCCACCAGCACCGGCACCGACAACAGCGACCAGCGGATGACGTGGCGCGGCCGGCTGATCTGCACCATGGCGCAGAGCCAGCCGATGGGCACCGCGGCGATGCCGAGGTACTGGAACTTGGCCCACCAGATGCGATCGGCCAGGTCGAGCGCGTTGACCTCCATCAGCCGGCCCCCGCTCCAGATCGCCGCGCCGGCCGTCAGCACCAGGAAGGACTTGACGGTGGGATCATCCCGGCGCGACCAGGCAGCCACGGCTACGCCAAGGCTGCCGACCACCGCGAAGGCGAGGCACAGGATGAGTATGTACGAGGGCATCCGACGAGACGATTATGCGGGGCAGCGCGCGGCCGAGCCGAGTCGGACGAATTATATGCGCGACCAGCGCCCCGCCGGCCGCCGGGGCGGAATGCCATGAATGCACGGCCAGGCATGGCATCGCCGGCTGCGCCGATTACAATATCGCCTTTGCCGCCGCGCCCCGTGCGACCCGCGCGGCACCCGATCGCCGTCCGCCATGTCCCTGATCCTCCAAAGCCCCGCCCCGCTCGCCCCCGCCGATCTCGACGCCATCCGCTCCCTCGCCCAGGCTCCGGGCCTGTCGCTGCGCAGCGACACCGTGGCCGGCGCCGCAGACAGCGCGCCGCTCACGCCCGCGCTGCGCGAAGCGCTCGATACGTACTGCGGCCCGCGCGCCATCGACTGGGCCATCGTGCCGGACGGCCGCGCCCTGTCAGACTTCCGCCTGGTGGCGATGGACATGGACTCGACCCTGATCACCATCGAGTGCATCGATGAGATCGCCGACTTCTGCGGCCTCAAGGCCGAGGTCTCGGCCATCACCGAAGCGGCCATGCGCGGCGAGATCACCGACTTCAACGAGAGCCTGCGGCGCCGCGTCGCGCTGCTCAAGGGCCTCGACGCCAGCGTGCTCGACCGCGTCTACGACGAGCGCCTGCGCCTGTCGCCGGGCGCCGAACGGATGCTGCAGACGGTGCAGGCGCTCGGCCTGCGCACGTTGCTGGTCTCGGGCGGCTTCGTGCATTTCACCGAGAAGCTCAAGGCGCGGCTGCGGCTGGACTTCACCCGCGCCAATACGCTGGAAATCGTCGACGGCAAGCTGACCGGCCAGGTGGTCGGCGAGATCGTCAATGCGGACGTCAAGGCCCGCACGGTACAGGAAGTGTGCTCGGAGATCGGCGCGCAGCCCGGGCAGGCCATCGTCATGGGCGATGGCTCGAACGACCTGAAGATGATGGCGGTGGCCGGCCTCTCGGTCGCCTTCCGCGCCAAGCCGGTGGTGCGTGCGCAGGCCAGCGTCGCCTTCAACCACGTCGGCCTGGACGGACTGCTGCAGTTGTTCCCGCACTGAGCGGGACGCCGCCGGGGGGCAACCGACCTCCCCGGCCCGGCCTACCTCCGCCCTGGCTTGCGGTACGCCGCGCTTCGCGGCCGTGCGCCGCCGCCCCTTCGCGCCACCCTTCCCCGCCCCTTCCCCCACCGTCCCTCCTCGTTCCCCTCGCGTTCACCTTGCGTCATGAAATGCGAATCACTATCATTTCTATTTTTAGGAAATAGCTGATCCATTCATGCTCGCGCTTGCCGCCCTGTGCTGCCTCGCCGCGGCCTGCTGCCTCTACCTGGCGGCGCCGAACCAATTGCTGCTCCCCCCGTCCGCGAGCCCCGCTGCCGCGCGCAGGCGGCACCGCGCTGGGCTGGTCCTGGGCACGCTGCTGGCGCTGCTGGGACTGGTGCTGTGGCGGCAGGCCCTGGGCTGGCCCGCGGCGGTTTCGGCGACGCTGGTCGCCGTGCCTTGCAGTCTGAGCCTGTGCCCCTTCTTCGGTGCCTATGCTTTCAGCCGGCGCCAGCACGGCCTGCCGGCGCGCCGGGCGCATGCGAGAGGCCGGGCATGAGCGCCGGCATGGGAACGAAATGGCTGGCCGGCACGCTGCTCGGCCTGCCACTGGCCATCGCCGCCTGCGGCCTGGGTGCCAGGCTCACCCCCGGCGGCTGGGAGCGCGGAGCGGTGATCGCGGTGACGGCCTGCCTGCCCTTGTGGGTGGCCGTGATCTCGGCCAGCGTGCTGTTCCGCAGCAGCCGCGCCGCCTGGCTGTGGCTGCTGGCCGGCAACCTGCTCGCCTTCGGCGCGCTGGCGGTGGCCCGAACCTTCACCGCCATGGGAGGCACGGCATCATGAAGGCCGCCACCCTGCGCCTGTACCAGACCCTGCACACCTGGGTCGGCCTGATGGCCGGCTGGGCCCTGTTCATCGCATTCTTCGCCGGCGCCCTCACGGTCTTCCACGAGGAACTGCACAGCTGGCAGAGCGTGCACCGTGCCCGGCATGCGGCCGCCGCGCCCGCCGGCACCCCGGACGGCGCCAGCGTCGACCGCTTCGTGCAAGCGCTGGCGGCCAGCCATCCCGCGGCCGCCGCCAGCGTCTACGTGAGCCTGCCCACGGCCGGCGAGCCGGAGCTCTCGGCCTACTGGCAGGAAAAGAACGGCGCCTGGCAGTTCACGACCGCCAGCCGCCTGGCTGCCGGCAAGACCTCGCCTGCCGAGACGTCGCTCGAGCGCGTGCGCGGCGAACTGGCCAACTTCCTCAACTCCCTGCACTACTCGCTGGGCCTGTCGGACGCCGGCATGTACCTGATGGGGGCGATCAGCGTGCTGTACGGACTGGCCCTGGTGTCGGGCGTGCTGCTGCACCTGCCGCGCCTGAAGAAGGACCTGCTGGCGGTGCGTCCCGGGCGCAACCTGAAGCGCTTCTGGATGGACGCGCACAATGTGCTGGGCCTGTTCAGCCTGCCCTTCCACCTGGTCTTCGCCGTGACCGGCGCCATGTTCTGCCTGTCGATGGTGCTGGTGATGGCATTCGACACGCTGGCCTTCGACGGCAAGCTGATGCCGGCGGTGCCCCGCCTGACGGCGGCCGCCCCCGAGGTGGACAGCGCCGGCCGGCCAGCGCCGCTGCTGCCGGCCGCCACCCTGCTGGCCGCCGCGCGCGCAGGCGGCGGCACGGCCTTCACACCGACCTCGATCCGCTACCAGCGCATCGGCGACGCCAACGCGGTGGCCGAGGTGCGCGGCAACGCGGACGGCGCGCTGGGCAGCTATGGCTCGATCGCGCTGCACGCGGCGGCCGGGCAGCCGCGCAGCGGCCAGGTCATGGGCGACCAGACCCCGGCCGGCCGCGATACCAACCATGCGGTCTACAGCGCCATGTACGGCCTGCACTTCGGTACCTTCGGCGACGTCGCGCTGCGCTTCGTCTACCTGGTGGCCGGGCTGGCCGGGGCCTTCCTGTTCTATTCGGGCAACCTGCTGTGGATCGAGTCGCGCCGCAAGCAGCGCCAGGCCGTGCAGCCGCGTGTGCACAAGCTGCTGGCACAGGCCACCGTGGGCGTCTGCCTGGGCTGCTGCCTCGGCGTAGCGGCCGCCTTCAGCGGCGCCCTGCTATGGCCTGAGCGGCCGGCCGCTCAGGTCTACTTCCCGGTCTTCCTGGCCGCACTGGCCTGGTCGCTGCTGCGCCAGCCGGCGCGTGCGGCACTCGACCTGCTCTACGCGACCGTCGCCGCGACGGCGCTGATCCCGGTCTGCAGTGCGCTGGTGGCGGGCGATCCGTTCTGGCGCGCCGCCCAGCGCGGCGACTGGGCCGTGGCCGGCTTCGACATCGGCGCCCTGGCCATGGCCTGCGGCTTTGCCGCACTGGCCCATGCCACCCGCAAGCGTGCCCGCAGCGGCCCCTTGGACTCCGTCTGGGCCCTGCCCCCGGCCCGGCCGGACGGCGCGACAGGCGTGGCCGCCACGGCGCCGCCAGTCCTGCCCGGGCCGCCGCCACGCCACTGACGGCGCAAGGCGGCGCGGGGCCATACAGGCCCCACCGCCCCCGCTCATGCGCTCATGCGCTCATGCGCTCAGCTTGGTTTCCAGCGCGCGGCGCAGGTCGGCGATCAGGTCGCGCGTGTCCTCCAGCCCGATGTAGAGCCGCACCAGTTCGCCGGCATGCTGCCAGCCCTCCGGCGGCCAGCTGCCCGCCGGGCGCATCGACGGCACGTGGTAAGGCACGGCCAGGCTGTGCGCCCCACCCCACGACCAACCGATGGCAAAGCGCTCCAGCGCCTCTACGAAGGCGTCCACCTGCGCGCGCGTGTAGCGCTCGTGCAGCACGATGGCGAAGAGGCCGGTGGCGCCGCTGAAGTCGCGCCGCCAGAAGGCATGGCCCGGGCAGTCCTGCAATGCCGGATGGAGGACCTTGACCACCTCCGGCCGCTGGCTCAGCCATTCGGCCACCTCGCGTGCCGCGCGGTCATGCGCGGCCAGCCGCACCGGCAGGCTGGGCAAGGCGCGCAGCACCAGGAAGCAATCGTCGGCGGAAACACCCCAGCCCATCAGCATGCGGGTGCGCTTCAGGCGCGCGTGCAGCGCCTCGTCGCGGCTCAGCACCGCGCCCATCAGCACGTCGCTGCCGCCCGACTGGTACTTGGTCAGCGCCTGCACCGAGATATCGATCCCCTTGTCGAAAGGGCGGAAGTACAGGCCCGCCGACCAGGTGTTGTCGATGGCCGTCAGCACGCCGCGCTCGCGCGCCGCCGCCACGATGGCCTCGCTGTCCGGCACCTCCATGGTCACCGAACCGGGCGACTCCATCCAGATCAGGCGCGTATTGGGCCGGATCAGGGCGCCGATGCCGGCACCGATCATCGGATCGTAGTAGCGCACCGTCACGCCGAAGTCGCGCGCCAGCCATTCGCCGTGCTCGCGGTTGGGTCCGTAGACGTTGTCGGGCACCAGCACGTCGTCGCCGCTGCGCAGCAGCGCGAAGTAGACCAGCGAGATGGCAGCCAGGCCCGACGGCAGCAGCAGCGTATCGCGTGCGCCCTCCAGCTTGGCGAGGTGCTGGCACAGTGCCTCGCTGGTCGGCGTGGCATGGAGGCCGTAGCGCCAGTAGGTGGTGCCGGCATCGCCGTGCGCACGCAGTTCGGCGAGATTGCGGAAGACCACGGTGGAACCGCGCCAGGTGGGCGGCGAAAAGGAATCGAATCCCGGCGGGATCTGCAGGCCGGGCTGGACGGCGAGCGTCTGCGGATAGGCGCCGTCGTCATCGGACGGCACGGCGCTGGTGGACGGGTCGGTCGGGGTCTGGTCGGACACGGCGGCTTCCTTGTCTGGCGCACGCCCGCTTCGCCGCCCCGGCACGCATCGCGCCGCGCGGCGCCAGCGGGGGAACGGCGCCGCGGCGCGCCCGTTGCTCGATGCGCCTGCGCGGCGGACGCGCAGGCAATCCAAGAGTCCGGAGATCCGGGCGGATCCCCGGTCAGGTGATCGAAAAGGCTTCGAGCTTACCAGCAATCGCCGCGCCCTCCCACCCGTGGTGGTGGCGCGGCGCAGGATGACGAATCCGCGCGGCTAGCGCGGCGTGATCGACGACTTGGGCGGCGGCGGCGCGTAGGTGATGCCGCTGGACGGTCGCATGTCGAACGGCGGGATCACCAGCAGGCCCAGCGGCCGGATCATGAAGGGCAGCACGATGGCGGGATTGAGGGCGTCGGTCCAGGTGCCGCGCACTACGCCGGCCGCATCGATCTGCCCTTCCCAGTTGCCGGTGACGTGGGTGCCGTCATCCGACTCCTCCATCAGGAAGCCGCCGTTCTCGTATTCGCCCGCCAGCAGGCGCACGCCCGGCCGGTTGCCGAAAGCGTACTCGCCGTGCACGCTGTCGCGCTCGTCCGGCTTGGGACCGAGGCGCAGCCGTACCGGCTGGTCGCCGAGCGTGCCGGCGTAGACCGGCAGCCTGGCGTATTCGGGGCGCGGCGCCAGCGGCGCCGCCTGCCCGGTGGACAAGGTGGTGCCACGGCGCGACTCGCCGTCGCGGATGGCCTGGTTCAGGCCCAGCGCACCGTCGACGGGTGCCGGCACCACCGGCATCGCGGTGCCGCCCGTCGACAATTCGGTGCCACCGGCGGCCAGGGCCGGCACGGCCGCCGCAAGTCCGGCACAGCACAGCAGCAGGGCCGGCAGCAGGCGGCCGGCGCGTCCGCGGCCCGCCGGCGCGGCCGGCTCGGCCCGGCCGGGAAACGTGCGCTGGCAGCCCATGCCGTGCCGCATGCTTACAGGCGCTCGAAGATGGCGGCGATGCCCTGGCCGCCGCCGATGCACATGGTCACCAGGGCGTAGCGGCCTTGCACGCGTTGCAGCTCGTACAGGGCTTTCACCGTGATCAGCGCACCGGTGGCGCCGATCGGGTGGCCCAGCGAAATGCCCGAACCGTTCGGGTTGACCTTGGCGGGATCCAGGCCCAGTGTCTTGGTGACCGCGCACGCCTGTGCGGCGAAGGCTTCGTTGGCCTCGATCACGTCCAGGTCGGCCACCGACAGGCCCGCGCGCTCCAGCGCCTTGCGCGTGGCCGGCACCGGACCGATACCCATGGTCTTCGGGTCGACCCCGGCGTGGCCGTACGAGACCAGGCGAGCCAGCGGCTTGAGGCCGCGCCGCTCGGCTTCGGCGCGCTCCATCAGCACGACCGCGGCAGCAGCGTCGTTCAGGCCCGAGGCATTGCCAGCCGTGACCGTGCCGTTCTCCTTGGCGAAGACCGGCTTGAGCTTGGTCATGTCGTCCAGGGTGGCGTCATGGCGCACGTGCTCGTCGGTGTCGAACTGGATATCGCCCTTGCGCGACTTGAGGGTGACGGGGACGATCTGGTCCTTGAAGTAGCCCGCCTTGATCGCCGCCGAAGCGCGGCGGTGCGATTCCAGCGCAGCCTCATCCTGCTGCGCGCGCGAGATGTCGTACTCCTTGGCGACGTTCTCGGCGGTCACGCCCATGTGGATGGTGTGGAACGGGTCGTGCAGCGCGCCCAGCATCATGTCGATCAGCTTGGCATCGCCCATGCGCGAGCCCCAGCGCGCGGCCGGCGCCAGGTAGGGAGCGCGGCTCATGCTCTCGGCACCGCCGCCGATGGCCACGTCGGTATCGCCCAGCAGGATGGTCTGCGCCGCGCTGACGATGGCCTGCAGGCCCGAGCCGCATAGGCGGTTGACGGTCAGGGCCGGCGCGTCGATGGTGACGCCGCCGTTGACGGCCGCCACGCGGGACAGGTACATGTCCTTGGGCTCGGTCTGGATGACGTTGCCGAACACCACATGGCCGACGTCGCCGCCGTCCACTTTGGCACGGGCCAGCGCTTCACGCACCACCAGGGCGCCCAGCTCGGTCGGGGCCAGGTCCTTCAGGCTGCCGCCGAAGGTTCCGATCGCGGTACGAACGCCGCTGACTACCACCACTTCACGCGTCATGTCTCGTCTCCAAGAGGTTATGTTGCGGTGCACAGTATAGCGCCGCCCGGCCGGAATCGAACGGTCGTACTTTTACCTAATGCGGCATTGCGGTAGCGCAAAAAAAGTGGCGCATAGAGCGCGCAAATCCCTTCGAAAACCTCAGATCTCGCCCCACAGATCGTGGCCATCGGCGCCCGTGATGCGCACGTCGACGAACTCGCCAACGCGGTAGCGCTGGGAGTGACGCGTGACAGGGGCGATGTAGACCAGGCCATCGATCTCCGGCGCATCGGCCGCCGAGCGCCCGATACCGCCGTCCTGGTTGATCTCGTCGACCAGCACGCGCAGCGTCTGGCCGACCTTGCGCTGCAGGCGCCGTGCCGACACCGCCTCGGCCACCTCCATGAAGCGCGCGCGGCGTTCCTCGCGCACCTCGTCGGGCAGCGCGCCAGGCAGCTCATTGGCCGTGGCGCCTTCCACCGGCGAATAGGCGAAGCAGCCAACGCGATCCAGTTCGGCCTCGGCAATGAAGTCCAGGAGGGTCTGGAACTCTTCCTCGGTCTCGCCCGGGAAGCCGGCGATGAACGTGCTGCGGATGGTCAGCTCCGGGCACACCGCGCGCCAGGCGCGGATGCGGTCCAGCGTCTTCTCGGCGTTGGCCGGGCGCTTCATGCGCTTGAGCACATCGGGATGGGCATGCTGCAGCGGCACGTCCAGGTAGGGCAGCACGCCCTCCTGCGACATCAGCGGGATGATCTCGTCCACATGCGGGTACGGATAGACGTAGTGCAAGCGCACCCAGGCACCGTACCGGCGTGCCAGCTCGCCCAGCGCCGCCACCAGCTCGGTCATGCGGGTCTTGAGCGGGCGGCCGTCCCAGAAGCCGGTGCGGTACTTGACGTCGACGCCGTAGGCGCTGGTGTCCTGCGAGATCACCAGCAGCTCCTTGACGCCCGACTTGAACAGGTTCTCGGCCTCCAGCATGACCTCCGCCACCGGACGCGAGACCAGGTCACCGCGCATCGACGGGATGATGCAGAAGGAACAACGATGGTTGCAGCCCTCGGAAATCTTCAGGTAGGCGTAATGCTTGGGCGTGAGCTTGATGCCAGCCGCCGGCACCAGGTCCGTGAACGGGTCATGCGGCTTGGGCAGATGCGTGTGCACCGCCTGCATCACCTCGTCCAGCGCATGCGGACCGGTCACGGCCAGCACCTTCGGGTGCACGCTGGTGATGATGTCGTTGCCGCTCGCGTCCTTCTTCGCTCCCAGGCAGCCCGTGACGATGACCTTGCCGTTCTCGGTCAGCGCCTCGCCGATGGCATCCAGGCTCTCCTGCACCGCCTCGTCGATAAAACCGCAGGTATTCACCACCACCAGGTCGGCACCGTCGTAGGTGCCGCTGATGGCATAGCCCTCGGCGCGGAGCTGGGTGATGATCTGCTCGGAGTCGACCAAGGCCTTCGGGCATCCAAGGCTCACGAAGCCCACATTAGGGATATGGTCTTTCTTGGTCGTTGATTCTGCGGGGTTTTTCACGGTCACATCCAGATGTGGGGCGGGCGAGGCGGGGCATGGCCGCCTGGCGGTACAAGGCCAACCGCGCATTTTAACCGTTTGCGAAAATTTCTCGGCGCCTGATCCCCGACATGGGCTGGCGGACCTGCGGCTAGAGTTGATTGCCGAGGGCGAGCAGGAACTCCACCGCCAGTCGATTGCGGGCTGAAGCATGGCGTGCCTTTTCGTACACCACGGACAACGGTGCGCCGATACTGTCGAGCCCGGCCAGCACGGCAACCAGCCGGCCTGTGGCCAGCGCCGGGGCCACGACGTAATGCGGTGCCTGGAGAATCCCGCGTCCGCCTTCAGCCAGTGCAAGAAGCACGGCGACGTGGTCACTGGCCAACGGCCCGATGGGGAAGTGACTGTACTCCTCCTTACCACGGGAGAATGTCCAGGTACGAAACTGTCCACTGTCGGCCATCACATAGCGCAGGCAGACATGCCTGCCAAGATCGCCTGGGCTGCTGGGTGAACCATGCTGTTCCAGGTAGGTCGGCGCGGCGACGGTCAAGAACCGGTGTGGCGGTAGCGGGCGAGCTACCAGGCGGGAATCCGGCACTTCGCCCAGCATGACGGCAAGGTCGAATCGTTCGGCGGTCATGTCGACATGCCTGTCCGTCAGCGTCAATTCGATATCCAGTCCCGGATGGGCGGCCAGCCACTCACTGAGGGCTGGCGCCACCACATATTGGCCGAAGCTCACCGGCACGCAAAGCCGCAGCTTCCCACGCCACGGTTGGGCCTCCCCGGCCAATCTGCTGCGGGCGTCCTCGATGGCCGTCATGCCTTGGCGGCAGACGTCGAAGAATGCTTCGCCGTCGCCGGTCAGGGTGATCTGCCGCGGCGAGCGGTGGAACAACTGGATCCCAAGCTCTGCCTCCAATCGCGCCACCGACTTGCTCACGGCGGACGGCGTGACGCGGAGCACACGTGCGGCTCGCGTGAAATTCCCGGCTTCGGCTGCCCGGACGAAGGTGTTGATGTCCGTGAACGGGTCCACTTCTATTGTTCCTGGAATTCACAATTAGTGTGATTTTATATTGCTTATCATTCCTTTGAATCATTCATATAGTGGATCCCACATCAATTCAAGAGGGATTTGACATGCCGGATTTCATGAGCAACCTGCTCTCGCGACTGTTCCTGCTGCCTGCCATGGCCGTCACCAAAAGTCAGGCTGCATCGCCGTCATCCCAACCCAAGGCTGCCCCCACCGCAGCGGGACAGTTGCCGCCGCCGGCCCATGAGGACGGGCATGCAGCGCTGGTCATGATCGAGTTCGTCAACGAGTGGCTGGCCCCGGAAGGAAAGCTGCGTGGATTGATCCAAGACGAGCAAGCGTTCGCTGACTCCCAAGAGGCAGGCAAGCGAGCCCTGGAGGCCGCACGCAAGGCCGGCATGCCGGTGATCCATGCCACGCTGCGGATGTCGTCCGACTACCGCGAACTGGGCCGCGCAAGGTTCGGCCTGCGCGGTGCGATACCCAGAGCCGGTACCTGGCAGGAACAGGACAGCGGTTGGCAGTTCTACGGGCCTTTCGCACCGCGGCCAGATGAATTCGTCATCAGCGGCCGTGCCGGAGCCAGTGCATTCGCCGCCTCCGACCTGGACAATTTCCTGCGCGGTCAGGGCATTACCCGCCTCTACCTTGCCGGCTACGCAACCCACGTATGCATCGAATCGACAATGCGTGCCGCACATGACCTGGGCTATGAACCGGTGGTGCTCAGCGATGCCACGGCGGCCTTCACTACCCAGCAGCAACAGCACGTGTTGAATGAAATCGTGCACCATTTCGGCAGGAGCATGCCGACTGAGGCCTTCGTCGACATGCTGTCGGATGCGGGCCGATCCGGCCCGGCATCGAAAAGCGGCAGAGATCAGATGGAGCCGGCCGCCATGCCGACGGCAATGCGCAGCGTGACGGTGCCTTGACCGGAGACTCCTGGCATCTCGGGCGCCACGTTGGCCCATGGCGATCTGGTATTGCCCGAGGGGTACGCGATCGCGGGCTCAAGGGACATGCGCAGGCCAGTGCGCTGATCGGCGTCGAGTCGCTGTTCCATCCGGATGTCCGGGTCGAGATCGTCGCCGTGGCGATGTTGCGCGAAACTTGTCCGCTGGATCGGGCAACCTGAGTCGTGCCTGCCATGACGCTGGGCTGATCGTCGCAGGCGCACCGCCTCCCGATCCGCAGGCTTCCGGCGCCGCCGTCTTCAACTCCTCCCGTCGTGGCAAGACCGTCGACCCGCCCAGCTATTGGGCTTTCGACACCGCAATGCCGCCTCCCGCTCCCCCAATGGGCGGCGCAATTGCTAGCGACCTTGCCTGACGAGACGTTCCCAGTGGAAATAGGTGCCTGAGCGGCAACGCGCAGTTGCGGCAAGGCCCGCACGAAACGGGCCGTCACCCGTCCGCAGGCTAGTGACCGATAACGACCTGAAAGACCAGGCCGGTCGGAATCGCTACCAGGAAATAGTCTCCGCCCACCCCGACCCATTGATAGCCGCGAGGCGGCGGCGTCAACCGGTGTTCGCGCCAGTTGTCGATGACGTACTGCCGGTCGCGATATTCAGGGGGGAGCCTGTCGCCCTTGTGCCAGCCGCCCCGGGGCGGCATGCGTCCCTCGGGCCCTCGATCCCGCTCGGGTCCGCGGCCTCGATTCTCCTGGCCAGGTGGTGGTCCGCCGCGATGATCGCGGTCATCGCGGTCCTGCGCAAAGCCCGTGGCGGACGACATGGCGATAGCCGCCAGCAGCAGACTGGAGAGCAACTTGGACTTCGTCATTCAGGATCTCCTGCGCCTCATTCATGGCAAGGCGCATGAACGAGTGTAGGTCGGCCCCTTGTTCACAATTGTTAGCGATTATTTCGGCCTTTTGCACTGGGCACCCCTCTTCCGGCTATTTCAGACGTGTCGGACAAGATGCAAAATGCGCTGCACGCAGGTAATCGGTCGCTTCCGATCCCATCTGCCAACGCAGCATCCACAAAGTACCACCTACATCCTGGAACGCCACGCCATGGCATGGTGGGGCGATGAACCGGGGCGGCGAACGGGCCACACGGTGATCAATGATCCGGCCCGGCCCGCCGATAACAAACACGAGACCCTCCCGACCCGACTGTCCATGAAAGCGCTGAAGTACATCATCGTCACCTCGCTCCTGATCGTCGCGTTCAAATTCCTGCTGGCACTGAACGCAACCATGAACGGGTCATACCACGCGAGCGAGGTCAGCCGCATGGTGCCATTCCTGTTCATCCTGGCACTTGCGGCCGCGCTCTACCTGGTCGTATTCGCGATCAGGAAGGTCTTCCCGACTCGAGCAACAAGCGCTATGAGCACGACTGACACGAATAGCACGACAAGCCGGGGCAGCGAAGTCGCCGAAGCCGGCAAGTTCGACGCAAGCGCGCTGCCGCCGGATGCGGCCCAAGTCGCCCTGGGTCGGGCTAATGTGAAAACTCCGGACGTTACGGCCCCCGCACCACAAACGGATGTGCAAAACGGAGTGCACGGCGGAGTGCAAGGCGGAGAAGCGGCCGAGGGCCGGCCGGACAGCGCCATGCTTCGCTTCTTCCCGAACCACGCCGGGAAAGCAGCCTCGATGCCGGCCGTCCAACCCATAGGGGCAGGTGCTGCAGGAACTCCGGCAGCCCCGGCCAATACGATGCTCCGCTTTTTTCCACAGCACGTGGACCGCGCAGTGGCTGTGCCTGCGATTGGCGGCGTCCTGGGCGATACCCAGCGAGCCCTGAACCCCGCCCCTCTTGCATCGCCGGCAGCGGGCCCCGAGACCCGGGCCCCGCATGCAGCGGCACCAGACGAGATGGGAGCGGAGCCCGGCAGCCAGGACCATGCCGCGCGCGCAGATCTCGCCGAGCCCGCAAGGGGTGCCACATCGGATGTCGATGCGCGCGAGCAGAGCGAGCAGGCGCCGCAGTTTCGCCAGGAGATCCGGCGTCTCGAGATGACGGATGACACGGCCCAGCGCGCGGCAGGTCTCGGACGACTGCGCTGGCTGGTAGCGGCCCCGCTGGGATTATTGGGAACGCTGTTCCTGATCGCCGGGAGCGATGGAGGCAGCCTGCTGCTCGGCGGATTCGGTGGCTTGATGCTCGTGCCCGCCGTTCTGAAGGGCTGCGGCGTCAAGTAAGAACGAGGCGGGAAGACCGGGCTCGGCCCGAGGAGCGCTGCCCCGGGACTCGCGACCGTGCCGCCGCGAGGAACCGTTCTGCGGCACCCGCCGGAGGGGCGCGTGCCGCCAGGGCTTACTTCTTGTCCTGCGGCGGCTGGTTGAAGGGGAAGGCGCCGAACATGCTCTTGGCCTGGTTCTGCATCTGCTCCTGCATCTGCACGAACAGGTTCTTGCTCTGCTCGATGTAGTTGCTCATCATGCCCTGCATCATCGGCGCCTGCATGTTCATGAACTGGGACCACATATCGGGGCTGAACGCCTCGCCCGAGTACAGGCCCTTGGAGTTTTCGGCGAGCTTGTTCTGGATATCGATGAAGGCCTGGATGTTCTTTTCCAGGTAGGTGCCCATCATGCCCTGCATCGCGTGGCCATAGAAGCGGATGATCTGCGACAGCATGGCGCTGGAGAACATCGGCACGCCGCCGGTTTCTTCTTCCAGGATGATCTGCAGCAGGATGCTGCGGGTCAGTTCCTCGCCCGACTTGGCATCGACGACCTTGAATTCTTCCGAATCCATCACGAGCTGCTTGACGTCAGCCAGCGTGATATAGGTACTGGTCTGCGTATCGTAGAGCCTGCGATTTGGATATTTCTTGATCAGTCGCTCTGCGCCCTTTTTTGTCGTGGCCATCGGTGCTCTATCCTTGTATCGTCGCTGATGCACGCTGCTGCACCGCATCCTGTGCGATGCGCAATGTCGTTATCGTCCGCGCCCCCGCGGGAATCCACATCCACAGCGCGTGCGCCTGATTGGTGCCGGCTGTGCCGCTGTCCTGATTCTATGCCCAACAAAGCACTAAGGAAAGCGGCCCGGCTTAAGGAAAACCCGCAAGAATAAACGGTTTGCGGGCCGTCAGGCCCGCAAACCGTTATCGTGATGGCACTGCATGGACCTTGTGCAGCGCGCCGATTGCGCCGCAGCAAGACCCCTGCCGGGTTGGCCCGGCGGGCCTCAGCCCATGTGCAGTCCGCCGTTCAGCGAGAAGTCGGCGCCGGTCGAGAAACCGGACTCATCCGAGGCCAGCCACGCGCAGATCGAGGCGATTTCCTCGGGCGCGCCCAGGCGCTTGACCGGGATGGTGCCGACGATCTTGTCGAGCACGTCCTGGCGGATGGCCTTGACCATGTCGGTGGCGATATAGCCCGGCGACACGGTGTTGACCGTCACGCCCTTGGTCGCCACTTCCTGCGCCAGGGCCATGGTGAAGCCGTGCAGGCCTGCCTTGGCGGTCGAATAGTTGGTCTGGCCGAACTGGCCCTTCTGCCCGTTGACCGACGAGATATTGACGATGCGGCCCCAGCCACGGTCAACCATGCCGTCGATGACCTGCTTGGTCACGTTGAACAGCGAGGTCAGGTTGGTGTCGATCACGGCGTCCCAGTCGGCGCGGGTCATCTTGCGGAAGACCACGTCACGGGTGATGCCCGCGTTATTGATCAGCACATCGACCTCGCCGACTTCGGCCTTGACCTTGTCGAAGGCAGCCTTGGTCGAATCCCAGTCCGCCACGTTACCTTCGGAGGCGGTGAAATCGAAACCCAGGGCCTTCTGCTGCTCGATCCATTTCTCGCGACGGGGCGAGTTCGGACCGCAGCCCGCGACGACACGGTAGCCATCCTTGGCCAGACGCTGGCAGATCGCGGTTCCGATTCCGCCCATGCCGCCGGTCACATATGCAATGCGCTGAGACATATCCACTCCTTGTTGGCTCTTTCTTATTGACGCCGGCACACGGGAGAGCACCCGCGCACCGGCACACCCCTCACTGACGCTCGACTGCCAGCGCCACGCCCATGCCGCCACCGATACACAGCGAGGCCAGGCCCTTCTTCGCACCACTGCGCTTCATCTCGTGCAGCAGCGTCACCAGGATACGGCAGCCCGATGCGCCGATCGGGTGGCCGATGGCGATCGCACCGCCGTTGACGTTGACCTTGGAGGTGTCCCAGCCCATCTGCTGGTGCACGGCCAGCGCCTGTGCGGCGAAGGCTTCGTTGATCTCCATCAGGTCGAGGTCATTGACACCCCAGCCGGCGCGCGACAGGCAGCGCTTGGAAGCCGGCACCGGCCCCATCCCCATCACCTTCGGGTCCACGCCCGCGTTGGCGTAGGACTTGATCGTCGCCAGCGGGGTCAGGCCCAGCTCCTTGGCCTTGGCAGCCGACATCACCACTACGGCCGCGGCGCCGTCGTTGAGCCCCGACGCGTTACCGGCGGTCACGGTGCCGCTCTTGTCGAAGGCGGGCTTCAGGCCAGCCATCGAGTCCACCGTGGCGCCATGGCGGACATACTCGTCCTGGTCGAAGGCGAGCGGTTCGCCCTTGCGCTGGGGGATCAGCACGGGAACGATCTCCTCGGCGAACTTGCCGGCCTTCTGCGCCGCTTCAGCCTTGTTCTGCGAGGCCACGGCGAAGGCGTCCTGGGCTTCGCGCGTGATGCCGTATTCCTTGGCCACGTTCTCCGCCGTGACGCCCATGTGGTACTGGTTGTAGACGTCCCAGAGGCCGTCGACGATCATCGAGTCGACCAGCTTGGTGTCACCCATGCGGAAGCCGTCGCGCGAGCCCGGCAGTACGTGCGGTGCCGCGCTCATGTTCTCCTGGCCGCCGGCGACCACGATCTCGGCTTCGCCGGCGATGATGGCGTTGGCTGCCAGCATCACGGCCTTCAGGCCCGAGCCGCACACCTTGTTGATGGTCATGGCCGGCACCGAGCTCGGCAGGCCGGCCTTGAGCGAGGCCTGGCGGGCCGGGTTCTGGCCGGACGCCGCGGTCAGCACCTGACCCATGATCACTTCGCTGACCTGCTCGGGCTTGAGCCCGGCACGCTCCAGCGCAGCCTTGATGACGATGGCGCCCAGTTCGGGGGCGGGAATCTTGGCGAGCGATCCGCCGAACTTGCCGACCGCGGTACGCGCGGCGGATACGATGACAACGTCGGTCATTTGGAGTCCTCTTGAAAAATGTCCGGATACCTGGCGTGGTAGGCGGAATGCACAACGGCCGGGCAGACAGGGTGGCGCGGCATGGCCGCGCCGCCCGTCATGCCTTGGCCTTGACGTAGCGGCCCGGCGCCGGCTCGATGGCCGGATAGTGCTGGTTGCCGTAGCCCGGGGGCGCGGCCTTCCTGGTACCGGCATGCTTGCCCAGCCATGCCATCCAGTCGGGCCACCAGCTGCCGGGATGTTCCTGCGCCCCGCCCAGCCATTGCTGCGAGGTCGCGGGCAGCTTGTCGTTGGTCCAGTAGCTGCGCTTCTTCTTCGCCGGGGGATTGATCACGCCGGCGATGTGGCCGGAGGCTCCCAGCACGAAGCGCAGCTGGTTCTTCAGCAGCGCCGTGGACGCGAAGGCGGCGGTCCAGGGCACGATATGGTCCTCGCGCGAACCGTAGATGTAGGTCGGCACGTCGATGGCACCGAGATCCACCGGCGCATTGCACACACTCAGCTTGCCCGGCACCTTGAGCTCGTCCTGCAGATAGGTATGGCGCAGGTACCAGCAGTACCACGGGCCCGGCAGGTTGGTCGCGTCGCCGTTCCAGAACAGCAGGTCGAAAGGAACCGGGGTGTTGCCCTTCAGGTAGTTGTCGACCACATAGTTCCAGACCAGGTCGTTGGGCCGCAGGAAGGAGAAGGTGTTGGCCAGCTCCACGCCGCGCAGCAAGCCGCAAGGCGCACCGGCGCCACCGCCGATGGTGGCCTCGCGCAGCTTGACGTGGGCTTCGTCGACGAAGACGTCGAGGATGCCGGTGTCGGAGAAGTCGAGCAGCGTGGTCAACAGCGTCAGGCTGGCGGCCGGGCGCACGCCGCGCGCAGCCAGCACGGCCAGCGCCGTGGCGATGATGGTGCCGCCGACGCAGAAGCCCAGCACGTTGATGCGGTCCTGCGCGCTGATCTCGCGCGTCACCTCGATGGCACGGATGGCGCCGTGCTCGATGTAGTCGTCCCAGGTGCGCTCGGCCATGCTGGCATCGGGGTTGCGCCACGACACCAGGAAGACCGTGTGGCCCTGCTCCACCGCGTGGCGCACCAGCGAGCCTTCGGGTTGCAGGTCGAGGATGTAGTACTTGTTGATGCAGGGCGGCACCAGCAGCAGCGGGCGCGCATGCACCTTGTCGGTGAGCGGCTTGTACTGCAGCAGCTGGAAGTACTCGTTCTCGTAGACCACCGCGCCTTCGCTGACGGCGACGTTGCGGCCGACCTCGAAGGCGGTCTCGTCGGTCTGGGAAATCTTGCCGCGCCCCATGTCCTCGAGCATGTTGCGCACGCCCGCGCGCAGCGATTCGCCGCCGGACTCGATCAGCTTCTGCTGCGCCTCGGGATTGGTGGCGAGGAAGTTGGCCGGCGACATCGCATCGACCCACTGCGATACGGCGAAACGGATGCGCTGGCGCGTCTTGGCATCGGCTTCGACCGCGTCGGCCAGCTCGTTCATGGCGCGCGCATTGAGCAGGTAGAAAGCCGCGGCGAAGCGGTAGGGCACATTGCGGTGCCAGGCATCGCCGGCGAAGCGGCGGTCCTTGAGCGGGATGCCCGGCTCGCCCTGCCCCTCCGACATCGCCCGCCACAGCAGGCCGAAGTCATGCAGGTAGCGCTGCTGGATCTCGGCCAACTGCCCTGGCGCCACCTTCAGGCCGGAAAATACGGGCCCGGACGCCAGGCCGTCGAAGCCAGGGAATCCCTGGGCCGCTGCCGCGCCGTTGGCTTGCGCCTGGCGGGACCATGCCAGCCATGCGGCTGGATCGAATGGCCCCGGCGGAATTGAAAATGGTCGGAACTGGTCTTCCTGGGAGGAAGCTGCCGCACCCTTGCCGGTCGCCATGATGTCGTCGTCTCTCTGCCGTTTTGTTCACGAAGACAGACCGGATCGGTGATCCGGCCGGCCCCTGGACTGGCCCGCCTCGCGCCTCGGCTGTCAGCGTGATGCGGTATGCTTGCCGGCGGCGCCCGGGGCACAAAGCGGCCGCTCTGGAGGCCAGTCCGACCCATTGTTGCCTTGCAATGTCTGCGCTGTCAATGCGGATTATTTCGTGCCGCCGGCCTGGCGCGCAGACGCTCCCCGGCCCGCTCCGGGAGCGGCCGTCGAGGCCTGGCCGGCGCCCTGCCGCGGAGTTTGCACGAGAAGGATGAAAACCTGATGTATATCGTTGCCATCGGCTGGCTGTACGTGGCGCTGATGATGGCCATCACCGAACACAATGTGGTCGCCGGCGTGGCGACCTTCGTGCTGTACGGGCTCGGTCCCGTGGCCCTGCTGCTGTACATCCTCGGCACACCGGCGCGCCGACGCCGGCGCCGGTCGCGCGAGCAGGCCGGCATGGCGGCGAAGGCGCCGCCGGCAGACGGCCCGCAGTGACCCCCCTTCAGCGGGGCAACATCGTGCGGCGGCTGGTTTGCTGCGCGCTCAGGATGCGAGCCAGACCAGGGTGGCCATGCGCCCGGTGACGCCATCGCGCCGGTAGGAGTAGAAGCGCTCGGCATCGGCCACCGTGCAGGCGTCGCCGCCGTAGACCGCGTGGCAGCCGGCGCGCGCCAGGCGCACCCGGGCCAGCGCATGGATGTCGGCGTAGTACTTGCCCGGGGCGCCAGCCCGGAAGGCCGCGGCGACCGCGGCCTGCTCGCCGCGACCGGCCGCGTCGGCCTCGGCCAGGAAGGCTTCGCGTACCTCGGCGCCCACCTCGAAAGCTGCCGGCCCGATCGCCGGCCCCAGCCAGGCCAGCCACCCGGGCGCGCCACCGGCACCGCTCCTGGCACCGGCCATGCGTGCCAGCGTGGCCTCGATCACCCCGGCGCACAGCCCGCGCCAGCCGGCATGCGCGGCGCCGACCACGGTACCGGCGCGATCACACAGCAGCACCGGCAGGCAGTCCGCCGTCATCACCGCGCAGACCTGGCCCGCCTCCACGCTGATACAAGCGTCGGCACGCGGCGGCGCCGGCTCGGCGCCGCCGGCCTGCCCGGCCGTAGCCACGCCGCAGCCGTGCACCTGGTCGAGCCAGCGCGGCGCGCGCGGCAAGACCGCCTCCAGGCGCGCGCGATTGGCCTGCACGGCCGCCGCATCGTCGCCCACGTGCAGGCCCAGGTTCAGCCCACCTGCCGCACCGCCGGCCAGGCCATAGGGCCCGGCACTGACGCCGCCCTGGCGCGTGGTGGACAAGGCGCGCACCTGCGCGGGCGCCGGCCAGTCCGGGACCAGCCAGCCGGCATCAGGCTTCGTCGTCATCCCAGTCCTCATCGTCGCCATACTCGCCACCGACTTCGTAGCCGTACTCGCCCTCGCCGCCCTCATCGCCCTCCTCTTCCTCGTCGCCCGGCGCGGTGAACTCCAGGGCATCGATCAGGGCCTGCAGGTCGGCCGGCGGCGGCGCCTGCCAGGACACCGCCTTGCCGCTGACCGGATGGATCAGCCCGAGCTTGTAGGCGTGCAGGGCCTGCCGCTCCAGCGGCACCGGCAGCGGCGCCTTGACGGCCTGGCGCATGCCGCGCTGCGTGGCGCGGTGGTAGACCGGGTCGGCCAGCAGCGGGTGGCCGATCGATTCGAAGTGCACGCGGATCTGGTGGGTACGCCCGGTTTCAAGCTGGCACAGCACCATCGATACGGTGGCACGCCCCAGCCTGGCCACGCCCACGGTGCGGAAATGGGTGCGCGAGGGCTTGCCGCTGCTGGTACGCACGATGGCCATGCGGATGCGCTCGCGCGGATCGCGGCCGATCGGCGCGTCGATGGTGCCCTCGTCAGGCGTCTCCCCCCACACCAGCGCGATATAGGTGCGCTTGACGGTGCGCGCCTGCAACTGGCGCACCAGTTCGGTCTGCGCGGTCAGCGTGCGGGCCACCACCATCAGGCCGGTGGTTTCCTTGTCAAGGCGGTGCACGATGCCGGCGCGCGGCAGGGCAGCCGCGGCGGGATAGCGGTACAGCAGGCCGTTGAGCACGGTACCGCTCCAGTTGCCGGCGGCCGGGTGCACCACCAGTCCGGCCGGCTTGTCGATGACCAGCAGCGCGTCGTCTTCATGTACCACAGAGAGGGGGACGTCCTCCGCGGTGAAGGCCTGCGTCTCGGGCGCGGCCTGCGGGCGCACCTCGATGCGCTGGCCCAGTTGCACAGCGGTGCGCACGCGTGCCGGCGCGCCATCGACCGTGACCGCGCCATCCTCGATCCACTGCTGGATGCGGCTGCGGGAAAACTCGTGGAAATGCCGCGCCAGCAGCTTGTCCAGCCGCTCTCCGTGGTCGGCCCCGTTCACCTCCAGTTCGAGCGGCAGGAAATCGCCGGCGACCGGCGCGCCGGTGTCCGCGCCGCCCTCCTCGTCCTGCGTTTCGAGACCTTCCGCCGCCGGCTGGGCGGCGTCCTGCTGCGTGATGTCCGCGCCACCGGCTGGTGACTTGGGGCTTCGGCTATAATGCTTGACGCTATTTTTTTTCATCCGGGATTCGTTGCCCATGCAAACGATGAGCATGAAACGCGCCAGTTGGCGCGCGAGAATTGGAGCGATTCTGCTCGCAGGCGGCGCCGTCATGCTGTCGGCATGCGGCCTGCTGGCCGACCAGCCCGACGAGACCGCTGGTTGGTCGGCGAATAAATTATATTCGGAAGCGAAGGACGCACTGGATGGCGCCGATTACACGCGCGCGGTCAAGCTGTACGAAAAGCTGGAGAGCCGCTACCCGTTCGGGCGCTATGCGCAGCAAGCCCAGATCGACACGGCCTACGCCAACTACAAGGATGGCGAGACGGCGGCCGCGCTGGCGGCCGTGGACCGCTTCATCCAGCTGCACCCGAACCACGCCAACATCGATTACGCCTACTACCTGAAGGGCCTGATCAACTTCAACGACAACCTGGGCTGGCTGGGCCGCTTCTCGGGCCAGGACCTGAGCGAACGCGATCCGAAGGCAGCACGCGCGGCCTTCGACGCCTTCAATACCCTGGTCACGCAGTACCCGGACAGCAAGTACACGCCTGACGCGCGCGCGCGCATGCAGTACATCGTCAACTCGCTGGCCGAACACGAGGTCCACGCCGCTCGCTACTATTTCCGCCGCGGCGCCTACCTGGCAGCAGCCAACCGCGCCCAGCAGTCGCTCAAGGACTACGACGGCGCGCCGGCCAACGAGGAAGCGCTGTACATCATGGTGCGCTCGTACGACCTGCTGGGCCTGAACGACCTGCGCGACGACGCCGCCCGTGTGCTGGAGAAGAACTACCCGAACAGCGACTTCATCAAGTATGGCGAGCGCCGCAAGGACAAGTCCTGGTGGCAGCTGTTCTGAGGCCGCCCCTGCCGCTGTGCGTGGCAGGGGCCCGATAGAAGAAAAGAAAGCCCGACGATGTCGGGCTTTCTTTTTGTCAGATTTCCGCGGGGACGCACCGGCGACGCACCGGGGACGGCCGCCGTGCGGCATCACACCGCGTCGCCGTCACCCTCGCCGCCATCGCCGCCATCGTCGCCCGTCGCCACAGGCTGGCCGCGCAGGTCCGACAGGAAGCGCAGCACCGTCTGCTCCTCGCGCGTGCGCGCGAACGGCGGCAGGCTCTGCCAGATCTGCCGGCCATAGGGCTTCTCCACCAGGCGCGTATCGCAGATCACCAGCACGCCGCGGTCGGTCTCCGAGCGGATCAGGCGGCCCGCTCCCTGCTTCAGGGTGATGACGGCGTGCGGCAGCTGGTGCACGGCAAAGGGGCTGAGGCCCTTCTTCTGCAGCACCTCCATGCGCGCGGCCAGCACCGGGTCGTCGGGGGGCGCGAACGGCAGCTTGTCGATGATGACGAGCGAAAGGGCTTCGCCACGCACGTCCACGCCCTCCCAGAAACTCTGGCTGCCCACCAGTACGGCATTGCCAAGTTCGCGGAAGCGATCCAGCAGTTCGGTGCGGCTGGCCTGGCCTTGCACCAGCAGCGGCAATTCGAGCCCGCGCTCGGCGAAGGCATCGTAGAGCATGTCCGACGCACGTTGCACGGCACGCAAGGTGGTGCACAGCAGGAAGGCACGCCCGCCGGCGGCCTCGATCAGCGGCAGCGCCGCCTCCACCACCGCCTCGGTGAAATGGGGCGCCTGTGGCGCCGGCAATCCTCGCGGCACGTACAGCAAGCCCTGCGACGCATAGTCGAAGGGACTGGGCAGGGTCAGCGAGCGATCCTTGTCCAGGCCGAGCTGGGCGGCATAGTGTGTGAAGTTACCCTTCACCGACAGCGTCGCCGAGGTGAAGATCCAGGCGCGCGGCGGGCCCTCGCGCTGGCGCGTGAAGATCGGTGCGATCGACAGCGGCGTGCGGTGCAGTTGCACCGTGTGCGAAAAGACCTCGACCCAGCGCACGGTGTCCGGGCCGAACGCATCGGCGGGCACGGCAGGGACTTCCTCGCCGGTGGCCGCGGCCGGCCGCGGCGGCGCCGGCTGCTCGCGCCAGGCGGCCAGCCGCTGCGCCAGTTCGACCGCGCGGCGGTGACACTGCTGCAGCGATTCGGCACGTTCGGCCTGCGACTCGAGCAGCTCGACGAATTCGGACAGGGCGGCATCGACCGCATCCAGCGTCTCGTTGAAGACCGGCGCGATGCGGGGATCCGCCTCGATCTGGCTGATCGCCATGCGCGTGCTGTCCTTGGAGAAGGCCAGCCGCAGGTCGCGTGCGGCGCGTTCCAGCGGCGCACCGAGGCGCACCCAGTCGACGGCATCGCGCGCGTGCGACAGGCCTTCGGCCACGGTATCGCGCGCCAGCTCCAGCAGCTGGCTGGTCGACAGTGTCTCGCCGAAGAACAGGGTGGCAGTATCGGGCAGCTGGTGGGCTTCGTCGAAGATCACGGTATTGGCGGCCGGCAGCAGCTCGGCCATGCCGGTATCACGCAGCACCACATCGGCGAAGAAGAGGTGGTGGTTCACCACCACCATGTCGGCCTGCTGCGCCTCCTTGCGCGCCCGCATGACGAAGCATTCCTTGTAGTGCGGGCATTCGGTGCCGAGACAGTTGTCGCGGGTCGAGGTGACGAGCTGCCACACCGGGGCATTCTCGGGCACCGCGGCGAGTTCGGCCTTGTCTCCCGTCGAAGTGACCTTGGCGAAACGCCCGATCTCGCGCAACCATGCCGCATCCTGCCGCGACGCCAGCTTGCCCGCCACCTCAGCCCGCTCCAGGTGGTAGTGGCATAAATAGTTGGCGCGCCCCTTGAGCAAGGCTACCGAGATCGGCACGTTGAGCGCGCGACGCACGGTCGGGATGTCACGCTGGAACAGCTGGTCCTGCAGGTTCTTGGTACCGGTCGACAGGATCACCTTGCCGCCCCACAACATGGCGGGCACCAGGTAGGCGAAGGTCTTGCCGGTGCCGGTGCCTGCTTCGACGATCACCGTCTCGCTATCCTCGATGGCACCGGCCACGGCCTGCGCCATGCTCGCCTGGGCATCGCGCGGGCGATAGCCGGGAATCGCCTGGGCGAGCGTGCCATCCGGGGCGAACACGGTGGACAGCGTGGCGACGTGGGCAGCCTTGGCCGCCGCGCGCGCGGCCGCGCCGTCGTCCTGCGCTGTCGCGGTGGCGGTCGGGGGCGCCGGCTCGGCGGCGGAAATCAGGTCTGGGGAATCGGACAAGGCTAGGGAGATAGCGCGCGGCAGTCAGGGCTGCCGCTCAGTGGCATCAGGCAGGCACGTCGGGTTCGAGCTGCAGCTGCAGCAAGGTGATGGCGTCCTTGAGCTTGAGGCGGCGCTTCTTCAGGCGCCGCAGTTGCAGCTCGTCATGGGCCGGGTCCTGCGACATGTGGTCGATCAGATAGTCCAGGTCACGGTGCTCGATCTGCAGCTCGATGATCTGCCGCTGCAGGGTGTTCAGGTTCAGATCCATGGTCGCACCTCCCTCCTCCACGGTCCACGTTGCCGGGCGCTGGCCACTCAGAAGCCGAAAGGACGCGGCGACGAAGCCGAACCCTGCTCCTTGGCCTTGGCGCGGCGCTCGTCCAGCTCGCGCTGCCGCTGTGCGGCATCGCGCTGCTTGGCTTCGTAGTCCTTGACGTTCTCGGCACGCTTGCGCGCGTCTTCGGCGGCATGCTGCTGCGCTTCCTTCAGGCGCGCATCGAAATCCGCCTGCTTCTTGTCGTAGGCCTGGGCATTGGCCGCACGTTGCGGGGCCTGGCCCTGGCGCTCGGCATCGCGCAGCTGCTGCTCCTGCTGCTTCTTGCCGAATGCCTCGCGGCTGGCCTTCTCGTTGGCCTCCCGCTGCGGTCGCTCCGCTTCGTCCTGCGCGCGCTGCAGCGCCTGGCGCTGGTCGCGCTGCACGGCCTTGTAGGCGCGCTCGGCGGCGCTGACCTCGAGCTCGCGCTTGCGCAGCACCTCCAGTTCCTCGCGCTGCACGTCCTTGGCCTTGTCGACGCAGTGGTTGACGAAGAACGTCGCATAGCAATCGTGCTCGGCCTTGGCGTAGCGGTAGTTGGTCCAGGCACGCGAATCATCGATCGCCTTGCGTTCGGCGTCGAAGTCGCGCGGCGCGGCTTCGGCCGCCGGCACCGGGGCCTGGGCATGCGCCCGGCCGCCACCCACCGCTGCGCCAAGCACGGCGGCCAGGCAGGCCGCCATCAGCAGCGCGCCGGGCCGGCGCGGTGCGCGCACGGCAGCGCCGGCGACTGGAGCTGCGGGGGCGCCCGCGCGCGAGCGTGGCACGCCTGGATGCTTGGCCTGCATGGTGGCCTGGTGTGGCTTGTCGATCATGGTGCGATTCTAGCATCCGGGCGGCCCGCGCCGGCGCCCGCCCGCGTGCCTGCGGCGCCGCCGCCGGGCGCTGCCGCCTGGCCGCGCACGGCACACGGCGGGCACGCCGGCCCGGCTGCCGGCGCGCCCGGCGGCCGATGCTGGCGGCGCCGCGGGCTTGTGGCAAAATGCCCCGCTTTCGACTGACTGTTTTCCTGTATTCCGGATGCCCAACCTGCCCGCCCACGTTTCACAAAAGATCGAGTCGCTGATCGCGGCCGAACTCTCGGTGCAACCCCGCCAGGTGGCGGCGGCCGTCGCGCTGCTGGACGAAGGCGCCACCGTGCCCTTCATCGCCCGCTACCGCAAGGAAGTCACGGGCAACCTGGACGACACGCAACTGCGCACGCTGGAAGAACGCCTGCTCTACCTGCGCGAGATGGAAGAGCGCCGCCTGGCCATCCTGGCTTCGATCGAAGAACAAGGCAAGCTGACCGACGTCCTGCGCACCGCCATCGAAGGCGCCCAGACCAAGCAGGCGCTGGAAGACCTCTACCTGCCCTACAAGCCCAAGCGCCGCACGCGCGCCCAGATCGCGCGCGAATGCGGCCTGGAGCCGCTGGCGCAGGCCCTGCTGGCCGATCCCACGCTCGAGCCGCAGGCCGAGGCCGCCAAGTACGTCAACGGCAACCCCACTGCCGACGGCGGCGTGCCCGACGTGAAAGCCGCGCTGGACGGCGCGCGCGACATCCTCTCCGAGCAGTTCGGTGAAACCGCCGAACTGCTCGGCAAGCTGCGCGACCACCTGTGGAACCAGGGCGTGGTCAGCTCGACCGTGATGGAAGGCAAGGAAGGCGCGGAGGAAGAGAAGTTCCGCGACTACTATGCTTACAGCGAGCCTATCCGCAACGTGCCGTCGCACCGCGCCCTGGCCTTGTTCCGGGGCCGCAACGCCGGCGTGCTGATGGTCAAGCTGGGCCTGGGCGAAGAGCAGGACACGCTGGTGCCCCACCCCTGCGAAGGCATGATTGCGCGCCACTTCGGCATCCAGAACCAGAACCGCCCCGCCGACAAATGGCTGGGCGACGTGTGCCGCTGGTGCTGGCGCGTCAAGGTGCAGCCGCACATCGAGACCGAGCTGCTGACCCAGCTGCGCGAGACCGCCGAGGGCGAAGCCATCAAGGTGTTCGGCCGCAACCTGCACGAATTGCTGCTGGCGGCGCCGGCCGGCCACAAGGCCGTGATGGGCGTCGACCCCGGCATCCGCACCGGTTGCAAGGTAGCCGTGGTCGATACCACCGGCAAGCTGCTCGAGACCGCCACCATCTACCCGCACGAGCCGCGCCGCGACTGGAACGGCTCGCTCGCCACCCTGGCGCGGCTGGCCAAGCAGCATGGCGTGGCCCTGGTCTCGATCGGCAACGGCACCGCCAGCCGCGAGACCGACAAGCTGGTGCAGGACCTGATGCGCCAGGCTCCCGAGCTGAAGCTGACCAAGATCGTGGTCAGCGAGGCCGGCGCCTCGGTCTACTCGGCCTCTGAACTGGCGGCCAAGGAATTCCCCGAGCTCGACGTCTCGCTGCGTGGCGCGGTGTCGATCGCGCGCCGCCTGCAGGATCCGCTGGCGGAGCTGGTCAAGATCGATCCCAAGTCGATCGGCGTGGGCCAGTACCAGCACGACGTCAACCAGCGCGAACTGGCGCGCGCACTGGACGCCGTGGTCGAGGACTGCGTGAACGCCGTGGGCGTGGATGTCAACACCGCTTCGGCGCCGCTGCTGGCGCGCGTCTCGGGCCTGAATACGGTGCTGGCGCGCAATATCGTCGACTACCGCGACGCCAACGGCGCCTTCGCCAACCGAGAGGCACTGAAGGCGGTGCCGCGCCTGGGCGACAAGACCTTCGAGCAGGCCGCGGGCTTCCTCCGCATCAACAACGGCGACAACCCGCTCGACCGCTCCTCGGTCCACCCGGAAGCCTATCCGGTGGTCAAGCGCATCCTCGACCATATCAAGAAGGACCTCTCCGCCGTGCTGGGCAACCGTGAAGCCCTGCGCGGCCTGTCGCCGGCCCAGTTCACCGACGACACCTTCGGCCTGCCGACGGTGCGCGACATCCTGGCCGAGATGGAGAAGCCCGGCCGCGATCCCCGCCCCGAGTTCAAGACCGCCACCTTCCAGGAAGGCGTCGAGGAGATCAAGGACCTGCAGCCCGGCATGGTGCTGGAAGGCGTGGTGACCAACGTGGCCGCCTTCGGTGCCTTCGTCGACATCGGCGTGCACCAGGATGGCCTGGTCCACATCTCCGCGCTCTCCTCCAAGTTCGTCAAGGATGCGCACGAGGTCGTCAAGGCCGGGCAGATCGTCAAGGTCAAGGTGATGGAAGTCGACGTCAAGCGCAACCGCATCGGCCTGTCGATGCGGCTGGACGATGAGCCCGGCCAGAGTTCACGTCCGGCCGGCGGCGGCGATCGCGGCAGCGAGCGCGGCGGCCAGCGCAGCGGCGGCAAGGGCTTCGGCGGTGGACGCCGCGAAGCGGAGCCGGCGGGCGCGATGGCAGCGGCTTTCGCCAAGCTCAAGCGCTGAAGACCCGGCACCGGCGCGGCGGCAGGCGGCAGGCGATAGGCGGTAGCCAGCCGCCGGCCGCACGCGCTGCCCGCTGGCGCCCGGCAAGGCAGGAAAAAGCCCCCGCATGCTCGCGCATGCGGGGGCTTTTTCCTGGGTGCAGCGGCCAGCCGGCCGCTCAGATCTCGACCTTGGTGCCCAGTTCCACGACCCGGTTGGCCGGGATCGAGAAGAAGTCCGACGGCTTGGCGCCGTTCTGGTGCATCCAGGCGAACAGGCTCTCGCGCCACATCGACATACCCGGCAGCTTGGACGGGATCACCGATTCGCGCGCGATGAAGAAGGAAGTCTCCATCAGCTCGAAGGCCATGCCCAGCTTGCGCTGCGCCAGGTCCAGCACCTTCTGCACATCGGGCGTCTCCTTGAAGCCGTATTCGGAGCGCAGGATGTAGATGCCACCGCCGAGGTCCTTGCACGCCAGGCGGCGGTCATCATCGACGTAGGGGATGTCACGCGTCACGAAAGTCAGGAAGACCACGCGCTCGTGCAGCACGCGGTTGTGCTTCAGGTTGTGCAGCAGCGAGACCGGCACATAGTCCGAATTGCCGGTCAGGAACACGGCGGTGCCTTCGACGCGGTGCGGCGGGTGCGCCAGCAGGCCGGCGATGAACGGTTCGAGCGGGATGCCGTCCTCCAGGCTGCGCGCGCGCAGCAGCTTGCGGCCGCTGTACCAGGTCATCAGCAGGAAGAAGGCCAGGCCGCCCAGCAGCAGCGGGAACCAGCCGCCCTCGGCCACCTTCAGCAGGTTGGCAGAGAAGAAGGCAAGATCCACCATCAGGAAACCGAGGCCGATCAGCATGACCAGCACCGGGTTCCACTTCCAGACATTGCGCATCACCACCACGGCGAGGAAGGTAGTGATGACCATGGTGGTGGTCACGGCGATGCCGTAGGCCGCGGCCAGGTTGTCCGATTTCTTGAAGGCGACCACCACGGCGATCACCAGCACCAGCAGGATCCAGTTGATCACCGGCAGGTAGATCTGGCCGATCTCCGCGTCCGAGGTATAGCGGATGCGCATGCGCGGCACGAAGCCGAGCTGGATGGCCTGGCTGGTCAGCGAGAAGGCGCCGGAGATGACCGCCTGCGAGGCGATCACCGTGGCCAGCGTGGCCAGCAGCACCATAGGCAGCTGCAGCATGTCCGGCACCATCAGGTAGAAGGGGTTCTCGATCGCCTTGGGGTTCTGCAGCAGCATCGCGCCCTGGCCGAAGTAGTTCAGCATCAGGCAGGGCATGACCAGCACGAACCAGCCGTAGCGGATCGGGCGGGCGCCGAAGTGGCCCATGTCGGCGTAGAGCGCCTCGGCCCCGGTCAGCACCAGGAAGACCGAGCCCAGCACCACGAAGGCCTGCAGCGAGTGCTCCATCAGGAAGCTGATCGCGTGGTGCGGACTGAGCGCCATCAGGATGCCCGGCGCGTGCATCAGGTGCAGCAGGCCCAGCGCACCGAGTGCGAGGAACCACACCACCATCACCGGGCCGAACAGTTTGCCGACCGTCGCGGTGCCGCTGCGCTGGATCAGGAACAGCGCACACAGGATCACCAGGGTGATGGGGATGACGAAATGCGACAGCCCCGGCGCCGCGATCTCCAGCCCTTCCACCGCTGACATCACGGAGATGGCCGGCGTGATCACCGCGTCGCCGTAGAACATGCAGGCGCCGAAGATGCCGAACATCATCAGCATCTTGGCCCGGCGCGAGCGTGGCGCGGCCGTGCGCAGCGCGAGCGCCATCAGGGCCAGCACGCCGCCTTCGCCGTCGTTGTCCGCGCGCATCACGAACAGCACGTATTTGAGCGAGACCACGATGATCATCGCCCAGAACAGCATCGAGATGATGCCGAGCACGGCCGCCTCGCTGAAGGGGATGCCGTGCTCCGCGCTGAAGCACTCCTTGAGCGAGTAGAGGGGGCTGGTGCCGATATCGCCGAAGACGACGCCGATTGCGCCGATCACCAGGGCACGCGTGCTCGGGCTTTCGACGTAATAGTGGCTGGTTGCGGATTGGGTCATGGATTGGGGTCAGCTTGGCCGGCTCGACCGCCCCGGACAGGACGGAAGGCCAGAGGCCGGATGCGGCTCGGCTCCGGTTCGCTATTGCATTGCACAAACGCGCGCCATTCTAGTGGAAGAGCCGGACTACGGCCACTGCGGGAGATACTGGCTGCGCCATCCGGTTTGGCAAGCATGCGAGGGAAGCGGCATACGGTCAACCCCCCGGGCGCCGGCGGCCGATCCGTGCGCGCAGCGTGTGGCGTTGCACGTCCGCCACACAAAGTGCACCAAGCCATACTCGACGGGCTCGACGGCCCTGCACTCAGTCGACGTGCAGGTCCATCTGCCTGGCCAGCTCGCCGAAGCGCGCGATATCGCGCTCGATCACGGCCTGGAACTCCTGCGGGGTGCTGGTGGTGACGTCATAGCCCAGGGCCTGCAGTTCGGCAGCCATTTCAGGCCGCCGCATCACTGCGGCGATGGCGCTGTTGAGGCGGCGCACGATGGCCGGCGGCGTCGCCGCCGGAGCCAGCACGCCGTGCCACTGGTTGAGCGCATACCCCGGCAGGCCCTGCTCCGCCACCGTCGGCACCCCGGGCAGCAACGGCGAGCGCTGCGGCGAGGTCACCGCGAGTGCGCGCAGCGTGCCGGCCTGGATGAACGGCAGCGCGCTGGATGCGGTGACGATGCCCAGCGGCACGTTGCCGGCCAGCACCGCCTGCAGGGCGGGACCGCAGCCTCGATACGGCACGTGCAGCCAGTCCGCCCCGGTGCGGCGCATCAGCATCCCGCCGGCCAGCTGCTGCGGCGTGCCGTTGCCGCAGGATGCGTAGGCCGGCGTCGCCGTGGCGCCCGGGCCGGTGGCACCGAGCCCCACGCGCCGCACCGCGCGCGCGTCGAGGGCCTGGCGCAGGCTCAGCCAGGGCGACGACACCGTCGTCACCAGCACCGACGGCACGTAGGCCACATTGATCACGCCGCGCAGGTCAGACTGTGGCGAAAAGCCGAGCTTGCGGTAGACGGCGGGATTGATGGCATAGCTGCTGTTGACCATCAGCAAGGTGTAGCCGTCGGGCCTGGCATGGGCCACCAGTTGTGCGCCGATGTTGCCGCTGGCGCCGGCGCGGTTCTCCACCACCACCGGCTGCCCCAGCTCCCCTTCCAGCCGTGCGGCGAGCTTGCGCGCCAGCAGGTCGGTGCCGCCGCCCGGCGGAAAGGTGACGACCAGCTCGATCGGACGGCCGGGATAGGGCGCGGCGCCTGCGCGCGGTGCCGCCACAGACGGTGCCGCCGCCAGCGCCACGACAATGGCGCCCGCTGCCACGAGAACGCCGCGCGCCGGCGAGCGGGCAGGAGTACTGCTGGCCGGGAATCGCAGCTTACTTATACTCATACTGAGCATTATCTGGGTAAACGAACAAGACGAATAACACGCCGCTTCGCCTGAGGCACGTCGCCCTGCCTGCATAGCACGGCATGTTGGCGGCCTCCCGCCAGCGGTCCCCGTCGGAGAGCATCACGATAATTATGCTAGCAATGAGCATAATTCACGTCAAGCCCGGGTTTTCCCACCGGCGGGCGGCCCGGGCGCGCAGGCCAGGCGGCCATGCCGTGCGGGGACGGTTGCCCCGCGTCACAGGAATCCATCGGCCCGGAACGCTAGCGGGCCAGCGGCAGCTTGCTACCGGCGATGGCCCGTTCCAGCAGCACGTCGCCGCGGAACTGGAACAGCTTGGCCGGCCGGCCGGCCGAACCCTGCGTCAGTTGGCCGGTCTCTTCCACCAGCGCCTGCTGCTCGATGAAGCGGCGGAAATTCTGCTTGTGCAGGCTGCGGCCCGCCACCGCCTCGAAGGCCTGCTGCAACTGCAGCAGCGTGAAGGTCGGCGGCATCAGTTCGAACACCACCGGGCGGTAGCGGATCTTGGCGCGCAGGCGTGCCATGGCGGTGGCCAGGATGCGGCGGTGATCGTGCAGCATCGCATCGCCGGGCACCAGCTCGCTCCCCTGCCCGGCGCTACGCTGCGCGGCCTCGGGCACCAGTCCGGCCTCGAACAGCAGTTCGTAGCGCTGCAGCACCATCTCCTCGTTCCAGGAGGCCTCGTCGGCCCCGAAGGTGAAATCGATGCGCTGCCGGCGGCGGCGCCGGGTGGCCGCGTCGTCTGCCAGCGCCGACCAGCGGTGCAGCGCGGGCAGGATCCGCCCGGCCACCACGGGAGGGGAGCCCTCGCGCCAGTCTTCCCATGGGAAATACCGGTACCAATCCTGCCAGCCGATGCCCTCCTCGCCGGCTTCGGCCGACTCGCGCGTGAGGCCGAGATAGCTCACCGAGATGACACGCTGGCCCTGCTGGTTGGCGCGGTCGCGATCCGCAAAGGTATAGAGCTGCTCGACGTAGCCCAGCGGATGATGGGTCTGCGTCTCCACCCAGGCGCGCAGCCCGGCCTGCAGCGAACGGTGCGAGGATTCGAACGGACCGGCCGGCAAGGCGTGGGCACCGTCGCGCGTCAGCACGCGGGGCTGGCCCTGGCTGACTGCGACCAGCACGGCGACCAGCTCGGCCGCGACCGCATCGGCGGAGGGCACGGGAGAACGGGAGTCGGCGGATGGCATGGCGTCGGAGAAAAGCCACATTGTAGAGGCTCGCCGCCCGGCAGCCACTCCTGCCGGGCCGCTCCGGCATGCCGCGGCCGCGCCCTCAGACGCCGAGATAGCGGTCCAGCCGTGCCGGCGCGGCGGCCAGCGCCGGCGCCGCCTCGTCGAGCACGACCTGCCCCTTCTCCAGCACGACGGCGCGGTCGGCATGCGCGAGCACCGCGCGGTAGTTGCGGTCGACCACCACGCAGGCGATGCCGGTCGCGCGGATGGTGGCGATGACCTGCCAGATCTCCCGCACGATGCGCGGCGCCAGCCCTTCGGTGGCCTCGTCCAGGACCAGGCACTCGGGATTGGTCATCAGCGCGCGGCCGATCGACAGCATCTGCTGCTCGCCCCCGGACAGCTCATGACCGCCGTTCGAGAGCCGCTCCTTGAGGCGCGGGAACAGGTCGAGCACGCGCGCCTCGTCCCAGTCGAAACGGCCGCTGCTGCCCTTGCCCGCCGCCATGATCAGGTTTTCCCGCACCGACAGGTTGGGGAATACGCCCCGCCCTTCCGGCACGTAGGCCACGCCCAGGCGGGCCACTTCGTGCGGCCGCGCGCGCGAGACATCGCGCCCGGCCACCACGATCTCGCCGCGGCGCTGGCGCACATGGCCCAGCAGCGTGCGCAACAGCGTGCTCTTGCCCATGCCGTTGCGGCCCAGCAGCCCGACCGTCTCGCCGCGCGCCACGCGGAAATCGATGCCGCGCAGCACGTGGCTGCTGCCGTACCATGCCTCGACGCCCGCAGCGCGCAGCATCGGCTCTCCGGAGGTCGGTTTCATGCCGCGTGCTCCTGCTCGCTCTGGGCGCCGGCATCGCCTGCGCGGTGCTCACCGTGCTCACCCTCAGCCATATCGTCCTCCCCCAGGTAGGCGAGTTGCACTTCGCGATTGACGCGGATCGCCGCGGGGCTGTCCGAGGCGATCACCGTGCCATTGACCATCACCGTGATACGGTCGGCCACGGCGAATACCGCCTCCATATCGTGCTCCACCAGCAGCACGGCATGGCCGTCGCGCAGGCCGTGCAGCAAGTCGAGCATGCGCGCCGACTCCTCCGGCCCCATGCCCGCCAGCGGCTCATCGAGCAGCAGCACCTGGGGCTGCGTCGCCAGGCACATCGCGACTTCGAGCTGGCGCTTCTGCCCGTGCGACAGCGCACTGGCCACGACCCCGGCCACGCCGGACAGACCGGCACGCTCGAGCGCCTCGTCGGCCAGGGCGCGGCTGAGGCGGCAGCCCTGCGCGCCCTCCCATAGCCGCCAGGCCCGCTGCGCGCGCGCCTGTGCGGCCAGCCGGCAGTTCTCGCGCACGCTCAGCGGCAGGAAGATATTGTTGCGCTGGTAGCTGCGGCCCACGCCATGGCGCGCCAGGCGCGGCTGCGCCCAGCCGGTGACGTCCTGCCCCTGCAGGCGCAGCCGCCCGCCCGACGGCGCCAGCTCGCCCGACAGCATATTGATCAACGTGGACTTGCCGGCGCCATTGGTACCGATCACCGCATGCACCTGCCCCAGTTCCAGCGACAGGTTCACCGCGGATACGGCCAGCAGGCCGCCGAAGCGGCGGCTCAAGCCTTCGGCCTGCAACACGGGCGTGCTCATGGGCGTGCTCATGCTGCCTCCCCCGCGCCAGGGCTGGCGCCGCGCTGCGGCGACGGCGGCGACCGCCGCCGCAGCCGCGGACCGAGGCTGCCGCCCAGCCCGACCAGCCCGCGCGGCAGCAACGCCACGGCCAGGATGATGAAGCCGCCCATCAGCAACTGCCAGTGCCGGGTCAGGCCGCTGAACCACTCGGCCAGCAGCACGAAGGAGAAGGCGCCCAGCACCGCGCCGGCGAGGCTGCCTACGCCGCCCAGGATGACCATCAGCATGACGTTGCCAGACTGGTGCCAGGAGGCGATCTCCGGATTCACGAAGCCGAACTGGATGGCGTAGAGGTAGCCGGCCAGCCCGGCCAGCGTGCCGCCGGCGACGAAGGCGCCGAGCTGGTAGCGGTAGCTCGCATAGCCGGCCGCCCGCATGCGCTGCTCGTTGTGGCGGATGCCGACCAGGGCGTGGCCGAAACGCGAGCGCAGCAATTGCGCCAGCATCGCCACCGTCGCCGCCAGCGCGGCGAGCACCAGCCAATAGAAGGCGGCCGCCCCATCGACATTCAAGACCCGGCCGCCGGGCAGGCCGAATTCGGGCCGGAAGTAGATATAGGTGCCATCGCTGCCGCCGGCCAGCTTGGTGTCGTGGAAGACGAAATAGACCATCTGGGCGAAGGCCAGCGTGACCATGATGAAGTAGATGCCGCGCGTGCGCAGCACCAGCATGCCGACGAGCAACGCCAGCATGGCCGCGGCGGCCATCGCCGCAGCCATCAGCAGCCAGCCGTTGCCCGGGCCGGACTGCGGCGCCAGCATCGCCGTGGCGTACGCGGCGGCGGCGAAGTAGGCGGCATGGCCCAGGCTGACCAGCCCCGTATAGCCGATCAGCAGCTGCAGCGACAGCGCGAAGATGGCCATGATCATCACCTTGCTCAGCAGCTCGATGTAGAACTTGCCCGCATCGCCGTCCAGCAGCGGCGGCAGCCAGGCCAGCGCACCCAGCGCCACCAGCCACGCCAGCACGGCCGGCCAGGCGGGACGCTCGCCCCGCCCTTCCCTCATTGCTCCTGCCAACATCCTCGCCTCCTCATGCTGCGCGGCCGCACCTGCGGCCGCCCGAGCCATCCGCCCGCGTCACCATCTATCCAGCCCGCCTTGAACAACCCTCCATGTTCAGCCCGCCTTGAACAGGCCCTGGGGCTTCCACAACAGGATCACCGCCATCAGCAGGTAGATCAGCACGCCGGCCGCCTCCTGCCAGAAGACCTTGCCGAAGGTATCGACGAAGCCCAGCAGCAGCGCCGCCACCAGGGCGCCCTTGACCGAGCCGATGCCGCCGATCACCACCACCACGAAGCATACGATCAGCACCTGCGCGCCCATGCCCGGATAGACCGAGGAAACCGGCGCCGCGATCATGCCCGCCAGCACCGCGAGCGCCACGCCCAGCGCGAACACCAGGCGGTACAGCAAGGTGATGTTGATGCCCAGCGACTGCACCATTTCGCGGTTGCTGGCACCGGCACGGATCCTCATGCCCAGCCGCGTGCGGCGGATCACCAGGTACATCGCCGCGGCGACCAGCAGGCACACCGCCGAGATGAAGAGCCGGTAGACCGGGTAGGTCATCTCGTTGCCGATCGGCAGCGCCCCGTCGAGGATGGCTGGCACCGGTACGCCATGCACGTCGTCGCCGGCGAGGATGCTGCGCAATTCCTCGAACACCAGGATCAGGCCGTAGGTCATCAGCACCTGCTGCAGGTGGTCGCGTTCGTAGAGATAGCTGAAGAACAGCCACTCCAGTACATAGCCGAAAGCCACCGCCAGTGCGATGCCCAGCGGGATGGCCACGAACAGGCTGCCGGTCAGGCTGGCCAGCGTGAAGGCCAGATAGGCGCCGAGCATGTAGAAGCTGCCGTGGGCGAGATTGATCACGCCCATGATGCCGAAGATCAGCGTCAGGCCGCTCGCCACCAGGAACAGCAGCAGGCCGTACTGCACGCTGTTCAGGCATTGGATGAGAAAGGAAACGATGTCCATGCGCCGTACCCCGGGAGCCGGTTCAAGGAAAAGGCCGCGCCCCGCGCGCGCACGGATGCCCATGCGCGCGCAGTGTCGCACCGCGCGGCCGCGACGAGACCCGCCGGCTCAGAGCCGGCAGCCGCGCCCCGGGTCGGCCAGGGACTTGACGGCCACGCCGCTGACCTTGTTTTCGCGGCCGTCCACTTTGCGCAGGTAGAAGTCCTGCACGGGGTTGTGCGCCTTCGACAAGGTGAAGGCGCCGCGCGGGCTGTCGATGCGCGCGGCCTCGATGGCCTTGTAGAGTTCCGCCTTGCGGCTCATGTCGCCCTTGACCGCGCCGGTGCCGGCCGACAGCATCTGCGCGGCGTCATAGCCCTGCACGGCGTAGACGTCGGGCTGCAGCTTGAAGGTCTTGGCATACGCCAGCCGGAAGGTCTTGTCGCGCGCGCTGCCGAGACCATCCGCATAGTGCAGCGTGGTCTCCAGGCCCTGGGCCGCGGCGCCCTGTGCTTCGAGCGTGCCGTCGGTCAGGAAGCCGGAAGCGTACAGCGGGATCTTGTCCTTCAGCCCGGCCGCGGCCCAGTCCTTGACGAACTTGACGGCGCCGCCTCCGGCGAAGAAGACGAACACCGCATCGGGCTTGAGGGCCGCCACCTCGGTGATCAGCGCCTGGAACTCGACGTTGGGGAACGGCAGGCTCATCTCCTTGACGACCTTGCCGCCCTTGGACTCGAAGGCTTCCTTGAAGCCCTTGACCGACTGCTCGCCGGCCGCGTACTTCCACGTCAGCGTGACCACCTTCTTCAGGCCGCGCTCGGCCAGCACGTGGCCCATCGCATAACCGGGCTGCCAGTTGGAAAACGAGGAGCGGAAGATGTTGGCGCCGCACAGCGGGCCGGTGGCCTCGTCCACCCCGGCATTGGGGATGATCAGCAGCGTGTTGTTTTCCTTGGCCACCTTGACCAGGCCCATCTGCACGCCGGAGTGCACGGTGCCGACCACCACGTCGACCTGGTCGCGCTTGATCAGCTTGGCGGCGTTTTCCGGAGCCTTGGCCGGGTCCGACTCGTCGTCGACCTTGAAGTATTCGATCTCGCGCCCGCCCAGCTTGCCGCCCTGCTCCTGCACGTACAGCTTGAAGCCATTCTCGATGGCATTGCCGAGCGCGGCGTAGGTGCCGGTATAGGGCAGCATGAAGCCGACTTTGATCTTGCCGCCGGCGGCGGTCTGGGCGCTGGCGCCCCCGCCGATGGCCAGGGCCGCAGCCGCGGCCAGGCAGGCAGGCGCGAGCCTGCGCAATGCATTGCGATGCATGGTTCCGTCTCCTCCTGATACCCGGCCGTTCCGGGTGAACTTCGTCGTCGCCTGTCCGGCGGTGCGTGGCCACGAGGCATGCCCCGGCCGATCGCAACGGATCGGGCGGAGCCAGCCTGGCCAGCGCCCCGGTGGACTGGCGCGCAAATTATTTTAGGCTTGAAGTTTCTGCGTTTATATATGCGGATACGGCTGCCGTCAACTGCTCGGGCTGGTCACGATGGGGCGAGTGGCCGCACCGCGGCAGTTTAAGCAGGACCGTCTGCGACGCGTGCTGGTGGATACCCTCGATCTGCGCCATGGTGCCGTATTCGTCGTCCTCGCCCTGCACGGCCAGCACCGGGCATCGCAGCCCGGACAGCAGCGGCCGGAGGTCCCAGGCGCGGAATGCCGGATCCAGCCAGATATCGTTCCAGCCCCAGAACGCCGAGTCGGCATCGTCGTGGTGGCGTGCCAGCTTGTCGCGCAGGTCGGTTTCCAGATAGGCCCGCCTGGCCTGCTCGATGCTGCGCACCGACAGGTCCTCGACGAGGATGTGCGGCGCCACCACCACCACGCCCTCCACAGCCGGCGCGAAGCTGGCCGCGTAGATCAGTGCGATCGAGCCGCCGTCGCTGTGTCCGAACAACCACGGGCGGCCGTGTGCGCGCCCGGGGCCGATGTCGAGCACGTCGAACAGCGCCGGCAGCGCCTCTCGTGCCTGCCGGTGCATGAAATCGACACCCCACTTCTCTTCGTGCGGGCGCGGCGTCGAGCGCCCGTAACCGTAGCGCGAGATCACCAGGCCGCGAAAGTCGCCCGCCTCGCAAAGGCGGCGCGGATAGTTGCGCCACAGGCTGACCGATCCCAGGCCTTCATGCAGGAACACCAGCAGTGGCCGCCCGGCCCGCTCCGGCCGCAGCCACTGCGTCTCGATGCGGATGGGGCGCCCGTCGAAGCGGATCTCCGCCCACTGCGGTTGCTGCTGTTCTCGCTGCTGTTCTTGCTGCTGTTCTTGCTGCTGTTCTTGCTGATGCTGTTGCTGTTGCTGCTGTTGCACTCCGCATGGCTGCATGACTCGGTCATCCTTGGTGGCGATCCGGAAAGGCGGGGCCGGGCACGGGGTCAGGCCCCGCCCGGCGGCGTCGACGCGGCCGGTGCCGGCCGCTCGCGTTCGCGCAGCCGGAAGCGCTGGATCTTGCCGGTGGCGGTCTTGGGCAGTTCCTCCAGGCAGACGATCTCGCGCGGGTATTTGTAGGGCGCCAGGCGCGACTTGACGAAGGCCTGCAGTTCGGCGGCCATGCCCTCATGCCATTGCTGCCCGGGTCGCAGTACCACGAAGGCCTTGGGCTTGACCAGACGGTCGGCGTCCTCGATGCCGATCACCGCCGCCTCCAGCACCGCCGGATGCTGTGCCAGCGCGGCTTCCACCTCGAAGGGCGAGACATAGATGCCGCCCACCTTCAACATGTCGTCACTGCGCCCGGCATAGGTGTAGTAGCCCTCCGCGTCGCACAGGTACTTGTCGCCGCTGCGCGTCCACGCGCCGACGAAGGTGTCGCGGCTCTTCTCGCGGTTGCCCCAGTACATCAGGGCGGCGGAGGGACCCATCACATAGAGGTCGCCGATCTCACCCGGCGCGCACGGTTGCCCGGCCTCGTCCAGCAGCTTGATCCGGTAGCCCGGCACCGGCTTGCCGGTAGTGCCGTAGCGCACCTCGCCGGGCCGGTTGGAAAGGAAGATGTGCAGCATCTCGGTGGAGCCGATGCCATCCAGGATGTCGCAGCCGAAGCGGGCGCGGAAGCGCTCACCGATATCCCGGGGCAGCGCCTCGCCGGCCGAGGTGCAGACGCGCAGCGCCACCTCCTCCCGCGCCGGCAGCCCTTGCGCCGCGAGCATGCCCGCGTACAGTGTGGGCACGCCACAGAAGACCGTGGGCCGCTGCGCCCGCAAGCGCTGGAACACGGCGGCCGGAGTGGGGCGCTCGGCCATCAGCACCGTGGCAGCCCCGACCGCGAGCGGGAAGGTCAGCGCATTGCCCAGGCCGTAGGCAAAAAACAGCTTGGCCGCGGAAAACACCACGTCGTCCTCGCGCAGGCCGAGCACCTGCCGCGCGTAGAGGTCAGCGGTATGGAACAGGTTGCCGTGCGTGTGGACGGTCCCCTTGGGGCGACCGGTGGAGCCGGAGGAGTACAGCCAGAAGGCGATATCGTCCGGACCGGTCGCGGCGGCTTCCGGCAGCGGCGGCGCCGTCACTGCCAGCGCGCTCACACTGCCTTGCGGCACCGCCCCCGCGTACGGCGCGGCGAGAATCATCAGGGGATCGGTGCGGGTGCTGCCGATGGCCGCGCGCATCCGCTCCACCAGGGCCTCCGACACCACCACGGCACGCGCGCCGCTGTGGCCCAGCATATAGGCGTAGTCGTCGGCCGTGAGCAGCGTATTCACCGCCACCGGCACCACGCCAGCCAGCAGGCAGCCGAGGAAGGCGACCGGAAAATCGATGGTGTCGAGGGCGCACAGCAGGAGACGCTCCTCACGCCGCAGCCCCGCCTCCAGCAGGGCACTGGCAAAGCGTCGGCTGCGCTGCTCGAGTTCGGCAAAGGTGAGCGAAGCGGCATCGTCGAGATAGGCGATCTTGCCGGCACGGCCTGCCGCGAGGTTGCGCGCCAGCAAGTCGGCCGCGGCGTTGTAGTGCGCGGGCAGCACGGCGATCGGCGCGGCGGCGCCGGCGGTGGGGGGCGTCATCTCGGGTCTCCTCCGTTCTTCTGCGGCGCGGCGATCGGCGCCGTGTCCGCTGGCCGCACCGTGCTTGCGGGCGGTCTCCTGTTCTCGGGCGGATCGCCGCGCACGTCGATACGCGCCGCAGGCCTCCGCTCATGTCCATGCATTTTATTGCATATCGTCTATTATGCAAGCACCGTAGTGCAATATAGCGCAGCAACGACAGGGCTTATAATGCCGCCAGCCTAGGAATTCCATGCCTTGCCCGCCATGCCCCGCGATCCCTCCACCCTGCTCTCCCCCGACACCCGCGCCGCAGGTGAGCGCGACCCCTACCTGACACAACTGGGTGAGCGCATTCGTTCCCTGCGCGCCGCCCGCGGCATGTCGCGCAAGGATCTTGCACGCGGCGCCGACGTCTCCGAACGCTATCTCGCCAACCTGGAGACCGGCACCGGCAACGCCTCGGTACTGCTGCTGCGCCAGGTCGCGCATGCGCTCGATGTGCCGCTGCCGGTGGTTCTTGCAGAGGTGGACGACCAGGGCGGCCCGCGTGCCGCCGAATTCACCCAGCTCATGCAGTGGATGGCCCAGTTGCCTGGCGACCAGCTCGCCCGCGTGCGCGAAGCCTGCCGCAACGCGCTGGCGCCTGCCGACTCGCGCGACGCGCGCCATCGCCGCGTCGCCCTGATCGGACTGCGCGGCGCCGGCAAATCGACGCTGGGGCGCGGGCTGGCGCAGGCGCTCGGTGTGCCCTTCGTCGAGTTGAACCGCGCCATCGAGGAAGAGGCAGGCGCCAGCCTGTCGGAGATCCACTCGCTGTATGGACAAGCCGCCTACCGCCGCTACGAAATGCGTGCGCTCGAGCGCGTGCTGCGCGACAACGAGCACATGGTGCTGGCGACTCCGGGCAGCCTGGTGTCGGAGCCGGCCACCTTCAACCTGCTGCTGGCGCACTGCTACACCGTCTGGGTGCGCACCTCGCCGGAAGAACACATGGCGCGCGTGGTCGCGCAGGGCGACATGCGACCGATGCAGGGCAACAGCGAGGCCATGACGGACCTGCGCCGCATTCTGCAGGCGCGCACGCCGCTGTATGCACGCGCGGATGTCACCATCGACACCAGCGGTCAGGATCCGCAGGCTTCGCTGCAGGCGCTGCGCGCGCAGTTGCGCTTGCTCGGCGCCTGAAGAACCGGCGCGCGCCTTGCCTTGCACAAGGCGCCGCGCAAACCCGATCAAGAGCATTGCCGCGATCGCGCCGAACCTGGGCGCTTGCCGGCAATCTAATGATCAGGTGCGGACGATATGGGGCCGCGGTGCACATCCAAAGTTCGCAGGGCAGCGGGTCTCACGAAATTTCCTGTTGCAATGCGCAAGCGGTTCCCATATAATCTTTTCTTCGACGGACGCGGGGTGGAGCAGTTGGCAGCTCGTCGGGCTCATAACCCGAAGGTCGCAGGTTCAAGTCCTGCCCCCGCAACCAACTACCGTCGCAGGCCTGCGGCCTGAATCACATCAAACGCCCTTCCGGGCGTTTTTTGTTTTGGGCGCGGCAATCTTTCCCTCGAAGGGAAAGGGACGCAGCCTCATGCACGACACCACCGGCCAGGCTCCTCGCACCGCCTGCAGCCGCGCTCCGCGCCCTACGACGCCCGGGTCGGGGTGATACACTTCCGCCATTCCTCCCGGACGCCCCTCATGAAATTCTGCTCGAACTGCGGCCATGCGGTCGTGCTGCGCGTGCCCGATGGCGACAGCCGCCCACGCCATGTGTGCGACAACTGCGGCACGATCCACTACGTCAATCCGCGCAACGTGGTCGGCACCATCCCGGTGTGGGAAGACAAGGTGCTGCTGTGCAAGCGCGCCATCGAGCCGCGCTATGGTTTCTGGACACTGCCGGCCGGCTTCATGGAAATCGGCGAGACCACCGCCCAGGGCGCGGCGCGCGAGACGCTGGAGGAAGCCGGTGCGCGGGTACAGGTCGGTGAACTGTACTCCATCCTCAATGTGCCGCATGTGCATCAGGTCCACCTGTTCTACCTGGCCCGGCTCGAAGATCTCGACATCGCACCGGGCGAGGAGAGCCTCGAGGTCAAGCTGGTCGCCGAGGCCGACGTGCCCTGGGACGAACTGGCCTTCCCCACCGTGGTCCATACGCTGCGCAGCTTCTACGCCGACCGTGCCGCCGGCCGCCTGCACGACGGCAGCTTCCGCGTGTACAGCTTCGACATCGACAAGCCCATGCGCCCGCTGGCCACGCGGGCGACCGTCGCTCCCTGACGGCCGGCGTGCCGCCGCGCCGCGCCGCATGATCGCCTGGCTGGAACCTCAAGACCCCTTTCCGCCGCTGGAGCGCGCGCTCGGTGCCGGCACCGACGCGCCCGGGCTGCTCGCGGCCAGCCGCGACCTGACCCCGCAGCGGCTGCTGCTGGCCTACCGGCAGGGCATCTTCCCCTGGTATTCCGAAGGCCAGCCGGTGCTGTGGTGGAGCACCGATCCGCGCATGGTGCTGGTGCCGCAGGCCTTCAAGATCTCTGCCACTTTCCGCAAGACGCTGCGCCGCGTGCTGCGCGAGCCCGAGTGGGAGATCCGCGTTGACGACGATTTCATCGCCGTGATGCACGCCTGCGCCAACACCTGGCGCGAAGGCCAGCAAGGCACCTGGATCACGCCCGACATCGTCGCCGCCTACGGCGGACTGCACCGGCAGGGCCTCGCCCACAGCGTCGAGACCTGGTACCGCGGAGAGCGCGTGGGCGGGCTCTACGGGGTGGCGATCGGCCGCATGTTCTACGGCGAGTCGATGTTCGCCCACCGCACCGATGCCTCCAAGATCGCCCTGGCGGCGCTGTGCGCCTTCCTCGGCAAGCACGGCGTGGCGATGATAGACTGCCAGCAGGAAACCGACCACCTGGCTTCGCTCGGCGCCCGTCCCATCTCCCGCGCCGATTTCGTGGCCCATGTGCGCGGCGCCACCCAGCTCCCGGCCATCGTGCCCTGGGACTTCGACAAGTCGGTGCTGGCGCGCTGGACGCAGGCGGCGGAGTCCTGAACCGGAGGCGCGCGGCAGCCCGTGGCCGATGTGCCGTCTGCCGTGCCTTGCCCGGCCGCCCCACCCGCAACAGGCGAATCATGAGCAAGCTGAAGGAATTGCCCCTGTCCGCGCTGCAGTTCTATGCCACGGCGCCCTATGCTTGCAGCTACCTGGACGGACGCATGGCCCGCTCGCAGGTGGCCACCCCCGCGCACCTGATCAATGCCGATGTGTACTCCCGCCTGGTACGCGCCGGTTTCCGCCGCAGCGGCATCTTCACCTATCGCCCTTATTGCGACGACTGCCAGGCCTGCACGCCCTGCCGCGTGCTGGTCGACCATTTCTCCCCCGACCGCAGCCAGCGCCGCGCCTGGGAACGCCACCACACGCTGCGCGCGCTGGTGGCGCCGCTGACCTACGTCGAAGAACACTACGCGCTCTACCTGCTCTACCAGTCGATGCGCCATGCCGGCGGCGGCATGGATCAGGACAGCCGCGACCAGTACGAACAGTTCCTGCTGCAGAGCCGCGTCAACTCGCGCCTGGTGGAGTTCCGCGAGCCGCCGGAGTCGCCCGAGGCCGGCCGCCTGCGCATGGTCAGCATGATCGACGTGCTGGACGACGGGCTGTCCTCGGTCTACACCTTCTACGACCCGCTCGAGGTGCGTGCCAGCTACGGCACCTACAACATCCTGTGGCAGATCCGCCAGACGCGCGAGCTGGGCCTGCCCCACCTCTACCTCGGCTACTGGATCGAACAGAGCCGCAAGATGGCGTACAAGGCGCGCTTCCAGCCGATGCAGGTATTGCGCGGCAACCAGTGGCAGCCCTTCTCCAGCGTCGAAGACGGCATCCGGAGCGACGGCGCCGGCGGCGCCTGAAGCCGGCAACCGAGGCCGGCGGCACCGCCGGTGCACGCCGCCCCGCGCGGGCCGCGCAGTTCGGGCAGCAGCCCGAAACGCTACAATGCCGCCTGGTCCGCGGCGCTTCGCCGCCGGCGCCCACGCCGCCCGGCCTCGCGCCGCTTCCTTCCGTCTTCGCCAGTCTCCGGTCCTCAACGTGCTCAACGCGCTCTACCCCCTGTTTCGCCCCGCCCTCTTCTCGATGGATGCGGAGGATGCCCACCATTTCACGCTGAACAACCTGCGCCGCGCCCGGCGCCTGGGCTTTGCCGGCTGCATCGGCAACCGGGTGGCCGACGATCCGCGCACCGTGATGGGCGTGCGCTTTCCCAACCCCGTCGGCCTGGCCGCCGGCCTGGACAAGGACGGCGCCTACATCGACGGGCTGGCCGCGCTGGGCTTCGGCTTCATCGAGGTCGGCACGGTCACCCCGCGCGCCCAGCCCGGCAATCCGCGTCCGCGCATGTTCCGCCTGCCGCAGGCCGATGCGCTGATCAACCGCATGGGCTTCAACAACGGCGGGGTGGACGCCTTCATCGCCAACGTGCAGGCTTCGCGCTGGAAGGCCGAAGGCGGCGTGCTGGGGCTCAATATCGGCAAAAACGCCGATACGCCGATCGAGCGTGCCGCCGATGACTACCTGTACTGCCTGGAGCGCGTCTATCCGCACGCCAGCTACGTCACCGTCAACATTTCTTCGCCGAATACCAAGAACCTGCGCCAGCTGCAGGGCGCCAGCGAACTGGATGGCCTGCTGTCCGCACTCAAGAACGCGCAGCAGCGCCTGGCCGACCAGCACAAGCGCTACGTACCGGTGGCACTGAAGATCGCGCCGGACCTCGACGCCGACCAGATCGGCAATATCGGCGACGCGCTGGTGCGCCACCGCATCGACGGCGTCATCGCCACCAACACCACCATTTCACGCGAGGCCGTCAAGGGCCTGCCGCACGCCGAGGAGGCCGGCGGCCTGTCCGGCCGCCCGGTGTTCGCGCCGTCCACCGCGGTGGTCAAGGCGCTGCGCGCCGTGGTCGGCGATGCTGTGCCCATCATCGGCGTGGGCGGCATTTTCGGCGGCGCCGAGGCACGCGCCAAGATCGAGGCAGGCGCCCAGCTGGTGCAGTTGTACAGCGGCCTGATCTACCGCGGCCCGAACCTGGTCAGCGAGTGCGCCGCCGCGCTGCGCACACGCTGACATGACGCGCGCCCGGCCGCTCGGCCGGGCCTCCCCATCCACGCTTCTCCCGGCAACGCACAAGGACACCCGCGCCATGGAAACCATCCGACTGGGCCGCAGCGACCTGCAGGTCTCGCGCATCTGCCTCGGCACCATGACCTTCGGCGAGCAGAACACCGAGGCCGAAGGCCACAGCCAGCTCGACTACGCGCTGTCGCGCGGCATCAACTTCATCGACGCCGCCGAGATGTACCCGGTCAAGCCGCGCGCCGAAACCTACGGCGAGACCGAGCGCATCGTCGGCAAGTGGCTCAAGCGCCAGCCGCGCGACCGCGTGGTGCTGGCCACCAAGGTGGCGGGCCCGGCACGCATGCCATGGATCCGCAATGGCGGCGACCTGACGCCGGCCAGCATCCGCGAGGCCGTGGAGGGCTCGCTGGCGCGCCTGCAGACCGACCACATCGACCTGTACCAGATCCACTGGCCGGCCCGCAACGCACCGATCTTCGGCCAGAAGGCCTTCGACCCGGCGCGCGAGCGCGAATGTGCCTCGATCCAGGCCCAGCTGGAGGCCATGGGCGAACTGGTGCGCGCCGGCAAGATCCGCTACGTCGGTGTGTCCAACGAGACGCCGTGGGGCGTGGCCGAATTCGTCAAGCAGGCCGAGCTGCATGGACTGCCGCGCATCGCCACCATCCAGAACCCCTACAACCTGCTCAACCGCAGCTTCGAGCAGGGGCTGGACGAAGCCTGCTACCGCAGCGAGGTCAGCCTGCTGGTGTACAGCCCGCTCGCTTTCGGCCAGCTCACCGGCAAGTACCTGGCGGGCCCCGCCGACGCACCGGTCTTCAACCAGGCCGCGCAGGGCCGCCTGACCCGCTTCTCGCCCGACTGGAGCCCGCGCTACATGCGCGCCGAGACGCTGGCCGCATCGGCCCGCTACGTGTCCCTGGCACACGAGGCCGGGCTGTCACCGGCCTCGCTGGCACTGGCCTGGTGCTATTCGCGCTGGTTCGCCGCCAGCACCATCATCGGTGCCACCAGCCTGGCTCAACTGCAGGAAGACATCGATGCCTGGCAGGTCCGCTTGCCCGAGGACGTGATCGCGGCAATCGAGCGAATCCACGCTGAGATTCACAATCCCGCGCAATAATTGACCTCCCGGCAACGACTTTCTGGTGTTTCTGCGGCATTTTTGTGCACCGCAAAAGTCCAGCCGCCGCGGAAGTGGTATGCTCCCTGCCGCATCGCCGTCGTAACCGCCACGGCCCACGCCCGCACCCGCCCGCCGCCGGGTGCGCGGTGCCCGCGGCGGCCCGGCCATCCCGCGCCCCGCGCGGTCCGGCCAGGACGGCAAAACCATGATCCATGCGGCCTATACCACCCATGCTGCCAGTAGGGGGAGATCAAAGAAGATGAAGAGCCTCAAGTCGACCACAAAGACCATCCTGGGCGCCGCCGCCGCGCTCGCCTTGCTGTACGGCGGTGCCGTGCAGGCGCAGAGCGTCAAGGTCCTGTCGATCGTCGATCACCCGGCCCTCGACGCCATCCGCGACGGCGTGCGCGCCGAGCTGAAATCAGCCGGTTTCGACGCTGACAAGAACCTGAAGTGGGAATACCAGAGTGCCCAGGGCAACACCGGCACCGCGGCACAGATCGCCCGCAAGTTCGTCGGCGACCAGCCCAATGTGATCGTGGCCATCGCCACCCCGTCGGCGCAGGCCGTCGTGGCCGCCACCAAGAGCGTGCCCGTGGTGTACTCGGGCGTCACCGACCCGGTGGCGGCGCAACTGGTCAAGAGCTGGAGCCCGTCGGGCACCAACGTGACCGGCGTGTCGGACAAGCTGCCGCTGGACAAGCAGGTCGCCCTGATCAAGCGCGTGGTGCCCAAGGTCAAGACCGTGGGCATGGTCTACAACCCGGGCGAGGCCAACTCGGTCGTGGTGGTCAAGGAGCTGACCGGCCTGCTGGCCAAGGAAGGCATCGCGCTGAAGGAAGCCGCCGCCCCGCGCACGGTCGACATCGGCCCGGCCGCCAAGAGCCTGATCGGCAAGGTCGACGTCATCTACACCAACACCGACAACAACGTGGTATCCGCCTACGAGGCCCTGGTCAAGGTGGCCAACGAGTCGAAGATCCCGCTGGTCGCCGCCGATACCGACAGCGTCAAGCGTGGCGCCATCGCCGCGCTGGGCATCAACTACGGTGACCTGGGCCACCAGACCGGCAAGGTCGTGGTGCGCATCCTGAAGGGCGAGAAGCCGGGCGCGATCGCCTCGCAGACCAGCGACAACCTTGAGCTGTTCGTCAACACCGGCGCCGCCGAGAAGCAAGGCGTCACGCTCTCGCCGGAACTGGTCAAGGAAGCGAAGGAAGTCATCAAGTAAGCAGCGGCGCTCGCCGTGGCCCGCCCGCGCCCCGCGCCGGGCAGGCCCGCGCCCCCCGGGCCTATCGGCCCATCCCGGCGGCGGCGGCGCACGGCTTACCCAGGTGCTGCGCCACTGCCGGCCGCTTCCGGCCCAGCGCGCCGGAATTCGTCACAGGATTTCCCCATGTCCCTCTTTTCCCTTCTGGGCGCCCTGGAGATCGGCCTGATCTTCAGCCTGGTCGCCCTCGGGGTGCTGATCTCCTTCCGCATCCTGAACTTCCCCGACCTGACCGTCGACGGCAGCTTCCCGCTGGGCGGTGCCGTCGCGGCCACGCTGATCTCCGCCGGGCAGGACCCCTTCCTGGCCACCGCGGCCGCCATCGCCGCGGGCGCGGTCGCCGGCCTGATCACCGGCTGGCTCAATGTGCGCCTGAAGATCATGGATCTGCTCGCCAGTATCCTGATGATGATCGCGCTCTACTCGGTCAACCTGCGCATCATGGGCCGCCCCAACGTGCCGCTGATCACCGAGTCGACGGTGTTCACCCTGCTGCAGCCCGACTGGCTGCCCGACTACGTCCTGCGTCCGGCCCTGCTGCTGATCGTGGTGGTCGTCGCCAAGCTGGGCCTGGACTGGTTCTTCTCCTCGCAGCTCGGCCTGGCCATGCGCGCCACCGGCGCCAACCCCCGCATGGCACGCTCCCAGGGCATCGCCACCGGCCGCGCCACGCTGGCCGGCATGGCCCTGTCCAACGGCCTGGTAGCGCTGGCGGGCGCGCTGTTCGCGCAGACCCAGGGCGGCTCCGACATCTCGATGGGCATCGGTACCATCGTGATCGGCCTGGCCGCGGTCATCATCGGCGAGACCATCCTGCCGGCGCGCCGCCTCGTGCTGACCACGCTGGCCGTGGTGCTGGGCGCCATCCTGTACCGCTTCTTCATCGCGCTGGCGCTCAACAGCGACTTCATCGGCCTCAAGGCGCAGGACCTGAACCTGGTCACTGCCGCCCTCGTGACCTTCGCGCTGGTGCTGCCCGCCACGCGCAAGAAGCTGTTCGGCCGCAAGAACGGAGGTGCCTGAGATGCTGCGCGCTAAAGACCTGAAGCTCACTTTCAATCCGGGCACCCCGATCGAGACGCGCGCGCTGCGCGGGCTCAACCTGGAAATCCCCGCCGGCCAGTTCGTCGCCGTGATCGGCTCCAACGGTGCCGGCAAGTCGACCTTCCTGAACGCCGTCAGCGGCGACCAGATGGTCGACTCCGGCAGCATCACCATCGACGCCACCGACGTCACGCGCCAGCCCGCCTGGGACCGCGCCCACCTGGTGGCGCGCGTGTTCCAGGACCCGATGGCCGGCACCTGCGAGGCACTCACCATCGAGGAGAACATGGCGCTGGCGATGGCGCGCGGGAGCAAGCGCGGTTTCCGCGCGGCGCTGAACCGCCAGTCGCGCGAGCTGTTCCGTGACAAGCTGCGCCTGCTCAACCTGGGGCTGGAAAACCGCCTGACCGACCGCATCGGCCTGCTCTCCGGCGGCCAGCGCCAGGCAGTCAGCCTGCTGATGGCCTCGCTGCAGCCGTCGCGCATCCTGCTGCTGGACGAGCACACTGCGGCGCTGGATCCGAAGACCGCGGCCTTCGTGCTGGAACTGACGGCGCGCATCGTCGAGGAAAGCAAGCTGACCACCATGATGGTGACCCACAGCATGCGCCAGGCGCTGGACTACGGCCAGCGCACGGTGATGCTGCACCAGGGCCAGGTGGTGCTGGACGTCTCCGGCGACAAGCGCCGCGGCCTGGACGTGCCCGACCTGCTGCGCATGTTCGAGCAGACCCGCCACGAGCAGCTCGACGACGACGCTCTGCTGCTGGGTTGATGGCGCTCCGCCCCGCGCCGGGGCGGCGGCCCGGCCGGCAGATATGAACGCCCGCGTGCCTCGGCCCGCGGGCGTTTTCACACAAGCGAGGGCCGGCCTACTGTTGCGCCGCCTTGTCGAGCCAGCGCTTCAGCTGGTCGGTGACCGCGTTGCTGGAGAAAGAGCAGCTGTCCTGGGCGAACACGGCCGACATCTCCAGCCGGCGCAGCAGCTCTTCCATGGCCTGGCCGAACACCGGCGGCAGGCTCAGCCCTACCGCCGCGTCGCGCCAGCCCTGCACCAGCCCGCCGGCGGCCAGCCGGCCCGCCACGTGTGCGTCCAGGGCGGCGCGCATGCTGGCCAGCGCCGCGGTATTGGCCGGATTGCCTTGTGCCGCCGGATGTGCATCGGTGCCGCTCATGCGCGTGCCCTCCTTTCCTTGTACAGCTCGCGGAACGTGCGTCCGGCCGGGGCCGGCATATCGCGCGTCTCCGTCCATCCCTTGCCCGCCAGCGGCAGGCTGGCGATCGACTTGCCACTGCCGCCCATGCGCGCCAGCAGGCGCGCGGCGATGCGCGTGGCCAGCGCATACAGCGCCGGGCGGCCGGCAACATAGGCCCAGGCCCGCAGCGCCACGCGCTCCTGCCACGGGCGCAGGCCCCGCTCCATCTGCTTCTCGCGCAACTTGCGCAGCAGGTCCGACAAGGGAATCGAGGCCGGGCAGACGCGGTTGCATTCGCCGCACAGTGTGGCGGCCTGCGGCAGGTCGACGGCATTGGCCAGCCCGACGTAGCTGGGTGTCAGCACGCTGCCCATCGGGCCCGGATAGACCCAGCCGTAGGCGTGGCCGCCGATCTTCTGGTAGACCGGGCAGTGGTTCATGCAGGCACCGCAGCGGATGCAGCGCAGCATCTCCTGGAACTCGCCGCCGATCAGGCCGGCACGGCCGCCGTCGACCAGCACGAAATACATGTGCTCGGGGCCATCGCGCTCGCCTTCTGCGCGTGGTCCGGTCAGCAGCGAAAAGTAGTTCGAAATAGCCTGGCCGGTGGCCGAGCGCGGCAGCAGCCGCATCACCGTGGCCAGGTCTTCCAGCGTCGGCAGCACCTTCTCGATGCCGGTCACCGCGACATGTACGCGTGGCATCACCGTGCACATGCCCTCGTTGCCCTCATTGGTGACCACCGCCACCGAGCCGGTCTCGGCGATGATGAAGTTGCCGCCGGTGACCCCCATGTCCGCCGACAGGAACTCCGGGCGCAGCACTTCGCGCGCCTCGCGGGTCATGTCGGGAATCTCGGTCAGGCGCGGTTTGTGGTGGACCTTGGCAAACAGGTCGGCGATCTCGTCCTTGTCCTTGTGCACCACCGGCGCGATGATGTGCGAGGGCGGCTCCGAGTCGTTGATCTGCAGGATGTACTCGCCCAGGTCGGTCTCGATGCTCTGCACGCCCATCTCGCCCAGCACCTGGTTCAGCCGCATCTCCTCGGTCACCATGGACTTGCTCTTGATGACCTTCCTGACGCCGTGCTTCTGCGCGATCTCCGTCACCAGGCGCGCGGCATCTGCGGTGGTCTCGGCGAACAGCACGGTCGCGCCGCGCCGCGTGGCGTTCTCCTCGAAGGTGGCCAGCCAGACATCGAGATTCTCGAGCGCCCGGTTGCGGCGCTCCTTGAGCGCGGCGCGCGTGGCGTCGAAATCGATCTCGTGGATGGCCTCGGCGCGCGCCGTGACGAACTTGGTGGAAAGCTTCTTCAGGTTCTGCTGCAGGCGCTGGTCGGCCAGCTTCTGGCCGGCGCGCGCCTTGAATTCCATGCTGTGGACTTGCATCGTGTGATGGCCTCCGCTTCTTGCCTGCCGGGCTGTGCCGCCGTTCAGGCGTCGCCCGCCAGCACCTGGGCGATGTGCAGCACGCGCGTGCGTGCGTCGCCGGTACGGCGCAGGCGGCCTTCGATATTGAGGATGCAGCCGAGATCGCCCAGCACCACGGCGTCGGCGCCGCTGTCCCGGATATTGGCGCACTTCTCGTCGACGATGGCGGTCGAGATATTGCCGTACTTGACCGAGAAGGTACCGCCGAAACCGCAGCAGGCTTCGCAGTCCTTCATCTCGGTGAGCTGCACGCCCGGCAGCCTGGCCAGCAAGGCACGCGGCTGCGCCTTGACGCCGAGTTCGCGCAGGCCCGAGCAGGAATCGTGATAGGTGATGCGTCCGGCGAAATCCGAGTCGAGGGTCTCCAGGCCGGCCACGTTGACGAGGAAGTCGGTCAGTTCGTAGACGCGCTCGCGCAGGCGCTCGTAGCGGCCGTTCAGTTCCGGGTCGTCGCGCAGCAGGTCGCCATAGTGCTGGCGGATCATGCCGGCGCAGGAGCCCGAGGGCACCACCACGTAGTCGAACATCTCGAACTCGCGCAGGAACTTCTCGGCCAGGTCGCGCGCGCCCGCGCGCTCGCCGGAGTTGTAGCCCGGCTGGCCGCAGCAGGTCTGCGCCTCCGGGACCATCACCTCGCACCCGGCCTTCTCCAGCAGCTTCAGTACCGAGAACCCGATCTCCGGGCGCATGAGGTCCACCAGGCAGGTGGCGAACAGACCGACTCGCATTGTTTCCCTTCATCGAGACCCGAAACCCCGCAATTATGCGCCCTGGCGCCTCGACTGGCGCACATGGTGCGGCCACACGCCCGGCTTCGGCAGGGAGCCCGGCGCGGACACTCGATGAATCAACGACTTAGCGCGGCAACGCGGCGGCGCCGCGCCCCCCCGGAAAGCGCCCAGGAGCGCGCTTCGGCTAGAGTCTTTCTACTGGGATTGCATTTCACGTATTGAAATTTTCACGATGCGAGATAGAATCACGTAGACGCTTAAAATCTATTGCAGGGCAGCAACGCCCGACTCTCCCATGTCTGACGCTGACAAATCGCCTGGAAAGACCTCGATCCAGGTTATCGAACGCATGATGACCCTGCTGGACGCCCTCGCCCAGCACGCAGATCCGGTCAGCTTGAAAGAACTGTCTCTGACCACCGGCCTGCACCCCTCGACCGCCCACCGCATCCTCAACGACATGGTGGCCTGCCGCTTCGTCGACCGCTCCGACCCAGGCAGCTATCGGCTCGGCATGCGCCTGCTGGAGCTTGGCAATCTCGTCAAAGCCCGGCTCTCGGTACGCGAAGCGGCGCTGGCACCCATGCGCGCGCTGCATCGCGTGACCGGACAGACCGTCAACCTGTCGGTGCGCCAGGGCGACGAGATCGTCTACATCGAACGCGCCTACAGCGAGCGCTCGGGCATGCAGGTGGTGCGCGCCATCGGCGGCCGCGCGCCGCTGCACCTGACCTCGGTCGGCAAGCTGTTCCTGGCGGTCGACGAGGCGGCGCGCGTGCGCAGCTATGCCACGCGCACCGGCCTGGCCGGGCACACCCGTACCTCGATCACCGACCTGCCCAAGCTGGAGCGCGAGCTGAGCTGGGTGCGCAGCAACGGCTATGCGCGCGACAACGAGGAACTGGAGCTGGGCGTGCGCTGCATCGCGGCCGGCATCTATGACGACTCGCGCCGCCTGATCGCCGGCCTGTCGCTGTCGGCGCCGGCCGACCGGCTGCAGGACAGCTGGCTGCAGAACCTGAAGGACACCGCGCTGCAGATCTCGCGCGGCATGGGCTACACGGCCGAGGAAAGCGCCTGAGCGCAAGCGCGGCCCTGGCGCCGCGCAAGCCTCACACCCACAGCCGGTAGATCCAGAAGGACTCGTCCTCCAGGTAGCGCCGCGTGAATTCCGCCGGCGCGAAGCCGGTGATGCGCTTGGTCGCCCGGCTCAGGTGCGCCCCACGGCGACATCGTCCACCTGGCGATCTGGCCGGAGCACCAGGTCGTCGTCAGCGATCCCGAACTGGCGCGTGAACTGCTCGTGGCCCATCACGCCGATCTCGTGCGCTGGGAACACGCCATGCACGTGTTCTCCGGACTGCAGGGTCGCAGCGTGCTCGTCGTCGAGGGTGAGTCCTGGCATGGCAAGCGCACGGCGCTGCAGCCGGCCTTCTCGCCGCGGGCGGTGCAGTCGCTGGTGCCGACCATCGTCGCAGCCTGCGACAGGCGCTGGCGCAATGGCCGACCCGGGCGCCGGCCTGGCAGGCCATGAAACCAGCGCGGCCACGCTGGCCTGGTGGGTGTGGTGCATGGCCGCGAACCCCGCCGCGCAAGCCACGGCCCGCGCGGAAGTGGAGCGCGTGCTGCAAGGACGGGCGCCCGGCGCCGACAGGCTGTCCGACTTGACCTATCTGACGCAGACCATCAAGGAAACACTGCGGCTGTACCCGACGGCGCCGGTGCTGATCAGCCGCCGCAGCAAGCGTACGCTGACCCTCGGCCCCTGGACCTTCCCGGAGCGCACCCTGTTCATGCTCCCGGTCCAGTTGATGCACCACGATGCGCGCTGGTTCGACGAACCGCTCGCCTTCCGGCCCGAGCGCTTCGCCGCCGGCGCCCCCGACTTCCCGCGCGGCGCCTACCTGCCGTTCGGTGCCGGCCCACGGGTCTGCCTGGGGCAGCATCTGGCGATGGCAGAACTGACGGTCGCCGCAGCCATGGTGCTGCAGCGTTTTTCGCTGTCGCTGCTGCCGGACACGGGGGATGCGGGGCGGCTCGGTACCGTGCTGCACATTACCTTGCGGCCGGCCCAGCCGATGCGGCTGGGACTCGCCCCCGCGACATAGCCACCGCACGTCCTTACTCGCCGTCGCCCGACGCCCCGGCGTGGTCTTCGCCAGAGCTTCCAGGGCCGGCCTTCCCTTTCGCAAGACCTAGCATTAACCCTTACTTATCAGATAAGCTGCAAAGCATATAATCGGCTCCATGCGTACCCGAGCCGTCACTCTCACCGAACAGGTCACCCAGCAGTTGAGCGCGGAGATCGCCCGCGGCGACTACCCGCTCGGCAGCCGCTTGCCGAGCGGCCGCCAGTTGGCGGAACGCTTCGGTGTCAGCGCCGCCGTGATCCGCGAGGTCACCGAGCACCTGCGTGCGCAGGGGCTGGTGGAAAGCCGCCAGGGTCTGGGCTGCATGGTGCGCGCGCGCACCGGCAGTGCCGGCTTCCGCCTGCCGGCACAACTGGCCGTGGACCGAGAGGAGATGGCCAGCCTCTATGAATTGCGGCTCGAGCTCGAAGGCGCGGCCGCTGCCCTGGCGGCGTTGCGGCGCACGCAGCAGGACCTCGACTCGCTGTCGGACCTGCTGCAAGGCCTGCGCCAGCGCCTGCTGGAACCGCAGCCGGCCGCCGACCTCGACACGTCCTTCCATATCGCGATTGCTGCCGCCACGCACAACAAGTACTACCAGCAGTTGCTGCAGTACTTGAACGTGCAGTTGCACGACGCCGTGCGCACCGCGCGCAGCAATACGCTGCGCCAGTCGGGACTGGCCGAAGCCGTGCACGAGGAGCATGTAGCCGTGTTCGCCGCCATCGAGGCAGGCGACCCCGTGCGCGCCCGGGCCGCCGCCGAGGCCCATCTGCGCGGCGCGGCCGCCCGCCTCGGCCTGCGGCTGGAAGGCAATGGCCCCCTGCCCCCGGTCCCGGCCTGACGGCGGCGTGCCGGCAGCCGGCACGCCGCATCCATTTCCCTGAACCCGACCCTCCCGCCCGATCATGCAACCTGACGATTTCCTGCCCCGCCTCGTGGAGGCGCTCGGCCCCGATACGGTGGTCACCCGCCCGGAAGACATCGCCCCCTGGCTCGCCGACTGGCGCGGCCTCTATCGGGGCCAGGCACAGGCGGTGGTACGCCCGCGCCGCGTCGAGGAAGTGTCGCGCGCGCTCGCCCTGTGCCAGCAGGCCGCGGTACCGGTGGTGCCGCGCGGCGGCAATACCGGACTGTGCGGCGCCGCCACGCCGGATGGCAGCCCCCGCAACGTGGTGCTGAGCCTGGACCGCATGAACGCGATCCGCTCGATCGACACCATCGCCAACACCATGGTGGCCGAGGCCGGCTGCATCCTGGGCAACCTGCGCCGCGCCGCCGAGGCCGAGCACCGGCTGCTGCCACTGAGCCTGGCAGCGGAAGACTCCTGCCAGATCGGCGGCAACCTCGCCACCAACGCCGGTGGCGTCAATGTGGTCCGCTACGGCATGACGCGCGAACTGGTGCTGGGCATCGAAGCCGTGCTGCCTACCGGTGAGGTGTTCCACGGCCTGCGGGCCTTGCGCAAGGACAATACCGGCTACGACCTCAAGCAATTGCTGATCGGCTCGGAAGGCACGCTGGGCGTCATCACCGCAGCCGCGCTGCGCCTGCTGCCGCGCACCGACGTGCGCAGCGTGGTGCTGGCCGCCGTGGAGTCCCCGGCGCAGGCCCTGTCGCTGTTCTCGCTGCTCTACGCCCGCTGCGGCGCGCGCCTGCAGGCCTTCGAGTTCTTCACCGGGGACTGCGTGGACCTCGTGCTGGCCCATGCCGAAGGCGTGCAGGAGCCGTTTGCCACGCGTTACCCCGGCTATGTGCTGGTGGAGTTGGCCGACACGACCGACGAGTCCGCGCTCGGCGCCCTGCTCGAGCAAGTGATCGGCACGGCGCTGGATGACGGCTTATGCCTCGACGCCGCGGTCTCGGCCTCGCTGGCGCAATTGCAGGCCCTGTGGAAGCTGCGCGAAGAGATCTCGGAAGCGCAACGGGCCGACGGTCCCCACCTGAAGCATGACGTCTCGTTGCCGATCGAACGGATCCCGGCCTTCATGGACAGCATGGCGCAGCGGGTGGCCCGGCTCGATCCCGGCATCCGCCCCTTCATCTTCGGCCACTTCGGCGACGGCAACCTGCACTACAACCTCTCGCGCCCGGCCGGCGCCGGCCCCGACTGGGCCACCCGGCACGGCAAGGCGGTCACGGCGGAAGTGATCGACGAAGTGGTGCGCTATGGCGGCAGCATCAGCGCCGAGCACGGCATCGGCCAGCTCAAGCGTGATGACTTCCTGCGCACCAAGGATCCGCTGGAGTTGCGGCTGATGAGCGAGATCAAGCGGGTCTTCGACCCCGCAGGCATCATGAACCCGGGCAAGCTGCTCTGACGCGGCTGCGCCGCACAGGCTGCAAAAAACAAAGCGCCGGTCGATCGACCGGCGCTTTGTCTTACGTGCACCCGCTGCCCGGGATCAGGTCCCGCGAGGTTGCTGCGACGCCAGCACCGCCTGCGGCGACGTCGGACCCTGGGTCAGATTGGGTGCTCCGGGAAAGGGGCGCGGCTGGATCGACGGCGAGTGCTCCAGCCAGTCGCGCACGCGGGTGGCATCGGCGAAGCGCGACAGCTTGCCGACCGAGTCCAGGAACACCATCACGACATTGCGGCCGTGCACGCGCGCCTGCATCACCAGGCACTGGCCGGCCTCGGAAATGAAGCCCGTCTTCTGCAGGCCGATATCCCAGTTGCCACCGCGCACCAGGCGGTTCGTGCTGACATAGTGCAGCGGGCGGCCCAGCACGTTGACCTCGTACTCGGTCTGGGTGGAGAACTCGCGGATGGTCGGGTTGCGGTAGGCCGCATTGACCAGGCGCGCCAGGTCGACCGCGCTGGAGACGTTGCTGCTCGACAGGCCGTTCGAGTCGACGTAGTGCGTGTCGTTCATGCCCAGCTCGCGCGCCTTGCGGTTCATCGCCTGCACGAAGGCAGGCAGGCCGCCCGGATAGTTGCGGCCGAGCGCCGAGGCGGCGCGGTTTTCCGAAGACATCAGCGCCAGCAGCAGCATGTCGTGGCGGCTGAGCTGGGCGCCGAAACGCAGGCGCGAGCCACTGTGCTTCTCGGTATCGCGGTCTTCCTCGGTGATGGTGAGCATCTCATCCATCGGCTGGCGCGCCTCCAGCACCACCGTCGCCGTCATCAGCTTGGTGATCGAGGCGATCGGCAGCACCGCATTGGGGTTCTTCTGGAACAGCACCTCATTGGTGTCCTGGTCCATCACCAGCGCCACGCTGGAACGCAGCGCCAGCGCGTCGGCGGTCTCGCGCAGGCCGAGCGCCTCGCCCATCGAGGGCTTGGCCGGCGTGAAGGCGGTGCGCACCGGCACCGCCTGGCGCTGCGTCACCACGTGACGCTTGCCGTTCTTCAGCACCACCACCTTGCGGGTGGCGCCTTCCGCCTTGGCGGACTTCTTGGCCGCGCCAGCGGCGGCCGTCTTCTTCGTGCTCTTGCTCGTCTTCTTGGCCGTCTTACTGGTCTTGCCGTTCGATCCGGCGTCGGCCGCGTGCGCCACGGGCACGGCGAGCAGGGACGCGGACACCATCACGGCAGTGGCGGCGGAGGACAACGAGGAGAGGCCGAAGAATCTCAGGAATGGGGAATCGGACCGGGACATGATTCGTTCAGCGCATCAGGGATGGCGCCAGTTTAGGAAAAGTTGAAATTGTTAGCAAGATTAGAGACTTACGATCGCTCCTTAAAGTTCGATTTGCAAACATTTCCACGATGCGATAAATGTTATGCAAAAAGCACTCATCGGCCGGATTCCCCAGTCACCCAACGAAACAGGCGATCCACCGGATCGCCTGCGGGACCATGCCCGGAAACGACTCGTCAGCCACAAACACAAGGTGGGAGGCCGGTTACGGCGCTCCCTCGCGATGTCACTGCGGTCTCAACTGAGAAAACGCGCGAACCCGCTGACCGGTTCACGTTCCGTGCTCAATTGATTGGCGATGGCATCCGGATCGGCGTAACCGAGGGACATCCCGCACACCACCATCTCGTCTTCCGTCAGGCGCAGATGATCGCCGATGACGCGATGGAAGCGCGCAAAGGCCGCCTGTGGACAGGTATCCAGCCCGCGCGCCCGCGCCGCGATCATCAGGCTCTGCAGGAACATGCCGTAATCGAGCCAGCTGCCCTGCTCCATGATGCGGTCGATGGTGAAGATCAATCCGACCGGCGCGTCGAAGAAGCGGAAGTTACGCGCATGCTGCTCGTGCATGCGCGCCTTGTCCTCGCGGCTGATCTCCAGCAATTCATAGAGATCCCAGCCCACCTTGCGGCGCCGCGCCAGATAGGGATCGATCCACTCGCGCGGATAGTAGGGATATTCTTCCAGATACTTGCTGTCGCGCTCCGGATCGTCGTAGGCCGCCAGCACATCGGCGCACAGGCGCGCCTTGGCATCGCCGGTCAGCACGTAGACGCGCCAAGGCTGGGAATTGGTACCGGACGGTGCGCGGCTGGCCACGCCGAGGATGTCCTCCACCGTCTCGCGCGGCACCGGGGTATCGAGGAAAGCGCGCACCGAGCGCCGGGTGAGGATGGCCCGGTCGACCGCCGCCACCTCGTCGGGCAGCGGGCCTTGCGGCTCCACGGACCTTGCTTGCTTCAGGACTTGCTTGACGGCTTGCTTCACGGCTGGTTCACCTCGCCGGCCCCTCGCCTTCCCGCCCCGTGCGGCAGGTGCGCCACGGCACCCTGCCTCATGCCGATTCCGCCAGCTCGACCGCCAGCGGCGAGAGTACCCGCCGCAGTGCCTCGGGCAGCGGGACCGGCCGGCGCGACGCGCGGTCGACGTAGACATGGACGAAGTGTCCCTGCGCCGCCGCCGTCTCCGCCTCGCCGCGGAACAGCCCCACCTCGTAGCGCACACTGGTATTGCCCAGGCGTGCCACGCGCAGCCCGGCCACCACGGTATCGGGAAAGCTAAGTGAGTCGAAGTAGTTGCATTGTGTTTCGATGACCAGGCCGATGGTCTCGCCCGCGGCCGGGTCCAGCACTCCTTGCTCGATCAGGTAGCGGTTCACCACCGTATCGAAGTAGCTGTAGTAGACGACGTTGTTGACGTGGCCATAGACATCATTGTCCATCCAGCGCGTGGTGATGGGAAGGAAATGACGATAGGCGCTGCGGGGTTCTGCTTGCGGTTTCATGGCTCGCGCTCGGTCAGGTTCAGCGAATGGACGAGTGGATGGGATGGGCCGGAAAATCGGCCCGGGAGACGGCGAAGTCTCCCGAAGGCGGCGGCGCTCAACGGCGCATGACGAGGGCTACCCCCGCCACCGCCAAGGCCATGCCCAGCGCTGCCAGCGGCGGGAAACGCTCGCCGAACAACAGCCAGGCCATCACCGCCGTGGTGGGCGGCGTCAGGTACATCAGGCTGGACACGCGCGTGGCAGCACCTTGCCGCAGCAGGACGAAGAGCAGCGAGATAGCGCCGATCGACAAGGCAAGCACCGACCATAGCAGTGCACACACCATCGCCGCGGTCCACTGCACCTCACGTGTCTCGAACAGGAACATGAACGGCAGGCAGGCCAGCGCCGATGCCGCGAACTGGATCACCGAACCGATGCGCAGGTCGAACACCGGGCAATAACGCTTCTGGTACAGCGTGCCGATGGTGATGCACAGCAAGGCGCCCAGCGCCAGCAGCAGCGACGCCGGTGACATGCCGGCCACCGTCAGCTTGTTGGCCACCACCAGCCCGACGCCGGCGATGCCGCACAGCAGCCCCAGCCATTGCCGGGCACCGATGCGCTCGCCCAGCCGCGTGGCGATCAGCGCGGTCAGCACCGGCTGCATGCCCACGATCAGCGCCGACACGCCGGCCGGCATGCCCAGCTTGACCGCGGCCCAGACCCCGCCCAGGTAGCCAGCCTGCAGGAACAGGCCGGCCAGGGCCAGATGGCCGACCTTGCGCCAGTCGGTACGTCCCTGGCGTTGCGGCAGCGGCACCCGCGCAAGCAGCACGAAGGGAAGCATGAAGACCAGCACGCCGGCGAAGCGCAGGAACAGGAAGGTCATGGGCTCGGCATAAGGCATGCCGTACTTGGCAACGATGAAGCCGGTGCTCCAGATCAGCACGAACAGCCATGGCATGCAGGCCACCCACAGCCGGGAGCCGCCGGCACGCGTACCCGCCGCCGCGCCGCTCACGCCGCCGCTCCTGCCACGCGCGCCGTCGCGGCTGCGCCTCGCAGCGGATGGCGTAACTGATACTGCGCCGCCAGTGCCACGGTCTGCACATGGACGGCCACCGTGTCCTCGATCTGCCGGCCATAGCCGCCCGCCATCGCCACGGCCACCGGCAGACGGCGCGCCAGCGCATAGTCGAAGACCAGGGCATCGCGCCGAGCCAGGCCGCCCAGGGTGAGTTTGAGCCGGCCGAGCCGGTCGCCCTCATGCGGATCCGCACCGGCCAGGTAGATGATCAGTTGCGGCGAGAAGCGCTGCGACAGCATTTCGATCGCCTGCTGCAGCGCCTGCAGGTAGGCTTCGTCGCCGCAGCCGTCGGGCAGGCCCACGTCCAGGTCGCTGGCCTCCTTGCGGAAGGGGTAGTTCTTCTCCCCGTGCAAGGACAGCGTGAAAATGCTCGGGTCGCCGGCCAGGATGGAGGCCGTGCCGTTGCCCTGGTGCACGTCGAGGTCGACCACCGCTACGCGTGCGACGCGGCCCTCCGCCTGCAGCGCCCGTGCCGCGATGGCGGCATCGTTGAAGACGCAGAAGCCGCCGCCCTTGTCGGCATAGGCGTGATGGGTGCCGCCGGCCAGGTTGACCGCGATGCCGTCGGCCAGCGCCGCCCTGCACGCGGCGATCGACGCACCGGCGGAGCGCCGCGAGCGCTCCACCATTTCGACCGACCAAGGGAAACCGATCTCGCGCTGGCGCGCTGCATCGAGTTGCCCGGCCGATACCTGCCGCACATAGTCGGCAGTGTGGGCGCGCAGCAAGTCTGCATCGTCCGCCCGCGGCGCCTCGCACAGCTCCAGCCCGGTTACCGAGGCCGCCACGCCGTCGCGCAGCATGCGGTACTTCCGCATCGGGAAGCGGTGGTCCGGCGGCAGCGGCAAGACGAACTCGTCGGCGTAGTAGGCAAGCATGGCTCGGGCAGGCGGGGCAGGCGGGGCAAGCGCGGCTGGCAGTCGCCACGCGAAGCCGAGATGTTAGCACTGCTCCCCGCCCCCCACCGGCGCGGGGGTTGCAGGCGTACGAGGCGGCACTTTTCCTCGACATGCACCCTCTTTTTTGTGCGATGCACAAAAAGCGCTTGACAGCCTCCGCGCTTCCCCTAGAATAGGAATTGTTGCAGCGCATCATCCTCGATCGAAGCGGGTGAGTGCTGCGGACGAATACGCCTGGGCTTGGCTTTACGACAGGTTCCACCTGTCACCGCTATGACATCTGGGCGGCCTAACGTTGCTTGAATCTGAACCCACCACTGGAGACTCAGCATGATCCTGACCCCGGAACAAGTTGCAGCTGCACAAAAAGCCAATCTGGAAACCCTGTTCGGCCTGACCACCAAGGCGTTCGAAGGCGTCGAGAAGCTGGTTGAACTGAACCTGCAGGTCGTCAAGACCACCTTCGCCGAAAACGTCGACAACGCCAAGAAGGCGCTGTCCGCCAAGGACGCGCAGGAACTGCTGGCCATCCAGGCTTCGCTGGTCCAGCCCGTCGCCGAGAAGGCCCTGGCCTACACCCGTCACCTGTATGAAATCGCCTCGGAAACCCAGGGCGAGTTCACCAAGGTCGCCGAAGCCCAACTGGCCGAAGGCTCGAAGAAGGTGCAAGCCCTGGTCGACAACTTCGCCAAGAACGCGCCGGCCGGCTCCGAATCGACCGTCGCCATCGTGAAGTCCGCGATCAGCGCCGCCAACAACGCCTACGAGTCGGTGCAGAAGGCCACCAAGCAAGCCGTGGAAATCGCCGAAAGCAATTTCCAAGCTGCCGCCAGCGCTGCCAGCAAGGCTGCCCAGCAAGCCGGCGCCACTGCCCGCTCGGCTGCCAAGAAGCCCGCTGCCGCCTAAGTCAGGCAAAGCAGCACCGCCGCCGGCCCTGCCGGCGGCGGTCCGGCCGGCCTCGCCGGCCCGTTGGCAAAGCGCCCCTGCCACAGCAGCGCGCTTTGCCAACGGCGGTCCGATCGGACCCCTCCCCTTGTCTCCTCGGTATCCGCCTTGCGTAACGCAACGGTACCCTTGAACCCGGCAACACGCCGGGTTTTTTTCGTCCCCCCTCCTTGCATCCGACTGCCCGCCTTCCAGCTTGACCGCAGGCATTCCTGACGGCCGACTGTCTTGGCCGTTAATTGCGCAAGGATGCCGCCAATACTATCCCGTTTCACCCGGCCACCGCTCTGCCGGCAAGCCTGCGGCCGGGCCGCTCCCATCGACCTCTGCCATCGATCAGCTGCGCCATGCCGCCCGCTGTGTACGTCCTTCACCGGCCGGCTGTTTCACGGCCATATGCAATGGCCTGCCACCGGATAAGAAAAAACCCACCCAAGACGATCAAATCAAATCGGACAGATCACAGAAAAACCAATGACAAGGGGAAATATCCACCATTAATCGCGGAATAAATATCAAACAAGATAAAAGATACAAAAAGGAGAATTAAGAAAAACAAATATCGGATAAATACTATCCAAATTTCGCATTATTACTAGACCTAAGCCGCGCCGGAGCCATTAAAGTAGTCCCTGCAGATGCCTGAGAGATCACGTTCAGGCGCATGCACGCCTTCCACGGCGTCCCCGGCGGTAAAGCAGAAAGCCTCCACCGGATACCCAACCGCTCCCGTGCCCCCGGATTTTCAAAAACGTGCTGGAGCGATTTTTCAAATCATTGAAAAGGACCTTAAAAATGAAACGTATCGCCCTCGCCTCGCTCGTCGCCCTGGCGGCCGGCCTGCCCACGCTGTCGCATGCCTTCGACGGCAGGATCCAGTTCTCGGGCAAGATTTTCGACACCACCTGCAAGATCAACCCCAGCGATACCGACAAGCTCGTGGAGTTTCCCCAGCTCAAGCCTGCCGATTTCGACACCAACGGCAGACCGGCAAACACGCTCCTGTCGCCGACGGAATTCAGCATCCAGCTGTCCAATTGCACCTTCAGCGCAGGCTCCACCCCCAAGGCCAAGATCAAGTTCGACGATCTCGGCGCCCTGGTGGATCGCAACAACGGCGGCCTGATGAACCTGACCGGTACTGACTACGCGGAGAACGTCCAGGTCAACCTTTACGGCGATAGTGCCGGCACCCAGAAACTGATGCTGGGAAGCAATCCGGCCACGCCGTCCTTCGCCATCGACTCGGCCACGAACTCGGTGACGCTGAAGTACTACGCCAACCTGGTCCGCCAGGATACGACCGGCCCCGCCGGCGTGCGGCCCGGCATCTACAACTCGCAGATCCGCTACCAGATCGCCTACGAATAAGGAGGGCGAGACATGGCGCCGGCGATGCGCAGCATCCTCTTCCTCCTGGCCGCCGGTGCCATGGCGCTGGCGGCCCCGGTTCAGGCCAGCCTGGTCCTGCAGGGCACGCGCCTGGTCTTTCCCGGCAATGCCCGCGACGTATCGCTGCAGATCCAGAACAGCGGCAACGCACCCGCCCTGATGCAGACCTGGATCGACGACGGGCGCGCGGACCTGCCGCCGGATCGCGTGACCACGCCTTTCATGGTCACGCCGGCAGTCAGCCGTGTCGAACCCGACAGCGGCGCCGTCCTGCGCATCAGCCGGCTGCGAGACGACCTGCCCCAGGACCGCGAGTCCGTCTATTGGATCAACGTGGTCGACGTTCCGCCCACGCCGAAGACCACGCAGAGGGACTTCGTGCTTCTGTCCTTCCGCACCCGCATCAAGCTGTTCTACCGTCCGGCACCGCTGGTCACGCGGGAAGTCTCGGTTGCAGGCGACCGGCTGACTTGGACGCTGCTGCCAGCCCCGGCGCACGCCGGTCAGCCGCCCTCGGGACGGGCCGCGCAGCAGATCGAGGTTTCCAATCCCACGCCTTATTACGTCTCCTTCAGTGCTGTAGAGGCCAAGGTCGGCGACAAGGTGGTGGATGCCGGCGGCGGCATGGTCGCCCCGTTCAGCCAGTTGCGCTTCGATCTTCACGACAACCTGCCTCGCACCGCTGAACGGCCAGCCGTCCGTTACCACGTGATCACCGACTTCGGCGGTACGCACACGCTGGAGAAGTTCCTCGATTCTCCGCCTGCGGTGACGCCGTCCCCGGTGGCGCCTCCCCCGATGACGCCATCGCGCTAGGCGCTCGCGCTGCCCTCCTCAACCCGCTGCCAAGGGGTGCGGAGGCGACGCCGCCCGTCAGTACTCGCTCGTTCCATGCGCAATCAACCCACATCTCGCTTCCCGCCAACCCGCATGCCTCGTTCGTCCCGGCACGGGCGGACGCGTTCTGCAACGCACAGCCCCATCATGCTGGCGGTCGGCCTGATGCTGCCCTCCTTCGCGCTGGGTGCCGGCCAAACGGGTGCCGGCATTGGCATGCTGCTGGAGCAGGCGCGTGCCAGCGACCCGGACAAGGCCACCGGCCCGGCGTCGAGCGAGGCCGACAGCAACGCACCGCCGGCCGCCCCTGCCAGCGCGCAGGCGTCGGCGGCGGCAGACGCCAAAGGCGCCAGCAGCGCACAAGAGGTGCCGGCCCGCACGCCGCTACGCGCGGCAGAAGCAGTGGTCTTCGATAGCGCCTTCCTGGTCCAGGGCTCCGACGGCCAGCAGATCGACACCGCGCGCTTCGCGCGCGGCAATCCGGTCGAGCCCGGAAAACATCGCCTCGACCTGATGGTCAACGGGCAGTGGCGCGGATTGGAAGACGTGGAGTTCCGCCGCGCGTCGGATCGAGCCGAGGCTGAGCCCGTCCCCTGCTTCAGCCGCGAATTGCTGGCCCGGGCCGGCGTGGACCTGGACAAGGCCGCGCGCGGCCAGGACCAGCTGGGCAATACCCAGATGCCCGAGGGCCTGGTGTGCGCGCCGCTCTCCGACTATGTGCCGGGGGCCGAGGTGCGCCTCGACCAGGGCGAGCAGAAGCTCTACCTCACGGTGCCGCGCATCTTCCTGCGCAGCGGCAGCTCGCCCACCTATGTCGCCCCCGAGAACTGGGACCAGGGCATCCCGGGCGCGCGGCTCAACTACCACACCAACCTGTTCACGACCCAGGCCAACGGCAGCAGCCAGACCAGCGGCTATGCCGGCCTGGACATGGGAGTGAACATCGGCAGCGTACGCCTGCGCCACAGCGGCACCGTCGCCTGGTCGCCGCAAAGCGGCCTGGACTACCAGCGCGGCCTGACCTATGCCCAGACCGATCTCCCACCCTTGCGTTCGCAGCTGCTGCTCGGCGAAAGCACCACGGGCGCCGAATTCTTCGACCCCGTCTCCTTCCGCGGCGTGCGCCTGAGCAGCGATGACCGCATGCTGCCCGACATCTATCGCAGCTACGCGCCCGTGGTGCGCGGCACGGCGAACTCGAACGCAAAGGTCACCATCCACCAGCGCGGCTACCAGATCTACGAAACCACGGTCGCGCCCGGGCCATTCGCCATCGACGACCTGCAGGCGGCCAGCTACGGCGGCGACCTGGAAGTGCGCGTCACCGAGGCCGGCGGACAGGTGCATACGTTCACCGTTCCCTTCGCCACGGCGGTGCAGATGCTGCGCCCCGGCGCCCACCGCTTCAGCGCGACCTTGGGCCAGACCAACGACCCCAGCCTGAGCCACCGGCAGTTCCTGTTGCAGGGGGTCTACCAATACGGCCTCGACAACGACCTGACCGTCTACGGCGGCGCCTCGCTGACCAACGGCTACCAGTCCGCGCTGGCCGGGGCCGCCATCAATACCCCCGTCGGCGCATTCACCGCCGACGTCACCGCATCGAATACCAGCCCGCCTGGAGGGAGAAGCCACCGCGGGACGAGCTATCGCCTGACCTACAGCAAGAACCTGCCGCAGGCCGGTACCGACTTCTCCCTGCTGGCCTACCGCTATGCCACCCCGGGCTACCTCGGCCTGTCCGACGCAGTGGCGATGCGCGACCGGGCTGACCGCGGCATCAGCTTCGGCAGCACGACGCGCATGCGCACCCGGCTCGACGCCAACATCAGCCAGCGCCTCGGCAATACCGGCGGCAGCATCTACCTGACCGGCTCGTCGATGCAGTACTGGAACCAGCCCGGGACCGTGCTTTCTTTCGCGGCGGGCTACAGCAACAGCTGGCGCGGCATCACCTACAGCGTGTCCGCCCAGCGGCTGACGACCCAGTCCCTCGCCTCGTCGGCCGGCAACCGCACCAATACCCTGATCAGCGTCAATCTCAACATCCCGCTCGGACGCGAAGTGGGCGGCGCGCCGACGCTGAGCCTCTTCACCACCCACGACGACCGCGCCGGCACGCAAGGCATGCTGGGTGCCAGCGATACTTTCGGCCAGTTGAGCCAGGGCTACTACAACCTGTCGCTCTCGGGCGACAGCAGCAGCAATCGCGCGACCGCCAACGCCAGCGTCAGCTACCGCCTGTCCAGCGCCGATGTCGGCGCCAGCGTGTCCTGGGGCAACGGCTCGCGCCAGGGCTCGCTGAGCGCATCCGGCGGCGTGGTCGCGCACCCTGGCGGCGTCACGCTGGCACGCTCGCTGGGCGAGACCATCGCGCTGGTCCATGCCCCCCACGCCGAAGGCGCGCGCACCACCTCGCAGACCGAGATCGATCGGCACGGCTACGCCGTGGTCACGGCATTGTCGCCCTACCGCCTCAATACCATCGAGCTCGATCCCAGCGGCATGTCGCAGGACGTCGAACTCAAGCAGAGTGCGCGCAGCGTGGCGCCCCGCGCAGGCGCTATCGTCCGCCTCGACTACCCCACACAGCGTGCCTTCCCGATCCTGATCGACAGCCGCCAGCCGGACGGCAGGCCGCTGCCCTTCGCCGCCACGGCGGTCGACGCCCGCAGCGGAGCCGTGATCGGCGCAGTGGGCCAGGGCAGCCGGCTGGTGGTCCGCACCGATCAGGAGCGCGGCAGCATCCTCGTCCAGTGGGGCGGACAGCAGTGCCAGATCGACTATGCGCTGCCGGCCAGCGACGGCGCGCGGCAGCGCGGCTTCCAGCAGTTCGAGCTGCCCTGCCGTCTGCTCCCCGCGGCACGGCCCGCCGCACCGGACCGCAGCGGCACGGGAGGCGCCGGCGAACAGGCGGACCGGACGCGCCGCGAAGCCTACGGAGCCGACCAGGCATCCGCCGCCGGCCGGCATTTCGCGACGCCTTGGCGTGCCACCGGCTCCGTCACATGGTGAGCCCGGCGACGCACTCGCGTATCCCCCCATCCGGCATGCCCGCATCGCGGGCAATGTCGGCACGGTCGGCACGGTCGGTACGGTCGGTACGGTCGGCACTGCAGGCGCTGCTTGCCGCGCTGGCGGCGCTAACGCTGCAGGCGTGCGGCCTGCTGCCGGGCGCCGGCAGCGCACACGCGGCCCTCGCCGTCACAGGCACCCGCTTCATCTATCCCGCCGGCTTGACGCAACAGACCATCCGCGTCGCCAACAGCGGCGACCAGCCGGTGCTGCTGCAGACCTGGCTGGATCGCGGCGCGCCGGATGCCGACCCAAGCACGCTGGCCGTGCCCTTCCTGCTCACGCCGCCGCTCGTACGCCTCGACCCCAAGGGGAGCGTCGCCCTGCAGCTCCGCCACAGCGGCGAAGCCATGCCCGAGGATCGCGAGTCCGTGTTCTGGATCAACTTCCTGGAAGTGCCGCCTCGCCCGCCCGGCGACAACTGGCGCTTGAAGCTCGCCGTGCGCCTGCGCATGAAAGTCCTGTACCGCCCGCGCGGCCTGGATGGCAGTCCGGAACGCGCCATCGCGCGCCTGCGCTGGCAGCTGCGGCCCGGCGAACGGGGAGCCGGCCCGACACTGGAAGCCCGCAACGACTCGCCCTACTTCGTCAGTCTCGCCGAGGTTGCGCTAGCGGGAACGCCGTCGCCGCTGCGCCTCGGCGGCCTCACGGTGCCGCCTTTCGGCAGCGCCGCGCTGCCGTTGCCACAGGGCATCGAAGCCTTGCCCCCCGGGACCCCGTTGCGCTACCAGGCCGCGGGCGACGGTGGCGAGGCCATCCACGGCGAAGCCGAGATCGCCCGGGACGGCTCGCCCGCGCCATGAGCAAGGAGCACTGGATTCTTTTGCAGCCCGCCCCATCGGTGGCGGGCTGCAGCCGTCTTCCGGTCCACCCTGGGCCCGGATGCCCGCTCTGCCGAAGTCCGGCTGAGTCCTTTCAACAACAAGAGGTATGCAAGATGAACCGTAGTTACATCCTGGTCTGGAACACGGCCCAGCAATGCTGGCAGGTTGCGCACGAAGGCGCGCGTCGGCAAGGCAGGCGAGGCAAGCCGGCGCTGGCGGCCACTGCGGCGGCGGCGGCCTTGCTCGGGCTCGTCGCCGCCCCATCGGCCCATGCCCTGCCGAGCGGCCAGAACATCGCCGGCGGCAGCGCTGACATCCAGAAGGATGCGAGCCAGCAGGCGATGTCGATCAACCAGAAGACCGACAAGCTGATCATCGACTGGAACGATTTCAACATCGGCGCAGGCGAGCGCGTGAGCTTCAACCAGCCCGGCAGCGCTGCCGTGGCATTGAACCGGGTCATCGGCAACAACAGCAGCGAGATCTTCGGCAGGATGGAGGCCAACGGGCGAGTCTTCCTGGTCAACCCCAATGGCGTGCTGTTCGGCAAGAGCGCCCAGGTCAACGTGGGCGGCCTGGTCGCTTCCACCCACGGCATCTCCGACCAGCAGTTCCTCGCACCAGGCCATAACTACAGCTTCACCGATTCGAACTCCCCCAACGCCGTCGTCAACGAGGGCACCCTCACCGCCGCGGTGGGCGGCAGCATCGCCCTGCTGGGAGGCCGCGTACGCAACGATGGCCTGATCCTGGCTCCGATGGGCAGCGTGGCACTCGGTGCCGGCGGCGACGCGATGGTGCGTTTCGGCGCCGCCGACGGCCTGCTCAACCTGGAGATCAACGGTGCCGCCGCGGACGCGCTGGCGCACAATGGCGGCCTGCTCAAGGCCGACGGCGGCCAGGTGTTGATGACCGCACGCGGCAGCGGCGCCCTGCTGCAGGCCGTGGTCAACAACGTCGGTGCGATCGAAGCCAATACACTGAGCCGACGTGCGGGCAAGATCACGCTGGACGGCGGCGACGTCGGCCGTACCTTCGTCGGCGGACGGCTCAGCACCAGCGCAATGAACACGGTCGGCGACGGCGGCGAAGTCGTGACCCGCGGCCGGGGCCTCGATGTCGGTCTGGGCCTGATGGTCGACACGCGCGCCAGCAACGGCATGCACGGCAACTGGACGCTCAGCGCCCCGGACATGACGATCGGCCGCTACGCCAACGACAGCAGCGCCAATGCCTACAGCGGTACGCTGGCACAGAACCTTGCCACCACGCACATCAAGGCCAGGAGCGAGACCGGAGACCTTTCCCTCAAGGGCCCGGTGGCCTGGAACTCCAGCAACCATCTGTCGCTGGAGGCGGCCGGAAGCCTCCACGTGAACGCCCCGGTGAGTGCCAGCGGCATCCGCGCCGGACTGATGCTGAACGCCGGCAACCAGGTGAATATCAACGACAAGCTCACCCTCAGCGGCACTGCCAGCGAACTCGAGATCAACGCGCCGGGCGGACGCAACTTCGGCGATAAGGGCTCGGTCACGCTATCTGGGAGCAGTGCCGGCTTCACCGCCAACGGCATCCGCCACACCGTGATACAGAATGTCGCCCAGCTGCAGCAGATCGACACCAATCTCTATGGCCACTATGTACTGGGCAACGGCATCACAGGCGGCCGCCTGCTGTCCATCGGCGGGCCGTACGGCGTCTTCCGCGGCAGCTTCGACGGCCTGGGCAACACCATCGGCGGACTCTCGATCACCGGGCGCGGCGCCAATGTCGGTGTGTTCTCGGAAGCGGCCGGCTCCATCAGCAACGTGAAGCTGGCAAACCTCAGTGTGACCGACAACGCTTATGGCCCGGTCCCGGGCTCCGTGGGAGCTCTGGCAGGCGTGAACCGGGGCCTGATCCGCAACGTCAGCACGGAACGGGTCAACGTCAGCAGCAACACCTCGCGCTCGACCACTGTCGGCGGGCTGGTGGGAATCAATACCGGCACGCTGGAGAACGTCAGCACCAGCGGTTCCGTCTACGGTGGCGTCAACGCGCGCGCCGTCGGTGGCGTGGCCGGTGAGAACATCCTCGCCGGCGCCGGCGACCCGGCCGCGATCCGCGGTGCGGTCTCCCGCGCGCAGGTGTCCGGCGGCGTGCTCAACGACATCGGCGGCGGCATCGGCGGCATCGCCGGCGTCAACAACGGGGGCACGCTGCAGGATGTCCGCAGCGAAGGTGCCGTCACCGCCAGCCGGGCCGGTGTCAACGCGGGCGGCATCGCCGGCTTGAACGCCAACGCCGGCACGATCGAGAGCGCCAGCGCCAGCGGTCGCGTGCAGGGCAACCAGCGCGGCAACGCCGGCGGCGTGGTCGGCTTGAACTCGGGGGCCACCATTGCCGCCTCGCAGGCCAGCGGCCAGGTCAACGGCAGCGCCACCGCCAACCTGGGCGGCATCGCCGGTCTCAACGCCAATGGCGGCCGCCTCGCCCATGTCGCGGCCACCGGGCCGGTCGTCGATGCTTCCGGCGCCAATGTCGGCGGCGTGGTGGGTGCCAACAGCTTCGGCACCGTGTCCCATGCCACGGCATCCGGACAGGTACGGGCAGGCAACAGCAGCCGCGTGGGGGGTGTGGTCGGCAGCAACCTCTATGGCGGCGAGGTGCTCAACGCCAAGGGCTACAGTGACGTCTCCGGCGGCTCCACCAGCCTGGCCGGCGGCGTCGCCGGCTACAACCTCGGCGCATTGACCGCCGCAGAAGGACATGGGAAGGTCACCGCCGGCAACAACGCCAGCGCGGGCGGCGTCGCCGGCGCCAACCTCGGCACTATCGTCGGCGGCATCGGCCTGGGCGAAGTGACCGGCGGCAGCCGCAGCAATGTCGGCGGCGTGGTCGGCGACAACCAGGGCACGGTGTCGTATTCCCACGCGAACGGCTCGGTGCGTGGCGGAACATACGCCGCGCTGGGCGGACTGGCCGGCGTGAACCGCAGCGTGATCGATTACTCCACCGCCGCCACCCGCGTCAACTACCAACCGGCGGGCTACCAGCAGGTCTATGGCGGCCTCGCCGGCCTCAACACCGGACGCATGACGGGCAACGTCGCCTATGGCGCGGCCTCCCTGCTACCGCCGGCAGGTTCGAACTCCGGCCTGCTGCAATAACGGTCCAGGACGGCCCGGCAGCCCGCCATGCCGGGCTGCACGTCCTGGCCTCGGACACGGTTGTTCCGCCTCGGCAGAACAAGCAATCTTCCTCGGAGTACCCTATGACCCGCAATTCCCCAGCATGGACGCAGCGCCCCCGGCGCCGCCGTGCCCGCGCCCTCGCGGGGGCCTTCAGACTTCTCCTCCTCCTGCTGCCGGCTTCCGTCGCGGCGGCCAGCTACAACGGTGCGATGAGATGCAGCGTTCCCTTGCCGCCGAGCGGCGACGGTGGCTGGAGCGGCACCGGCCTCACCGCAGCGGCAAAGCCCGGCGACGTCCTGCTCAAGCGCACCGTCTCTTTCTTCGTCCGTTTCGAGACAAAGCGCACCCAGTCGCCGCAAGTCCTCGCGGCCTTGGGCAACTGGATCAATCCGGTCCAACTGGTCAACACCGACATCATGCCGGTGGTCCTCGCAAACGATCCGACACCATTCGTATCGAAGATCGGCATCCGCATGAGCCACAAGGATCAGGCGATCTATCGGGGCCCGCAGCAGCAGACCATCCTGAATGTCAAGGAACTCGCTACAGAGGACACCAACTATGCCTTCGACCTCTTCCAGGAACTCGTACTGCTGGTCGACCCGAAGGAACTGCCCGCCGGGGATATCAAGATCACCGGCATCGCCAAGGGTGCCATGGTGGAACTGTTCACCTACTCGGTGGATGCGAGCAAAGGCATCGTCGGCCAGACCGTCGCGCCCCATGCGGAGGTCAACGCCTGCAACAGCAATCTCGCCACGGGCAAGCTGATGAATGCCCTGATCCCGCGCGAGACGATCCCCAACCGATGCAAAGTCGAAGTCACGACCATTCCCGTGACGATGAAGAACTATTCGCTCCTCAACGTGGCGGAACCCGCCTGGGAAGACCCGGGATCGGACCCATTCACCTTGAAGCTCAGCGATTGCGCGCAAAACGCCAAGCCGCAGATATGGTTCCGCGATGAGAACGAGCCCGGCAACACCTCCGACACGCTCAGCGTCAGCGGTGGCGCCGGCGGTATCGGCATCGCCATGTTCAGCCTTCCCACCGGCAAGCCCGCAAGGCGCGTCAAGTATTTCAGTTCGGCCCCGCCCGCCGGCAGTTCCGGCCACCACGCCATGGAAGTCAACGGCACGGAAGCCACGCTCAAGTTCTTCGCACGCTATGTGCGCACCGGGGAACCGCTGGCGGCGGGGGATGCCAACGGCCTCGCCAGCTACTTCATCACCTTTCCCTAATCCGTTGCGTCGGAACAAGCGCACCCGAGCGGCGTTGCATCCAGGTCGCAGGCCAGGCGGGAAGCACGGCCATCGCGCGCGGCGATGGCGAGCCTTTGCAACGACGCAGACGGCCCGAAGGCGCTGTCGATCGGGCATGCCCTTCGAAGGACGCAGTGCACTCGTGAGCCTTCCTAGCGAAAGTCCCGCGAAGAGCGGGAGACAACCTGAGGACGGAAGCGTCCCTGCCAGCCCCCGCGCCTGCCAGCCAGTGCTTTCCTCTGTTTCCGCCGCCCCCGGGATGGAAAGCGACCTTGCCTGCAACCTGTCATCTGGACCAGAGGAAACCGACCATGTCTACAGACACTATCCGCGTCATCATTGCCGATGACCATCCTGCCATCGTGATGGGTGTCCAGCACGAGCTGCAGAAGGACCTGTCTCTCGCGATCGTGGCCCGCGCCAGGAACTCCACCGAGTTGTTCAAGTCGCTGGAAGAACTGGAGTGCGATGTGCTGATCTCCGACTACGCCATGCCGGGCGGCATGCACGGCGACGGCATCGCCCTGTTCTCCCAGCTCCGGCGCCGCTACCCGACCTTGCGCCTGGTCGTGCTGACGATGCTGAACAATCCCGGACTGATCCGCGCCCTGCTGCGGCTGGGCATCAACTGCATCCTCAGCAAATCGGACCGCATCGGTCATGTCAGCGCCGCCACGCAATCCGCCTTGCTGCACCAGCCCTACTTCTCGCCGTCGATCAAGGATCAGGTGGTCGGCCAATCGCTGGCGTCCCGCAATGTGCTGACCGCGCGCGAAGCAGAGATCGTGCGCCTGTTCGGCGGCGGCATGACCATCTCCGAGATCGCCCGCCAATGCAACCGCAGCGTGCAGACCATCAGCACGCAGAAGATCAGCGCCATGCGCAAGCTCGGTATCAAGCGGGACTCGGACCTGATCCGCTACGCCAACGACTGGGAGCGCAGACATGACTGAGCATCGCCGCCGAGGAACCGCCGGCCGGGCGCCGAAAAAAAAAGAGCAGGCCACAGGCCTGCTCCCGTCTTGCGAAGACCCTGCCCTCAGCGCTTGCGCGGCGGCGGAACGTCGGTGCAGACGCCTTCGTAGATCTCGGCCGCCATGCCCACCGACTCGCCCAGCGTCGGGTGGGGGTGGATGGTACGGCCGATATCGACGGCGTCCGCGCCCATCTCGACCGCCAGGCAGATCTCGCTGATCAGGTCGCCGGCATGCGTGCCGACGATGCCGCCACCGATGATGCGGTGGGTCTCTTCATCGAACAGCAGCTTGGTGAAGCCCTCGTCGCGGCCATTGGCGATGGCGCGACCCGATGCTGCCCACGGGAACATGCCCTTGCCGTACTTGATGCCCTGTGCCTTGCATTCGTCCTCGGTCAGGCCGGCCCAGGCCACTTCCGGATCGGTGAAGGCCACCGACGGGATCTGCTTGGCGTCGAAGAAGGCCTTCTCGCCATGCGCCGCCTCGGCCGCGACGTGGCCTTCATGCACCGCCTTGTGCGCCAGCATCGGCTGGCCGACGATGTCGCCGATGGCAAAGATATGCGGCACATTGGTGCGCATCTGCTTGTCGACGTCGATGAAGCCGCGCTCGGTCACGGCCACGCCGGCCTTCTCGGCGCCGATGCGCTTGCCGTTGGGCGAGCGGCCCACCGAGACCAGCACGAGGTCGTAGCGCTGCGGCTCGGCCGGCGCCTGCTCGCCCTCGAACCTGACGTAGATGCCATCGGCCTTGGCTTCCACCCCGACCGTCTTGGTCTTGAGCATGACCTTGCCGAAGCGGTCCTTGTTCTTCTTCTCCCAGACCTTGACCAGATCGCGGTCCGCGCCGTTCATCAGGCCGTCGAGCATTTCCACCACGTCGATCTCGGCGCCCAGCGTGCTGTACACGGTCGCCATTTCCAGGCCGATGATGCCACCGCCGATGACCAGCATCTTGTTGGGCACCTCAGGCAGCTCCAGCGCACCGGTGGAATCGACGATGCGCGGATCCTCGGGGATGAAGGGCAGCTTCACCGCCTGGCTGCCGGCGGCGATGATGGCCTTCTCGAAGCGGATCACGGTCTTCTTGCCGGTGGCCTGCTTGCCTTCGCCTTCGGTCAGCTCGACCTCCAGGTGATGCGGGTCGAGGAAGCTGCCGATACCGCGCACCACCTGCACCTTGCGTGCCTTGGCCATGCCGGCCAGGCCGTTGGTCAGCTTCCCCACCACCGACTGCTTGTAGTGGCGCAGGCCGTCCAGGTCGATCTTGGCCTCGCCGAACAGGATGCCATGGGCTGCCAGCGCCTTGGCCTCGTCGATCACCGCCGCATTGTGCAGCAGTGCCTTGGAAGGGATGCAGCCGACGTTCAGGCAGACGCCGCCCAGCGTGGCATAGCGTTCGACCAGCACGGTGCTCATGCCCAGGTCGGCCGCGCGGAAGGCGGCGGAATAGCCGCCGGGGCCGGCGCCCAGCACCAGCATCTCGCACTGGATGTCGGCGCCGCCGCCATGGGTCGCGGCGGCCGGCGCGGCGGCTGCAGGTGCCGGCGCAGCGGCAGCGGCAACGGGTGCCGGCGCGGCAGCGGGCGCCGGGCTGGGGGCCTGGGCCGCGCCGGTCTCGACCGTGCAGATCACCATGTCCTGGCCGACCTTGTCGCCCACCTGGATGCGCACATCGACCACCGTGCCCGCCACCGAGGACGGCACGTCCATGCTGGCCTTGTCCGACTCCAGCACGATCAGGGACTGCTCCACCTCGACCGTGTCGCCGGGCTTGACCAGCACCTCGATCACTTCCACTGCGTCGAAATCGCCGATATCCGGCACCTTGACCTCGATCACACTCATGCTTTGCTCCTCAATGCGCCGCCCGCCCGTCGGGATCAGGCAACGCCGTCGTTGTTGGGTGCCATGCCCGCCGCGCCGTCCGCCGCGCGCAGGCGCAGCACATGCACTTCGACCGGGCCGGCCGAACTCTTGTCGAACTCCACGCCGGCCTCGACCCCGATGCGGGCGATCCGCGCCGCGTCGAACCCGGGGCTGTCATAGACGGCATGCATCGCGCCGAGCGCGTAGTTACGGCCGGAACCGATGCCCCAGAAGCGGTCGAAGGCAAACACCTCGCGATACGAATACACGCCGAAGATTCCCTCGGGATTGGCGATCAGGCAGACGATCTGCGACGACTCGTAAGGATCGTCCTCGTCCTCCTTGGTGTTGATGAAGTACTCGGTCTTGAGCCTCTCATGCACCTTGAGGAAGGTCCGGAACACGTCGTCGCGCGAGCCCAGCCGGCACTCCTCGCCCAGCCCGGACAGCAGGCTGCGCATCACCGGGAAATGCGCGGTGGTGCCGGCCAGCGCGATGAAGCTCTCGCCGACCGGAAACACCTTCTGGTTGCGCTCGTAGGCACGCGACAGGCGCGTGTCGCCGAAGGTGACCAGCGCGTCCGCCGCGATCGCCACCTCACCGTCCTTCTTGACGACTACGCAGGTAGTCATGGCTCGCCTCGTCTTGCTCGTCGTTGCCTCGCCGCGGGCACGGCGGCACAGCCGCCGCGCCCCGCCCGCTTACAGCAGGATGCGGCGGAAGTCGGCCAGCAGCTGCGCGAAATAGACATTGAAGCGCGCGGCCTCGGCACCGTCGATGACGCGGTGGTCCCACGACAGCGACAGCGGCAGCGTCAGGCGCGGCACGAACTGCTTGCCGTCCCAGACCGGCTTCTGGTACGACTTGCACACGCCCATGATGGCGACCTCGGGCGCATTGATGATCGGCGTGAAGTAGGTGCCGCCGATGCCGCCCAGCGACGAGATCGAGAAACAGCCACCCTGCATCTGGTCCGGCTTCAGCTTGCCGTCGCGCGCCAGCTTGGCCAGCTCGCCCATTTCCTGGCCGATCTCGAGCACGCCCTTCTTGTCGGCGTCCTTGATCACCGGCACCACCAGGCCGTTGGGCGTGTCGGCGGCGAAGCCGATGTTGAAGTACTTCTTCAGCACCAGGTTGTCGCCATCGAGCGAGGCGTTGAAGGTGGGGAACTTCTTCAGCGCCGCCACGGCCGCCTTGATCATGAAGGCCAGCATGGTGACCTTGACGCCCTGCTTCTCGTACTCCTTGTTCAGCTGGACACGGAAGGCTTCCAGGTCGGTGATGTCGGCCTCGTCGCAATTGGTGACGTGGGGAATCATCACCCAGTTGCGGTGCAGGTTCGCGCCCGAGATCTTCTTGATGCGCGACAGCGGCTTGCTTTCCACCTCGCCGAAGCGGGTGAAGTCGACCTTCGGCCACGGCAGCAGGTTCAGCTCGCCACCGCCGGCTGCGGCCGGCGCCGCCTGGGCGGGCGCCGCCACCTGGCCGCTCATCACGCCCTTGACGAAGTTTTGCACGTCCTGCTGGGTGATGCGGCCCTTCGGGCCGGTGCCCGGCACGCGCGACACGTCCACGCCCAGCTCGCGCGCAAACTTGCGCACCGAGGGGCTGGCGTGCGCGGCCTTGCCACTCACGCCAGCCGGCGCGGGGGCCACCTGGGCCGCGGGCGCGGCAGCCACGGGAGCGGCCGGCGCCGGGGCGGCCGGTGCCGGCACGCTGGCGGCAGCCGCCGCCGGCGCGCTCGCCGCAGCCACCGGTGACGCCGGTGCCGCGGCTGCGCCGGCGGCCTCCAGGATCAGCAGCAGCGTGCCTTCGGCCACTTCGTCGCCGATCTTGACCTTGACTTCCTTGACGGTGCCGCCGACCGGCGTCGGCACGTCCATGGTGGCCTTGTCCGATTCGAGCGTGACCACGGCATCCTCGGCCTGGATCACATCGCCAGGCTTGACGTGGATCTCGATCACGGGCACGCCCTTGTAGTCGCCGATATCCGGCACCTTGACCTCGACGGTGCCGCCGGCTGCGGCGGGAGCCGGGGCCGGGGCCGCCGCCGGCACGGGGGCCGGGGCAGGCGCAGCGGCCGGAGCCGGAGCCGGCGCGGCGGCCTGGGCAGGCGCCGGCGCGGGTGCGGCAGCCCCTGCGGGCTCCAGCATCACCAGCACGGTGCCTTCGGACACGTTGTCGCCGACCTTGATGCGGACTTCCTTGACCGTGCCGGCCTGCGGCGACGGCACGTCCATCGTCGCCTTGTCGGACTCCAGCGTGACCAGGGCGTCCTCGGCCTGGATGGTATCGCCCGGCTTCACATGCACTTCGATGACGGGAACGGCGTCGTAGTCGCCGATGTCCGGCACCTTGATTTCAATCGCTTGACTCATTCAGTGTCTCCTGGACAGGCACGGGGCGCGACAGGCACAAGCGGCGAGGTTACCCCCGCCGCCGGCATCTGTCACGCCGCCACGCCGCAAGGCTTCCGGACACGGCCGGACGCCATGCGGCACTCCCGCGCCTGCGGGGGTTGGTGCGGACGGCCCGATCAGACCGTGGTCGGATTCGGCTTGTTGGGATCGAGGTTGTACTTCTTGATCGCCTCGGCCACCTTGTCGCGGCCGATCGCGCCTTCGTCGGCCAGCGCCTTGAGCGCGGCCAGCGTGACCCAGTAGCGATCCACCTCGAAGAAGTGGCGCAGCTTCTCGCGCGTATCCGAGCGGCCGAAACCATCGGTGCCCAGCACCGAGAAACGGCGCGGCACGAAGGGGCGGATCTGCTCGGCGAAGGCGCGCACGTAGTCGGTGGAAGCGATCACCGGACCGCGCACGGTCTTCAGGCTCTTGGCCACGTGCGACTCGCGCTGCGGCTCGGTCGGGTGCAGCAGGTTCCAGCGCTCGACGTCCTGGCCTTCGCGCGCCAGCTCGGTGAAGCTCGGGCAGCTCCACAGGTCGGACTCGACGCCCCAGTCCTTTTTCAGCAGTTCCGCAGCGGCGATCACCTCGCGGAAGATGGTGCCCGAACCCAGCAGCTGCACGCGCGGCGCATTGCTGTTCTCGACGCCCTTGCGGAACTGGTACATGCCCTTGACGATGTCGCGCTCCACGCCAGCCGGCATTTCCGGATGCTCGTAGTTCTCGTTCATCACCGTCAGGTAGTAGTAGACGTCCTCCTGCTCGGCGTACATGCGGCGCAGGCCGTCCTGCATGATCACGGCCAGTTCGTACTGGAAGGTCGGATCGTAGGAGATGCAGTTCGGGATGGCGGCATGGAACACGTGCGAGTGGCCGTCCTCGTGCTGCAGGCCTTCGCCGTTCAGCGTGGTACGGCCCGAGGTGCCGCCCAGCAGGAAGCCGCGCGAGCGCATGTCGGCCGCGGCCCAGCACAGGTCGCCGATGCGCTGGATGCCGAACATCGAGTAGTAGATGTAGAAGGGGATCATCTGCACGCCGTGCGTCGAGTACGACGTGGCGGCGGCGATCCAGTCGCACATGGCGCCGGCTTCGTTGATGCCTTCCTGCAGCACCTGGCCGGTCTGCGACTCCTTGTAGAACATGAGCTGGTCATGGTCCTCGGGCACGTACTTCTGGCCCTCCTGGTTCCAGATGCCGATCTGGCGGAACAGGCCTTCCATGCCGAAGGTGCGCGACTCGTCGGGCACGATGGGCACCACGTGCTTGCCGACCTGCTTGTCCTTGAGCAGGGTGTTCAGGATACGTACGAAGGCCATCGTGGTGGACACTTCGCGGCCCTCGCCGGTGGCCTTGAGCAGTGCCTCGAACGCGGACAGCGCCGGCACCGGCAGCGGCTCGGCCTTCTGGCGGCGGGCCGGCAGGTAGCCGCCCAGGTTCAAGCGCGCCTGGCGCATGTATTCCAGTTCCTTCGAGCCTTCCTCGAAGGTGACGTAGGGCACTTCCTCGATCTTGTCGTCCGGCACCGGGATGTTGAACTGGTCACGGAAGCGGCGGATCGCCTCCACCGGCATCTTCTTCTGCTGGTGGGTGATGTTCATGGCCTGGCCGGCGTCGCCCATGCCATAGCCCTTGATGGTCTTGGCCAGGATCAGCGTGGGCTGGCCCTTGTGCTCGGTCGCAGCCTTGTAGGCGGCGTAGATCTTGTGCGGATCGTGGCCACCGCGGTTCAGGCGCCAGATGTCTTCGTCGGACCAGTCGGCGACCATGGCCTTCAGATCCGGCGTGTTGAAGAAGTGCTCGCGCACGTAGGCGCCGTCCTTGGCCTTGAAGGTCTGGTACTCGCCGTCCACGCACTCCATCATGCGCTTCATCAGCAGGCCCTTGGTGTCGCGTGCCAGCAGCGAGTCCCAGCGGCTGCCCCACACCACCTTGATCACGTTCCAGCCGGCACCGCGGAATTCCGACTCCAGTTCCTGGATGATCTTGCCGTTGCCGCGCACCGGGCCGTCCAGGCGCTGCAGGTTACAGTTGATGACGAAGACCAGGTTGTCGAGCTTCTCGCGGCCGGCCATGCCGATCGCGCCCAGCGATTCCGGTTCGTCGGTCTCGCCGTCGCCCAGGAAGGCCCACACCTTGCGGCCTTCGGCCTGCACCAGGCCGCGGCTGTGCAGGTACTTCATGAAGCGGGCCTGGTAGATGGCCATGATCGGGCCCAGGCCCATCGACACAGTCGGGAACTGCCAGAAATCCGGCATCAGCCACGGGTGCGGATAGGACGAGATGCCCTTGCCGTCCACTTCCTGGCGGAAGCTGTCGAGCTGCTCGGTGCTCAGGCGGCCCAGCAGGAAGGCGCGCGAATAGACGCCGGGTGCCGAATGGCCCTGCACGAAGACCAGGTCGCCGCCGTGCTTGTCGGACGGCGCGTGCCAGAAGTGGTTGTAGCCGACATCGTACAGCGTCGCCGCCGAGGCGAAGGACGAGATGTGGCCGCCGACGTTGGTGTGCTTGTTGGCGCGCAGCACCATCGCCATGGCGTTCCAGCGGGTGTACGAGCGGATGCGGTGCTCGATGTCCTGGTCGCCGGGGATGCGGGCCTGCTGCTCGACCGGAATGGTGTTGATGTACTGCGTCTCGGCGTGGAACGGCTGGGTGACGCCGTTCACGCGTGCGTATTCGATCTGCTTGTCGATCAGGAAGGCGGCGCGTTCAGGACCTTCGGCACCGATCACGCCCTGCAGGGCCTCGAGCCATTCATGGGTTTCCTGGGGATCTGCGTCGTTGGCGCTGCCGGCGCCGAGGATCTGTTCTGGTACGGCTGACATGACTGTCGTCTCCTGGTGAGTTCCAGCGTCGGCCCCTGCTGTTGGCTCGGGCCCGCTCTGTCGGTGTAACCGCGGCGCGGCGGCGATTGCGGATGCCTCCACCGCGCCGTGCTGCCTCGGGCTGCCGCGCGCTGGCGCGTGGCTTTCCCGCCCTCGTTGTTCGGTGCGACCGATTCTATGGAAGCTGCATGCGCAGCACAAGCGGAATTTTCAAATTACGGTATCGTTTCTTATAATGTGAAATATTGACGCAACGCACCACAAGCCACTCCGTTCCCGCCCGCATCGTCGCCCTACGCTCTGGCAGCGGCGCCCCGCCCGACACCACGCCGGCCACCGCCGGCATGGCGCGGCGGCACCAGGCGGCCGGCGCCTTCATAGGCGCTTTCCCCAAGCGACGCACTGCAATATTCCCGCTACACTGGCCCGTCAGCCGTCAATCCCGTCATGTCGTTCCTCGCCCGCCTCCTGCATGGCCTGCGCGCCGCCGCCCTCCCTCCTTCCGCTTCCGGCCCGGCCCAGGCGCAATCCAGCGGGCCGCCCTCAGCGGGCGGCGGCATGGCGCCGCTCGACAGCCTGGGCCCGGCCGATGACGCCATCGCGGCAAGTCCGCCGCCGCGCAGCCTGTGGTGGCTGCGCTGGCGCAACCTGGTCGCGACCAGCTGGTTCATGTTCATCCCGCTGGTGGCCATCGTGCTGTTCACCGTGGCCATGGGCGTCATCCTGTGGTCGCTGCACGAGACCGAGCGCCAGCAGCAGCGCGACGCCCTCTACCGCGACGCAGCCTGGGCGCAGCAGCGCGTGCGCCTGTCGCTGCTGAGCAACCAGGACCAGCTGGCCTCGCTGGCCCGCGACATCGCCGCCGCCCAGCTCGACCAGGGCGCCTACCGCACCGCCGCGCAGGAGATCCTGCGCGAAAACCCGGAAGTGGTCTTCATCAACTGGCTCGACGCCACGCGGCGCAGCCGCTGGTCGCTGCCGTCCACCTCGGAGTTCGCCAACCGCCTGCGCGAGACGCAGGACCAGCCGCTCGAGCCGGAAGTCCTCGACACCTTCGACGCCGCGCGCGAGACGCAGCGCGTGGTCTACTCGCGCCCGCTGGTCAACGACCGCGGCGACAGCTTCATGCTGATGGAGGTGCCGATCGTGCGCGATAACGAGTTCCTCGGCACGCTCGGCGCGCTGTACTCCATCAACGGCATCCTGACCCACCTGCTGCCGCCGGAGCTGACCGAACGCTACCGCTTCTCGCTGATCGACAAGAACAACCTGGTGCGCGCCAGCACCTCACTGCGCCCGGTTCCCGGCAATGCGCTGTCCTACGAGGTCCTGCTGGATCCGCCCGGCCATTCGCTGTCGCTGCGCGCCGACGCCTATCCGCCGCCCTCCAACCTGCCCAACAATATGCTGCTGTGGCTGGTGGTCGGGCTGTCCTGTTTCCTGCTGTGGAGCCTGTGGAGCATGTGGCGCCACACCAGCCGCCGCTCCGAGGCACAGCGCGCGCTGCTGGCCGAGACCTCGTTCCGCCGCGCGATGGAAAACTCGATGCTGATCGGCCTGCGCGCGCTCGACCTGAAAGGCCGCATCACCTACGTCAACCCCGCCTTCTGCCGCATGACCGGCTGGCAGGAAGGCGACCTCGTCGGCCGCCTGCCGCCCTTCCCCTACTGGCCCGCCAACGACCAGCCGGAGATGCAGAAGCAGATCGACCTGACGCTGCAGGGCAAGTCCCCGGCCGGCGGCTACGAAATGCGCGTGATGCGGCGCGACGGCAGCAGCTTCTTCGCCCGCATGTACGTCTCGCCGCTGGTGGACAGCCGCGGCCGCCATACCGGCTGGATGAGCTCGATGACGGACATCACCGAGCCCAAGCGCGCGCGCGAGGAACTCGCCGCCGCCCACGACCGCTTCACCACCGTGCTGGAAAGCCTGGACGCGGCGGTCTCGGTGCTGGCCACCGACCGTCCCGAACTGCTGTTCGCCAATCGCTACTACCGCCAACTGTTCGGCTGGGACGCCGACGGCCACCTCAAGCTGGCCGGCGACGAGGTGGACAAGGAACAGGTATCGGGCGACCACACCGACCACGTCGACGGTTACGCCGGCCTGCCCGCCTCGGAGCTGATGCCCTACAGCTCCGATGCGCGCGAGATCTTCGTGCCGGCCATGCAGAAGTGGTTCGAGGTGCGCCGCCGCTATATCCAGTGGGTGGATGGCCACCTGGCGCAGATGCAGATCGCCACCGACATCACGGTGCGCAAGGCCGCCGAGGAAATGGCGCGCCAGCACGAGGAGCGGCTGCAGTTCACCAGCCGCCTGACCACCATGGGCGAGATGGCCTCCTCGCTGGCGCACGAGCTGAACCAGCCGCTGGCGGCCATCAACAACTACTGCATGGGCGCGGTCGCGCGCCTGCACTCGGGCCGCAGCACGCCGGAAGACCTGATCCCCATCCTGGAGAAAACCTCGGCCCAGGCGGTGCGGGCCGGCACCATCATCAGCCGCATCCGCGGCTTCGTGAAGCGCAGCCAGCCGCAGCGCCGCGAGGCCGCCCTGCACGAGATCGTGGCCGACGCGGTCGGGCTGGCCGACCTGGAGGCCACGCGCCGCCGCGTCACCATCCTGACCCGCCTGCCGGCGCCACCGGTGCTGCTTTACGTGGACCCGGTGCTGATCGAGCAGGTACTGGTCAACCTGCTGAAGAACGCGGTCGAGGCCATGTCGGGCCTGCCGGCCATGCGTGCCACCGGCGTGGTGCGCCTGCACGCCCGCATCGAGCAGGGCGACCTCGGCCAGAACGTGCACATCGACGTGATCGACCAGGGGCCGGGCGTGGACGAGGCGACCAAGGAGCGCCTGTTCGAGCCCTTCTTCAGCACCAAGTCGGATGGCATGGGCATGGGCCTCAATATCTGCCGCTCCATCATCGAGTCGCACCAGGGCCGCCTGTGGGTGGAAAACAATGCGGATGGCATCGGTTGTACGTTTAAAATCACGCTGCCGATGCATCCCGGGCTGACCGAGCAGTAAGTCCTCCCGCCCCTCGGGGGTGGAGCGACGCCCGCGATGCGCTGCCATCAGCCGCCATCAGCTGCCATCCGGCGCCAAGGGCGTTTACACTTGGCAGCTACGACTTCGTTGTCCCAGGAGACTTCATGACCGCAACGCCAAACCCCACCTCCCACCGCGGCGAGACCGTCTTCATCGTCGACGACGATGAAGCGATGCGCGACTCGCTCACCTGGCTGCTGGAGGGCAATGGCTACCAGGTTCGCAGTTTCAGCAGCGCCGAACAATTCCTCGCCGCCTACGACGCCGGCCAGGTCTCCTGCCTGATCCTCGACGTACGCATGCCGGGCATGAGCGGCCCGGAGCTGCAGGAACGGATGATCGCCGAGAACATCAACATTCCGATCGTCTTCATCACCGGCCACGGCGACGTGCCGATGGCCGTGTCGACGATGAAGAAGGGCGCGATCGACTTCATCGAGAAGCCCTTCGATGAGGCCGAACTGCGCGCGCTGGTCGAGCGCATGCTGCAGAAAGCGCGCAGCGACCACTCCGTCGCGCGCGAGCAGCGCGCCGCCAAGGACCTGCTGGGCAAGCTGACCACGCGTGAGCAGCAGGTGCTGGAACGCATCGTGGCGGGCCGCCTGAACAAGCAGATCGCCGATGACCTGGGCATCTCCATCAAGACCGTCGAGGCGCACCGCGCCAACATCATGGAGAAGCTCAACGTCAACACGGTGGCCGACCTGCTGCGCCTGGCGCTGTCGCGCAACAGCTGAGGCGCATCGCCTGAACCGCAAGCCCCGGGGCCGCGCCAGCTGCCGGCCCGGCGCAGGCTCAGCGGCGCAGATAGTCCTCATCGAGGAAAGTCAGCACCCATTGCGGGCGATAGACCACGAATACCGCGACCAGCATCCCGCTCAGGAAGGCCTCGCCGAAGGCCAGCACGAGCAGCCCGGTCAGGACATCCGCCAGGGGCACCACACCGCGCGCCCCGCCCCACTCGCGCCACAAGGCCTGCGCGACCCCCGCGCCGAGCGCCGCCAGGCCCGCGCTGAAATAGCCGTGGCCGAGAATGAAGATGAAGGGGTGGTGTGGCAGCCAGCGCCGCATCGCCGCCTGCAGCACCGCCGCCAGCAGCGCTGGCGCCAGGCCCATCCAGACGAAGCGCGGCCACAGCGCCGCCCAGCCGATTTCCTGCCAGCCGCTGCCGGCCAGGAAAGCCAGTCCCAGCAACGAGATGACGTCGACCGCGAACAGCGACAGCAGCGCCAGCGGCAGGCCGAACAAGGTCGTCAGCAGCGCGGCGCCGGTCAACTGGAGCACCAGCCCGCCCGGCAGCGTGGCACGCACGGTCCATAACAATGCCGTCAGCACGAGGGCGCCCAGCCAGCCATGCTGCAGGTCATCGTGCGCCAGCGGGCGCCACGGCCGCTGCCACACGGCCCAGGCAAGACCGGCGAGCGACAGGACGGGCAGCAGAAATGGGAGGGTGGCGGGCATGCCGCCATGCTAGCAGCGGCCGGGATGGCCGCACTTGCACCGGATCAAGCCCGCCCACCCGGATCTCCGGCGGCGCACCGCACAAAAGATGCGCATGAATCACCCGCCTCCTTCCAAGCGCCCATCATTTCCAGGACCCCGTGCACTCACTAGAATAAAGACATCGATGTGGCGAGGCCGACGGCCACACGCCACGCACGGGAGATGCGATGAAGACCCTGTCCCCCAAGGAGGAGCGGGCGCACTGGCGCCCCTCCGACCGCGCCCTGAACGCCATCGCCGCGCTCATCGGCCTCGTCACGCTGGCCGTGGGCGTCGGCTGGCTGATCTACTCCTGGACGGTCGACCTTGAAGTGCCATTCTTCGAGATCCCGCTCGTGATCACCGTCCCGGTGATCGCCGCCGCCGCCTTCCGCTGCCTCTGGGACTGAGCGCGGCAGGCGACGCCCTCCGGACCGAGGAAGGCGGACGCCTCCCGCCCGGTCGGCCGGCGGCGCCCGCGTGTCGCCGCGCGGCGCGGCGCGGCGAGCTGCCCGGCGCACCACGCCGCCACGCGCGCAGGTGCCCGGTGCCGGCCAGACCTTATAATTCGGCTTTCGCATCGCTTTCCCTACCCCTCCATCGCTTTCCCCATGTCCGCCCAATTGATCGACGGCAACGCGCTTGCCAAACAAATCCGTTCCGAAGCCGCCGAGCGCGCCGCCCGCCTGACCGCACGCGGCCACCGCCCCGGCCTCGCCGTGGTGCTGGTGGGCGAGGATCCCGCCAGTCAGGTCTACGTGCGCAACAAGGTCAAGGCGTGCGAGGACAACGGCTTCCATTCCTCGCTGGACCGCTACCCCGCCGACCTGTCCGAGGCCGAGCTGCTGGACCGCATCGCACAGCTCAACCGCGACCCGCAGATCCACGGCATCCTGGTGCAGCTGCCGCTGCCCAAGCACATCGACAGCCATAAGGTGCTGGAGGCGATCGCTCCCGAGAAGGACGTCGACGGCTTCCACGTGGCCAACGCCGGCGCGCTGATGACCGGCGCGCCGCTGTTCCGTCCCTGCACGCCCTACGGCTGCATGAAGATGCTGGAGTCGGTCCAGTACCCGCTGCGCGGCGCCCGCGCGGTCGTGGTCGGCGCCTCCAACATCGTCGGCAAGCCGATGGCCATGCTGCTGCTGCAGGCCGGCGCCACCGTGACCATCTGCAACAGCAAGACGCGCGACCTGGCCGCCCACACCCGCGATGCCGACGTGATCGTAGCCGCGGTGGGCAGGCGCAACATCCTCACCGCCGACATGGTCAAGCCTGGCGCCGTGGTGATCGACGTCGGCATGAACCGCGACGACAACGGCAAGCTGTGCGGCGACGTGGACTTCGCCGGGGTCAAGGAAGTCGCCGGATACATCACGCCGGTACCGGGCGGCGTGGGCCCGATGACCATCACCATGCTGCTGGTCAACACCCTGGAGGCTGCCGAGCGCGCCGCCGGCTGACCCCGCCGCGCCGCCTGCGCCGCACCCGCCACATCCGGGGGTGGAAATGCGGCGCACCGCCCCCATCTGCCGGATATCGCCTGACTGCCTGACGCCCGGGCCCGCCAACCAGAGAATCGCCATGGACCAAGCCTCCCAAGCCAACGCCAACCCGCTGCTCGACTTCAGCGGCCTGCCGCGCTTCGCCGAAATCCGCCCCGAGCACATCACGCCTGCGCTGGACATCCTGCTGCAGGCTGCCGAGGCGGCCGTCGCGCGCGCCGAGGACCCGGCCACGCCGGCCACCTGGGAAGAGGCCGTCACGGCCCTGGAAGCCGCCACCGAGCCGCTGGGCCGCGCCTGGGGCGTGGTCGGCCACCTGAGCGCCGTGGCGGATTCGCCCGAGCTGCGCAAGGCGCACGCTGACAACCTGCCGCGCATGACCGAATTCTGGTCCTCGCTCGGCCAGAGCCTGGCGCTGTTCGAGAAGTACAAGGCGCTCTCGCAGAGCGAAGCCTTCGCGCAGATGAATGCCGCGCGGCGCCAGCTGATGGAGAACGAACTGCGCGGCTTCCGCCTGGGCGGCGCGGAACTGCCGGAGGCGCAGAAACCGCGCTTTGCCGAAATCCAGGAGGAGCAGGCCCGGCTGTCGAAGGACTTCTCCGATCACGTGCTGGATGCCACCAACGCCTACGCGCTCTACGTAGACGATGCCGGGCGGCTGCAGGGCCTGCCCGAGGACGTGCGCGAAGCGGCCCGCCTGGCCGCCGGCAAGGACGGCAAGGACGGCTGGAAGTTCACGCTGCACTTCCCTTCCTACTTCCCGGTGCTGCAGTACGCGGATGACCGCGCGCTGCGGCAGACCCTGTACGAGGCCAACGTCACCCGTGCCTCGGAACTGGGTGCGCAATACGGCAACGGTCAGGCCCAGTGGGACAACACCGGCAATATGCGCCAGCAGCTCGCGCTGCGCGGCGAAGAGGCGCGCATGCTCGGCTACCGGAACTACGGCGAGGTCTCGCTGGTGCCGAAGATGGCGCAATCGCCTGCCGACGTATTGCGCTTTCTCGATGAACTGGCGGCCAAGGCCCGCCCCTTCGCCGAGCGCGACTGGGCGGAATTGCAGGATTTCGCCGCCAAGGAGCTCGGCCTGGCCGCGCTGCAGCCATGGGACGTGGCCTACGCCTCGGAAAAGCTGCGGCAGCAGCGCTACGCCTTCTCCGAACACGAGGTCAAGCAGTACCTGCCCGAGCACAAGGTGCTGCAGGGCCTGTTCGGCGTCGCCGAGAAGCTGTTCGGCGTGCGCATCGCCGCCGAGCAGGCACAGACCTGGCATCCGGACGTGCGCTTCTTCCGCGTCACCTCGGCCCAGGGCGAGCTGCTGGCGCAGTTCTACATCGACCTCTACGCACGCGAAGGCAAGCGCGGCGGCGCCTGGATGGACGACGCGCGCGGCCGCAAGCGCCTCGCCGACAACGGCCTGCAGACCCCGGTCGCCTACCTGACCTGCAACTTCTCGGCACCGGTCGGCGACAAGCCGGCGCTGTTCACCCACGACGAGGTGATCACGCTGTTCCACGAGTTCGGCCATGGCCTGCACCACATGCTGACCCAGGTGGACGAACTCGGCGTGTCAGGCATCAACGGCGTCGAGTGGGACGCGGTCGAGCTGCCGTCGCAGTTCATGGAGAACTTCTGCTGGGAGTACGAGGTCCTGGCCGACATGAGCGCGCACGCCGAAAGCGGCGCGCCGCTGCCGCGCGTGCTGTTCGACCGCATGCTGGCCGCCAAGAACTTCCAGAACGGCATGATGACGCTGCGCCAGATCGTCTTCTCGTCTTTCGACATGCACCTGCACACCGACTACGACCCGCAAGGCGGGACGTCCGTGCTGGCACTGTCGCGTGAAATCAACGACCGCGTGCACGTGGTGCCGCAGCACCCGCTTTCGCGCTGGCCCAACACCTTCAGCCATATCTTCGCCGGTGGCTACGCGGCCGGCTACTACAGCTACAAGTGGGCAGAAGTGCTGTCGGCCGATGTCTATGCCGCCTTCGAGGAGGCCGGCAAGCTCTCGGGCAGCGTGCTGGACAACGAGACCGGCGCGCGCTACCGCCGCGAGATCCTGGCCGTCGGCGGCAGCCGGCCGGCCATGGAGTCCTTCATCGCCTTCCGCGGCCGCGAGCCGCAGATCGACGCGCTGCTGCGCCACGGCGGCATGGCGGCCTGACCGGCTGACCGCGGCGGTATCCCGCGCCGGGACCGCCGCCATCGGCTATGCACAGGGCGGCGCCGGGGAGACCCGGGCCGCCCTGTATTTTTTGTCCGGCCGCCGCAGCCAGAACAAACTGCCCTGCGGCCCGCCTGCCCCCCCCTTGTGCGCCGACGCGGCATCTTCCTCCCGGCACCGGCCATCCCGCCCAGGCAATTGGATCATTGGAGTGGGGAGGAAGGACATGCCAGGCGGGAATCGGTGCCAGGCGCAAAGCGCAGCCCTAGCCCGGCCATGGCGAGCCTTTGCCACCGCGCGATGCACCCGCCCGGCGTGGCAGGCACCGACCGGTCTCAGCGATTCAGTGGACCAGGCCCTCCAAGTATTTCAGCGCCCTGCCGCGGGAGATTCCACTGCGCGTCTTCCCGTCCATGCCCGGGCCACTGCGCAAGGGCAAGGGCAAGGGCAAGGGCAAGGGCAAGGGCAAGGGCAAGGGCAAGGGCAAGGGCAAGTCGATGGGACCAGCGGCCCGGACGGCATGGCCATCGATACGCACGACCGCCTCTTCGTCGCCCACCCCAGCCCGGGCTGGGGTCTGGGTCCCGAACCGGTGCGGCGAGTCCGACGCCATCCTCACCAACCCGACAGGGGCCACCGCCACGCCATTCAGGACGCGCAGAACGCGCGGGACGCTCAAGCCGCTGCCTGGGCGGCGGCGTCCTGCGGCGCCAGCGCCTGTTCGAGCCATTGCAGGACAAGGGCGTCGTGCAGCGCCTCGTACATCGCCTCGCGCCGCGGGAAATAGCGCTCGCCCTCGGCATCCGTCGCCATGGCGAAGGCATCGTCGACGGCCAGCCTGTCCAGCACCCGGCGCGACACCACTTCAGCGACGAGCTCCGCCTCCTGCGGCCAGGCTTCGCGCCCCGACCGCTCGGCGAGGCGCGCCAGCACCGCCTTGGCCAGCGCGCTGGCGCCCTGCAGGCGCGGCAGCCATTGGTCGAGCGCCTGCGCCATGCCGGGCTCCAGCGCCAGCGAAAATCCCTCGCGGTACTGCGGCACGCCCGGCACGCGCGCCGCCATGCACAGCAGTTCGTCTCCCGCCAGGCGGATCTCCTGCGGTCCGAACGTGCCGCGCGACTCGGCATGCCCGAGCGCGCTCCAGCAATCCAGGGCCGTCGCCTCGGGCGCACCGGTCGCAATGATGCGCACCGCGCCGGCGCCCGCGCCGCCAGGCTCCATGTCCGGGTGCAGGTCGAGGCCGATCCGCTCGCCGGTGATGGAGATGCCCGCCATGTAACGCTCAACGGTTGTCATGACAAGATTTCCTCCCACGTTGGTGCACATCGATGCCGCCCGCCTGCCGCAGGCTTGCTTGTATCTTAGAACCCAATCGACAATGGCGATGTGACGCTGTGCTGGCTGCAGCACGGGTTCCGGACCTTGCACCGGCTTTCCCGCAACCGCATGCCCCGACCATGACCACGCTCTACACACTTGCCTATCCCCGGCTTCATCCCGAGGACGGCCACCGCATCGAGGCGTTCCGCCGCGCCCACGATCCGCACGCCGCCCTGCTGCCGGCCCACTTCACGCTCGTGTTCGGCTGCGACAGCATTGTCACGGAGACCTACCTGCGACACGTAGAGGCGGTCTGCCGCCAGGCACGCCCGCTCGACTTTGTCTGCCGCTATGCCATGCCGGCCGCAGACGGCCCGGCACGAGCCTATGTCTATCTCGTCCCCGACCAGGGCTTCAGCGGACTCTCGCGGCTGCACGACACGCTGTACCGCGGGCCGCTGGCGGGCGCACTGCGGCTCGACCTGCCTTACATTCCGCACATCACGCTCGGCACCGCCGATCCCGCCACGGCCAAGCTGGCCAGCGACCGGCTCAACACCCCCGGCATCGAGATCCCCGGCCGCGTCGACACCGTGACCGTCGCCGCCATGGACGGCGGCGAGCTGCGGCACCTGGCGGAGTTTCCCCTCGGGGCATCGCCCGGCACCATGGCCTGAGGGAGCGGCTGCCGGCGCGCGGTTGCCGCTGGTACACTCCGCCTCGTAAAGATCGGCCCGCGCTCGAGCGGCATCGCTGCGGAGAGCATTGAGGCCCTCCTGAGCGGGCCGAGAGTCTAGCGAAACCCAATCGGGTAGCCAGCCGGGTAGCCAGAAAGAGATTTCCTTGGTCGCCTACCCCAAGGCCTTATCCGGACTAGGACACGAGAATCTATGCGCATTGCCACCTGGAATGTCAACTCGCTGAAGGTACGCCTGCCCCAGGTACTGCAATGGCTGACCGAGCAGGAACAGGCCGGTACGCCGATCGACGCGCTGTGCCTGCAGGAACTGAAGCTGCCCGACGACAAGTTCCCGGCCGCGGAACTGGCGCAAGTCGGCTACCGTGGCCTCTACACCGGCCAGAAGACCTACAACGGTGTCGCCATCCTGGCACGCACGGCCAGCCTGCCGGAGCCGACCGACACCTTGCTCAATATTCCCGGCTTCGAGGATGAGCAGCGCCGCGTGGTCACTGCCACCTATGGCGACCTGCGGCTGGTCTGTGCCTACTTCCCCAACGGCCAGTCGCCCGAGTCGGACAAGTTCGTCTACAAGCTGAAGTGGCTGGAGGCGCTGACGGCCTGGCTGAAGGACGAGCTGACGCGCCATCCGCGACTGGCATTGCTGGGCGACTTCAATATCGCGCCAGAAGACCGCGACGTGCACGACCCTGCCAAGTGGGAAGGCCAGAACCTGGTGTCGCCGCCCGAACGCGCCGCCTTCCGCGGCCTGCTCGAACTGGGCCTGGCGGATGCATTCCGGCGCTTCGAGCAACCGGACAAGAGCTTCACCTGGTGGGACTACCGCATGCTCGGCTTCCGCCGCAACGCCGGCCTGCGCATCGACCACATCCTGCTGTCGCCGGCACTGGCCGACCAGTGCAGCGCCTGCGTGATCGACCGCGTGCCGCGTACCTGGGAACAGCCCTCGGACCATACGCCGGTGGTGGCCACGCTGGCCGGCTGATACGCCACGGCGGAACGGCAGGGCATGCCGCGCCGCCGCTGCGCTACACTGCCCGCAGACCCACGCGCCCGACAGCGCCAAGATGACCATGCCAGAGCCCAGGATGAAACCGGCCGCCTTCCGCCATCGCAACCTCCCCCACCTGCTGCTGCAAGCGCGCGAAACCCTGATGGCCGGCTTCCGCCCGATCCTGCGCCAGTATGGCGTGACCGAACAGCAGTGGCGCCTGATGCGTACGCTCAACGAGCAAGGCGAGATGGAGCCCAACCAGCTCGCCGATGCCTGCCTGATCCTCAGCCCGAGCCTGACCCGCATGCTCAGCAGCATGGAAGAGGCCGGCCTGATCCATCGATCCCGCTCGACCACGGACCAGCGCCGCCAGTTGATTTCACTGACCGACCTGTGCCGGAACCTGGTCGCGGAAATGGAGCCCCTGATCGATCGCCGCTACGGTGAACTGGAACAACTGGTCGGTGCCGATCGGCTCGCCAAGGTCTATGCCGCCGTCGACGAGATGCTGATGTGCTTCGGCGAGGAAACCGCCGAGCGGCCTTGAACGCGTCGCCGCGTCGGAAGCCGCAAGACGGCCGTTCGGAACGAAGCGTCAGGGACGACAGGAAAACGAACCGCACGATCCGCGTGCAGGCACGCAGGCGGCAGGAGCCACGGGAACTGCGAAGCGGGACTGAGGGATGACGGTTGGGACGCTGCGTGGAATGCCGCTAGGCTGGACGACGGTCCGGTAGGGAGCGATCAGGCAAGGGATGGTTGACAGCGAGGCGGGCGTCCGCGGCAATCTGCACGCCTGGCCGGAAGGCAGGCCGCGGCAACGCCACCTCAGAGCGGTGCCACGTGGGCGCGCTTGACCACGATGGGTTGTGCGGCACCCTGCTCGATCAGCACGACCGCAGCGCGCTCGATGGTCTCGCGCCCGGCACGGAATGCCTCTTCGAGCGACAGCACCTGATCGGCGCTGAAGCCTTCCCACAGCGCCTCGCGCGTCACCACGCAAGTCACCTTTTCGCCATTGACAATGGCATGGAACAGCAAGCCTTCGTTATTGATGTCGTAGCGCTCTTGCTCTTGGAATTTGATTTCCATCGGTACAGCCCTCCATATGCAAGTGAGCAAACATCCTAACATGGCTCCGTGCAAATCGTGAGCGCGCGCCAGCCATGCCCTCTGTGCGGGAAGACCACCGGCAGCGCCGGGAGTTCCGCGCCATGCGCTGCCGGCGCAGGCGTGCGCACCCGCGCCTAATGCACGCCGCAAGCGCCGCAAAGAAGGTGCGCTCGCCCCCTTGCCGAAAGGGATCACGCAAAAAGATTTGACAGATCTGAAAATGCTGATAGAATCTCGTTCTTCTTCGGGGGGCGTTAGCTCAGTTGGTAGAGCAGCGGACTCTTAATCCGTAGGTCGAGTGTTCGAGTCACTCACGCCCCACCACCGAATTCCCAGAAAAACCGGAAGCCTCGCCGCTTCCGGTTTTTTGCTTTTGGCGGGCGATTTTCGCTTTCGGCGGACCGCTTCCGCTTCCTCGCGCCGGCTTGGCGGTTTCATCGCAGCAGAAGCGCGGACATCACGTGCGCAAGGCGCGCCTGAAGCACCCTGTGCCGCCCGCCGCCCGAGCCGCAGCTCAGGCGCCGCCGTGCCGGGCACGCTCGTACAGCGTGCGGGCCAGCGCGCGATGGCGCTCCAGCACCCGCGGCAGCTCGACTGTCAGCAGTTCGCCGTCGCGCACCACCACTTTGCCGTGGATCACGCTGAGCGACACCTTGCCCGGCGTGCAGAACACCAGCGCCGCCACCGGATCGTGGCCTGCTCCGGCATAGCCCACATCCGACATGTCAAAGGCGACGAAGTCGGCCGACATGCCCGGCGCCAGCGCGCCGATGTCGTCACGGTTGAGCGCGCTGGCCCCGCCCAGCGTGGCGATCTCCAACGCCTCTCGTGCACTCATTGCCGCGGGGCCGTAGCCCACGCGCTGCAGCAGCAGCGCCTGGCGCGCCTCGCCGAGCATGTGGGCGCCGTCGTTGGAGGCGCTGCCGTCGACGCCCAGCCCCACCTTGACGCCGATGTCGCGCATGGCGCGCACGGGCGCGATACCGGAGGCGAGCCGCATGTTCGAGCAAGGGCAATGGGCCACGCCGGTCCCGGTGCGGGCGAACAGCGCCATGCCAGCCTCATCCAGCTTCACGCAATGCGCATGCCACACATCGTGGCCGATCCAGCCGAGGTCTTCCGCATATTGCGCCGGCGTCAGGCCGAACTTCTCGCGCGAGTAGGCGATGTCGTTGTCGTTCTCCGCCAGGTGCGTATGCAGCGACACACCGTACTGCCGCGCCAGCAGCGCCGACTCGCGCATCAGCTCGCGCGACACGGAGAACGGCGAGCACGGCGCCAGCACGACCCGCAGCATGGCGTGCCGTTGCGCGTCGTGGTACTGCTCGACCAGGCGCTGGCTGTCGCGCAGGATGGCGGCTTCGTCCTCGACCACCGCATCGGGCGGCAGGCCGCCCTGGCTGCGGCCGACGCTCATGGAACCACGCGCCGCATGGAAGCGCATGCCCATGGCCTGCGCCGCAGCGATCGAATCGTCCAGGCGCGCCCCGTTCGGATACAGGTAGAGGTGATCGCTGGTGGTGGTGCAACCGGACAGCATCAGCTCCGCCATGGCGGTACGGGTCGAGATATCGATCATCTCGGGCGTCAGGTGGGACCACAGCATGTAGAGACTGGTCAGCCAGCCGAACAGCTCCGCGTCCTGCGCGGCGGGCACCGCGCGCGTCAGGCTCTGGTACATGTGATGGTGGGTATTGACCAGGCCGGGGATGACCACATGGCCGCGCATGTCCAGCACCTGGGCGCGGCCTTCGTCGATCTGGCGGCGATAGGCCACGGGCAGGTCCGCGGTGGCGCCCACCCATTCGACGGCGGGCCCCTGCGCGACCAGCGCGCCGCCGGCGATCTCGCGCCGGCCGGCATCCATGGTGACAAGCACGTCGGCGTTGAGCAGGATCAGCGTCATGGACAGGCTCCGATATCGATGCAGCAAGGAAAGGGAAAAACCCGGCAACGCTGCGCGGCAGACGCCTCGACAGGCGGAGCGACCGCGCCCGGGATGGACGGGGCCCAGTCTAGGGGCGGGCCGGGGCCGGCGCCAAGCGCAGAATTGCGCCGACGCTGTCCACAAAAGTTGCACAGCGCCGCCGCGGCGTGCGTGGCCGCGTCCGGCGCGGAAAACTCAGCCCAGTTCCGCCGAGCGCGCCGCCAGCTCCGCTTCGAGCGCCTGCGCGAACAGCTTCACGGCCACCGCCGCCCCGCCCTGCCGGCGCGCCACCAGCGTCAACGCCTGCCGCCGCAGGTGAGCGTCGCGCAGCGGCACATAGGCCAGCTCCCCACGGCGGCGCGCCTCGACCACATCGAGCGGGTTGAGCCAGGCCACGCCGGCCCCGGTCGCCGCCAGGCGCTGGATCAACGCGGTCGACGTGCTTTCGACCGCCGCCACCGCCACCAGCCCCTCGTGTGCCAGCGCCTCGTCGAGGATGGCGCGGATCGACAGCGCCGGCGCCGGCAGGATCAGCGGATGCCCCAGGCAGTCGGCCAGTCGGAGCGCCTGCGCGCCGGCGAGGGGATGACCCGGCGCCATGACCGCACCGATACCCCAATCGTTGCCCGCCAGCACGCGTAGCGACGCATGCGCGGGGAGGTCGTAACCCAGCCCGAGATCCACTTCGCCCGCAACGACGGCAGCGGCGATCGCCTCGACCGGCAGGTCGAGCAGCCGCACCACGATGCCGGGATTGCGCGCCCGGAATGCGCCGACCAGCGCGGGCATCAGCGAAGCGGCCAGGCCGGACGTAGTGGCCAGTGCAACCTCGCCACGGCGCGCGCCCTTGAGCTCCTCCACGCGCCCGAGCAGGGCAGCATGTTCACGCAAGGTCTGGCGCACGTGGGCCAGCACCATCTCGCCCAGCGGCGTCAAGCGCAGCCGCTTGCCGATACGTTCGAACAGCGGCGCGCCCAGCTCGGCCTCGAGGTCGAGAATCTGGCGATTGACTGCGGTCGGCGCGACGTGCAGCACCTCGGCCGCCTTGCGGATGGAACCGCAGCGGACCACCTCGTCGAGATAACGCAGGACTCTGGCATGCATGGCGTGATGAAGAGAAGCGGAACAAGGGCGAGACGCCAGCGCGGACCCGCACCGGCGGCGATGCACGATGCCGCGCCCCATGGCGACATCGCGCATGCTCTCACGACCTGCCGCCGCCAGAAAGAAATTTGAATTCGGTGCTTGCGCGATCGGAATAGCCTTGCTAGAATTTCGTTCTTCTTCGGGGGGCGTTAGCTCAGTTGGTAGAGCAGCGGACTCTTAATCCGTAGGTCGAGTGTTCGAGTCACTCACGCCCCACCACCGAATTCCCAGAAAAACCGGAAGCCTCACCGCTTCCGGTTTTTTTGCTTGGGCGCTTTGGAAGCGTTGGGTCCGCCCGGATTCGGGCGAAGCAACGGTCGCCGTCACCCTGACTTCCCGCGACTGCGCCGCCACGGTTGCCGCCACTCAGCGGCAACCGCACCACCGCCGCCCGCGCCCATATCCAAGCAGCGCCCCTCCTTTCAGGTTTTTCCGACTCCGCGCAAGCCGGGTAGTTACCGATTCCGCGGGCCGTGCTTTCGCGCTTGAATGGCGACCCAGCCCATATTGCGAAACAGAGTTCCGCTTAACGGAACCAGACGCGATCCCCGACGCAAGCGGGCTGCCTGTGCGGGTAGCGCCGGGCCTTGCTGCCGGGCTTCTGCAAACGAACAAAGCATAGTTGGAGGCATTCTTGAAATTCGCATCGATCGCCGGCGCCGTCGCCGCGCTTGTCGCCGCCATCCCGGCGAGCACCGCCCTGGCTCAGTCCTATCCCACCAAGCCGATCCGCCTGATCGTGCCGTTCGCGGCCGGCGGCACCACCGACATCGTCGCACGCTCGGTCGCCGACGGCATCGGGCGCGAGCTGGGCCAGCCCGTCGTGGTCGAGAACCGCGGCGGCGGCGGCGGCGCGATCGGCGCCGACGCTCTCGCCAAGTCGGCCCCGGACGGCTACACGCTGGGCATCGCCACGGTCAGCACCATGGCGACCAATCCGGCCACCAACGCGCGCAATCCCTATGACCCGATCAAGGATTTCGCGCCGATCAGCAACCTCGTCAACGTGCCCAACGTCCTGACGGTCAACCCGAAGGTACCGGCCAAGAGCGTGCACGAGTTCGTCACGCTGCTGAAGAGCAACCCGGGCAAGTTCAGCTACGCCTCGGCCGGCAAAGGCAGCATCTCCCACCTGGACGGTGAACTGTTCAAGTTCCTGACCAAGACCGACATGGTGCACATCCCCTATCGCGGATCGGGTCCGGCGCTCAACGATACGCTGGCCGGCCAGGTCAGCGCGCAGTTCGACAACCTGCCCTCCTCCATGCCCTTCATCCAGGCGGGCAAGCTGCGCGCGCTGGCGGTGGCCGCGCCCAAGCGCGTGGAAGGCCTGCCCGACGTGCCGACCTTCGCCGAGGCCGGCATGAAGGACATGAACAACATGGCCTGGTACGGTCTGGTCGCGCCGGCCAATACGCCGGCCGCCGTGATCGCGCGCGTGCACGACGCCGCCGTCAAGACCCTGCAGGACCCGGCGGTGAAGAAGCGCCTGGCCGACAGCGGCGCCTATACGGACGGCAATACGCCGCAGCAATATGCGGCGCAGATCAAGCGCGAACTGGAAATGCGCAAGAAGATCGCGCATGACCAGAACATCACGCTGGAGTAAGCTGCACGTCGCCCGGCCGGCAACGAACCGGCCGGGCGTCCTTATCCGGATGGCCGGCGCCTCATCTGCGTTCGATTATCGGCGGTACTTTTGATCTGGCGCAGGCTGGCGTCATGCGAGAAAGCGTTCAATCGAATTAGAGGAATGTTTCACCTCGCGGGGACTTGAGGCCGGGCGGCCCGCCCCGATATCGTAGTCAGCGCCGCGCGCATGCCGCGCGAGGCCATCACTAGCGAGGAAGATGATGCTGAAGAAGACCGTCTCTACCCTGGCCCTGGCCACTCTTGCGTTCACCGCCATGGCGCCGCTGGCCCATGCGCAGAAGAACTACACGGAGGGCGGCGACCTGTACGGCGGCGCGCACAGCGCGCAGAAGAAGAAGACCGACCCGACCGGCTCGGCCGCGCGCAAGGGCAAGTTCGATCCGTACAGCGAAGGTGCCCGCAAGAAGTCGACGGAGGCCAACCTGAACCCCGCCGCCGGCAAGGCCGATCCGTACACGGACGGTGCCAAGGCCGGCAAGTTCGACCCCTATACCGATGGCGCCAAGGCCGGCAAGGCCGACCCGTACACCGACGGCGCCAAGGCCGGCAAGTTCGACCCCTACACCGACGGCGCCAAGAAGCAGTAAGCACCGGCGCGGCCGGCGCAAGCCCGGCCGCGCGCCGATGCGCACGGCCACGGCCCGCCGCGACCGTGGCCCCGGGCCCGCCCCGCGCTCACGCGCAGGCGGGCTCTTTCTTTTGCACGGCAGCCGCCAGCGGACCATCCTCGCGCATCGAACCGTGGTCGCGATAGCGCAGGTGCCAGGCAAATGCCTCTTCCAGCAGATGCGGCGTCTGGCCGCCACGCACGCTGGCGCGCGCGACGTAGTCGCGCAGGGCATCGCGATAGAGCGGGTCGGCACAGTGGTTGATGATCTCCCGCGCGCGCTCGCGCGGCGCGAGACCGCGCAGGTCCGCCAGGCCGTGCTCGGTGACGATGATGTCGACGTCGTGCTCGGTGTGGTCGACGTGGGCCACCATCGGCACCACGCTGGAGATATTGCCGCCCTTGGCGATCGACTTGGTCACGAACACCGACAGGTGGGCATTGCGGGCGAAATCGCCGGAGCCCCCGATGCCGTTCATCATGTGCGTGCCCAGCACGTGGGTGGAATTCACGTTGCCGTAGATATCGCACTCCAGCGCGGTATTGATGGTGATCAGGCCCAGCCGGCGGATCACTTCCGGGTGGTTGCTGATCTCCTGCGGGCGCAGCAGCACGCGCGAACGGTAGTGGTCGAGCCGGCTGAGGAAGCGCGCATAGACATCGCGCGACAAGGTGACCGAGGACGCCGAGGCGAAGCTCAGGCGCCCCGCGTCGAGCAGTTCGATGGTGCTGTCCTGCAACACCTCCGAATACATCTTCAGGTCGGAGAAGGGCGAGTCGATCAGGCCGTGCAGCACCGCATTGGAGATGGTGCCGATACCCGCCTGCAGCGGCTGCAGCGAGGGCGACAGCCGGCCGGCGCGCACCTCGCGGTCGAGGAAGGCGATCAGGTGCCCGGCGATCTGCCGGGTCTCCGCGTCCGGAGGCAGCACGTTGGACGGGCTGTCGTCCTTGGCCGTGATCACGATCGCGGCGATCTTCTCCGGATCGACCGGGATGTACGGCAGGCCGATACGCTGGTCGACGGAGATCAGCGGGATCGGCTGGCGGTGGGGGCGCTGCACCGGGAAGGCGATGTCGTGCAGGCCTTCGAGCGCCAGCGGCATGTTCAGGTTGATCTCGACGATCACCTTCTTGGCCAGCATGGCGAAGCTGGCGGAATTGCCCACCGAGGTCGTCGGCACGATGCCGCCCTGCTCGGTTATGGCGGCCGCCTCCACCACCGCCACGTCGATCGGCGCGATCTGCCCGCCGCGCAGTTGCTCCACGGTCTCGGACAGATGCTGGTCGATGAACATGACCTCACCCGCGTTGATCTTGCGGCGCAGGGTCTCGTCCGACTGGAAGGGCAGGCGGCGCGCGATCACGCCCGCCTGCGACAGGACCTTGTCGATGTCGTTGCCGAGCGAGGCGCCGGTCATCAGGGTGATGCTGAACGGCTCGTCTGCCGCGCGGCGCGCCAGCGCGAAGGGCACGGCCTTGCAGTCGCCGGCCCGGGTGAATCCGCTCATGCCGACCACCATGCCGTCTCGAATCAGCTTGGCGGCCTCGTCGGCCTCCATCACCTTGTCATGGAGCCGGGGCAGGCGGATGCGTTCTTGGTACATCAGAGTGTCTCCTTCAGCGGAGGCGCCCGCCGCGGCCACACGCCGCTGCGGCGCGCACCGCAAGTGCATGCAGAAGTGTACGAAGGCTTTCACATTCCCGCGGGGATTTAAAGTCATACGATTAAGTCGCTTTTTTCATGAAAATCCTGCGTCATATCTCGCCCTGCTCCCCTCACGCCTTCATCCGCCGGATAGCGCACCATGCCCCCACGCAGCCGCGGGATATCGGCGCCATGCTGCATCGCACTCAGGCCTTTCTGCTAGGGTGTCGGCAAACCCGAAGGAGACACGCCGTTCATGCCATCCAGTGCACTCGAAGCCAGCGAACCCCTGATCCTCGCCTTGACCGACGCCATGACTGCCTGGCAAGGCGCGCTCGAGCTCACCCTGTCCGCCGCCGGGCTGAGTTACGTGAAGTGGCTGCTGCTGCGCGCCATCGCACGCGGCAATTTCACGCGCGGTGCCGCCCTGTGCGGTCCGGTGCTGATCGATCCCCCTTGGTCCGAGAGACTGCTGCGCGAACTGCGCGACGACGGCTGGCTGAGTTTCGCGGGCAGCGAGGCGCCGCGCATCCGCACTGACGCGGAAGACCGGGTACGGCGCGTCTGGCAGGCCGTCAAGGCCCTGCACTCGGTATCGGTGGCCCCCTTCAATGCACAGGAACGGGTCGCGCTGGGATCGCTGCTTGAACGCATGAAAGGCACCCTGCACGACCACACCGGGCGCCAGCGCCGCCTCGCGCCGGCTCAGGAGACCGAAGCGGCCTCCTGAGCCGGTGCGGCCCGGGCCGCCGGCACGGCCCGCATGGCAGTGCATCACGCGAAATTCCCCGGCGGGACCGCTCCGGCCGCGCAGATTGCCTAAAGTGGGAGCATGCACAAGCACCTCGCCGGGGAGGCAACATGCTGCCGCAACAAGAAGACAAGGTCGCACAACGCCTGGATGCGCTGATCGAGTTCGCGCGCGGGCGCCTGCCCCAGGCCACGGCGCCGGTGGTCGAGCCGTTCCTGCGCCACTACTATGACCTCAGCGACGCGGAGGATCTGCTGCAGCGCGACGTGGCCGACCTCTACGGCGCGGCCATGGCCCACTGGCAGACTGCACGCAAGTTCGTCTCGGGCACGGCCCGCCTGCGCGTCTACAACCCCCGGCTGGAGGAGCACGGCTGGCACTCCGACCACACCGTGGTGGAGATCGTCAACGACGACATGCCCTTCCTGGTCGACTCGGTGACGATGGAAGTCAATCGCCAGGGGCTGTCATTGCATTCCGCGCTGCATCCGGTCTTCCGCGTCTGGCGCGACGCCCATGGCGCGATCGCCCGCGTCAGCCTGGGCACCGCCGATGCCGGCGGCGCGACGGAGGCATCGCGCCTCGAATCGTTCATCCACTTCGAGATCGACCGCTGCAGCGAGGCGGCACAGCTCGAGGCCTTGCGCACCGGCGTCGCACGCATCCTCGGCGACGTGCGCGCCGCGGTCGACGACTGGCCGGCCATGCAGGACACGGCACGTGCGACCATCGCGACCATGGCAGGCGCCGCCGACGCCGCCACGCCATATGCCGCCGAGGCACGCGCCTTCCTGCAGTGGATGATCGACGACCATTTCTGCTTCCTCGGCCAGCGCGACTACCAGTTGATCAGCCAGGACGGGCGCTACTTCCTGCGCGGCCTGCCGGACTCCGGCTCCGGCATCCTGCGCCCCAGCCTGCGCGACCCGGCTGCCGAAGAGCTGACGCCGCTGCCGGCGGCAGCCTCCACCATCATTGCCGGCGACTCGCCGATCTTCCTCACCAAGGCCAATTCGCGCGCCACCGTGCACCGCCCCGGCTACCTCGACTACATCGGCATCAAGCTGCTCGATGCCGACGGCAATCTGTTCGGCGAGCGCCGCTTCGTCGGCCTGTACACCTCCACGGCCTATATGGTCTCCAGCGGCGAGATTCCGCTGGTGCGCCGCAAGTGCGCCAACATCCTGCAGCGCGCCGGCTTCCTGGCACGCGGGCACCTGTACAAGTCCCTCACCACCATCCTCGAGCAATATCCACGCGACGACCTGTTCCAGGCCGACGAGGAAGAGCTGTACGTCAACGCGCTGGGCATCCTGCGGCTGCAGGAACACCAACGGGTTCGACTGTTCGTGCGCCGCGACCGCTTCGACCGTTTCGTCTCCTGCCTGGTCTTCGTGCCGCGCGATCGCTATAACACGGACCTGCGCCAGCGCCTGCAGAAGCTGCTGGTCGAAGCCTTCAACGGCCAGGGCTGCGAATTCACGCCGTTGCTGTCGGAAGCACCGCTGGCGCGCATCCAGATGATCGTGCGCGGCGCGCCCGGCACCATGCCGCAGGTCGACACCGCCGAACTCGAAGCCCGTATCGTGCAGGCCACGCGCCGCTGGCAGGACGACCTTGCCGACGCCCTGCTCGCCGCCAGCGGCGAGGCCGCCGGCAACCGGCTGCTGCGCCGCTATGCCGAGGCCTTCCCCGCCGGCTACCGCGAGGACTACCCGGCGCGCAGCGCAGTACGCGATGTCGAGCTGGCCGAAGCCGCCAGCCATGGCAACGGGCTGGCGATGAACCTGTACCGCCCGATCGAGGCTCCGGCCGGCATGCTTCGGCTCAAGGTCTACCATGTCGGCGCGCCGATCGCGCTGTCGCACAGCCTGCCGCTGCTGGAACACCTCGGCGTGCGCGTCAACGATGAACGCCCCTACCGCATCGAGCCGGCCGGCGCGGCGCCGCTCTGGATGCACGACTTCGGCCTGGAGCTCGCCGACGGCGCGGAAAGCGGAAGCGGTCGCGCCGCCGAGGGGCTCGACCTGCATATCGATCGTGTCAAGGCCCTGTTCGAGGATGCCTTCGCCCAGGCCTGGGACGGACGCATCGAAAGCGACGACCTGAACCGCCTGGTGCTGCGCGCCGAGCTGGCAGCGCGCGACGTCACCATCCTGCGCGCCTATGCCAAGTACCTGCGCCAGGCCGGCGCGCCGTTCAGCAACGCCTACATGGAACGCGCGCTGACCGGCAATCCGGAGATCGCGGCGCGGCTGGTCACGCTCTTCATCACCCGCTTCGACCCGGCCGGGCCCGAGACGGCACGCGCCGAACGCTGCCAACAGTTGCTGGAGGCAATCGACAGTGCGCTGGACCAGGTTCCCAGCCTCGACGAGGACCGCATCCTGCGCATGTTCCTCGGCGTGATCGAAGCCACCGTGCGCACCAACCACTTCCAGCGCGGCGCCGATGGCCTGGCCCACCCCTACTTGTCGGTCAAGCTGGACCCCTCCCGCGTGCCGGGCCTGCCCGAGCCCCGCCCGATGTTCGAGATCTGGGTCTACTCACCACGCGTGGAAGGCGTGCACCTGCGCGGCGGCCGCGTCGCGCGTGGCGGCCTGCGCTGGTCGGACCGGCGCGAGGACTTCCGCACCGAGGTGCTCGGCCTGATGAAGGCGCAGATGGTCAAGAACACAGTGATCGTACCGGTCGGCTCCAAGGGCGGCTTCGTCGTCAAGCGTCCGCCACCGCCCAGCGAGCGCGACGCCTGGCTGCAGGAAGGCGTGGCCTGCTACCAGCTGTTCCTGCGCGGCCTGCTCGACCTGACCGACAATCTTGCCGGCGGCGCGGTCGTCCCGCCAGCCGATGTGGTCCGCCTGGACACCGACGACCCCTACCTGGTCGTCGCCGCCGACAAAGGCACAGCCAGCTTCTCCGACTACGCCAATGCGATCTCGGCCGAATACGGCTTCTGGCTGGGCGATGCCTTCGCCTCCGGCGGCTCGGTCGGCTACGACCACAAGAAGATGGCCATCACTGCGCGCGGCGCCTGGGAATCCGTCAAGCGCCACTTCCGCGAGATGGGCGTCGACACGCAGAACAACGACTTCACCGTGGTCGGCATCGGCGACATGTCGGGCGATGTGTTCGGCAACGGCATGCTGCTGTCGCCGCATATCCAACTGGTGGCCGCCTTCGACCATCGCCATATCTTTCTCGATCCCGCCCCGGATCCGGCGTCCAGCCTGCAGGAGCGCGAGCGCCTGTTCGCGCTGCCGCGCTCGAGCTGGGCGGACTACGACAGCCGCCTGATCTCCGCCGGCGGCGGCGTGTATCCGCGCAGCGCCAAGGCGATCGCGCTGTCGCCCCAGGTACGGGCCGCGCTCGGCACCGAAGCCACCTCCCTGTCGCCGGCCGAGCTGATCCATGCCATCCTGCTGGCGCCGGTCGACCTGCTCTACAACGGCGGCATCGGCACCTACGTCAAGGCGAGCAGCGAGACGCACCAGCAGGTGGGTGACCGCACCAACGACGCGGTACGGGTCAATGGTGCCGACCTGCGCTGCAAGGTGGTCGGCGAAGGTGGCAATCTCGGCTTCACCCAGCTCGGCCGCATCGAGTTCGCCCGCCGCGGCGGGCGCATCAATACCGATGCCATCGACAATTCCGCCGGAGTCGACTGCTCCGACCACGAGGTCAATATCAAGATCCTGCTCGGCCTGGTGGTGGCCGACGGCGAGATGACCGAGAAGCAGCGCAACAAGCTGCTGGCAGAGATGACCGAGGAAGTCGGGCAACTGGTGCTGCAGGATAACTACTTCCAGACCCAGGCGCTGTCGGTCGCCAGCCGCTATGCGGCCGAGCTGCTGGGTCCGGAGGCCCGGCTGATCCGCTCCCTGGAGCGCGCCGGCCGCCTCAACCGCCCGCTGGAGTTTCTCCCTTCCGACGACGACATCGCCCAGCGCAAGGCCGCCGGCGCGGGGCTCACCACGCCGGAGCGCGCCGTGCTGCTGGCCTACAGCAAGATGTGGCTGTACGACGCGCTGCTGGCCTCGGAGGTGCCGGACGACCCGCTGGCCGTCGGCTTGCTGGTGGACTACTTCCCGCAGCCGCTGCGCGAGCGCTATCGCGACACCATGGCACACCATCCGCTGCGGCGCGAGATCCTGTCGACCCACCTGACCAACCTGCTGATCAACCGGATCGGCGCGACCTTCGTGCACCACGTGATGGAGGAAACCGACGCGGCGGCGGCCGATATCGTGCGTGCCTGCATGATCGCGCGCCGCGTGTTCGGGCTCGAGCCGCTCTGGCAGGAGATCGATGCGCTCGACAATCGCGTGCCCGATGCCCAGCAGGCGCAGATGTTCGCCGCCGTGGCCCGCCTGATGGCACGTGCGGCCCTTTGGCTGCTGCGCCACCTGCGCAACGGAGCCGGCCTGCCGGCCGGCAGCGCGGAACGCTTCGCCAGCGCCGCGGCATGGCTGACGCCGCAGTTGCCGGCACTGCTGGACGAGGCCGGTGCGGCCGCCCTGGCCGAGCGCCGCCAGGCGCTGCTCGATGCCGGCGTGGGCGGAGAACTGGCCTTGCGCGTCGCGGCGGGGGAAATCAGTGCTGCGGCGCTGGACATTGCGGAAGTGGCGGCGGACACCGGGCGCGACCTCGCGGTCGCCGCCGGCGCGTATTTCGCGCTCGATGCCCTGCTCAGCTTCGGCTGGCTGCGCGATCGCGCGCTGGCGCTGCCGGTGGACACGCGCTGGGACCTGCTGGCACGCACCTCGATGCTGGAAGACCTGAGCAGACTGCGGCGCGTGCTGACCGCCAGCGTGCTATCGCAACCACACGAGCCGGACACGCCGGAAGCGCTGATCGCTGCCTGGCGGGCCAACCGGCAGGAACGGCTCGAGCACTACGCGCAGATGCTCGCCGAACAACGCGCCAGCGGTGCCGGCGGACTGTCTGTGCTGTCGGTCGCGGTGCGCGAGATCGGATTGCTGGAGCGGTGCTGAAGCCTGCACCGTCCCGGTGCAGGCTCAGTCCTGCTGTTCGGCCTCGCGCGCGCGGAGTTCCAGCCCGAAACGGATGAAGAGATCAAAGGCGTCAGCGAGCAGGTGCTGTTGCCGCGGCAGCAGGCTGGCGTAGGGCATGTCGAAAATCGACTGGTGTGCGCCGCGATCACCCTTGAGCCCCTTGTCGCGGGCGATGTCCGACAACAGGGCGGCAAAGCCTGTCAGGTCTTCCGCATCCAGCGCGGCATTGAGGACGCGGGCAATCACCTGCGGCGAGGCGCCGGTCCAGCCAAGCAGTTCGGCATTGGCGGCCCCATGGGAATGGTCACTTTGCTTCATGCCCACGTTAACGTCGCCACCGGGACAGCCTTTAGCTGGCGGCGCCGCACCCCGCCCCCTACGAAGGTTGGGTATGTCCAGCCACTGCCCGAGGCGCCCCGCGCGCCGGCGAACGGCGTCAGATGGCCGCTTCGCGCACCTTGCCATGCTGGAAAAAGTGCGCGAGATTCCGTTCCACCAGGTCCGCCATGGCCTGCCGTGTCTCGCGCGTGTTGCTGGCGATATGCGGCAGCAGCACGACGTTGTCCAGGCCGAGCAAGGCATCCGGCACCTCGGGTTCGTGCGCGAAGACATCGAGCCCGGCACCGCCCAGCCGGCCTGCTGCCAGTGCGCGCACCAGCGCCTCTTCGTCGACCACGCTGCCGCGTGCGATGTTGATGAGGAAGCCCTGCGGACCGAGCGCCTCGATCACCGACGCCGAGACCAGGCCGCGCGTCTGCGGCCCGCCGGCGGTGGCGATGACCAGGAAGTCAGACCAGCGCGCCAGCGCCTCCAGCGATGGCTCATGCGCATACGGGACGCCATCTGCCGGCCCGCGGGTGTGGTAGCGGACCTCCATGTCGAAACCCTGCGAACGGCGCGCGATCACCTTGCCGATGCGGCCCATGCCGACGATGCCCAGCCGCTTGCCGCTGACCCGCGTGCTCAGCGGGAACGCCGCGCGCGGCCAGTCGCCGCGCCGCACGAAGCGGTCGGCCGCGCTGATGCCGCGCGCCACGTCCATCAGCAGCGCGAAGGCGGCATCGGCGACGCAGTCGTTGAGGACATCGGGCGTGAAGCCGACCGCGATGCCGCGCGCGCGCGCCGCCTCCAGGTCGATCTTGTCCAGGCCGACGCCGAAGCTCGAGATCACGCGCAGGGCGGGCAAGGCACCGATCAACCCGGCATCCGCGCCGTGCGCCGCGCGCGTGGTCAGCGCCACGAACTCGTGGCCATGCGCGGCGAGAAAGGCGGCCGGATCGCGCTCCTGCCAGAAGGGATGGACATCGTATTGCGCCGCCAGGCGCGCCTCGAGCGCGTCAGGCAGTCTGCCGTGCTGCAACAAACGGGGTTTCATCGCTGCGTTTCCTGTTTCCTGGTGATGGTCGATCCTGGTGGTGGTCGATCCTGGTGGTGGTCGAACGTGATTGGAGAGGAACCGGAGTCCTGTCTCCAGGATTCGCGGCTCCGCACACTTGTGACTCGCCACTAGTCCAGGCTCACATGCCGGTCCTGGATGATCCTGGCGAAGCGCTGGCTGTCGGCGGCGATCTGCGCGGCGAACTGCGCCGGCGTGCTGCCCACCGGAATCGCGCCCTGCTCCAGCAGGCGCGCACGCACCTGCGGGTCCGCCACGGCCTGCCGTACGCCGTCGGCGATCTTGTCGACGATGGCCTGGGGCGTGCCCGGCGGCGCCAGCAGGCCGGCCCAGGAGCCCGACTCCGCGCCGCCGATGCCCGCTTCGGCCAGCGTCGGCACACCGGGCAGCACGGGCGATCGCACCTTGCCCGTCACCGCCAGCGCGCGCAGCTTGCCCGCCTTCACGTGCCCGGCGGTTTCCAGGATGGAGGCGAACAGCATGTCGACATTGCCCGCGATCAGGTCGCCCATGGCGGCACCACCGCCCTTGTAGGGCACGTGCAGCATCTCCGCGCCGGTGGCCGCCTCGAAGATCTCCGCCGTCAGGTGCGGCGTGCCGCCCTGCCCCGAGCTGGCGAAGGTGAGCTTGCCCGGGCGGGCCTTGGCGAGCGCGACCAGCTCGCGCGCGCTGGCGGCCGGCAGCTTCTCGGTCACCACCAGCACGAAGGGCAGTTCCGCCATCAGGCTGACCGGCACGAAGGCGTCGGGCTGGTAGTTGAGCTTCTTGTACAGCCAGCGATTGGCCGCCTGGGTACCGGCATTGCCGGATACCAGGGTATAGCCGTCGGGACGGGCACGCGCAGCCAGCTCCAGCCCGACGTTGCCTGCCGCGCCCGGCCGGTTGTCGACCACCACCGGCTGCCCCCACAGCTGCGACAGCCTCTGCGCCACCAGCCGCGTGGCCAGGTCGGTGCCGCCGCCCGGTGCGAACGGCAGGATGATGGTGACGGGCCTGGCCGGCCACGCCTCCGCCGCTGCCGCCATCCGCGCGGGCAAGGCCGCCAGCGCCGCGCAGATTGCCGCCAGCACGGCTGCGCCGCGCGCCATCCGTCCCATCTGCAGTCCGATGTATTTCATGTCCGCGCTCCCCCTCGTGATCCATGGCATCGCCCGCCGTCAGCTGGTCGAACAGGAACGGCACCTCGCCGGCCGCCACGTCCTGCAGCGCCTGGGGTGCAGGCCGGCGCCACCCACGGGCTGGCGTCCGGTGCCGGTGATTCCGATGCCGCCGCGGCGGCGCTCAGCGAGCGCGTGCCGGCGTAAGCGGCCGTCAGCGGCCGTCAGCGGCCGTTGGCGGCACGCCAGGCAGCGAAGTCGCTGCGGGCACGCTCGTCTGTCGGCGGATAGAGGCCGATGATGGAACGGCCGCGCTGCACCTCCTCGGTGACGAAGTCCTCGAACGCGGTCATCTCGACCGCCTCCAGGGCGATCTCCGTGGCCAGGTGGCGCGGGATCACCACCACGCCCTCGCCATCGCCGACGACGACATCGCCCGGGAACACTGCCACATCGCCACAGCCCACCGGCACATTGATGTCGATGGCCTGGTGCAGGGTCAGGTTGGTCGGCGCCGACGGCCGCTGGTGGTAAGCGGGCATGCCCAGGCGTGCGATCTCGGGGGAGTCGCGGAAACCGCCGTCGGTGACGATGCCCGCGCCGCCACGCTGCATCAGCCGCGTCACCAGGATCGAGCCGGCCGAGGCCGCGCGCGCATCCTTGCGGCTGTCGATCACCATCACCGCACCGGGCGGGCACTGCTCGATCGCCTGGCGCTGCGGGTGGTTGCGGTCCTGGAATACGGTGATCGGGTTGAGGTCTTCGCGCGCGGGAATGTAGCGCAGCGTGAAGGCCTCGCCGACCATGGGTCCGGCCTCGGGGTTCAGCGGCCGCACGTCCTGGATGAACTGGTTGCGCAGGCCGCGCTTGAACAGCGCGGTGCACAGCGTGGCGGTGCTGACGGTCTTGAGTTGATTGCGCAGGGTCTGGCTGAGTTCGCTCATGGCGTTGGGGGCTCGCAGGCTGGGCACCTGGCTCCCGCGGCGGAAGCCGGGTGCGTGAGGGTCGATCGGTCAGTAGATGCTCGGCTCGCCGACGGGGGCGCCGAAATCGGTCTGCAGGAAGTCGAAGTCGCAGCCGTCGTTGGCCTGGCGGATATGGCGCGAGAACATCCAGCCATAGCCGCGCTCGAAGCGCGGCGGCGGCGGCGTCCATTGCGCGCGCCGGCGCGCCAGCTCCTCGTCGCTGACCTCGAGATGGATGCTGCGCCGTCCGATGTCGACGGTGATGTGGTCGCCGGTGCGCACCAGGGCCAGCGGGCCGCCGATATACGACTCGGGTGCCACGTGCAGGATGCAGGCGCCATAGCTGGTACCGCTCATGCGTGCATCCGACATCCGCAGCATGTCGCGTACGCCCTGCTTGACCAGCTTCTTGGGGATCGGCAGCATGCCCCACTCGGGCATCCCCGGCCCGCCCTGAGGGCCCGCATTGCGCAGGATCAGGACGTGGTCCGCGCTGACATCGAGGTCCTCGTCGTCGATCGCCGCCTTCATCGACGGATAGTCGTCGAACACCAGCGCGGGGCCGGTGTGGCGGAAGAAGCGGCGCTCGCAGGCGCTCGGCTTGATCACGCAGCCGTCGGGGGCGATATTGCCCTTGAGGACGGCCAGCGCGCCTTCTTCGTAGAGGGCCTGTTCGAGCGGCCGGATCACGTCATCGTTGCAGACCTCGGCACCGGCGATGTTCTCGCCCAGGGTGCGGCCGGTGACGGTGAGCGTCTCCAGGTCGAGCAGGCCGCGCAGCCGGCTCATCAGCGCCGGCAGGCCGCCGGCATAGAAGAAGTCCTCCATCAGGTAGGTATCGCCGCTGGGTCGGATATTGGCGATAACCGGCACCCGGCGGCTGGCGGCGTCGAAATCGTCCAGGCCGATCTCGCAGCCGGCGCGCCGCGCCATGGCGATGACGTGGATGATCGCATTGGTCGAGCAGCCCATCGCCATTGCCACCACGATGGCATTGAGGAAGGCAGCGCGGGTCTGGATGCGCGCCGGCACCAGGTCCTCCCACACCATGCCGACGATGCGCCGGCCCGCCTCAGAGCACATGCGGATGTGGTTGGCGTCGGCTGCCGGGATCGAGGACGCGCCCGGCAGCGTCATGCCGATGGCTTCGGCGATGGCCGTCATCGTGCTGGCCGTGCCCATCGTCATGCAGGTACCGTGGCTGCGCGCGATGCCGCCCTCGATGCCGGTCCATTCCGCATCGCTGAGCTTGCCGGCACGGCGCTCGTCCCATAATTTCCAGGCATCCGAGCCCGAGCCCAGCACCTTGCCCTTCCAGTTGCCGCGCAGCATCGGCCCGGCCGGCACATAGATGGCCGGCACGCCGGCGCTGGTGGCACCCATCAGCAGGCCCGGCGTGGTCTTGTCGCAACCGCCCATCAGCACCACACCGTCGACCGGATGCGAGCGGATCAGCTCTTCGGCCTCGATCGCCAGCAGGTTGCGATAGAGCATGGTGGTCGGCTTGACCGCGCTCTCCGACAAGGAAATGGCCGGCAGCTCGACCGGGAATCCGCCCGCCTGCAGCACGCCGCGCTTGACGTCTTCCACGCGCTGCCTGAAGTGTCCGTGGCAAGGATTCAGGTCGGACCAGGTGTTCAGGATGGCGATGACGGGCTTGCCCATCCACTCCTCGGGCGCGTAGCCCATCTGCATGATGCGGGAGCGATGGCCGAACGAGCGCAGGTCGTCCGGCGCGAACCAGCGGGCGCTGCGCAGCGCCTCAGGCGTCTTCTTGGGTGCGGTCATGTCTCCTCCGATGCGGTGGCCGCCGGCGGCGACACGGAGCGGCGGCGCCCCACGGACGATGCATCGTCCGGGCGCGCCCGCGGCAGTCGCCACGCTTGTTTGCTTTTTGTTGTGAAGGATTAGAGCACTAATATATTAGTGTGTCAAACCCGGTCCACTCAGCTAGAATCGCGCATCGCTGCCGGCGCGCCGCGCCGGCAGGCATCGCATCCGATCCATGGAAGACACCCTTCAGTCCCCCGCGCTTGCCGCGTTCCAGTTCGACCGCACGCGCCACGCCGCGCCACAGGTCTTCGAGCACCTGCGCGAACGCATCATCTCGATGGCACTGCCGCCGGGCAGCGTGCTGTCGCGGGCCGACCTGGCCGCCGAGTACGGCACCAGCCAGACACCGGTACGCGATGCGCTGATCCGGCTCAGCGAAGAAGGCCTGGTCGACGTCTTCCCGCAGCACGCGACCGTGGTCAGCCCGATCAGCATCGCGCTGGCACAGCAGGCGCACTTCCTGCGCCGCTCGGTCGAACTGGAGATCGTGCGCAGCCTGGCAGAGCGTCCCGACGCGGCACTGGTGCAGCGCCTGCGCGCCAGTCTCGCCTACCAGCACGCCATGCTGGTGGCGGGCGATTTCGCCGAACTGTCGCGCACCGACCAGACCTTCCATCGCCAGCTCTACGACGCCGCCGAAGTGCCCGACCTGTGGCTGCTGGTGCGCCGCCAGAGCGGCCACCTGGACCGGCTGCGGCGCCTGCATCTGCCCATCGACGACAAGGCGCGCGCGGTGGTCGAGGACCATATGGGCATCGTCGACGCGATCGCCGCGGGCGACCCCGCCGCGGCGCAGGCGCGCCTGCGCCGCCACTTGTCGGGCACCCTGACCAACCTCGACGACATCCGCGCGCGTTTCCAGGACTACTTGCGCTAGCACCGGCCGCGCCAGCGCCGCCCTGGCACTAGCGCATGCCCGCCGCGGCTGCGTAAAATGGGCGCCCCGCCGATCCGCGCCGCCCGTCCCGCCATGTCCGTCACCCCCGCCCTGTTCGAAATGCTGGAAGCGCGCGGCTGGGCCGTCTGCGACGACAGCATCGCGCCGGCCTTCAGGCAGCAGCTCTACGCCTGCAGCGAGGCCGCCTGGCAGGCCGGCCGCTTCCATCCCGCGCGCATCGGCCGCGGCGAGGCCGCCACGCGCGACGAGACGGTACGGGGCGATTCCATCCTGTGGCTCGAACGCAGGCACGGCGACGCGGTCATGGACGCGTTCATGGACTGGGCCGCGCAGTTGCGCGCCGAGCTCAACCAGCGCTACTTCCTCGGCCTGCGCCGCGAGGAATTCCATTTCTCCCATTACCCCGTCGGCACCGGCTACCGCAAGCACTTCGACCAGCATCGCGGCAGCCCGCACCGCCGCATCTCGCTGGTGCTGTACCTGAACCCGGAGTGGGATGCGGACGATGGCGGCGAACTGGCCATCCATGCGGCCGATGACGACACGCGCGAAAGCGCGCGCATCCTGCCGCAGGGCGGCCGCCTGGTACTGTTCCGCAGCGAACTGATCCCGCATGCAGTGCTGCCCTGCCGACGCCCGCGGCGCGCGCTGACCGGCTGGTTCCGCACCGACGCCGCCGCCTGAGGGGATACGCCGCCGCGTGCCGCGCGGATACCCCGGCGCGCCTCGTTTCGGCGCGCCCGTCCGCGCCAGCGCGCAGGACCATCGCCTGCGGCAATGCACAGCCCCGCCGAGTGGCGGGCGCCGGCACCATGGCATATAAATAACGGGTACCGCTCAGGCGGCAGGAGGCCACCCATGACGGCACCCAACATCCACGTCGTGCTGACCGCGCACAATGGCTGGGCGGTCGAGGTCGAAGGCACGGACGGCGCCACCTCGCACTACCCCTCGCTGCTGGAAGCCGTGGCGGCCGGCGAGCAGAAGGCCAGGCTGGATGGCGTCGAATTGTTCATTCACGGGGAAGATGGCGCCGTGCGCCGCCACCACGATTTCCGCGCGAAAGACTAGCGTCCCGAACCGCGATTTCTCCGGCTCGGGACATCGGCGCGGCACGCCGCGCTCACTCGCCCTGCATGCCGTAGCGGTACAGCGTCGCGCCGACCTCGATCAGCAGGGTGCGCTCGCGCCCCTGGATCGCCGGATCGGTCAGCAGCATCGCCAGCCGCGCGATCGCGTCGTCCACCGGGAGTTCCTCCGCCTCGTCGAGGGCAAGCCGCTCGAACTCTCGGATCACATCATCTGGTTCCATGGGTTTCCTCATATCGGTACGAATTGGCGCGCCTGCCTTCGCAGCGCGCCGCCCGGCCGATTATCTCAGCGCGCCCATCCGGCCGCCATGACTTCCGCGCCCGGCCATGCCCGCCACGCCCCCTCCCCCGAGCCGCGGCGGCGGCAAGCAGCGCGCCCGCCAATACACAGTTGCGTAACAATTTCCACCGCACCGCGCCCGACAATAGGCCCTCAACCACTTGCGCCCTGCGCGGGCTGGCGGCCTCGCCTGGCCGACCAGCCCTTTTTTTTCGCGCGCCGCATCGCCGCCAGCCAGCGCGGAATCCCACGATCCTCCGTCTGCCACAAAGCCTCGCACCGGGCCTCGACTACTGTACATTCATACAGTATTCTGTAGTACATTGCGCAGCAATCACCCACGCACGGAGACTCCACGATGCCCGCTTCCGCCATGACTGATACCCGCACTGTCAAATACATCGTCGTGCCCTACCGCAAGGGCAACGGCGACGCACTGCAGCCCGGGGAAATCCGCCAGGCTTCCAGCGAAGTCAGCGCCATCCGCATCGCCACCGCCATGGCATCGAGCTTCGCGGGCGTCGCCGCCTACGAGGTGCTGGTCGACGAGGAAACGGGACAGATGGACTCCCCTCGCATCCTGACCAGGGAAGGTCAGATCCCGACCCTGGACGACTGACGGGCGCGGCTGTCGCCATCGACCTCGGCATGGCTTGCGAAGATCAGCGGCGACACCAGCGGCGACACATCAGCCCGCCCGCCGTCTGCCGGCACGATCGCGCAACCGGTGCCTGCAGGCCTCCGATGGAACATCGTGTCGAGCAATACACGGCTGTTGTCCAGCACCCCTCTGCCGAGTTCGGTGATGAAATACACGCGCCCGACGCCGTCCCTCGCCGCGCTCGCGATACACCCCTTCGTCAGCAGTGTGCGCAACAGCGGCCTCACCGCAGCGATACCGCCCGCCGTGTGGTACTCGAGGAGCCGGTCCCCCAGTTCCACTGCCGTGGCCGGCATTTCCAGCACCAGTTGGAGCACGTAGAACTGCGCCAGCAAATCAAGCGACTCTCGTTTCATATCGCAGCCACAGGAGATTGAAGCGACGCCCGATGCGCCGCGCACCCCCGGCGGCGCGGCGCAGGAATATCCGGCACACCGGGGGCGGAATCCAATCCGGCAAGTCTACGGATCAGCCCCGTCGCCGACCGCGGGAAGAGGGCCCGTTTCCGACCGCTCCTCGGCCTCAACCTTTCCGACAACACGCGGGAGCCGCCGCATTCTCGTTCTGTCCGAAGAGGACCGACGGGTGATCGTGGCCCCGGCAGTCAGACCACGACGAGGCCGCCGCGCTGAAGCGGGCAGTGGCGGAAGACGCAGGCAACGACGGCACTCGCATTCCGCATGCGGGCCTCAAGACGCCGGCGGGCGTGACAGACGTGCACTCCATGTGGCAAGAAGAGAAAAAAAGCCCGCCTCGGCGGGGAGCGTCGACGGACCGGAAGTGCAACGGCGCGAGTCTACTCGGTACCGTCGAAACGCGGCTTGTCCGGAACAATCAGATTGCGGACATGTTTCCGACCAACCGATAGAAACAAGCGCACCGCGAGTAGGATCAATCCAGGCAACAGAAGCGCATCGTCCGCATAGCCAAACACCGGAATGAAATCCGGAACCAGCTCAAGAGGGCCGACGATGGAGACAGAGTGACTTGACGGCTAGTGGCATGCGCGGGTGCCGATATGCCAACCAAAGCGCCACCGCATCACGCTTGATCTCGCGTGCGGCCAGACGCATGCGCTACCAGATTGACCGTTCCACCTCGGCCCCCAGGATTCCGTTCAGGCGTGCTTCGCAGCGCCAGAGGGACGACGCCACAACGAAGTCAACACCGATACTTGCGGTGGGTACGGATCAAGCGCGACTGTCCCCGCAGCACCATGCCGCCCCGGCACTACCATTGCCGCTGGAACAACTTCCACGGCGCCGGTGCCTGGGATGCGAATCGGTAGGTATGGGTGGGTCTGGGTAGTGCGGTCTGGCAGACGCTAGTCCTCGCCGTCAGCGGCAACCTGGTCGACCTCCCGCTTCGCAGCGGCAAGAGCCTCGTCGATCGCCACGGCTTCGGACGAAGCCAGTTCGCCGGCATTCTGCCTATGGCCATGCCCTCGAACGACATACGACCAGTCCCAATGACCGCTGGTGACCAGCCTGACGTGAATCAGGATTTCACGGCCTCGGTATCGAAATTCCATAGCAGGCCCTCCGATGTCAGAGGAATCCTAGCATGACGGGCCTGATCAACCTGCGCTTCGTCGGCAAGGCCGAGGCCATCCGCTCGGACTGCGAGCAGCATCGCAGTGCTTTCTGGCGCGAATCGGACAGCAGCCGGCCCGCGCCACGACCGAGGGCTACATCACGCAGCGCCAGATGCCAGTGTCGATGCGGCTTACCGCTGCCGTCCGCCTGAATATTAGAGAGTTTCTAATATCACGGTCTGATATCACGCAAAGCGCTGACGCCAGAATGAGAAAAGCCCGCGTAATCGAATGATTACGCGGGCCTTAATTTGGTCGGGGCGAGAGGATTTGAACCTCCGACCACCTGCACCCCATGCAGGTACTGGAAAAGCACTTTTCCCAATACTGGCAACGGATTCCGGGATCCGTGTCCAATAAGACCAGAGGATACACATCACGTATTCATGCGGCTTGGCGCCCTTCTCTGCTGGTGTTATTGGACACTTTCAAGGGCAAAAAAAAGGCCCGCCTCGGCGGGGAGCGTCGACGGGCCGGAAGTGTAAGGGCCGCAGTCTACGCGCCATCGCTGACGGATGGCTGACCGAGGAAGCGCGGGTTCCCACCGCTGTTCTCGCCAAGCCTGGCACCCAGGCTATACTGTATATCCATACAGTATTCAGCAGGTGATGCATCATGGGCAATCCCAAGCTCCGCCCGGTCGACAAGTCCGACAGCGACTCGCGCGGCCCCACCATCAACCCGGCGAACGGCGTCCTGGCATACATCGCGGGCGACTACGTGCACCAGGCGCGGCAGACGCTCGGCCCCGCCGACAGCGACAGCCGCACGCATGCCGAGGTGGTCATCGAGGCCGGCAACTTCGGTACCGTCCGGATCTTCTTCGAGCGGAAGCTCTCCCGCCACCACAAGAGCTACTACCACTATTGGATGGCCTACCGAGCCGAGCCGGTCACCCCGGACACGGCGCACGCCGATGCCGACCACGCGTAGCGGCCGGTCGCGCAGCTTCCCGCCGGCGCTGACCAAGGCCGAGTTGCGGGCGCTCTACGAGCGCTGCCCTACCCCCGAGGTCAAGCGCCTGCTGTGGGAGATCGCCCGGCTGCAGGCTCTCGCCCAGCGCGCCCAGGATTTGGCCGACATGCTGGCGCCGACTCAACTCGACCAGCTCCTGGTCGCCGAGATCCCGCTCGAGACCGCGATTGCGCCCTACCTGCATGCATTGCGGACCGCGCTCAAGCGGGAAGCCTGCGTCATGGCAGGCAGGATCGATTACCCTGGCCCGGCCTCCGACTTCGGGCCGCAGCCGGAGCGCGCGATCTCCGCCGGCGAGGCCAGGCGCGAGGCCGAGCGGGAAGCCCGGCGCCTCCGCGGCGGGTAGGCTTGCATGCGCGGCCCAGGCGCTGCGCCAACGATCGGGAGGAATCGCCGATGTGCACGAATTACGCCCCAGTGCAGGCCCAGCTGCTGCGCGACGTCTTCGGCGTCGAGCCGCCGGCGTCGGTCTGGAAGTCCGAGACCTGGCGCGACTACCCGGCCCCGATCATGCGCGCCGACCAGGACGGCCGCCGCGACTGCGTGCTGGCCGGCTTCGGCATGATCCCGCGAGCCGAGATCAAGCGGCGCAATGCCGAGCAGGAAGAGCGCACCGGCGCGCCGCCGAAGCTGAAGGACTACGACACCATGAACGCCCGGGCCGAGACGCTCGGCTCGAAGGCGTCCTTCTCAGGCTCCTGGAAGAAGGGCCAGGTCTGCTTGGTGCCGATGACCGCCTTCTACGAACCGAACTACGAGCACGGGCCCAAGTCGGTGCGGTACCGGATCTGGATGAAGGACGAGCCGGCGTTCGGGGTAGCCGGACTTTGGAGGGATTGGCCGGATGGGGCCTTCACGTTCACCATGCTGACGGTGAACGCCGACCACCACCCGGTGATGAAGCGCATGCACGCGCCGGGGAAGGAGAAGCGAGGCATCGTGATCGTGCCGCGCGGGCATTGGGATGACTGGCTGACGTGTCGGGATCCGGAGGTGGCGCGGAGTTTCCTGCAACTAAGCCCACCCGATTCCTTGGTGGCAGAGCCAGCAACGGCATAACTAGGGTTAACACGTAACCCTTTGCGGCGGAAGGAAAGGACAACTACGGCGTTTAAACTCACGCGTCATCCGATACAGGGAAGGTGACGATGAAGAAGATCAAGATCCACTATTTTAAGGTGGAAAGTTATGGTGCCAAAACCGAGCCACTCGAGACGCTGCTCGGCAAACTAGCAGCTGTAGATATATCCGATCGCACGAAAAACTGTAACTACATAGACGTGCGACTGGATCATCTTACCCCGCCAACTGCTGATAAAGCCTATTGGCTGCTTCGGTTCTCTCGTTTCCGGAACGACAATTGGCCCGCAGTGGCCACCTTGGAAGAGGCCGCAAAAGATCTCGAGCTAGACGAGGATGAGATCCTTTCGGAGGAAACCTCTATGCTGTATGCGCCAGCCTCTCAACGTGCAGTTATTCAGTACAACCATTTTGGTGTGCGAGCATCTAAAATTCAAGAATATCTGCTGCAATCCGGTGCATACGGCGAAGGCGGCCATAGTCTCTTGCCGGTTCTGAGCAGCGACGCCCTCGACAAGTATGCGGACAAGAAGATCGTTACAGCTATCGATGTGGTGATCGACGACGTGTCGGCCACGGACATAGCCTACTTTGGAGGAAGCGGCCTCCAGGGGGCAATTAATCAAGCAGTGGATGGGACAGCACGACGAATGAGGGTTACATTTTCAGTCGATGCGCGTGAACGCAAGAATCAGTTGGACAAGGGAACTGTCCAAAAAATGGTAGATAAAGTACTTGGCCGCAATGGAGATAATGACAAGCTGGTTGTTTCGGCCAAGGCGGATGAAGACGATGCAGTCGAGGAACTGAACCTTCTAGAATCGAAGAAATGCGTGGAGTATAATGCTGACAGTATTCCTCGCACCCAGGGCAGGCGCTATTCGCCGGACCACATGTTCGCCCTCCTGGAACAGGCTTATCGAGAATGGGAAAAGTAAGAATCCCTGTCGCCCGCATTTGGGAGAAATCCTACCCGGCCGCCATTGCGACGGCGGCCGCGGTAACGGCATGGCATATGAACCTAGTCTTTGAAGACGCAAAGGTTACCAATCAACTGTCATCCACCATCAATGTATCAGCAATCTTGATGGGTTTCCTTGGCACCGCAAAGGCCATGCTATTATCATTTAATTCGAGACAGTACCAGGCGATTCGCGCAAACAAGTATTTATGGGGCATGCTATTAAGCTACTTCAGTCAAGCAATGCTCGCCGCGCTATCACTTTGTATTTTCTCGCTAGTTCTTTTCTCGCTGGACCCGGGAAGATATAAAGGGTGGAATGTCGGACCGTATTGGGGTGTCGGCCCGATCCCTATCTCTCAAGTACTATTGCCCATGTGGGTTGGTCTCTCAGCATTCGCGTTCCTCGCATTTTTCCGAATCCTTCGCGTAATTTTTGGACTACTGAAGACATCATAGATACGGACTTGGTGCGGAGAAGCATTTACCCTTAGATTTAGTCGCCCTCCATGCCGGCCAACTCCGGCGCCGCATCCCCTTCGGTGTCCCCTTCAGCTTCCGATCAGCGCTCGGTGTGGTCATCAGGCACCTCCAAGTCTCTATAGGAGAAGGCAGATGAACGGTCAGCATGTCAAGCCCGCTGTCGCATCGCAGCATCAGGGAATTTCCCGCATTCAAGCGATCGTTTGACGCAAGCCAGAATTGCTCTGGGCTCGTTCGCAACGCCCGTCTTATTGGGCCCTCGGCTGAGCTAGCGAGGGCCCTCTTCTCTTCGTCGCCGATAAGCGGCGCGCGCAATTGCTCAACATGCCACACGGATCGCACTGACGTGCCCCATTTGAGGCAAGCCGGCGGCCGCCATACACCGTAGACTCAGTCTTGGGGTGCAATGCATCCCGTTCCCTTTTGAGCCCCAGACATCAGTTGGGGCTTTTTCTTTGCACATCACCAGAGCGGCCACACCGGCACTGTCTTCCAGTGCCGCGCTGCACTGTCGCTCAGCGCACCGAGCAACTATCCCATCATCCACGCCTGCCGAGCCGAATAGCAGCCTAGCACTGTCGCCGCAGTTCCCGAACCACCAGAATCTTTACCCTTCCTTCTGGTGCCCCATACGCCTAGGGGGATGAAAAACCATATCCAAGGTATGGAAAATCATCTCAGCAACTCGACCACCATCTTGTTGCATTCTCAAGGGCATAGGAGCTCCCCGCACCTATGCCCTTTTTTCTTTCCGCAGCCACCACGCAGGCACACCGCCCACAAGATCGGCCGCCAGCGTAAGGCATTATCTATACCCCACTCTTGTATGCACCAGACTTGTGCGGGGTAACGAATTTGTCACACTAGAGCAGAATGCGCCTAGGCAGCGACATCCGACCCGCTGCCACTCCCAGAGGGCAAAGGCGCTACCCGCGCCTTTGCCCCATTTTTCGGCTAACCGCCGGTCGGCGCCTGTGAGGTGGCTGGTTCCCAGTGCGACCCGCCACCCAACCGCACACCCCAGAACATCAGCCACCGGCGCCACACCGGCACGCCAGTGACCGCCGAAGCCTCGCGCAGCACGGCATCCGCCACCGCGCGCGGTACCGGGTGCTCGGTGTACAGGAAGTCGTGCACCACGGCGGCTTCGTTGGACGTGCCGCCGGCCAGAAGGTAGACCACCGGCAGCCGCGGCACCGATGCCAGGTCGGTTTCGAACCCGGCCGGAACTTCGAAGGTCTGCCCGGCCATGTCCGACTGGTAGACCAGCGGCTCGACCAGCCGCCACAGGCCGTCATCCTGGTCCGTGGCGTTCTCCATGACCAGCCTGGTCAGGAACTGGCTCACGACGTCGCCCCGGCAACCGCCGCCGCGGGCGCGGCCGGCGCGCTGGCCGGCGCCAGGGTCGAGCTCGGCGCCGGCGCCCCATACTGCGCCAGTGCGGCAGCCAGGGCCACCTGGAATGCCATCAGCCCGATCTGCACGCCGCTGCGCGCGGCTGGGTCGAGCGGCAGCAGGCCCACCACCTGGATGGCGGCCGGCACCGACGTGTTCACCAGCGATTGCACGCTCGAGGCGTCGACCGACGCGCCGGCGGCACACACGGCGCCATTGTCCTTCACCAGCTGCGCCAGGATGACCTGCTTGGCCGGGTCGTCGACCGTCATGGCCTGGACCGACTGCAGGGTCGGCTGCACGACCGCGCAGGCCTTCACGACCTGGGCCTGGAAGGTGGTGGCGGCCTGGGGCGCGCCGGCGCAGCCGGCCAGGGAGACGAGCGCGACGATTCCTGCCGCGCACAACAGCATCAGCTTCTTCATGTGACGTTCCTCTTACGGGTGAATGCCGCGGACGCGGCGGGATGGGACTGCTCAGAAAATCCAGCTGGCGCCGACCATGAGGCGGCCGGCACGGTCGAAGGTGGCGGTGATCTGGGTCGAGGGCGGGATCTCGACGAAGGCGCAGCAGCAGCTGACGTGCAGGCTCTGGTCCACCAGCGGCACGACCTGAGCGTGCTCGACCACCGCGCAGCCGGGCAGCGCCAGGGCGGCCAGGCACGCACCTGCGGCCGCCGCGCGGCTAGGTCGCATGGTGGATCACCTCCCCCGGCGTGAACTGGTAGCCCTCGCGGCCGAACTTCTGGGCCAGCCACAGGGGGAACGGCAGCGCGTGGATGCCCGCGTCCTTGCCAGTGTGGTGCTGGCGGCAGAGCAGCAGCCCGTTCACCGTCATGTCGTCGACGAAGGTGTACGGGTCGGCCGGGTCGAAGGCGGCCCAGTCGAACGCCGCGGCGTGCGGCCCGAGCGCGCCGGCGCGCGCGGCAGCCTGGACCGCCGGCCAGTCGATCATGTTGGCGAGCGACCGTTCGATCGGGTGGTGATGGGCTTCCAGCGGCTGGCCGCTCTCCTGCGCCGTGGCGCCGCAGACGTAGCAGCGGCCGCCCTCGCGAGCGATCAGCTGCTTCTTCGTGCGTTCGAACAGCGCCGTGGTGGCACGCGGCTCGTGCCCGGGCAGCAGCACGTCGACCGCCAGGGTCTCTTTCTCTTCGTGGGTATCCGTGACGGCCATAGGCCCTCCAGAAATGCAAAGGCCCCGCACACGGCGGGGCCTGGGGTGCAGGTGGTGCAGGTCAGACGGCAGGCGGCGAGATCACCCGGAACGCCAACTGGGCGATGTCCACCGAGATTGGCTGCGTGTTGCCGCCGGCGCTCGAGGCGCCGATCAGGACCGACACGTTGGCCGCGCCAGCCGGCACGAGCAGGCGCTCGCAGATGATCCCGCTCTCGGACGCGCCGGTATTCGTCTGGCGCAGGTAGGCCGTGCTGATGGTCTGGCTCCAGCTGGCGTTCTGCCACGCCACACCCAGCATCTGGCCGAACGGCCCCGTGATGGCGTCCGCCGTGCCCCAGGTCACCGCCGGCGTGCTCGCGCGCAGGCGGCAGCTCACCTCGATCACACTGCCGGCCACGACGCCGCCGAACGCCAGCGACGACGCGCCGACCGCCCCGGCGTTCGCCGGGCGCGTGAAGCGTTGCCAATTGCCCAGGCACTGGCCATCGTTGACAAGCAGGCCCGTCACGCCGCTGGCCAACTGCACGCCATCGGCCACCGACGTGCTGCCACTTCCCGAGTTGAACAGGCCGTTCTGCAGCAGATTGGCCGGGTCGGAGTTGTAGGTGACCAGCCAGGGCGGCGTGTCCTTCTTCGCCGCGGCGTTGAACTTCGGATCGGCCAGCACGTACGCCGCCAGCGCGCCGCTGCCGAGTACCGTCGGGTGCGTCCCGTCGAAGGTGTACGCCGCCTTCAGAAATGCCGGGTTGTTCGGATCTTGGAAAGCCGCATTGCAGTCGACCAGCGGGAAGCCGTACTGCGCCTGCATCTGGTAGACCAGCGCGTTCCAGGCATTGATGCCGGTCTGGCTGCCCGGCACGTTGCCGCGCGGCGGGATGGTCCACAGGATCGGCTGGATGCCGGCGGCAATCAGCTGGCGGATCATGGTCGTCACGGCCGCGAAGCCGCTGGCGATCTCCGCCGACGAGTTGTAGTTGTTCGAGCCGCATGCGATGACGCACGACTTGGGCAGCGGGTTCATCGCCAGCACCTGCGGCAGTTGCGACGCCAGCGCTTGTTCCGCGGTCGAGCCGGACACGGCGAAGTCGGCGCCGTAGCGGTAGCGGTAAGTCTGCCCGCTCAGATAGCACAGGTCGCGCAGCCAGTTCGTCAGGCCCGAGTAGGCGATCGCCGAGATGCTGTCGCCGACGCCGACGATGCCGACCTTCTGGCCGGCAAAGGTCAGTGGCGCCATCACAACGGCTTCTGCGGCTGCGGCTGCTGATGCGGCCGTGGAAGCCGTCGCGGCAGCAGCCGTCGCCGCCGAGGCAGCAGACACTGCCTCCGCAACCGCCTCCTGCGCCGCCGGGCTCAACTCGGCCCCGGCCACGAAGAGGTTCCATTGCATCGGCGTGATGTCCGGCTGGGCGCCGACGCTCGCAGTCAGAGCGGTATAGGCCGAGCCGTTGTAGGTCACGCAGTCGTTGATGGCATAGGCTACGGTCGACGACCAGGTGCCGCGCAGATTGATGCCAGCGCCCGGCTCGCCTTGCGGGCCAGGCGTGCTTGCCAGAATTACGGTCATGCAAAGCTCCGGTGATCAGAATGGAGGGGTCTCGCTCAGCGCCAGCAGGATCTGGCCGCAGAGGTACTTGATGAGGCCGCCGCCAGGCGTCTCGACGAAAAGGTCATAGACCCCGAACGGCATCGCCCCGAACTGCGGCAAGGCGTACGGTTGCCCCGAATAGAGCGCTGTCGACGCGCCAGGCACGGTCCAGTTCAGTTGGCCCAGGGGCCCGTTAAGCGTGATCGTCCCTGCCTTCGTCGAGAGGTCGATCAGCGCAGTCGGGCTCGATTGCGACGCGCGGCACTTGAGGTAGATATGGCAGCCGGTCAGGTTCAGCGGCGTTCTGTCGTCGTTCTGCAGAACCAGCTGGACGCTCCAATCGGCGCCCTGGTCAATCAGGAAATCCAAGCGATCAGCCATAGGGGTCCAGGATGAAGAGAGCCCCGCGCGCGGCGGGGCCTGGGGTGTGGAGGGGGCAGATGGGAGAGGCCTCAGCCCCACCTGTCTGGGAAGGCGACCATCGGCACTGTCTGGCCGGCCAGCGCATGCGTGCAGTCACCCAGGTACTGGATCTGCCCGTCCGTCACGAACGTGTGGCAGACCTCCGGCGGATCGCCGTCCATCGGCACAAAGGCCGGGTCGACCGCGCGGCCAGTGCGCACCAGCACGCTCGGCGTAAAGGTCGGCCGCTCGGCGTGGCCGTTCCAACCCCACCGCGGCCCCGGCCCGGCGCCGTACTGGATCGAATGCGAGACGCCGCAACCCGGGCACCAGAAGGACAGCACTCCGGGCGCAAGCTCGCGCAGGACGTTGGAGAGGGCCGTCATGCGAGCACCCCACCCGCCTGCACGTAGATACCGCGCAAGTAGTCGAGCGAATGTTCGTTCTGCCCGTAGCCGGCGCCCGGCAGGCTTGCCCATATGTTGCGCACGCGGGACACTGCCTCGTCGAAGCGACCCGCAGCGATCAACTGCAGCGCCAAGCGTTCGCGGATCTGCTGTACCGCAATACGGTCCTGCGCCACCGGGCCGAAGTCCGTCAGTCCCAACTGGCGCCTGTAGATGTCATACCAGCGCGCGAGAACCTGGTAGCGGCCGGCCGCCGTCGAAGACAGACCCGCCCGGATCAGCACCAGTTGCCGCGGATGGTCGGCATAACTGCGAAACAGCTTCGGCGCAGCCGGTGTGCTACCCACAAGGACGTTGTAGCCATTATCCGACTTGGCGATGAGTGCCCGGCCAAGCTCGGCGACGGCAATCATGTCCAGGAAGGGCCGGATGTTCGGGGTATCCATGTCACCCGGCATGGTTCTCTCCTGCCACCGCTTCCTTGGCATCGGCCATCAGCTCACCGATGTCCTTGCCCCGGCGCTTCTCGAACCATCGCACGACGGCGCCGATCACCCACCAGGCCGGCAGGCCGGCGATGACCAGGAACGGCGCGCTGGCGTAGAGCACGCCGAATTCCGGCGGGACGCCGAAAGTCACGCCCATGGCGCGCGCCGACGTGAACAGATCCGGCGCCTTGGCATTGACGTAGGCCACCAGCGCCGGGCCGAAGACGATCGACGCCAGGACGGACGAGACGAGCCGGGCGAACCCTTCCCGCTTCGTCTTCGGCCAGAGCACCATGAAGCCCAGCGCGGCTGCGACGGCGCCGGCGCCGATCTGCAGGCCGAAGAGTTTGGCGGTGGCGCTGACAGCTGCGCCGGTTGCGACGGTGCCGCTGATTGGTTCGGACATTTGACCCCCGAAAATGAAAAAGCCCGCTCGACGCGGGCATGAGAAGACCGCTTGGAGGCGGCTTGTGTCGTTCGAATCAGCCGGCTACTTGGTCGGCACCGGCATCCCAGACCGCGCCAACTCTGGCAGCGACTCATAGAATGCGGCCCACCGCGCGTCGCTCGCATCGACCTCGCCCAGGTTGGCGAACACCGAACTGTCTTGCGGGGACGCGAAGTACGACACGATCGTCGACTGCGTGCCGTCGGAGAATTGGACGTTGAGCATGGCGCCTTCCTAGATCGAATAGCCAGAGATGAACCCGTACAGCGTCCCGGAGCCGGAAACGTTGGTGAGTGTGTAGTAGATCGTTTGACTCACGAGAATCGGCAGGCCGCTAAAGGAATATGCCGCGCCCGCACCCGACGCGGGCGCGGTCGTGCCGATGCGGATCGACCCCACGGATTGCGCATTGCCAACGAAGGAGGCATTGCTACCGCCATTCACCGTGTTGTTGTTGACGACCATGGTCCCGCGCACTGCTCGCGCGTTCGGAGGGACGATCGTACTGACGGAAACGGAGGTCGGCGTCGACGCAACCGTGGAGGTCGTCAGGATCGCCACTTCCGGGATCCACACCTCGCGATCGAGCTGGGCACCCGCTACGAGTTTCCCATTGCCATCCACTGGCCACACGGATACCAGCGCCGATGCGGTGTAGCCGGTCGGCATGTTCGCGCCCCCGTAGACGCTGGGGGCGACCGCAGAGGTCGCGTTGACCGCCAGTAGCGCGCTCGCCCCGGTGGATGGGTTGTAGATCGCGTAGAGCGCCACGTACCCATAGGCCGGCGCAGTGCCAGTGTCCATGCCGCCGGCCCCGGTGGCGGCTAGGTTGATGGTCTTGTTGAAGTTCGGCAGGCAGTAGCGCGCGCCGCCGAGTGCGGTCTCGACGATGATCTCGTCGGCCGTGAGCGCCACCGTCGCAGAGGCCACGGCATTGTTCACCTTCAGATTGCGCGCCTGGCCAACGACGCCGGCCGCTTGCGCCACGGTCACAGCGTGATTACTCTGCGTCCCCTGGGCCACCTGTTGCGCGCCGCCCGTGCACTCCATCACGACCCAGGCGCCGTTCCCACCGTTGACGGTCGACGCGACGACGTACAGCAGGCATGCGACGCCCTTCGCAGGCAGCTCGCCGCCCTGAAGTGGCTGCAGACCGAGCCCCAGAATCGGCTTTGCGCCCAGTCCGTCGACGTTGAGCGTCGACGCGCCGGTGTTCGCGTTGGCGATCGACACGTCGAGCGTCAACCCGGACGACGTCGGGTAGGCCGAGAGGGCGGCCAGGTTGGCCACTACATAGGCGTTCGCCGCACCGGTGTCGGCCAGAACTGGATTCTGGCGCGCGGTCACCGAGATCGCCGTCGCCAGATTGGCCAGCAGCGTCGCGGTCGTGCCATCGTCGATGGCCGTCTGGCCGGTGTTGGCAACGATGAACTGCGCCAGGACCGCCGTCATGATGCTGCTCTGGCGCCAGACCTTGTTGAGCTGCGCCGAGGGCGCGACGCCGGCAGAAAAGCCGTTGGCGATCAGGGAGGTGAGCGCCGCGTACTGGGCCTGCGTCAGCACGTTGGCGCCCGCCCCTGCAGCGAAGGGCAGAAAGTCGTTCTGGATGGGCATTGGGGTTCCGGAAAAGAAAAAGCCGCCCGAAGGCGGCTTGTGTGGCAGCAGGTGAGGTCAGGCGGGGACCGCCCACGAGCCGGCGTCGAGGCCGGCGATGTACTGGTTGGAGACGTCGAATCCGAAGAGCGGCGTATTGTTGGCGGACGGCACGACGTAGTTGGCAAGCACCCCTTCCGGCTTGAGCGGTAGGTAGCCGCCGGAGAACAGTGCGCGCAGCAGCGCGCTCGGGATCTCCCCCGACACACCCACCGTCATCGTCATGTCCTGGTTGTCCTGGATGAAGATGTTGCTGGCCGACCCAGCGAACAGGTTCGCGTAGGCCGCCGCGGCGCCGGGCACCGTCCCGTCCCAGCTATTCGCCGCGATCTTGGCGCGGATCAGCGTCCTGAACGTGCCGTCATCGAGCGACGTCAGGCCGGTGCTGGGATCGAAGGGGCCCTGCCAGTTGCCTTGGTCGAAGCCCAGGCCTGCGGTGTCGAGCGAGAAGTAGACGTTCAGCGGTGTCCGGACCTGCCGCCTGATGCCGGCCCACAGGCCGACGGCGTCGAGCTGCACGCCAACGGCGTTGTCCAGGTCAAACGCCGCCGGGATCGACTGCATGACGTTAATCTGGTCGCCGAAGCACTGCGCGACGACAGCCACCATGGCCATGAACTTCGGCTTGTCCGCGTGCTGGGTGGTGATCAGAGCGGTGTAGTCGGATGCCTGTGCCATGTCATGTCGCCGTGATCGTCACGCTCGCAGGTGTCGCCTGACCGGCGTGGTTGAAGGCCAGCGGCACGTCCGGCGCGCCGACGCCGCCGGGCCCGCTCAGCGTCAGTGACGTGATGCGGAACGTGTTGCTGCCAGGCACTGACTTCGCGGCCGCCAGAGCGGAATCCCATTCGACGAAGCCACTCGGCGCGCCGCCGATCACCACCGAGTTGATGTATGCGGCCACCGCGGCCTGGATCGCCGCGCCGACGGTCGACGTGTAGCCGGTGAGCGCCTTCAACGTGATCGCGCAGGTGATGGCGTCGTACGTCGGCCGGTAGAAGCTGATCGGATGGGCGATGCCGTAGGCGTCGGTCACGTAGATGGTCGTCGTGCCGTAAGTGCCGCACCCCGGCCCCTTCTTGGCGGCGATGGCCTGCGCGATCGCCGTAGCGTCGCCGCCCTCCACCACCAGGTAGATCTTGTTGGCAGGGATGCCATTGGCATCGACGACGCTCGTGTCGTTCTCATAGGGGGTCACGCGGGTCACGCCTGGCACCGCCCACACCGCCCCGACCGTCCCCTCCAGGACTGTCCGCGACGACAGCGCCGTCGACGTGGCCTGTCGCGCCTTCAGCTGGGAATCGGTTTCGACTGGCTCGCCGGCTTGGGCGGCGCTCGCGTTCGTGACCGACTGCCAACCCAGCGTCGGCGTCGCGATCTGGTTGACCGCGCCGACCCCAGCCTGCACCGCGCCGGCCGTCTGGCAGGTCGCCGTCACGGTGATGGTGCCGCTCGGCGGGATCGTGACCGTCGTCGGCAGCGCCCACTTGTTGCCATTGGCGTCTTGCGTCACGCCATTGGTGATCACAGTGCCCGCCACGCCGACGATGATCTGGTCGACCGTCGAGTTGCTCGGCGTATTGCGCCGCAGGCCGTTGATCTTGACTACGCTGGACAGGTTCGCGCCCTGCGCCGTGGCCGGCGAGAAACCGTTGTACCCGGCGATGATCGCAGCATTCAGGTCATTGATCGGCGTTGCGATGCCGGCCACCAGGAACTGGTAGTCCTCCGAGTCGTTCCCGAGGTAGACGTCCGACCCATAGATCGCCCGGTACTTGGATACGACGTAGTCCAGCACGTCCGAGAACGCCGGCGCGCTGATTCCGGAAGCACTGATGACCGGTGCGACAGAGGGGATGGTCATAGCGTGGTCGTGAAAGTGGCTTGGCCGTACTGCGTATTGATGGTGACCGTGACAGTCAGCGTGCGCGCCTGCGTGTCGGCCGTGCTCGAGTAGCTGACGATCTCGGTCACGCCCGTGGTACCCAGGATGCGATCGCGGATCGCGGTGTCGTACTGGTCCTTCGTGTACTTGCCGAGCACCTCGGTGTTCCACGGCGTGCCATCGGTGACATCGAGGAACCACTCGCCGAGCGTGAGGCGCAGTCGTGTCTGCACGGCCTGCGCCACGGCCTCGGCCTGGTCGCGATAGAAATCGCCCTGCTGGTTGCCCCAGGAGTAGTCGCCGTTGGCGTCGAGCTTTCGGTACCGCATGGCACCTCCAGAAATGGAAGACCCGGCGCCGGGCCGGGTCAGTGGGTCAGCAGAGAGGGCTGAATCTGGCTTTCCAGCCTGGCCCGCTCGTCATGGAAGCGCGGGATCTCCCGCTTTCGCTCCAGCATCAGGTGCGAGCCAAAGGAGGCGCGTACCTTGGACTCGACCTCGCGCGCGATCAGCGCCTGCATCTGCTGCCAGAGGCCTTGATCCCGATGCTGCAGCGCGTCGCGCATCCGGAAGAACTCCTTCACGAGCGAGATCTTGAAGTCGACGACCTTCTCGGTGTTGCGCATCAGCGAGATCAGCAGGGCGGCCTGGTGCTCGTTGAGCAGCGCGACTTCCCGCTTCTGGGTGCCGCCGGCCGTCGCGAAGGGTGCAACTTCAAATTGCACCCCTCCCAACTCCTGCAGCGCTGCCAGATGCCGGCGGATGAGCTGGATGACGGCGCGGTGCCGCTGGCCGAGCCCTCTCGCGACCACATCGGACGACGCGCGCGGCTCGCCGTCGATGACGGTCACGAGTTGGAGCGGAAGGTCAGTCATGGGGATCTCCCTGTCGAGCCCTGGGAATGGGTGGCTGCGGCAGCACGTCCAGGGAAACGTGTGTTCGGCCCGTCGGCCTATCCGCAGCACAAAAGCAAAGGCCCCGCACAAGGCGGGGCCCGAGAGGACGGCAGCGTTGGTCAGTTCACGTTGCCGGAGTTGCCGGTGCCAGGCTGCACGCCGTTGTGCGTGTGCGTGTCGTCGACACGCTTGCCGTTGGCGGTGATCTGGCCGATCACATTCAGCACGCCGTTGAAGACCGCCGCGGCACCGCTCACCGCACTGCCGACCATGCCGCCGATGAACGTCAGCAGCCCGGTGATCGTCACGCCGTTCGAGAAGGTAGCCAGCGGCGTGACCACGTCGAAGCCGCCCGGCGCCACGATCTTGACCTTCTGGCTGGTCGGGTTCAGGTCGATGAAGGTCGCGCCGTCGTTGCTGCGCAGCTGCGTGCTGACGGTGCTGATGCCGCTGATCTTGGTGGCCTGGGAGAAGAATCCGACGAAGGCGAAGCCGTCGCTCAGGTCGTGCACCCGCGGCTCGATCGGCGGCTGCACACCGCCCGACTGCCACCAGGCGTCAATGCAGCGCGCGGCGAAGACCACCAGGCACTCGTCGCCGTTGGCAACCGGGAAGGTCAGCGTGCAGCCACCGCCTCGCGGGAAGTGCACCGGCACGTCGACCAGCAGCGGGAGGTTGACAAACTGCGCGGTACCGTCCGGCGCATGCACGATGCCCTTGATCGCGAGCTGCACGGTCGCGGTGACGGCGCCGTCGCTGAATGACTGGATGATGCCGGGCATGGCGGTCCAGATGCCGGTCTGCAGGCCATCCAGCGCCACGCGCAAGGCTTCCTCGGGGTCGTCCCAACGTTCTCGGCTATCCACTGGTCACCGCATTCGTGTAGGTCGATGTCAGCGGCGCGGTCCCGTTGAGGCCGGCGCAGATCATCTCGGTGTAGAAGTCCTGGCCGCGCGTGTCGCCTGACTGGCTCATCGCATAGACCTTGTAGAACCCGTCGTCGTCCAGGCTCGGGAAGTAGTTCGTGGCCGTGTAGTCCACACTCAGCGCCGCCTGCTGGATGCTGGCGTTGGCGATCTGGACCCGCGTGCCGGGCCGGATATTCGGGTTCAGCAGGCTCTTGACGACGATGCCATCAACCGTCTGGACCGGGTTCCCGATCATCCCGGTGGCCGAAGTCAGCACGACGGCCGCCCCCGGGAGAACGTCGTTCACCGGCACCATCTGCAGTTGGCCGTTCTGCACCGACCACTGCGTACCGCTCGCGCCAGCGAGCTGCCGCATATAGTCCCGCGTCATTCCGTAGCAGACCTTGCCTCGCGGCATCTTCGTCGGCGCGAACGCCGGCGAATACCCCGAGACGATGCCGTACTGCGCCATCGACTGCAGCAGCGCCGCACGGTAGTCCGACTGCGACCAGCCGGCGGCCAGCGTCGTGTTCACGACCGACCAGTTATAGGCCTCGTCCGCATGCGCCGCGATCAGGTCGATGAAGGTATCGGTGGCGTTCTCCCGCCCCTTCCGCACCTGCTTGAGGCCGCCAGAGAAGATCAGCCCGAAGTTGTCGCCGTACCCGGCCTGCAGGAACACCTGCTTGAACTCCTGCTGGATGCTCTTGGCCGTCGCATCGGCCACGTTGTACACCCGGATGGTCGCGTGCGCCGGGCTCTGTGTGGTGGCGCTGAAAGTCCGGAAGGAGACGTGCAGTTCCGACAGGTCGAGGCCTTGCCCGCTCGCGTTCCCCACGATCAGGCTCACACGGCGAAGCCATTGTTGGGTCATCAGGGCACCACGCAGTAGAGGTGGGATTGCGTTCCCAGGTTCGTGAACGTCGGCGGCGCGTCGGCCGCATCGGTCTGAACCCACAGCTCGAAGCCGAAGCCCAGATAGCCGTACTGCGCCAGCAGGTCCACACCGGTCACCAGGGGAATGCCCGACAGCAATGCGTTGCCGCTCGCGTCGGCGATGTCCAGGAACCAGCCGCCGCCGTCGGTATCGCGCCAGGCCAGCGCGAACTGGTACTGCATGCCCACCAGCGTGATGGTGAACGTCTGCGGCTGCGCGGTCAGCGGAATCTCAAAGGTCTGCATCAGTTCAGTCCCAAAGCCGACTTCCCAGCGGAAACGCCCCGATACAGCAGGCTCGTGTTCGTGGCCTGCGGTTGCTTCGTGCCCGCGTTCGTCGACTGCCCGGTCTTCTGCGGCATCGCCTGATTCTCGGCCGGCACCAGCTGCGTCGTGCTGGTCTGCACCACGATGATCTCGCGGCAGTTCAACGTCGCGATCAGCGCGTTCTCGGTGCGGGCGTCCGTCGTGACGCTGATCGACCGGATCAACATGTTCAGGTACTTGCGCTTGCCCGTTGAGATGTTGACCAGCTCGCGCAGCTTCTGCAGCTGCAACAGCCGGTCGTAGGCGTAGGACGAGTAGTTGCCGAACTGTAGCGACGTGACGGACGCGAGGCTGCTGTTCGTCCAGCCGATCGTAATGGTCAGCTCCGCCGGCTTCTTGTAGGCGTGATCGGAGATCTGGGCGCCCTGCTCGACCGGGTGGTCCGTGATGACCAGCTCGTCGCTGTGCTGCTCCTCAAGCGTCACGTAAGCGCTGAACGTCCCAAGCGACGAGCTGATCGACCGCTTCGGCATGAAGATCGCGCTGACCAGGTCGGCGCCTGCGAGCGCGGCCACCGCCAGACCGCTTGTTACGAGACTCGTCATTGCGCGGCCGTCCTCATGTTGCGCACCAGGCGCTGGTTCACCCCGTTCTGGGCCTGAGCCACCGCCTGCGCGGTGCCTTGTGGGTCGCTACCACCCGTCACGTGAATCGTCGTTTCCTGGGTCACGCTGACCGGCGCGCCGGCCGCGGTCTGCGGGCCGGCGGCCCGCGCTGCCGAGGCAGACGCCAGCTGCTCGGTGCTGTAGGGGTTCCGGCCGTTCTCGACCTTGATGATGGCGTCCATCAGGCCATGCATCAGGCGCGGGTCGTTCAGGTTGAGGGCCGCATCGGAATCCACGCCCAGGCGCCGCGAAACGCTGCCGATATAGGCCTGCGTGTTGTTCTCACTGGGCGGCGCAAACTTCGAGATGATGGCGCGGACCGAGTTGATCCCCCGCGCGCCGTACCGGCGCAACTGGTCGGCCAGCGCCCGCAAGCCAGCCTCGGCCGTCTCGAACACCGCGAACCGCCCGTTCGGGCCGGTTTCCCGGGTCGCCCCGGCCTGGCCGACGAAGTTCAGGTTGCCCGGGTTGTTGTTGCGGATGCCTCGCGGCTGGCGCCCGGCCGCCGCCGCCGGCGCAGCCGCCCCGGCGGACGCGGCGGGCGCCGCGGTCGCTGCCGGCTGTTGAGCGTCGGACCCGCCGTAGGGCTTACCGTTGCCGTGCAGGAACTCGCCGACGGCGAACTTCAGGCGCCCCCAGTCCTTGTGGACGATCGCGTCGATGGCGTCGACGGCGGCGATCGCCCGGTACATCATGTCCCCGAGCAAGTCCCTCAGCCAGGCGATCGCCTTGCCCGCGAGCTTGATCCCCGGTTCCCACTTCGACCAGTCGATCAGCGCCTGGCCGCCCTCCCTCCAGACCTTGTAGTCGTCGTAGAGCGCCAGGATGGCGGCGCCGAGCGCGATGATCCGCCCGATCGGCGTAGCCAGGAAGCCAGCCGACAGCACCTTCCAGGCGATCCCGAGCGCCGCGACTGCCTCGATGACGGTCTTCACCGTGCCGTCCAGACCGTTGAACCAGTCCACCACCGCGCCGATCGCCTGCATCCCCCGCAGGGCCAGGGTGCTGATGATGTCGGCCACCAGCAGCACGCCGCTGGCGACCTTCTCGACGATGCCGGCGATCCGCCCGAAGTTGTCGACCACGCCGTCGCGGAAGCGCCGCAGATCACCGGACAGCTTGCCGGTGAGCGTCGTGGCCACCTTCTGGCCCAGGATCACGAACGCGGCGCCCAGCGAGCGCACCTCATTCATGAACGCATGCGACGACTTGGCGGCCTCCTGCGAATCCATGCCGGCCTTGGCCAGCATGTCCTGGTAGTCATCGCCGAACTGCCCCATGCCCTCGCGCAGGGCCATCAGCGTCTTCTCGTCGATGCCGAGCGCCTGGGCGTAGGCGTTGGCCCGGTAGAAGGGCATGCCGGCGAACTGCTTGCCGAGGTCCGCCAGGATCTCGGTCGTGTCGCGCAGCCCGCCGTTCGCCTGGCGGGTCTGCACGCCAATGCTGTGGATCAGCCCTTCCCCGCCCGGACTGTTGCGCATCAGGCGCGCCAGGCTCTCCAGCGACCCGCGCGCGGCCTCCGCCGTCGATCCCATCTGCGCGGCGGCGAAGCCCAGGGCCTGGATGTTGGCCACGGCCGCGCCGGTGCGCTGCGACGCGAAGTACAGCGACTCCATCTGGCTGGCGATCACCGTGACACTGGCCACCACGGCAGCCGACGCGGTCTTGATCGCGATCCCGAGCTCTGCAACCTTCAGCGTGGCCGAGAGGATGCCGTCGGTGAACTTCTTCTGGCCGCGCTCGTCGACCTTGAAGCCCAGGCCGACGAGAAACTCGCGGATCGTATCGACGTCACCTGCCATGTTTCTGCTCTGCGAGTTGGTGCGCCAGCTGGGTGTTCTCTGCCAGCACGTCCAGCGCTTCGTTCATCAGCGCGATGTCCGCCAGGTCGATCCTGCCGTCCTTTAGGCTTTCGAAGAGGCACATGCCCTTCACGACCGGCCGCATCAGCCAGTCCAGCCCGTCGGGCAGGGTTGCCCAGGCTATGCCGCCGGGTTCGTCGCTTGAGCGCTGGCGAGGAACCCGGACAAGAAAGGGCCCAGGCTGTGCCAGATCACCTTGGCGACCAGCTGGACGGTGCCGCCCAGGTCGATGTCGTCGAACATCAAGCCGCCGCCCGGCACGAAGACCGGCGCCCAGTTGTTCATCTGGTTGCGCAGCACCACCGCCAGGCAGGTGTTCACCACGTATTCGAAGTCCCCGTCGGTCATGTCCGCCAGCGCTTGCGCCAGCGGCTCGACGGCGGCCGCGATGCCGGCCAGATCCTCGTTGGGGGTGCCGGCCTTGGCCGACTCGGTGAACTTCACGAACACCGGTAGCAGCTTGGGCAGCACCGGCCCGATCTTGCGCGACACGTGCAACTGCTTGATCGTGTCCAGCTTGGCCGCCCGGTACCGCTGGCCCGCGATGTCAAATTCGATCGTCTGCATCTATGCCCCCGGTCAGTAGGTGCCAAGCACCGAGTCGATCTTGATGCAGTCGAACACCCATTCGATGATGTCGCCGTCCTTGGCGTACTTCATGTTGGGCTTCTTCTTGAAGGCGCACTCGCGCGCGACGTGCAGGTCGGCCGCAGCAGTGTTCGAAATCGTGATGATGTTCTTGCCCCAGAGCGATGCGCTAAGGGCCTGCGCGTCGTAGGCAACCATCAGCTTCCGGTTTGCCGGGCTCGTCTTGAGCAAGCGAAAGGTGATCTGGCCCGATTTGTCGGCATGCAGACTGTGCATGCCCTCCCCGTCCGCGGCGACCGTCATGGTGTTCTTGTCGCTGGCGGCGGCCACATCAATGCCTTCTTCGGCGGCGGCTGAGCCGTAGCCCAGTTCGATGGAGCCGGTCGGGCCGACGAGCGTCGCGGTGACGTCTTTGAAGCTATACGAGGGCATGGTTCACCTTAGCGTTGAACGTTGACGGTCAGCGAGATCGAGTGGATCGCGCCGGCTTCCAGTGCGGCAATCTGGAACGGGACGGACTTGCGGGCCTGGCGGTCCGACGTCGACTGGGACGAGATCGGCGGCGTGTAGATGTAGTAGCCCTTCGACAGCGTGTCGCCCTGATTCAGGGCGCCGAAACCGGCCTGGTTCCACACCCCCGCCGCCAGATAGCCGTTGGTCACCGCAGCAGCGCACGACGTCTCCATCGTCGCGGACAGCGTCTGGTTGCCGGCGTCGGTCTGCGGGATCTTCGTCGGGCTGGTGTACAGCGCGTTGTACAGGTCGGTCTGCACCCGGTTGCGGAACCAGATCGCGTTGTAGATCGAGTCGATGAAGATCCCGCTCGGCGTGACGCCGTTCTGAATGATCGAGGTGCTGTTGTCGTAGTTGACGTAGTAGTTGTAGTTCTTGGCGTCCAGGGCGTTGGCCTGCGTCGTGTTCAGCGACTCGGCCACGACCCCCGGCTCGGTCTTGTACGCCAGGGTGATGGTCGTGCGGTTGCTGTTGAAGTTCACAGTCAGCAGGCGGCCCAGCAGCGACGCCGCCGCGTATGGGCTGGTGCTCGACCACTGCGGGAAGCTGTACTTGTAGCCGAGCTGCTTGAGCAGGTAGCCGATGTCCGTGGTCTGGGTCGGGTCAACCGCCGCGGCCTCCTGCGAGGTCACCGCGTACAGGTGGGCCTGGTCGGCCTCCACGAAGGCCGCCACCGCCAGATGCTGCGTGTTGGTGACCGTGGTGTCGGCGAACGTGATGCCCAGGAACTGGCGGCCGAAGTTGGTCACCATGGCGTTCACCGCGTCGACCGGCTGCTCGGCGGCCACGCCGTTGACCGGCGCCGACGCGACGCCGGTGGTCAGCCCCAGCAGCGCCGAGACGTCGGTGCCCACTGCCGGCGACGTGGCGTAGGTGATCGTCGAGGCGTTCACGCCGCCGGACAGCGTCGCGCCGGACAGGGTGATGTTCGTCGAGGACTTGGCCAGGGTGAAGCTGTTTCCGGCGGTGCCCAGCGCGCCGTAGGTGACCGTCACCACGCCCAGCGTCGTCGAGTACCGCGCCTTGCTGAGGTTGACGTCGGCGGACGCCTGCAGGAAGGCCTGCAGGTTGGCGGCGGTCTGCGCGGCGGTCGTGCCCAGCAGCACCTGGTTGGCGGTCGGGTTGGCGCTCACGAAGGTGACGACCGTGCCACCGATGGTAACCGTGTCGTTGGCGGCCGGATTGCCCGTCAGCGTGATGGTGCCGCCGGCGGCCGTGCCGGCGCCGGCCGACGCGCTGGTGACCTCGAAGCGGCTGTAGTTCGCGTTCCAGACGCAGCTGGCGGCCGCGCCGAGGGCGGTCGAAATCACGGACGCCACGCCGTTCAGGTTCGTCTGCGCGGTGAAATCCAGCCCGGTGACGGTCTTGAGGGTGCCGTCGACCGTGACGTTGAACCCGCCGTTCGAGATGACGGTCCAGTTCGCCATGGCCTGGGCGGCAGCGGCCAGCAGGCCGCCCTTGAGCTTGGCCGACGTGGCGGTCTTCGCCCAGCGGCCCACCAGCAGCGATTGCGGCTGCGGGGTCTGGTTGAAGTACAGCGCGGCCGCTTGGTATTCCGGCGCGCTCAGGCCGAAGTCGGTGGCCACGGCTGCGGCGGACGCATAGGCCCGGAACCGCTCGCCCGGGTCGATGACCGAAGACGCGCCCAGGATCAGAGCCGTGTTGAGGTTCGCCCCTTGCGCCGCCTGCGGCGACATGTTGATCGTGACGTTGATGAGCCGCGAGACCGGCAGGGTATTCGGCATGGACCGCTCCAAATGCAGAAAGCCCGCGCGCGGCGGGCTTGTCGAAGGGGTGAATCGGGAATTACGGGGTGACGCTGACTGGCGCCGTGGTGGTGGGCGTCTGCACCTCCACACCGGCGGACTTGACGTTCAGCACGGCGTAGGTGCGCGTAATCTTGCGGCGGAAGCTCAGCACGACGTCATAGCGCCGGATCCACTGCTCGTTGAGCAGATCCGGCGCGCCGCGGATCGAGCCCTCAGCGACCGACTGCATGTCGTTGGCCTTGAGCTGTTCGAGGTTCTGCGGGATGCCGAGGCCGTCCACCAGCTGCTGCGCGTACTGCTTGGCGTTGTGGCCGTAGAACGACGCCAGGACGTCGATCTCCTGATGCCGCACCGAAGTGTCGCTGCCCTCGCCGGCCGGGTTGTGGGTGATCGCCGGGCCGGCGTCCGCCGTCTGCACCGTGACGCCGAGCGCGCACCAGTTGACCGACGGCTCGGGCTGCTTCGGCACCGTCGGCTGCCAGCGCGGGCGGACCATGTTGCCGGGCAGTCCGGTGATGCCGACGACCATCTGCTGGAACACCGCGTCGAGTGCAGCATCCTCCAGCGGCGGCGACGCGGCGGCCGGCGAGAGGTAGCCGCCAGTGGAACTGTCGTTCATGGGTCACCCTGCGAGCTTCTTCAGCGTGCACGTCGCGGCGATGAAGCCACGGCCGTACGAGCTGTAGCTGTTCACGTTGGTCACCGTCCATTGCCGGCCGGACCACGTCACCATATCGGCGTCGAACCCTTCCTGGCCCGGGATCAGCTGGAATTGCGTGTGGATGGTGATCGTGTCGGTGATCCGCGCGCCTTCCGCCACGCGCTGCAGGACGGCGCCGCCCATGCTGGTGACCACGCCGTAGAAGGGGCCGGTCATCGGCGTGTCGACGGCGATGCCGTCGCTACCGACCGTCTGCGCGTTGCGGGTCACGACCAGCGTGGTGTCGAGGAAGTCCGGGTCCAGCAGGACATCGGAGACGTCGAGTAGCGGCATGGTCGATTACCCCCGCGCCTGCGCCGGCACGGTGTCGCCCGGCTCGTAGACGGTGTAGTTCACGCCGTCGCAGACCGTGTAGATCCGGTTGTCTGGAAGCGGCGAGGCCGGCGCGATGACTGGTCCGGAATCGGTTTGAACGATCACGACTGGCACGGTAATCATTTGTTCAACACCTTAACGGTCATAGCGTCCAGCGTGATGCTGTCCGCTGCGTTGGCCAACTGCATGAGCATAGTCAGGGTGATCGCTTGCGTCGGGTCTACGGCACGCGTCTGCAGGCCTGCGGTGATGGATGTCGCCGGCACGATGGATGTAGCGTGCACCATGGAAGTGCCGCGCCGGTAGAACTCCATGTAGGGGAACGACCCAAATGCTGTAGTCGCGAGCGTCGTGGTCAGGCACGAAATGCCGTTGAGCGCCAGCGTGAACTGCCGTGTACCCGCCGGGCTCGTGTTTGCACTCACGATCCCGTCGACCTCCAACTTGCCGCCATCAGCGATCGCATTGGCTGGTATCACCACCGTCGCCATGACCGTCTGCGACGTGGTTCCCGTCAAGGTGCTGGCCGCAGACGATGTGTACAGGACTCCCGGCGCCTTCAGTCCAACGCCGCCGCCGTTCGACAGGCCGCGAGTCGTGTACCAGTTCGTGCCGTCCGTGAAGAATCGACACCCGGTGTTCGGGTAGAGCGTGACCGATCCGTTGCTCACGCCGTCCAGGCTCACGCCAGCGGGCACCGTCAGCGTCACCACGTTGCCCGAGACGTTCTCCACGCTGGCGTTCCAGCCGTTCGCGAAGTTGCCGGACGAGCCCGTTGGGGTCGGCAGGGCCTGCGAGATGGCGGACGCGGGGTTGAGGATCAGGCAGTTGCCCAGGTCGCCGGCGGCCCAGGTGTAAGCGGCGGTCTGGATAGCGCCGCCCGCGAGGCCTACCGTTGGAACGGCGCTGGTTACCGCAGCTCGCATCGTCATTGTGCGTCCCCCACGCTGACATACACCGTCGAGCCAGGCCCCGGCGCGATCAGACTGAGCTTCGACGTGCCGGCCGGCAGATAGAACGTCTCGACCGTCCCGGCCAGCATGAAGACGCCGTTTGCCATCGTCAGCCCCGCCGCGGTGCCGTATGCGAAGGCGATCGGCTGCGTGCCGTAGTTGGCGATGCGCACCGTCGCGGCGCGCGTGAGCGTGGCCGGCAGGCTGATCTGCTGGACCGCGGCGGTCACGGCCAGTGCCGCGCCGGCGGTCGGCGGGTTCTGCGCGGCGCCGCTCGGGTAGAAGCTCAGGCCAGCGCTGACCTCCACGAGATCGCCATTGATCAAGCGTTGCATTTCAGTCCTCGGGAATCAGGGGTGCGGGGTGGCTGCGGCAGTCCGGAGACTGGCCGAGGGGCCGATCAGGGCTGACCGGCGGGGAAACGCCCAACGGAAAAGGGCCGCACGCGGCAGCCCTCAGGTTTCAGTGATGACGGGTTACTTCTGGCGGACCACGTAGGTGATCGCCTGCCTGTATTGGCCGGTGTCGATCAGCGGCTTCGCGTTCGCGTTGTCCGGGGTGTTGCCAGCGGCGCGGCTGGCCAGCTCCTTCGCGGCGCCCTTCCGGCCACGCCGCGCGCGCGCACGCAGCGTCGACTCGGCCAGCGGCACGAACGGCCCATCGGTGATCTTGGCGCGCACGCCCCGCTGCCCGACCATGCCAGCGGCGTTCAGCGCAGCGTTGACGCCGCTCGGCGAGCCGGTCAGCGCGGCGGTCGCGGCCTTGCGCAGCCGGCCGGCGACCTCGTCCTGGACGTCCTGGATGCCGGGCACCAGGTGCGGGCGCGCCCGGATGTTGTTCGCCGGCGAGCCGGTCTCCATCAGGTAGCCGATCGCCGCGTTGCTGATGGGCTGGTCGTCGTCCCGCTCGGCATTCGCCTGCGGCACGCCGACGAGCACCTCCTTGGTGGCCAGTTGGCTGATCGCCTTGATGACCGCGCCGAGCTTGTCGACGGTCATCTTGACGGTCATAGCTGCAGGCCCCCGGCGCCTATCATGCGCGCGAAGTTGAGGAACCGGATTCCGTACGACGTCATGTTCCAGAATCCGGCGTCCGACAGCGCCACGGCGCCCGTGTCGTAGGAGACCGACACCTTGTCGACCGACTTGGACGACGTCGGCCCCTTGACCTCGCCGGGCGTGCCGCCCACGTCGGCCGTGGCGCCGTCCCGCTGCGCCAGCACCAGGTGGTGGGCCGTGACGAGCGCCAACCCCAGATTGGTGAGTTCCATCCAGCGGACGGGATTCACCAGCGACGTCGCCACGGTCAGCCACATCTGGATGAGCGTGTTCGGGTACTTCGTCGTGTCGGAGAACTCCGGGAAGTCGGCGCGGAACTGTTCAGGTGTCATGGCAGGAATGGCGATGCCCCTCTCGGGGCATCATACCCCTCATTTCGACTGCTTCGACGCCTTCGGCGCTTCCGCCGTGGCCTTCTCGGCTGCCTGCTCGCGCTCGGCGATCGCCTTCTCGCGGTTCAGCAGCGAGACGTCGCGCTCGTCGGCCGCGTCTTCCCGGTCGGCGACGGCACGCTCGCGCGCGGCGAGCGCCGCATCGCGGGCGGCCAGGTCGGCCGTGCGCTGGTCGAGCTGCTGCTCGCGGCCGGCCAGCGCCTGGGCGGCGGCGTCGAGCGCCGCGCGCTGCTCGGCCAGGCCGTCGGCCTCGGTGGGGCCCACGGGGGCGCCCTCGGCCGACGCCGGCGCCCCGGCTACCGGCTTCTCGCCGGCATGCGCCTTGACGTACCAGTGATCCGCGAGGGCCTGGTCGACTTCCTGCTCACCGATGACGAAATGCACCTTGGCGCCGTCGTCGTGGGTGAGCGTGAACGGGGTCTTGATGTAGATCTTCGGCATGTCAGATCCCGTCGCGGTAGGCCGCCGTCACGCCGTAGCGCCACTCGATCTGGCCGAGGCGGCTCCAGTAGGTCGTGATCTGGAACAGCGAGCGGTACTCGAGCGGCGTGCGCTGCAGGTCCGTCATCGGGTACTGCACGTACTTCTTGTCGTTGTTGTACGCGACCATGCGGTCGACCGTGCCCAGCTGGCCCTGGGTGCCGCCGACGCCGGCGCCGATCAGCCACTTCAGCTCGAGGATCTCCAGCGGCACGCCTTGCTGCGTGCAGATGTTGTTCTCGAGGATGTAGGTCAGAATCGACTTCTGGGCGGCGGTGTTGACCGGCTGCGACGCGACATAGCCGAGCTGGGCCGGCGGCAGCATCAGGCGGTTCGGCTTCACCTTCCAGCCGGAGGCCTGCCAGGCAGAGGTCAGCAGCTCGTTGACGTCCTTCAGGATCTCGCTCGGCGTCTTGGTCGTCCACTGAGGCGTGCCGCCGACGCCGTTGCCGACGTTGGAGACGCTGCCGACTGCCGAGTTGGAGTTGACCAGGCCGGTGAAGCCAAGCTGCGAGTCGCCGTAGTAGACGATCTGGTCGATGTCCATGTTCCGCTTCAGGTTCATGGCCTCGACCTTCTGCGCGTCGATCGGCATCCCGAGCCGCTGCGATTTCACCAGTTCGGGCACCGTGTACTTGACCTCGGCACCCCACAGGCGCAGCGGCTGCGGCGTCTTGCCGATGTCGACCGACGGGCCGGCGAGCGCGTTGCCCTCGTTCGAGATCCAGTTGAGGCCGTTCGGGTTGATGCCACCGCTCATGCCGAAGGCCGAGTTGGTGAACGACGCGATCTCGTCGGCCGCCGACACGTCGCTGCGGATGTGGACGTCGCGCGACCAGGTGTACTCGACCAGGGGCTCGTTCAACGTCTGGTCCAGGCGTTCGAGCTGGCCGACGAGAAACACGCCGGTCGAGTCGATAGTGGCCTGGTCGTAGGTCATCATGCCGTCGTGCGTGCGCGCACGGATCAGGCGGCGAGTCGCTTCGGCGATCTCGCTGCGGCTGCCTGCGGCGGCCAAGCGCTGCAGGCGCTTCAGTTCGGACATATCCATGTGTTGGCTCCGGAAAAACAGAACCCCGCCTGGGCGGGGCTGGTTGATGCGCCGTCCGGCGCCAAGGATCAGATGTTGATCGCGATCTCGGTGATGCTGTAGGCGTCGGCCGGCCCCGTGAAGTACCAGCTGGCCGGCATCGCGACGGTGTTGGCGCCGTCGGCCGCCGCCTCGAAGCCGCCGATCGGCTTGCCGGCGCTGGCGTTCGCCACGCGCACGTAGACGGTGCCGCCCTTCGCCGCGGCGGTCGCGCCGTTCAGTTGCACGTTGACGTAGCCGCGCTTGAGGATGTCGGTCAGACCGGCCACGGGCGGCGTCGAGGTGCCCAGCGGGTCGCTGCCGTTGGTCTGGATCGGGTAGGCGCGCAGATTGACGCCGTAGACCAACGCCGCGGTGTCCGAGCCGCTGTTGATCGGCTGGACCTTGCCGTTCACCATCTTCACGGCGACGCCGAAGGCGGTGGGCGGGGCGGACGAATCGATCAGCTGCGGTTCCACAGTCGACGCTTCGGCGCGCTGCAGGTCACCGGCGAAGCCCGCCGGCATGCGATAGGTATAGGCTTGCAACGAGGGCATGTCGGCTCCTTACTTCCGGTTTTTCCAGAATTCCGCGTGGATCTGGTTGATGTCCTTCTTCTCCGCCGGCTGCTGGCCATGGCCATCGCCGGTGCGGGATTGGAGGGCGATCTTGTTGCGCTGCTTGACGAGCTCGGACGCCGCGTTGAACACCACCTTGGCGGCGTCGCAGGTCAGCTTCGAGACGTCGGCGCCGCCGGTCACGGACTGCACCAGGTCGGCGTTCTCGTTCGCCAGCGAGGCGCGCAACGCGCGGCGGCGCAGCACGCAGATCGAGTCGGCGGTCTTCTTGCGGTCCGACTTCGAGTCGTAGGTCGGTAGCCGGACGCCCGGGGCCAGGATCTCGGCGCGCGAGAGCGCGTCCTGGAACTCGTCGCGCAGGCCGGCGCTGTCGGCGGTCGGCTTGGCCCCTTTGCCACCATCGCCGGCGCCATCGCCCTCCCCGGTGCCGTCACCGTCCTCGTCATCATCGCCATCGCCGGTGGCCGTGCCGCCGGCTTCGAGCTTCGCGACGCGGTCGCCGATCGCCTTGACCGCCTCGCCCAGCTCGGCGATCGCGCCCAGCACCTTGTCCATGGGCTCAGCGCCGCCGCCGGCACCGGCACCGGCACCGGCACCGGCACCGGCACCACCGCCAGCGCCCTCCCCGCCGTCTTTGACGGTGGCGCCTTCCGCGCCGGCGGCACCAGGCATGTGAATGTGGATGTGCTGCTCGCCGGACTCGTCTTCGTCGCCCGTCATCTCGTTGGCGGCGGCCTCGAAGGCCTCCGAGTCGCGAGTCATGAAGGCCTTGCGCAGCTTGTCGAGCAGGCTCGACGGCGCCGGCTTCTTCTTGGTTGCCATATCGCTTTCTCCAGTCAGGTTGGCTTTGCTATCCCCAATCGAACAACTGGGGCCACAGCGGGCGTTCTTCACAAGCGCGACGTGGTTTCCCAGCACCGTCACCTGCCGCGCCCGCCCCGGCGCGATTTGCTCGTAATCGGAGTCGTAGCCGCAGCTCACCTCGAGCAGCTGGCCGGCGCGCACTTCATTAATGGCGCCCTTGTCGGTGATCAGCAGGTCGGCCAGCAGGAAGTCGCTCAGCGCGCCGGCGCCGCGCCGGATGTTGTGGGCAGTTCCCTTGGCCACCGCAGACCAGTTGTCCGGTGTCACGCCATCCGACGGGTGGTTGATCGTGACGGGCTTCCCGGCGAAGCTGGCGATCGTCTCCGGGCTGAACACAACGTCGGCCGTGCGCTCGACCACGATCACGCCGTCCTTGCCCACCAGGCCCGGCAGCTCGATCTCGGCGTAGTCCTGCGTGCCGATGCGCGCGATCGGCACCTCTTCGCACAGCAGGAAGCCTTCAGGCGTGAACGACTGCTTGGGGCCCAGCTGCTGGGACGTGAAGAAGCCCGAGGCGCTCACGGCGTCCTGAGTGGCGGTCTTCGGCCGGCAGCGGCCGCATTGGCATGGAGCGGTCATGGTCAGACGCAAAAAAGCCCGCGCTGGGCGGGCTGGTAAGTGCTTGATTCGACACAGATAAACGCGGCGCGAGATCGGCGCTATAATCGCCGCTGAGACCGACGGAGGTTCAAACCATCCCGCCCTGGCAGCGTGCGAGGTACCTTACTTAAACGCCGGTCTCTTTTCATTTCACGAGCCCGTGGTCGTAGTAGCGACGGCCATCCGAGTACTTCTTCACGGTCAAGATCGCCCTGTGGGCCTGGCCGTCGATCGTGACCGGCGCCTCGTAGGTCTCCACCGCCAGGATGTTCACGTCCCCGCGCTTGTCCGGGGCCGACGCCACCAACTTCGCTTCCTCGAGCAAAGCCGGAATCGCCGGGACCGTGCGCACCAGCATGTCCGATGCGCCAGAGACGGTGTGCTTCACGCCGGCTTTGGTCACCAGGATCTTGTTGCCCGTCGCGCGGTTGCTGAACGACTTCCCGATGAACTGCTCGGCGTGCGCCAGCGCCTTCTGCCGCAGCTCCTTCATGCTGGTGTAGTCGCCCAGCTCGTCGCCGCGGACCGTGACGGCGTGCTCGCCGCTCGCAGCCTGCGCGCCGCCGGCGCCGCCAGCACCGAACTGGCCGTTCTTGGCGCGCGGGTGCTTCTCTTCCTCCCACTGCGCGTCACGCACGTGGATGTGGATATGCAAATTCCGTCGCATCAATTCAGTCCGGCAGTACCGGGTCGGCGTAGCACCGGCAATTCGGCAGGCAGCCGGCGTGGCCGGTCATGCCGTCTAGCTCTGGCGGCTCATCCCAGGGGACGAACTCGCTGTTCATCTCCCGATGCGACTTCCGCACGTCACCGTCGCCAGCCGTGCGCCAGATGTATCCCTTCGACCCGACGTGCGTGGCGCGGGCCTGCGTCAGCGTGGTCGCGGTGCGCGTGACCTCTGTCCGCGCGATCAGCAGCGCCCGGCTCGCCGAGACCTCTTCCGAGCGCATGATCTCGGCCGCGATCGCGCTGGCCCGGCTGCTGTTCTCGATGCCTTCCAGCGTGAGCCGGTGCACCCGCACGGCAGCCTCGCGGGGAATGCTCTGGATCAGGTCGACCTGCTCGGCCAGCAACTGGCGCATGACCTCGCCCGTCGGCGCGTTCCGGATCTCGTCCCGCAGCGACCGGCCCATGTCGCGGGCCAGCACCTTCCAGTTCTGCTCATCCCGCAGCGCGACGTCCATCAGCATGTTGCTGGCGGTCATCGTCGCCCACTGCTGCAGCATGTCGGCGTAGGCGTTCAGCAGGCGCTCGATCGTCGGCACCTGGCTGAGGTCGCCGGGCGTGAACGGCTGGATGATCGTGCCCACCTGCGCGGCGACCTTCTTCAGCGCCGAGCCGTAGCGCTTCTCTGCGCCGCGCGTGTTGACCGGGTTGCCTTTGCGCTTGCGGTCGAGGGTGAGGATCATCGCTTCGTGAAGAATCGCCGGAAGAACGAGTCCTTGGTGTTCGCCAGGGCGCCCAGGTCGGGCAGCGCCAGCTCCGGCCCGGGCGGCGGCACATCCCGCTCCTGCTGCTCGGCCTCGGCGATCTGCTCGTCGGTGATGCTGCCGAACATGCCGGTGTTCGGCGCGGATGCCTTCAGCTCCTTCATGCCGCCGCTGCGGCTGAGCAGGTTCGCGTCGACCGCCGTGGCGACGGAATTCGTCGTCTTCTCGCCGATCTCGGACTTCTCCTTCTCCGACATCTCCTGCAGGCTGCGGAACTCGAAGGCAAAGTCTTCCGGCAGCGGCCGGCCGAGCGACGACATCGACATCACCGCCAGCAGCCGGTGCATCGGGTTGCGCAGCGAGCGTTCCTGCCGCCCGTGCACCTTCTCGTGGTACTGCTTCATTTCGCCTTCGCCCGTGGCGTTCAGGCCCTGCGGGGCCTGGCCGAACAGCCGCGTGAGCGGGATGCCAGTGGCGCCGCTGAGCTGCTGCGCGAACTGGATCAGCACGTCCGACAGGCCGCTGAAGGTGTACTGGTGCGTCTCGAACTTGTCCTTCGCATCGAGGACGGTCATGCCCTCGTTCGTCTGCGCGAGGCGCGTGAACTCGATCTGCGCCTTCAGGCCAGACAGCGCGGGGCCGCCCATGGCGACAATCTCGCGCAGGTTCTCGATGCTGATGACGCGCAGGTGAGCCTTGTAGACCAGCTGGCCGACGCCGACCGTCGCGCTGTCGAACGCGATCAGCCGGTCCCACATCGGCTCAAGCACCGACAGGCCCCACCCGTTCTCGCTGATGCGCTGGAAGTGCGGCAGCTCCTTGCCATCCATCCGCAGCACGCGGGAATGGTGGATGCGCCCCCTCGGCAGCCCAGCCGACTCGGCGATGACGTCGTAGTACTCGGGCTTGCCGAGATCCGGCCCGAGTTCCTTCACAACCTCGCCGACGGGCGGCGCGATCATCCAGCGATCGAGCACGGCGAGCCCCTTGAACTGGCCGCGACCGACCGTCTCGACCCGAAGCGGCGTCGCCAGATCCTGGCCCTCGATCAGCATGACCGCGATCGAGCCGCCGTAGAGCTGGGCCCACTTGCCGTTGTCGCACAGCGATTCCCAGATCGCCAGGCGCATCATGTCGCGCTCAAGCTTGTTGATGTCGGCCGGGTCCAGGCCGGACATCTCAATGCCCTTGCGGGTCATGTCCTCGGGGATCGCGTCGACCGCGGCGCCGACGATCCAGGAACCGCGATACGCGGCTTCCAGCCAGACCCGGTTGCGGCTCTGGTAGGTCAGCGTGTACTGGGACGCGGACGACTGGTTCTCGGCGCCCCAGCCCAGCCGAGCCTGGAAGTTCGCGAACGAGTCGTTCGTGCGCTGCGCGGCCGGCTGCTGGCGGGAGGTGGGCCGGTTCTTTCGCGCCATGGGGAGAACGTCCTGTCGTTGCTACCCGGCCAGCTTCTCCCAGACCGAAAGGCCCCGGGCAGCGCCGAGCATGTCATTGATCGCGTCGACCATCGGATCGATCTGGTCGTCGTGCATGTGCGTGTCGTCCGCGGTGAACGCATCGCACTCAGTCGTGAAGTCGCTCGCCCACGGCGCCTCTTCTGGAATGCAGACGAAGCCGGAATCGATCCAGCTCACCACGTCCATGACGCGCGTGAGCTTGTCGGTCGAGCGCGGGATGCCCTCGATCGGGAATCGCCCCTCGTCCTGGATGTCCTGGATCAGGCCGGTACCGCTCGCCTTGTCCTCGACGTACATCTGCCGCAGCGCGCCCAGGTTCGCGTCGCTGCCGGCGGCCAGATGCTTGTTCCAAAAGTCGATGGCCTGCTGCTTGAGCTGCGGCGCCGTCCACTTCCCGCGGATCAGGTCCAGCAGGTAGAGGCGGTTGTCGTAGCCAAGCCCCCAGCATTCGAAGACGCTGTAGTCGTTGCGCTCGGCCGTCTTCTGCGCCGTGTCGCCGTAGATGTGGCGATGGCGCAGCTGCGGCAGCACGCGGTAGCGCTGGAACTTGCCGCTCTGGATGATCCCGCCGCCCAGCGGGCTCGGGCGCTGCATGTACTGGCCGCTGAAGACGTAGCGGTCAGCCTTCTCGCTGGCCAGCAGGTCGTCGAGCGGCTCCTTATACGGCCAGTAGCTGAACCGGCCCGCGTCGTCCGTCTCGCCGCGCTCGACCAGCGCGCGCACGCGCTCGGGCAGCCGATCGACATACTCATCGGTGATCAGCGCCGGGATCTCGATGAACTCCCAGTCGCCCGGCACCTTGCCGGCTTTGATGAAGCCCGTCGGGTCTTCCTCGGCCAGCCGCTGCATGATCACGATGATCGGCGTGTCCGGGTTGGCCTTCCGGCTCTTCACCGTCGACAGCAGCTTGCGGTTCGCCTTGTCGCGATTCGTCTTGCTGTAGGCGTCCTCGACCTTCAGCGGGTCGTCGATGATGATGGCGCCCTGCCACCCCTCCGCCATGTGGCCCGCGCGGAAGCCCGTGATCTGGCCGCCGAGCGAGACCGCGTACACGCCGCCCGCTTTCTTGCCCTCGGAAACGACGTTCCAGCGCTTCTTCGACTTGGCGTCTGCCGCGATGGTCAGCGGCCAGAGAGCCTGGTACTCGTCCGACTGCACGATCTCGCGCGCCGTCTCGCTGTTCAGCAGCGCCAGGTCATCCGAGTAGGAGATGTGCAGGAACCGCGCGCGCGGGTTCCGCGCCAGCCCCCGGGCGATCAGGTTGATCGCCACCAGCTCGGTCTTCGACGAGCCCGGCGGCACGTTGATGACGACGTTCTTCAGCTCGCCGTCGATCACGCGCTGGACCGTGTCCGCAATCAGGACGTGGTGCCAGTTGACCCGGAACTTGATGCCTTGCCGGTGCTTGAAGAAGTACCGGCTGAAAAACAGGTGATCGCGCTCGCACTTCGCCTTCAGGACGGCGCGCTCGACCGCAGGGTCAATAGTCGTCCTCGAGCTTGGCGACGGCGGCTGCGACCTGTTTTTCATCGACGACGGTGGTGCGTTGTTCGACCGGTCCGCCGTCCTTGCCGGTCAGCTCGACGCCCTGAGGTGGCTCCTTCCAGCCGGCCTGGGTCTTCAGCCAGAAGATGGCCGCCGTCACGGCGCCTTTGCCGCTGCCGGTGGCATGCCGGAACAGCGACTGCGCGACGAGCGTGTTGGCCTGGTCCTTGCCGCTGTCCAGCTCCTTGCGGAAGTACTTCCTGAGCGAGACCACACCGAGCGCCTTGCCCGTCTGCGGGTTGTGGACCCGCTCGGCAATGTACTCGTGCGGCGCGCCGAAGCCGGCGAGGGAGAGCACCAGCTTCCGGTCCTCGTCCGTCGGCACGAAGGGCTTGCGTCCTGCCATGTCATTGCTTCCCACCCCCAACTTCCGGAGGGCTTAAACAGCCGGGCTCACCGCCGAAATAGAAGGATTTGCGTCTTTCAGGATTCGAGATGGCACAGCATAGGAGATCGCTACGCCGCCCAAGCCACCGCCGTTCGCAGGTGGCCGCGCCGCCACGGGCACTGGCTGCAACCCACAGACGGGCAGAGAGCATGGCGGTCTATACGGCCATATTTGGCCAGTACTGGTCTTGGAAGCAGGAGTTCATGAAGCACTTGACCCTGCTGAACGGCCTAGGCCTCACCGCATCTGCGACGCTGGCTGGCACGGGCCTCCTACAGGGGAAAGCTGGCGTCGCCGGCGCATGGATCTGGCTCTTCACGCTCGGCCTCTACGCCGCCGTGCTGGCGCTTGGAATGGGCTCGCAAGATCTCCGGATGCACCGAAAACGGCAAATCGAGGCGCTCATCCTCGGGGACGCCGATCATCCTGAAATGCAGCAGGTACTGGAATCCCCCTGGTTCAAGTGGCTCGGCTTCGCATCGCTTGCCTTCTTCCTGTTCGGCGCAGGCTGGCTCAGCTACGCCCTGTCCTAGGACGTCTCGGCGTCGGGGAACAGGTCGTCTGAGATCTCCACATCGCCGCAGGCGGCCACTGCCCGCTTCCAGTCGCCCTTCACGAACACCAGCACGTGCTGGTGGGCTGTGCCCAGCTTCCGGCTGGCGCTGAACTGCTTGCCGGCCCGGATGGGCAGGCTGCCCAGGGCGGTCAGTAGCACCGCGTGGTTGTACAGCGCCATGCCCGCATCGAGGAAGGCTTCGATCGTGTCCGCCACGAAGTTCCGGTATGGCCCGGTGCCGCGCTTCTCGCGCACGTCGCCGACCACGAAGCAGGCGAAGCGGTCGGGCTTGAGCTGCCCCACTGCGCCGGCGATCACCTCGCGGTAGGCGGTCAGGAAGGCCGGATAGTCCATCGTGGACAGGTCGGCCGGATCGTCCGAATAGCGCTCGAGGTCCGCATAGGGCGGGCACGAGAACACGAAGTCGGCTTCCAGGTCTGCCAGGCGCCGGCCGATCTGCCGGCTGTCGCCCACGTGCCAGGCCGGCGCCGGGTCTTCCGTCCGCACCAGGTGGAGCTGGCCGCGGTTCGCTTCCACCTGCTCGGCGCGCAGCTCCATGCCGATGTACTGCCGGCCCAGCCGCGAGGCCACCAGGCCGCGCACGCTGCCGCCGGCGAACGGGTCCAGCACAATCCCGCCCGGCGGGCAGAACCAGCTGTAGGCCAGTTCGCACAGCACCGGGTCGAAGATGCTGGTCCGGTGCTGCGCCGGCGCGCCGCTGTCCGCCTTCTGGTGCTCGGACGCCTTGGCGTAGGCCGGCGCGTCGCGGCCCAACTCGGACTGGATACCCAGCGCCAGCCAGGCGGCCTTGCGTTCCTGCCAGGCCGCGTCGCGCGCGTTGAGCGTGCTGAACGGCGGCACCATGAACCGGTCGGCCAGGCTCTTGCTGGCGCCGCCCGGGCCCGGCTCGCCGGGGTCCAGCAGCTCGGCCAGCTCACCCGCGTCGAAGCCGATCAGGCTCAGGTCGAACTCGGCATCACGCAGGTCCGCCAGCTCGGCGGCCAGCAGTGCGGTGTCCCAGCCAGCGTTCTCGGCCAGCTTGTTGTCGGCCAGGATGTAGGCTCGGCGCTCGTCAGCGTCCAGGTGTGACAGGTCGACCGTGGGCACCTCGCCAGCCACTGGGCAGTGGCGGATGGACTCGCCGGCCGCCCACAGCTGCGTGGCCGCCTCAAGCCGGCCGTGCCCGGCCAGCAGCTCGTCGCCGGCGGTCAAGGCCGCGTTGGTCCAGCCGAAGCGCCGCAGCGAGGCCTTGAGCTGCTCGATCTGGGCTGCGCTGTGCGTCCGCGCATTCCGCTCATACCGGACCAGGTCGGCCGCCGCGCGGTACACGACGGCGAGCTGGTCGGGGTTTTTCATAGGCGACAGAAATGCTGGGACGCGGAAGAAAGAAGCCCGGCGCGTGGCCGGGCAATCCACTGCGGGGAGCGGTGGAGGAGACAGAGGAAATCTATCCGCTGGCGCCAGATCGAGCGCCAGCGGAGGGGAGTTTGCTGCGCGCACAAGATGGGAGGAAAATCGTTCGATTTCCCCTCATTCGATCGCGTGCCGCATGAATACCATCTACAAAGACAAGAAGCTCCGCGAGGCGCTGTATTCGATATACCTTGCGCAATTCAAGGCTTTCAAAGCCTGTCCTGACCAATTGAATAAGGCCGATGCAACCCGGATGCTCACGAGTCTGATGGGCTCCAAGCCCTGGTCGTGGCGCGTGGTTGGCATCACACCTGCTGCGCTGGAAGTCTTCAAAGAGCACCACTTCGAGAAGCCCAAGGAAAAGCTACTCCAGCGCGGCCACATTTACAGCCGTTCCAGCACTGCGGAAGCCTTGCTCAGGAGCGATGAGCCGAGACCCCTGAAAGACTTCTTCGATTTTTTCCTCGAACGGGACAAAACGGTAATCGGCCTAACCAGTGAGAACCCTAGCCGCGGCAATCATTCAACTCCTTGCTACTACCCCATCGATCTATCCAGCGAGCTGTTCCCGTGCGGGTCGCTTATTGGCTGGAAGCAGGGCGAGAAGGAGGCAACGTTTCTGAGGGCCCTGTACGAAGCTCGGCATAAGGCGCCCCGATCATGCGGTTGGCCACAGAATGAGAGCTGCCCTCAATGCAAAGCAGTAGCGGCAAAGTAGAGGCCCACGAAAGGCGCCCTCTCCAGCGAGAGTCGCGAGCACACCCGAAGCCGGTCCGCAGCGATAATTGAGGCTGGCTGGCTATTGAGAATCCAGATGACCGAAAGAAAGCGAGTCGACGCCTTCAAGGTGCGGCACCAGGGAACTGGCACCGTGCACGACGTGTTCGTCTACGAACTGCGGATCGGCGACAAGCCGGCGCAGACCTTCGAAACCCGCAGTGGAAAGGCGCTGGTTCGAATCTCCGAGAACCAGTTCGAGATGCCTGACACGAAGGCAAGATTTACCCGCATATAACGCAAAAGCCCGCTTGCGCGGGCTTTGGACGTAGTTCTCAGGTGTATCGAGTTGACGCCATTTTTGTGCACGATTTGCACATTGTCAAGCGGCGACCTCGATTTTCACCATCCCAGCGGCCTTCAGGCGGATGTCGATGGCCGTCCAGGCAACCTGCTCTACCCCGGGCGCCGAGTTCAGCCCGCGGCGGCCGCGCTCGCCCTCGATCCACAGCTTGAGGCGCTTGTTCTGCTCGCCGACCGTGTTCCGGTGGGCGCCGCAGTCCTCGGCGATCTGCACCAGGTCGATCTTCACCCCGAAGATTTTCTCCAGGATCGAGCGGCGCACACGGTAGTGCGAGAACGACCCCGACAACTGCTGCATGGCCTGGTCCGTCAGCCAGACGATGGCCTCGGCCCATTCCGGGTTCAGTGTCTTGCCCATGCAGCAGGCCGACCGGCACTCGCACGGCAGCTCGCGCGGCGCGGCGCGCGCGGTCAGCACACGCTGATGCAGCTCGGGCAGCGTACCCAATTCTCGACGGATCATGCCGGCCTGGGCGGCCCCGTCGACACCGACAAGCCCCTTCCCTGACCCGATCGCGGGCGACATGGCCTTGTTCATCGCCGAGGCCTGGTACTGCTGGCCCGAGTAGCTGAACGCGAAGCGCAGCGCGTCGTGAGAGCTGTCGAAGAGGCGTTCTTCCATCGTGGTTTCCCCCGTCACGTTCAATCCTTCAAGCCGCTTGCAGCGGCAGTTGTTCCACGCTCACGCGCACCCCGGGCGAGGCGCTGTAGCGCTTGCTGATGCGGTACTCGACCGCCTGGGCATCGTCGACCCACACGATGCCGTTCATGCCGTCCTTCACGGCCTTGAGCACGTTGTCGGCATCGGGCTTTTTCGTCGCCGCGATCTGGCCGGCAATGGCCTGCTGCTGGCGCTTCTTGGACCAGCTGGCCGGGATCTGCAGCTCGATGTCGAGCCAGAGCTCGACCGGGCCCTCGATGGGCGGCCGGCCGGCCATGGCCTGCGTCGCGGCCAGCTTGACCAGGTTCTCGTATCGAGCCGTCGGCTCGGGGGTGTAGGTCCGCACGAAGCCGCCCTGGCGCGAGAACTTGGGCCGACCCTTGGCGACCGGCTGCCCGGGCACGGCGAACACGACGCGGCGCAGTGCGCGGCCGTCGGCGAAGAGCGATTGCGTCGTCATGCTGCGGCCACCTGTCCCGGCGCCACGCCGTACATGAGCACGTGCACGCGCTCGAACTCGTTCGGGTTCATGCGCTCGGCCTTGCTGACCTCGCGCTCGATCAGCCGCTGGTCGCCCGAGGCCCCGATCACCCGCAGACGGAACCAGAGCCAAGGCTCGTCGGCGCCCTGCCTCAGCCCGTGCTCGCCGGCCTTGGCCAGCACGCCGTCGGTCGTGGCATCCCAGTCCGTGCCGGGCGGACCGCTGCGGTCGCCGGCCAGCGCCTCGTCGACGAACGGCTCGAGGAAGCCGGGGTTCACCGCCGAGCTGTCCCTGTCGGCATCCCTTCGCGCACGCGCGAGGGCATGAGCCCGGAGCAACACCGGCACGGCAATGCGGCGCACGGCAATCCGGAGCAACGCCTCGCGTGCGCGCGGGGTCAGGGCGACGGTCTTGCCCCGCTCGGCCTCCAAGCGCTGGAGGGCTTCCCCGATCTCATCGGCGGAAAGCGGCGGCGGCGATTCCGAGTTATCCACAGGGCCTACCACGTTCGAACTACCTACGCCGCTTGAGTAGGTATTGTTTTTCTGGCTATGGCTATGGTTAACCAGCGCGGGTTCTGAGGTGGGTTCAATTTGGGTTACCGAACCGAAACCCATTGGGTTTTCTGGTGGGTTATCCGTGGGTTGCCCTTTCCTCGGACGGCCGCCCTTTTTTCCGTTCTCTCGGTTTGCATCCGCCTTCGGCTTGGCTTTCTCGATTTCCGCGTCGATCCGCTTGTGGCGGAACCCGTCGATGCCATCCTGGAAGAACTGCAAGAGGATGCTGTCAACGGCTTTCTGTTCTGCCTTGTCGGTAGCACGCGCGATGCGGTAGACGGCCTTACGGTCGGTGGGCAGCGGCTTCTCGGTCGAGTAGTAGAAGTCCATCAGGCGGTTGTAGGCGCCGTCCTCGACCATCGAGAGGTGGACCGTATCGCGCGCGTAGTCGCCTGTGTAGCGCTTGTAGAAGTTCATGAGGCCCTCCAATGCGGAAGGGCCTTGAAATTGACGTCTGCGAGAGTGCTTAGCGCTGTTCTTCCAACAGCTTCAGCAAGCCCTTCGCGAGCGCCTCGACGCAATCCAGCGGCACGTCGACTTCCTTGATACTGACTGACTCGAAGTCCTGCGCGATACCCGCCACGGTGATCTTGACATCCCTGTACGGTGTCAGCTCGATCGAGATCTGCGGCCGATCGCCTACCACCACGTACCCGTTTTTCCCATCCGATTGCATCCTTGTCTGCCTCATGTCCTGCCTGGTTGAAGGGACGGGCGGGCGCGGCATGGCAGGCGACTGCCGCGCGCCGGTGGCCACCGGCTGCCCGACTGGAAACCAGATCATAAGCCAGCGCGATGCGCAGGAAGCAGTCGGGGGGTGTCAGTGGCGGTTGGTCGGAGTTCACGTTGCAGTCTCCAACACCAGCCCCGGCTGGCGCGTGCGCTCAGCCTGCAGGGCGATGTATTCGGGGTTGAGCTCGGCGCCGAGCCAGCGTCGGCCGAGCCGCTGCGCGACGCTGGCCACCGTGCCCGAGCCCATGAACGGGTCGAATACGATGTCACCAGGGCGGCTGCCGGCCAGGATGCAGGGCTCGACCAGGGCCTCGGGGAAGGTGGCGAAGTGGGCGCCGCTATAGGACTGTGTGGCGATGGTCCAGACGGAACGCTTGTTGCGCGTCTCGCAGTACTCGATGTCCTCACGGCCGGGCCGGTGCTGAGCCTTCTGGCCGTGCTCGGCAGTGGAGTACTTCGTCTCGCGCGCGAAGCTGTTGCGCTTCGACCCGGCGGTGATGCGGCCGCGGGCCCGCCAGTCGGCGTCGTAGCCGTGGCCAAATCCCACACCGCTGGGCGTCGCGCCATAGGTGGCCGGTTCCTTGATCGCCTCGGCGTCGAAGCGGTACCGCGCGCTCTTCGTCAGGAGGAACAGGTACTCGTGGGCCTTCGTGCAGCGGTCCGTGACCGATTCCGGCATCGGGTTCGGCTTGTGCCAGATGATGTCCTGGCGCAGCCACCAGCCGGCGTCCTGCAGGGCGAAGGCGAGGCGCCAGGGCTGGCCCATCAGATCCTTAGCCTTGATGCCAGGCTCTCGGATGGTTCCGGTACCGCTGGCCTTGCGCTGACTCGCAGCGACCTGCCGGGCGCTCAGCGCGGACACCGCCACGCCACTGTACTCGCGACCCTGCGAGCCCCACGAGCCAGCGTAGCTGTCGCCCATGTTCAGCCAAAGGGTACCGTCGTCCGCGAGCAGCTCGCGCGCCAGGTCAAACACCTCGACCATGTTGGCCAGGAACTCGCGCAGCGTCGGCTCCAGGCCGAGCTGGCCGCCGACGCCATAGTCGCGCAGGCCCCAGTACGGCGGGCTGGTCACGATGCACTGCACGCGCACGCCGGCGGCGAGCAGATCGCGCATGACATCGCGGCAGTCGCCTTGGTAGCAGTGGTCGAGCGTCATGCTAGGATCGTCAAGAACAACAAGGAGCAGGAATGCAGTACAAGGTCGAAGGATCGAGGGTAATCGTCGGGGAAAAAGTCTACGTTTTCGCGACGAGCACGCAGGCACGGAGCTTCACGAGCTGCCTTGACAACGGAGGGAGCACTGACAGTTGCGCTCTGGAGGTGAAGCCGCTCCGCGTCGAGCGGCTGCGCTCGCCATCCGCTTCTATAGACCTCGACATGTAGGGCCTCTGCCAGTCGTTCGCCTGTAGATCCACTCACGCCTCCACCTCCGCGCCCTCTTCCGCTTCGACCGGCACGCCGCTGATAGGACGCAGGTCCGCGTCCAGGCAGTCGCCATCATTGCTAAGGCCACGTGCCCCCGTTGACACGTCCAGCACGTGGAACGGGGCGCCCTCACCTTGCACCGTCCAGGCCGCGCACCCGTAAATCGGGCTGGCCGGTGCGATGACGCGCACCACACGCCCAACGTTCTCGGGGAACGGGTCTCGCACGATGTAGGCCAGAATCCCAGGCTTGCAATTCATGGCAAGAACCCCCACACGATCGAGCCGACGATCGCCACCAGCAGCAGCGCGACGGCCCCTTCCATGACCAGCTGATCCATCACGACACCTCCATCCCTTTCATGCCGATCTCGGCCAGCGTGCGCAACGCTTCGAACTGCGCGCGTGTGATGGTCACCATGTCCTGGGCCGGCTGCCCGGGCTCGTCGTCATCGCCGGCCAGCTGGGAGAGATCGATGCCGAGGAAGGCCAGCAACTCGCAGAATTTCTTCAGCTGCAGGCCGTGGCCGCGCCCGTTGTGGAAGCGACTGAAGTTCGAGGCCTCAACGCCGATCGCTTCGGCGACTGTCTTCTGCGTGTGCTGCGCGATCCGGCGCACTACCACAACTTCGTTGCGATCAGCAACATGCATCGGTTGCTCCCAAGTGCATTGCGGTTTCCATACGATTCATCCCAACGAGACAGCAGAGCCGGCGCGCCACGGTGCCCGGCCAGGAAAAGGAAAACATGGGAAATGGATGCCACCACCGGCTACCGCTCGCGGCGGCGGCGATGCCGGCGCGTGCGAGCGCCGGGTGGTCACAAAGCGATACCTGCAGCGTGCGCGGCATGGTTCATTCCCCGGTCGGGCGTGGGCCCGTTGAAATCACAAAGCGCGCCGACAGGCGGCACGCGGAACTGCTGTTGTTCGATTCAGCTACTGCGCGCGGGCGTGCGCTTCGTGCTCAGCCCTTCGGCCACGGAAGCCAGTCGATCACCCACACCGCCACCCAGAAGGTGAGGATCACGACGAACGCACCGAGCTGGCCGGCGATGAGCCTCGAGACGAGCGGGAAGCGACGCCGAAACGCTCGGATTCGGTCAGGCAATCCGGTCCCCTTCTCCGCCGATTGCGACTCGCCCAGCTGGCGAGCTCGGACCTTGACCCACCAGATGGCGGCTGTCACGGCGCCCTTCTTCATCACGCGGCCTCGCTGTGGGCCTCGTGGGCGGCGGCCCGGGGCTTGCCGGGCTTGCGCGGCGGGGTGCCGGACGTCGGCAAACCGCGCGATGCCTCTGCAAGCTCAGGCCAAATCAGATGCCAGTCGTTTGGGCGCAGCTCTTTCCGTGTGGCGACCCCCACTCGTTCCGCATACGGGGCCAGCCGAATCAGCTTGTCATCAGGAATGCCCTTTTCGCGCCAAGCCGTGACAGACGGCGCCTTGATGTTGAGCAACCGTGCTACGGCATTGGTGCCGCCAAGTGCGTCGATGAGAGTGCTTGCATCCATGGAAGGTCTCGTGATCGGTCCTAGCATGATGTTAGGACTAGCTAATACACAAGTCAATAGCAACTCCTAACCGACTGAATGTTAGTCTTGGCTAATGCTCTCTGAACGACTCAAACTCGCCATGAAGGAAGCCGGCGTCAGCCAGGCTGATCTGGCTCGTGCCTGTGGCGTGAAGCCCCCCAGCGTCAATGGATGGCTGAGTGGCAAATCAAAATTCTTGCGAGGAGAGAACCTCCTTGCGGCTGCCCGGGCTCTCAATGTCTCGGAGGAGTGGCTCGCGACGGGGCAAGGCCCAATGCGGACGACCACTGGGCTTCGACTTGAATCGCTTAGGACCACTCCTGAGCAGCGAGAGCACGAGAATGCCGAGCTTCTGGCGGCGACAGCTATTCCACTGCAGGACCGCCTCGACGAAGTCTTTGAGGAGTGCAGCGCTGTCGACTTGCTCCGCAAAATCGGCATGTCAGATTCTGAGTTCACTCGCGTCGCAGGCGGCTACACGATGCCCGTGGATTTGGCAGTAAAGATCCAAGAGGCTACTGGCATCAGTTCCGTGTGGCTATTGCTCGGAAAGGGGCCGAAGAAAGTTGCCATTCGCCACAACGACGACTGGAACCCTCTCCCGATCCCGCAAGCTTCCATCAGAAAAATTCCGGTCCTGGCGATGGCACAACTCGGCGACAACGGGCACTTCTGCGACATGGAATACCCGGTCGGCCACGGCGACGGGTATCTGCAATTCTTCAGCTCGGACCCTGATGCCTACGGCCTACGGTGTGTGGGCGACTCGATGGAGCCGCGGATCAAGGATGGCGAGTTCGTCGTGGCCGCCCCCAACCACTCGGTCACGAATGGCGATGAGGTCTTGGTCAAGTCCAAGGACGGCCGCGTCATGATCAAGATCCTGGGCTTCGCGCGGGACGGCTACACTAGCTTCCTGTCCGTCAACCAGAAGCACGGCATCGTGAAGATTCCGAACGACGATATCGAGAAGCTGGACTTCATCGAGGCCATCGTGAAGGCGTCGGCCTGGGTGCCGGACTAAGGCAATAATGAAGCGCATTCTAATCTCGGCAGCGATTGCACTATCCGGGCTCTCCCAAGCGGCTGAGTACTCTGTTAATGCGAATGCGCTGACTCTCGTTCAGAGATTGGTTGCGCAAGATCTACGCGTTACCAGATCGGCCGGCCAAGGAATATTCAAACTTCCAGCCGGAGAATCTGAGACGCAATTTTTAGGCGAGTTGAGCGAGTGGCTATCGGGCAAGAGCCCCAACCTGGCTCCTGTCCCGGCGGCACAAAAAGCATACCTCTTTCTCATCTACTGGGCAGCCGCGCGAATACCGGAGACATCTTCCTGTTTCAAGGATGCGGAGGATCCAGCGTGCGCGCGGGATTTTGACGAGGCCATCGAAAATACAAAATCGTCGAAGCCTGCGTTCCTGAAAGACTACAGCGTCGCACGAGGCCCTTTGGGACTACCGGAGAGGTCCTCCGTAGATCTCTCTGCTGAGCATTTGGCAGCATTGCCTGCGGCGTTGCCGATGCCGCATCCTCAGGCGCTTGTTAACGCTGACCGTACCTGTGACGACTTAGGGTTTTCGTCTGGCCGACAGGGCTTTGGCGACGCCTGCAAACGCGGTAACCACCGAGGTTACGATGACTTGTTGGCGATGCGATCGGACCCTGAAGTTCGCGTTGATTTCTGGGCGGCGTGCCAGGATGCCGTTGGATTCAGCGTGTCCGAGAACTACCTCGGTTGGTCGCAATGCGTGAAGTTCGTGCGTGCATCATGCCCAGCATCGAAGGTGTCCGGCGATAACGACATTCGGCGGTGCTTGCGCGCCATCCAGAGTAACGGATGGGTCTTGAATTCCGCCGTGCGCTGAGAGGCGCGGGCTTCGCGACTACTAGGCATCAACCTGACACCAGGATTGATCTACATGACCTCAATGAAACGCTTGCCCTCATGAAAGTCACGCCCACCTGCCGGTACGAGCACGGGGAGTTGCAGGAGATCCCCCGAGAACCCGAAACGCACTACTTTGGCCTCATGGGGGCTACGCTCGTCCCATTTCGGGCGGGGACACCCGTCGGCGAACCTCTCTCGCGGACAACGGTATCCGGTCGCATATATACCGTGTCCATCTTTCGTTGCCCGGTCTGCGGGTATCTGGAGATGTTCGACGACGAGGTCGGCAATGGCTGAGCGCCGCCTCGCACCCGTCGACGAGAACTATGAGCATTCCGGCGGGGGCGGCGGGCCGCCCTATAATGGCGATATGGAACGCATTGAGCGCCTCGAGGGCGCCGTCTCCCGCCTGGAATCCGACATGGCCGCTCTCAAGAGCGATGTGGCGGTGATCGTGGCCAACTATGCGACCAAGGCGGACGTCGCCGAAATCCGGGCTGATATCCACAAAGCGATCGCGGAGAATTCACGTTGGACGCACACTGCGACAATGGGGATGTTCGGCGCCTTTGTGCTCGGGGCGATCGGCCTCCTGTTCACCATTTGGAACGCCGCGAAGCCTGCATCCTCGCCGCAACCCCAGGCTGCGGCCGCGCCGATTGTGATCCAGGTGCCGGTGCCAAGCCCCGCTGCCCCGGCGCCGCCGGCAAAGTAGCCATCCCGAAGAACCCGCCGGCCCAGGCGGGTTTTTTCTGCCTATCGCCGCCGTCTCGCCGCCGCAATAACCCTCTCATTCAGCCCCACGCGATAGAGCGTAGCCCCGGCCTGCTCTAGCGCCGCCCTCTCCTTCCCCTCGATCGTCTCGTCGGCCAGCAGCGCCGCCAGCAATGCGATCGCGTCATCCACGTCCAGATCCTGGTCGTCATCGAGCGCCAGCTCTTCGAACCTGCGGATCACGTCGTCTGGGTCCATGAGTGCCCTCCTGAGTACCCGATCCAGTCTAGTCCAGTTGCATAGCTAGTCCGGCCCTCAAACCATGGGCCAGGCCCTCTACGCAGAAAATTAGGAGTTCCTATTGACTTCATGCATTAGCGTCTCCTAATATTCCTCCACGCCGCTCACCTCCGCAGCGGCTCGCTGGAGACAGAGATGCCCAATGCCGTTCCCACCGCTGCCGCGTACCAGCACGCCTATGAGGCGCGCCAGCGCGCCGCCGGCCAGCCTGCGCCGGCTTTCCTCGCACCGGCCACCGCGCCGCGCCTTCCGCGCGCCGACGAGCAGTCCGCCGTCGTCATGACCGCCGGCGAGTGGTGGTCGGTCATCGGCGAGTTCACCACGCCCGGGCCCGGCCAGGCCCCCGCCTTCGTCGCAGCCAGCATCCGCATGGTCAACGCCGACGGCAGCCAGGGCCCCGAGCTGATCGACTTCTTCACGGCCATGTCGGTTGCCGAATTCGAGCGCCTGGCGGTCGAGTTCCTGACGGAAGGGAGGGCTTGAGCCATGGCTGATGCCAAGTTCGGACCCTGGGAGGCCTGCAGCAACCTGATCCGCGAGAAGCGCACGGCGGAGAGCGGCGCCGGTTTTCTGGTCGCAGAAGTGCCCGCGAACACCGAAGGCGCCAGCGCGAAGGCCACGCTGATGGCCGCCGCGCCCGAGCTGTTCGGCGTGGTCGACGCCCTGATCAAGTCCTTCCGCATGGCGGGCATCGCTGCCGACCTGGACAGCAACGACCCTGCCGAATGGCTGATGGCCAAGGCGGTCATGGCGCATTCGAAGGCGCTGGGAGATCGGGCATGAGCGCAATGCAAGAAGCCTTCGACCGCGCGAGCGGGAAGAAGACCCCCTGGAATCCTTCGCGCAAGGCGACGGCGCGCGTGAAGAACCCTCTGCCCGCCCCCACCAGTTGCCCCCACTGCAACGGTGCTGTCGACCTCGTCAACAACAGCGCTATCTACGGCCGCGAATACGGCGAATGGCCCTATGCCTACGCCTGTACGGCCGCAGGCTGTGGCGCATACGTGGGCCTGCACCCCTTTACCGCAATCCCGCTCGGCACCTTGGCCGACGGCCCAACCCGCGCCGCGCGGAAGCGGGCCAAGGCTGCCTTCAATCCGATCTGGCAGTCGGGCCGCATGACTCGCGGCGAGGCCTATGCATGGCTCGCCCGGGCGCTCGGCATCGAGAAGACCGAGGAGTGCCATATCGGATGGTTCGACGTGAGCACCTGCCAGCGAGTTGAGCAGGTCATCCGGGAGTCGCGTCAATGACCCCGCGCCACGACCCAGCGCGCATCGCGCGCAACACCCGCCGGCTGAACATGGTCACCGTCGCAGTGATCGTGGTGGTCGCCCTCGCCTACTTCTTCGCCACGAACGCGCCGGCCGCGCCGGTCCGGCCCACCAAGCACGTGAGGACCGTATGACCGCTCTCCCCATCGTGCCGGGCCACACGTACCACGTCCACGGCGCCGGCCTCTCGCTCACCGTGATCGCTCAGAACCCCGTCGATGCCATCTGCGTGGCGCTCGACATCATCCTGGAGTCGCTGCAATGAACATCGTCACCATCCGCGCCAGCTCGCTGGCAGAGTTATTCGACTGCCCGGCGCGCTGGGAAGCCAAGCACATCCTGGGCATGCGCATGCCTTCGAGCGGCGCATCGCACCTGGGCACCGCTGTGCACGCCGGCACGGCCGCTTTCGACCAGGCCGTGCTGGACGGCGCGCCCATCACCGCGGACGACGCGGCCGCCGCCGTGGTGGATTCGATCCACGACAAGGATGCCGAGGTCGACTGGGAGGACAGCGACCCGGCCACCGCCGAGCGCATTGCGCTGGCCCTGCACACCCGGTACTGCGTCGAGATCGCGCCGCGCCAGCACTACATCGGCGTCGAGGTGAAATGCGAGCGCCTGGAGATCCCCGAGCTGGGCCTCGCGCTGACCGGCACGACCGACCGCGTGCGCACCACCGAGGCCGGCGCCGGCATCAGCGACCTCAAGACGGGCGGCCGCGCCGTCGGCACCGATGGCGTGGCGGTCACCGCCGGCCACGGGCCGCAGCTGGGCGTCTATGAGCTGCTGGCCGAGCACGCCATGGGCATCCCCATCAGCGCACCGGCGCAGATCGTCGGCATGAACACCGGCAAGACGGCCGCCGGCCAACGCGTGGGCACCGGCGAGATCGAGTCGCCGCGCACCGCGCTGTTGGGCACCGAGGATCAGCCCGGCCTGCTGCAGCACGCCTCGCGCCTGATCCAGTCCGGCGCCTTCTACGGCAACGGCAAGTCCTTCCTGTGCTCGGCGAAGTACTGCCCGCGCCACGCCACCTGCCCCTACAAGAGCTGAGGCAGCCATGCAGCGCATCCCTCTCGAAGGCAAGGTGTTCGGCAAGTGGACAGTGCTGTCCCGCGCCATGAACCCGCCCGCGCCAACGCGATACCTGTGCCGATGTGCGTGCGGCGTTGAGCGCGTCATCGCCTCGCAGACGCTGCGCAGCGGCGAGTCTCGGTCGTGCGGCTGCCTTCGCGCCGAGATGATGCGCGCAAAGCAGACCAAGCACGGGCACTACGCATCACCGACCTATCGCAGCTGGCGCGCGATGCTCGCTCGCTGCAGTGATCCCACCCACGAGCAGTTCAAGGACTACGGCGGCAGAGGGATCAAGGTCGCCGAAGCCTGGAAAACCAGCTTCCAAGCCTTTCTCGCGGACATGGGCGAGCGCCCGCCAGACAAGACGCTGGACCGCATCGAAAGCAACGGCAACTACGAACCCGGCAACTGCCGGTGGGCCACACGAACCGAGCAGAACCGCAACAAACGAGCCACCGCAAAGGACACGCAATGACCGCCACCACTACCCTCGCCGAGATGAAACAGAGCGCCGGCCCGCGCGAAGCGCAGATGCCGACCGTCCGCGCCGGCTTCTTCGATCTCCAAGGCTTCGAGCTCATGCAGCGCGTCGCCAAGGCTTTCGTGAGCACCGACCTCGTGCCCAAGGCCTACCGCGGCAACCTGGCCAGCTGCATGATCGCGCTGAACATGGCGCAGCGTATGAACGCGGACCCGATCTTCATTATGCAGAACCTGTACGACGTGCACGGGCAACCGAGCTGGTCGAGCAAGTTCCTGATCGCCACGGTCAACGCCTGCGGCCGCTACGCCTCGCTCAAGTACGAATGGCGCAACGAGGACAAGCCCGGCTCCGAGGACTACGGCTGCCGCGCCTGGACCACCGAGAAGGCAACGGGCGAGCGCCTGAATGGGGTCTGGGTGACCTGGAAGATGGTCCGCGCCGAGGGCTGGGACTCGAAGAACGGGTCCAAGTGGAAGACCATGCCCGACCAGATGTTCATGTACCGGGCGGCGGCATTCTGGGCGCGCACCAACGCACCCGAACTGAGCATGGGCCTGCCGACAGTGGAAGAGTCGATGGACATCATCGACGTCCATCCGGACGGCACGTTCAGTGTCTCCGGCGCCACGGTGGACGAACTGCGTGGCGGCGCGCGACAGCCACGCGCGCAGCGCGCCCAGCCTGCCCGCCCTGCCGAAGTGGTCGAACGCCAGCCCGAGACGTTCGCCACGACCTCCGGCGATGACGCGCCCACCGGCACTGCCGAGGGTGACCAGGAAGACGACCTGCTGCCGCCCGACGATGGCGACCCGGGCACGACCACCGACGCCGCCGGCGCCCGCACCTTCCAGGAAGTGAACCGCGAGCTGCTGGGCGCGAAGTCCGTCGAGGATCTCGACTATGCCCGCAGCCTGATCCGCGACGTGGCCGACGAGAAGGAAAAGGCCTCGCTCAACCAGGTGGCCGCGCGCCGCATGCGCGAGTTGGCCTCGCCGGCGGACGCCGAACCGGCCGCTGCAGCCCAGCCGGCGCGTCGCACGCGCACCCCGATCGGCGCCGAGTGAGATAGACGGCCATGGACAAGTTCCAATTCATGGGCAACGCGACCATCCTGCACCTGAACACCAGGAAGGAAGGCCCCGAGGACGCGCAAGAACTGGCGGTCGACCTGAAGCTGAAGGCGACGGCCGACGTCATGATCACGCGCTACTTCGACGAGCAGCTGGCCACCTTCGTCTTCCTGTCGAACGGCGCGGTGCGCAACAAGGTCATGGGCCCCATCACCTTCGCCCATGAGCTGGAGAGTTACCGCCTGGACATGGTCGGCAGCACCTTCACCGGCGTGCGCGTCAAGAAGTTTGCGCTCGAACCCAAGGACGGCTTCAAGGTCGGTGTGACCTTCGCGGTCTCGTTCAAGCCCAGCGGCGACGAGGTGGCGCGCGTCGCCGAGTTCCTGCAGGACGAGATTGACCTGTGCCTGACGCCGAGCGACAGCGAACTGGACTTCGGCGACGGCGGCGCGGCTCACAGTCACGTCAACACCTACGACGGCGCCGACGACGAGCTGCTTCCGGCGGCGCGTGAGCTGGTCGCCAGCCACCGCAGCGCGTCCATTTCCCTGGTCCAGCGCCATCTTCGCATCGGCTACAACCGCGCCGCCCGCCTCCTTGAGGCCCTCGAAGCACGAGGCGACGTGTCAGCCACCGACGCCGCTGGGAATCGCATGGTCCTGATCACCGCAGAGGCAACAGCATGAAGATCACCGCCATCCACATCCGCAACTTCCTGGGCATCCAGGCCGCCGACATCATCCCGGCCACGCCGGTCTCGCTGATCTGCGGCCCGAACGGCGCCGGCAAGAGTTCGATTCAAGAGGCTGTCCGCCTGGCGCTGGCCGGCGAGAGCGTGCGCGTCGGCCTGAAGAAGGACTACGGCCAGCTGCTGCACGACGGCGCCGAGACGGGCTCGATCGTCGTCTCGGCCGGCCCTCAGGCCAACAGCGTGCCCCTGCCCTCCGGCAAGGCCAAGAACGGGCTGCCCGACGATCCGCGCCTGGCCTACGTGCTGGACGCCCAGCGCTTCGCCAGCTTGGACGAGAAGGCGCGCCGCGCGTTCCTCTTCGACCTGATGGGCCTGAAGCTGGGGACCGACATGGTGCGTGAGCGCCTGGCCGCCCGCGGCTGCGATGCGAAGAAGATCGCGGCCGTCCTGCCGCTGGTGCGTGCCGGCTTCGACGCGGCCGCCAAGGAAGCGCAGACCAAGGCCACCGCCGCCAAGGGCGCCTGGCGCGCGCTGACGAACGAGAACTACGGCGCCGTGAAGGCGGCCGACTGGACCGCGCCGGTCCCCGCCGGTGGCCCGGCGCCCCAGGATGCCGCCGCCGCGATCGCCGAGCTCGAAGCCGAGATCGCGGAGGCCACCGGCGACGCCGGCGACCTGCAGCGCCAGTTGGGCCAGATGGACGCGGCTGAGCAGCAGCGCCGGCAGCGCGCCGAGAAAATCGCCGGGCTGGTGTCCAAGGCCGACCAACTGCCGAAGGCGGAAGAATCCGTCGCGCGCGCCCTGGCCGAACGCGATGCCTTCCTGCCCAAAGTGGAAGCCCTGCGCGCGGCCGCCGGCGGCAAGCAGGCCGGCGTGTCGTGCACCTGCCCGGAATGCGGCGCCCTGCTGCAGTACCTGGCCGGCCAGCTGGCGCAGCGCGGGGTCGCCCAGGCCGACCCGGACGCCGCCGGCCGGCTGCCCGAGTACGAGCGCAGCCTGACCGTGCTGGAGAACGCCCTGAAAAGCCGCACGGCCGAGCGCGACGCCGCGGCGGCGGCCGCCAACCAAGCCGAGCTGCTGCGCAAGGACGCCGCGGCCGACGCCGGCGACGACGCCGAGCTGCGCGGCAAAATCGAGAGCGAGCTGAAGACCCTGCAGGAAGCCATCAAGGGCGTCGGCGAAGAACTGACCGCCGCGCGCGCGGCGCAGCGCGCTGCCGGCGAGGCCGCCGAGCTGACCCGCAAGGCCGGCCAGCACCACGCCGACGTGGTCGCCTGGGAAGCCCTGGCCGAGGCCCTGGGCCCCAGCGGCATCCCGGCCGACCTGCTGGCCGAGGCCCTGGGCCCCATCAACGAGCAGTTGGCGGCCGCGGCAAACCTGTCCGAGTGGTTCCGGGTCGGCATCGAGCGCGACATGACCATCACCGCCGGCGACGGCCGGCTCTATGCCCTGCTGTCCGAATCCGAGCAGTGGCGCGCGGACGCCATGGTCGCCTACGCCATTGGCAAGCTCACCGGCCTGCGCCTGCTGGTGCTCGACCGCGCGGACGTGCTGATCGGCGCCGAGCGCGACCGGCTCTTCTGGTGGCTGGCTGACCTGGCTGACGCCGGCGAGATCGACACCGCGCTGGTGTTCATGAGCCTCAAGAGCATGCCGACGGGGCTGCCCGAGGGGATCACCCCCTTCTGGGTGCAGGACCACCAGGTCGGCACTGTGCGGGAGGCGGCGTGATGGTCAGCACCACCACCATGATTCAGCGGCTGGAAGGGCTGCTGGGCACCGACGACCTGAACACCTCGGAACAGAGCTTCGTGCGCTCGCTGGCGACGCGCATGCACGCTGGCGAGGTGACGAAGCTCAGCGGCGACCAGGTCGAGAAGCTGGACGAGCTCCACGGGAGGCATTTCGCATGAACCTCCCCCGCCACTTCACCCGCACCAACGTCCTGACGCACCTGCGCGAGAACGCCGGCAAGCGCTACACGCCCACCCAGATCGGCCACCTGTTCAAGCGGCCGACCGACCAGGCGCGCGAGATGCTGAGCGAGCTGTTCGAGGCTGGCCAGGTCCGCCGCATGGTCGACGGCAAGACCCGGATGTTCTTCATCCCGGCGCCGGAAGAGCTGCGCGAGCGGCCGACGCGCATCGTGGGCACCGGCGAGCTGCGCGGCTGGGAAGCCAGCCTGCGGCGCTTCTCGGACCTCTGCATGCTGGCGCGAGGCTGACCATGGACCAGACCCTGATCAACGACCTGCACCAGCGCGTAGCCACCGCCGAGCGCGAGCGCGACGAGGCGCAGCAGCTGCTGGCCATCGGCCGCGAGTCGGCGGTCCTCACCGCGGCGCGCGTGCTCGAGCTGGAACGGCTGGCGGCAGCTATCAACCACGCCGCGGCGAAGAGCCCCTTCCAGGCGCTCAGCCGCTGGGTGCACTTCGGGCCCGAGGCCGATCTTCTGAAACGGATGCGAGACGCAGCATGACCACCACCAAGACCAAGTACGAAAAACTCGACGCCCTGATCATGGCCGCCATCGTTGGCAACCCGATCGACTTCAACTCTATCTACCAGCGGAACGTCAAGAAGGAGTGCGAGCGCATCGCGGACGAAGACAACAAGGCGCGCGACCTCCCGAAGTGGCGCGAAATTCATGGCTGGCGCATTCTGGACCGCCGCCTGCAGGCCCTGCGCAAGGCCGGGAAGATCCGCCACACCGGCAAGGGCTGGGTACGTGCCCAGGAGGCAGCATGACGCGCAATCAAACACGCGAGGCGCAGGCATGGCTGCTCAACGTGATGGGCGATCACGACTTCACGATGCCGGCGGTGGCGTTCGACACGATCGTCGCCGCCCTCTCGCAGCAGAGCGAGCCAAGCGCATGGGTGCATGAGGACGACCCTACGCGCGTTATCTCGGCCGCTCAGAAGGCGGGAGCAGTGCGCGATGGTGGCGCAAGCGCTTCTTCTGTCCGACCTTACTCGTTGGCTGCCTTCGTTTGCCAGGCGCAGAGCGCATCGCTCCTCGACGCAAAGGCAGCGTTCGAAGTGTGGGCCCGTGGCCAGGGCCTGGACCCTCTGCCGGCCAGCGAGGGCTCGCTCCGCACCTATCGCTACCTCGAAACAGAGCATGCATGGCGAGGCTGGGCCAACAGCAAGCCGAGCGCATCGCCTGCCGCGCTGACAGATGAGCCAAGATGGGCACGCGCTGGGCTCACCGAGCATGAGGTGCAGCAAATCGCGTGGTCATACTTCCATGATGGCGATACGGACTTGGGAGACATAAAGGCCGCCATCAAGCGTGCGCTCTGTGTCGCTGTGGATCGCGCTCTGCTCGCCTCCAAGCCCAGCGAGACGCGCGATGCGGACGAGTACGAAATGCGCGCGGACGGCAAGCGTGTGCACAAGGGCCGCTGGGAGGACGGCTTCCGCAGCATCGTCTCCATCGTGCGTGGGCCGCGCGGCGGCTTCGAGATTGACGAGATTGTGGAGCTGGTGCGCGGGTTGGCGCTTGATGCGGAGCGGTATCGACTGGCGCGGCGTGGGCAGCATTGGAGCGTGGTCGACGGCATTGGAAACGCGTTGCGGGCGGAGGAACTGGATGCCGCCATCGACGCCGCCCTGGCCGCCCAGCGCGAGGGAGGTGCGGCATGATCCGCCGCGAGTACAGAACGTTCGGCTTTTGCTGCGGCCTTGGCGGGGGTGCCAAAGGCTTCAAGAAGGCGGCCTCGCGCGTTGGCAACATGATCGCGACCTGGCGCTGCATCGGGGGCATCGATGTGGACCCGGCCGCGGCGCGGGACTTCGAGATGCTCGTGGGTGTGCCATGCACGGTCATGGACCTATTCACGCGACAGCAATACACCGCCTTCTGGGACAAGGAGCCGCCAGCTGGCTGGCGCGAAGCACTGCCTATCGACATCCGGCGCGCCGCCGGCAACGAGCGGCCACATTGCGTGTTCATCTCGTCGCCGTGCAAAGGCGCGTCCGGCCTCCTGTCGGAGGCGCTGAGTCGCACGCCGAAGTACCAGGCGCTCAACGAGCTGACCCTACGATGCGTCTGGCTGATGTGCGAGGCGTGGAAGGACGACCCGCCCGAGCTGATCGTCTTCGAGAACGTGCCACGGTTGGCCACGCGCGGCCGGCACCTGCTCGACCAGATCGGCCAGATCCTGCGGCACTATGGCTATGCGGTGAACGAGACCACGCACGACTGTGGTGTGATCGGCGGCCTGGCACAGAGCCGCAAGCGGTTCCTCCTGGTCGCACGGCACACCGCGAAGGTGCCAGCCTTCTTGTACGAGCCGCCTGTGCGACGACTGCAAGGCGTCGGTACAGTGCTCGGCCGTATGCCGCTGCCCGGTGCGACCGCCGGCGGCCCGATGCACCGCGTGCCAGCGCTGCAGTGGAAGACGTGGGTGCGCTTGGCCTTTGTCGAGGCCGGCAGCGACTGGCGCAGCCTGAACAAGCTGGCGGTTCAGGACGGCTACCTGAGCGACTACCTGATCCTGCCCGAGCGCCGCGGTGGCCATCTGGGCGTGGTGGACTGGCACGAGCCAGCCGGCACCGTGGCTGGCGAATCGCTGCCGACGAATGGGGCATTCTCGGTGGCAGATCCTCGTCACGCAGCCGGCGCGGCCCAATACCAGCAGTACGGAGTTCTCCGCTGGGGCGAGGCGTCCGGTGCCATCACGGCCGGCACCAATCCCGGGCAGGGCACGTTCAGCGTCGCGGATCCACGCCATGACGGCACGCCGAAGCACAACAACGAGTTCCGGATCGTGCCGTGGCAGCAGGCTGCTGGCGCCGTTACCAGTGCCCACGGCACCGGGCAGTGCGTGCAGGATCCGCGCGCCTCAACCGGCTTCGAAGGCGCAGGAAAGTACCGCGTCACCGGCTACGACGAACCGGCCGGCACGGTCATCGCGCGCAGCGACACCGGCCAAGGCGCATTTGCTGTGGCCGACCCGCGCCCGGGTATGCGCCGCGAGCGCGGCGATGCCTACCTGACCGGCGGTCACTACGGCGTGGTCGGCTGGGATCAGCACAGCGGCGCCGTCTCGGCAGCTGCCGGTCATGACAACGGGCGATGGTCGGTCGCTGACCCGCGGTTGCCCCTGGCCAACGACAAGCTGGTAGCCGTCATCCGCGCGTTGGATGGAACTTGGCACCGCCCCTTCACCACGCTGGAGCTGGCGGCCCTGCAGAGCCTCATCGATCCGGCCGAGCTGTGGTCAGCTGACCCGAAGGTCCAGCGGGAAATCGATACCTTCGACGCGCACAACCGCGCCGCCCTGCTTGGCCCCAAGGCCTTCAAGTTGGATGGCGAGAGCGACCAGGCCTGGCGCGAGCGCATCGGCAACGCGGTACCGCCGGATGCCGCCCAGGCGATCGCCGAGGTGATGGGCACCACGCTACTGCTGGCGGAAACCGGCGAGACGTTCATGCTGTCGGCCACGCCGGTTTGGGTGCGCCCGGTGGCCGTTGCGCTCTCCGTTGCGCAACAGGCGGAGGCTGCTTGATGTTAGTGAATATTTTTCACCTCGGTTTCGATCTTGCCTCGAATGTCTTCGATGGCAGTTCGCATCTGCTTGAGCGCCTTGAAGAAGGCCTCAAACTGCGCCGCGTCCATTTCGCGATGGAACTCCAGCGCCGCCGCCACCTGCTCCTTCAGTTGCCGGGTCAGCGACCCCAGCATGATGACAAAAGTAACGAGGTTCGCGGTGTTGAGCTCGTGCAGAGGGATGCCCGACACGCTGCGGTCAATCTGCACGAGAACCTGCTGGTCAAAATGCTTGTTGCCCTGGGCGATGTCGTATACGGCCTGACGATCAGGGATCTCTTTGATGACATGCCCGGCAGTGTCGCGCGCAGCCTCAGCAATCTTCTGCACCGCTTCGCCAAGAGTCTTGCGCGCGTGCTGCCTGTCGGAGCGCTGCAACCGGACGCTGGTATGCCCGGCCCACCAGATAGCCGCGACCGATGCCACCGCCTGAACCCATCCAGCCAGTGCAGGATGCGCTTCGATCCAACCCAGGATGCCTGCCATGCGTGAACTCCCTATTCTCTTTTCTGGCGCCATGGTACGCGCCGTCCTCGACGGCCGGAAGACGCAGACGCGGCGCGTGGTGAAGCCGCAGCCAGGCCCGTACTGGAACCCTCTCGTCGGAGCCTACAACCCTACCGTCATCGCCAATGGCGGATATGAAGTGCCCGGTTCGGAAATCTTCGGCGCATCGGATGAAACAGAAGGTCGTAAGAGCCCTTACGGTCAGTCTGGCGATCGCCTGTGGGTGCGCGAGACGTGGGCACAGCCGGCAGCGCTGGACCCGGGCCCGACCGTCTATCGCGCAGACTACCCGGCCTGCGTGCCGGCCGGCTTCGAAAACGTCCCGCCAGCCGAGACGATTACCTGGAAGCCGAGCATCCACATGCCGCGCGCGCTGTGCCGGCTGATGCTGGAGATCAGCGGCGTGCGCGTCGAGCGGCTGCAGGACATTAGCGAGGAGGACGCGCTGGCCGAGGGCGTGGCGCAGGTGGACGTCGAGCGGTATGAGCCAGACCACTCCATCTGCCGCTGGTGCGGCGGAACTCGTCTCTACACCGCCATCAGTGCTGGCGGTGGTGCCCTGCCGGATACGGACTGCCTGCACTGCGACACGCACGTGAAGCGGTACGAGCAACTGTGGGAAGAGATCAACGGCGCCGGCACCTGGGAGACCAATCCCTGGGTGTGGGTGGTGGAGTTTAGGAGGGTCCAATGCGCGAACTGACGCTGGACGAATATCGACAGGCCCGCGCGGCCATACAGGTCGAACGTTACCCCGGCACCGCCCCGTCTCTCGACGACTGGGACCCTGTCATGGTGGCCGGCGCGCTGGTAAGCCTGCGGCGCCCGCGCACTCTGGTGTGCAGCCCACAGGGACTGGCGGACCTCTTCCCGTGTCTCGCTCGCAAGTCGGAGGCTCCATGAAGCGCCTGATCACCCAGACCCTCGTCGGCGAGGCCGGCGCCATCCTCTCGGACTGCGAGCAGTACCGCTACCGCCTCTGGCGCGAGTGGGACAGCAGCCGGCCGGCGCTCGGCTTCATCATGCTCAACCCGTCGACGGCAGACCACGAGGTCGACGACCCGACCATCACCCGGTGCCTGCAGCGCGCGATCGCCGGCAAGTACGGCCGCCTGGAAGTGGTCAACCTCTTCCCGCTGCGCTCGACCGATCCGGACGGGTTGCTGACGCACCCGGCCCCGCTGGGCGAGCGCGCGGACCAGAACGACGGCGCCATCATGGACGCGATCGACCGGTGCGCGATGGTCATCTGCGCCTGGGGCGCCCACAAGGCGGCGCCGGCGCGCGCGGCCGAGGTGCTGCGCATCGTCCGGATGTGCGGCCGCGGGAAGCTGCTCTATCACCTCGGGCTGAACCAGGACGGCAGCCCGAAGCACCCGCTCTACATCGCGGCCAAGACGCGGCCGCAACCATTCAAGCCAGAGGATCAATCGTGACAGAGCAACAGAAGAAGGCCATCCGCCGCGCCGCCGAGCTGTTGGACAGCATCGCCAGCGAGATGGACGAGACCTTCATGGTTGGGCGCCGCTGGGAAGGCAGCGAAGCACAGAAACAGGACCGCGACGAGTACCGGAAGCTGGCCACAGCCCTGAGGGCCATCCCAGCATGACCGAAGCAGCAGCACAAGTGATCGAAACGACCCGGAAGGCCTGGGAGATGCAGATGGACAACCGACTGATGAGCGAGCAAGACCTGCGTGACGTAACCGGCCTGCGCCGGCACAAGCTGCAAGCGGCATGGCTTCAACGCCACTTCGGCCTGACGCCTGTCCAGCGCGCCGACGGCAGGATCATCCTGACCTGGGCAGCCTTCGAGGCCCTGCAGGCCAAGCGCGCCGGCGTGCTACCGGGCGCTGCTCAACCGGACAACCGCCCGGCCCTCGTGCCCCTGCGGAGGGCCGCGTGAACGCCCGCCGCAGAACCAAGGCAGACGGCCTGCCGAGTCGGGTCTATGTGCGGCGCAACAGCTTCTTCTGGGTACGACCAACGGACGAGAAGTGGCTGAAGCTGTGCCGCGTGGCCGAGGGCGAGACGCTGATGTATGAGCGCCTGGCCGCCGAGAAGCGGAAGGTGGAAGTGGACGGCGACGAAGGCAGCATGTCCCGCCTCGTCGCCATCTACATGGACAAATTCGAGGGGCAGTACTCGGACACCTTCCGCGATGAGTGGAAGCGCCGCGGCGAGGATGTACGGAAGGCATTCAAGCACCACAGCGTCGAGCAGGTGGACTCCGGCCTGATTGAGGACTTCCTGCTACAGAACTGGGCCGACAAGCTGCCGACGCAGCGTGCGATGAAAGGCTGGCTGTCCAAGTTCTTCGCCTGGGCCGTCCGGCGCCGCCACGCGCAGGTCAATCCCTGCCGCGAGGTCGAGGTCAAGAAGCCGACTGTGCGCGACGTCTACATCCCGCACGACCACTTCATGGCGATCCGCGCCGCGCTGGCCAGCTACAGCTACGAGAAGAAGATTAAGGGGAAGCTCCAGGTCATCACCGCCAAGGTCCCGACCGGGCCGGAAATGCAGATCTTCGTCGACCTGTGCTACCTGACCTGCCAGCGCTCGACCGAGATTCGGCTGCTGCGTTGGTCGCAAGTGGATGAGCGCGCCGGCGTGATCCGGTTCAAGCCGACCAAGACGGAGAACAGCAGCGGTCAGGCGGTGGACTGGCCGATCACCCCCGAGATTGCCGCCGTCCTCCGGCGCGCGCGCGCACTGAGGCGGGAACTGACGGTCCAGCCGCTGCACGACTACGTCATCACGGATCGGAGGGGAAAGCCGAAGACCGCAGCGGCCTGCCGCGATGCCTGGCGAGACGGACTGGTCCGCTCGAAGCTGGAGAAGATGGACTACGTGGTGAAAGACATTCGCGCGAAGGCGCTCACCGATGCGTATCGGTCCGGCCACGGCATCGATGAGCTGCAGGTCGCCGGCGCCCATGCGGATCGGGCCACAACGGAGGACTACATCAAGCAGCGCGACGTGCCTGTTTCAGTCGTGCGCCTGCGTCTCCCTGCCGCGTAATTTTGGACACTGTCCAAAATTCAGCATCTTTTGCGGACGGCAGAAAAGACGAAGGCCTCTGTAATCGATTGATTACAGAGGCCTCAATTTGGTCGGGGCGAGAGGATTTGAACCTCCGACCACCTGCACCCCATATACATATGTAAGTGATATAAATCAATCACTTACGCAGATTCCTCTAACTTGCTGCGTAAAATTTAGGCACGGCGGCATGCGGGATCCCGGGCGATTCGGAGTGCATCTTAGACAGCATTTCGGGCCCTATGAAGGGAAAAGCGGCCCGCCTCGGCGGGGAGCGTTGACGGGCCAGAAGTCCAGCGGCGCGAGTCTACGCGGCATGGCTGACGAGCGCCTGACCGAGAAAGCGCGAGTTCCCACCGCTGTTCTCGCCAAGCTTGGCGCCTACGTTATACTGTATATTCATACAGCATTCAGAATGCCCAACCATGCTGCCATTAGCCGCTATCGAGTCTGCCATCCAGGATGCTCTCCCGCCTATCATCGCCCGTCACCGCTCAGCCGGGCACCTGACCTGGAAACTGCTTCACCAGATCGAGGACGAGGTTATGTCGGAGGTGTCCGCAACCGGGAAAGTGGCGCCGATGATGCTTGCTGTGCTGAAGTCGTCGCCCTTCATGTCATTCCCACGGAATGACAGCGTGGCAGACCTAAGCAAGCACGATGTCCTGCCGATCGCCTTCGCCCTGACCGCACAGGCATGGAACAAGCTCCATTGAGGTGCCGGCCATGCCCGCCTTCCTCGCCACATCCATCTTCCTCGAAGCCGACTACCTGCCAGGTGACCGGGAGGAGATCCGGCTGCCCTGCTCCACCGTCGTGGTCCATAACGGCGCCGTGAGCGTGCGCGGCATTGAGACGCGCCACCTAGAAAGGCTCGGCTGGACGCCGGACGCGCTGTCCTTCGAAGTCGCCGGCGAGCATCACCGCTATCGCGTTGCCGCGCCATCGCTAGGCGGCGCGCTCACGGCCAAGTTCCCGATCAGGTAGAACCCCGTGCGTCGTTCTAGAATGGTTGCAAGTATGGGGGGATCAACATGGAAGACTCCGAGGAATGGAGGCGCCGGGTCGTCGCTGGAGGTCAGACTTTCTGCCCGGCATGCCAGTCAACTGACGTCACCATGGGCGCTTGCGCAATTGGCGCCCTGACAGTTCACCAAGAATATACCTGCGAGGACTGTCAGCATGAATTCACGGCCCTCTTTGTCCTGGTCAGCTGCTATGCGGGCCATGAGACGGATAGCTAACGGCCGGTGAACGGCCCATATGTCAAGCCCGCTGTCGCATGGCCGCATCAGGGAATTTCCCGCATTCAAGCGACCGCTTGGCGCAAGCAAGAATTCCCCAGGGCTCGTTCGCAACGCCCGTCTTATTGGGCCCTCGGCTGAGCCAGCGAGGGCCCTTTTCTCTCCTGCGGTCACTGGAAACAATGACCCGATGCGGATACGGCGACTACGAATAATCCGCAGCATCACCCGTTCAAGGGTCGAATTGCGTGCGGTCGCCACGTAAAGTTGAACGCGGTCGCGCCCGGGGGTGCGACCGTCTTTTTTGCCCTCCGGCAGGTGGAGGGCATTTTTTCGTTGCCGCACGCACGTTATGTCCGCGCGTATAGACGCGCCGGCTCCCCCCCCAAGCGCAGACCTATGACACACCACTCGTTAGTAGGGGGTATTTGTGAAAAATCTGTATTTATCCTGCCATCGGATCTTCGAACCAGGATCCGCGTTCGTTGCGCCCCGGCTTCCCGGCAGGGGCGCTTTTTTTTGAGTAACTGGCCGTCGGTCGCGAAGAGGCGTGGGCGGCGACGAGACTTTCTAGCAGAATCCGGCTGCGCGCGCCTCCCTGGGCGCGCGATCCCTAACTTGGGCCCGCCATCGAGCGGGCTTTTTTTTTAGCCTCTCCCAAGACGAAATCCGGCCTACCTGGCACGACTTCCAGGCATCACCGCTTACCACGTTCAGATTGTCAGACTCACGATCAAGGCTCCCGCCCGATGCAGGGTAGCGACGTCCGTGCGCCGCACCAAAAATGCCGCCTGGCAGCGCACATTGACCCCGTTGCCATTCCTGGGCGCATAGGGGCTCCCCGCACCTATGCGCTCTTTTTCCCAATGCCCATCGTTCGCCACCGTTAGCGCCATAGGCTCGCTCGGAGGCCGGCGCCGGGTCCAGTCCTCAGTGCGTCCTCCCATCCATCCGCACGCCACAGAACATCAGCCACCGGCGCTTGACCACGCGTCCACTGTCTTGCGGTGCCGCGCAGCGCAGTCGCCCAGCGCGCCCAGCACGGGCCCCATCACCCACGCCTGCCAAGCGTCGTAGTCGCCAGCTGCCGGCGCATCCGGCACCTCGCACGGCGCCGCCAGCGCGCTATCGAGCGGCGGCGGCTTGCTTGGCTGCGTCGACGGCGTTGGAGAGCATGCGCACCCGGCCAGCATCAGGCCGGCAGTCAGCAGGCAAAGGCTTCGCATTCTTCAGCTCCTTCTGGATGGCGTCGAGCCGGGTGCTCAGCGTCGACTGAATAGCGCGGTACTCGTCGGCCCGCGCGCGGATGCCAGCGCCGGCGGCGCGCAGCTCGCCCAGCGCCTGGTTTGCGGTCGCCACGTCAGCCTGGGCGCGCGCCGCAGTCAGTTCGGCCAGCTCGGCGTCCTTTCGCCAGCCATTGGTGACCCAGCCGGCTGCGAACAGAGCGCCGGCCAGCACCGCGGCGCCGGCAGAGCGCCCGTTCAAGGGAACGTCGATCACAGCGCTCGCCTCCCCTCGCAGTACTCGCGCGCCAGGGCGCGACGGTTGACCAGGCCACGCACAGGCTTGCCGTTGACGTTGACCCACAGCGCCAAGGCCGCGCACGCGCCGTCCATATCGCCGGCGTTCGCCCTCCGGGTCATACTGCTGCCGCAGAAAGCTGCCACGCCGATGTTGTAAGCCGTGTCGACGAAGGCCACCTTCTGGCCATCCGTCAGCGGCACGCGCACGCAGGCCATGACACCCTCCGCATGCCGTGCCAGATCCTTGTCGAGCTGGGCCCGGCACTCGGCCGGCGTGTAGGTCTTTCCCCACTGCGCGTTCTCGGTGGCGCCGTCGCAGTAGGTCAGCACGCCCCCGATGTCGCGGTAGGTCTTGTAGACGGTGCCCTCGTTCTTGGGCACCAGCACCAGCAACGCAGCCGCCGCCGCAGCGCCGACCACGCCGACCAGCTTGGGATTGAGCGCCATGTCACTCCTCCCGCTGCCGCACGCGCCGCCACGGTCGGATGACCTTCGTCCAGAAGAACTGGGCAATCAGCAGCAGCACGTAGAAAGCCGTCAGCCAGCTCGCCCAGTCGGACACGCTGTAGCCCATGAAGGTCATCACAGCGACTGGCGCGGCCGGCGCCACCTTGACAGCTTCGACTGCTATATCGGCTTGGTTCATTGGTTTCCCGGAAAAAAAAGCCCACCTAGTGGTGGGCCATATCACAGAAAGAGCGCCTTGTCAGGACGGGAACATGTGCGCTCTGACGATAGTTTTTACTGCGTTGTTTCAAGTGCAACTTTCAACGGAATGCGCGCTAGGAAACTAGCAGCGCAAACGTCGATTCCCCTATTTGAGCTTCGCCGAATCGCAGAGACGATAGGCCTCATCATCAATCACCGGGAGAACCCCATGGAAAAGATCACCAATCTCATTTTGAGTCTTTGTCTGCTTCTCGCCCTGCTTGCACTATTCAAGCGATGAGCCAAGCCTGCAGCTGTGCCCCCCACACCGACTCGACCGGTAGGCCGCCTGCAGGACACACTTCCACCACAACTCTCCGCGGGGCGCACCTAAACTGCACTCGTCACCGCTTGCGCTCTTGCGCGGGCTGGCCACCACACTGCTGGCCAGCCCTCTTCTTTTTACGCCCACACCCGGTAGGGAGTCCCAGGTACCGGTTCCACCAGCATGCCGGCCAGCGCAGTCTGCTCGGCTTCGGTCAGCGGGCGCGCCAGGCGCAGGTTGACGTGCCAGCCGGGCACCGCAGTCGGCGCCGCAATCACCTCGCCGTCCGGGCCCCAGTCGCCGCCCTCGTAGATCGTGCCGATGGTCGAGAGATTGACGCCATCAGCGGGCATGCGCTGAGGCTGGCCGTCCTCGCCTGGCATCTCAACCGTGAGGCTGGCCGCAAGCAACGCAGCACGCGTCGCGTCGCGGTCGGGGCCGCGCAGGTAGTAGTCGTGGTAGCTCGTCATCGTGTGTTCGCCTGCATCGTGGAATTGGCGTCGCGCTTCGGGACATAGTTCACCCTGCGCAGTTGGCTATTGAGAATCTCGCCAGTGCCATTCCCATATGCCGTTCCCAGACGCATCTGGTTCACGGGCGGAACTTCCCCACTGGAGGCTGTCACCGGCACGCCACCATTGACGACCAATGAGAAGTCATTCGCCTTGTAGGCTAATGCCACCTTGGCGACGCTCCCTGCCACTAGCACCGCCGTGTCGAGCATGCTCACGGCATATACACCGCCTACTGCTGAGATGCCCCCCATTTTCCCGCCATTGTTCATGTAAAGCACAAGGCGATTTGTCGTGGCTGTCCCATCGCTGAAAACAAGTACACCACGCGAGCTTCCGCCGATCTGCGGGACAACAAACTCGGCGTACACAGTTCCTTCTGTCGGGTTGTACCCGATCTTGCTTAGGTCACTGATGACTGCGCTGTCGGCGGCGCGGGTGGCTTGCGCCGACGTTGTCGGGACATGCGAAGTCCCGTTGATACCAGACTTCACATCGGCGCCCCATAGATAGAGCGAGTCACCAGCATTTGCTGACCCGGCGTTGCGGGGATAGATGAAGACCTGGGCAGTCGCACCGGAGAAGCCCGTTCGAGTGATTTCCACAAGCGTCCATTCCGTCGTCGAGAGCCCGGACACCGAATATCGCGCCCCCACAGACTGCGCAATCGCACCTGGACCATAAGCAATCCGCGCGCTCTGCCCGGTCCCAGTCCACGAGCCGTCATAAATGCCCAACATCAACGTGTCTACCGTTCCCGCCGAGAGCCAAATGCGAAACACCCGGCTATCACCGCTCGCGACAGCACCGACCGTCTGCACTAAGTTCGTGAATGCCGTGGTACTCACAGTGAGCAACTGCGCTGCCGAAGTCCCGTCAGGTGCAAGGCGCCCATCCGTGGAAATCACGCAGTTGCTCTTGTTCCACACAACGTTCGCCATGTTCGAAGAGTAGAGACACAGGTTCGTTCCCGCCTCTTCCAGCAATAGCCCCCGCGCAGCCAGTGTGATGGGGTCATAGTCAAAACGCGGCACGCCGGCCGCCGACTGCATCAGCACCCCACCGCTGCTGAAGGCCCAGCCGCTCGACGCGCGCGAGAAGGTGACGATGTCACCGAAGTTCTTGCTTACCAGCATCGTTATCCCTTTGCCTTGAAGACACCGACGACGCCGTAGGGCCACCCCGGGTCATCGGCCCAGGCGGCATAGCGATCGGTTACGAAGTTCAGATCCAGCGTTGGCGCGTTCGTGGCGGTGAAGTCGAGCAGCAGCGTGCCCTTGGACAGATCGTCCGCGTCATACTTTCCCGCGCGCCGTCGAGCGGCCAGCCCTAGGCTGAGGCCCAGCATCACAGCCCCACCAGGTCGGTTGCCGTCGTGCCACTGGCGTTGACACGCCGCGCACGGATCGGCAGCACCTCGCCGGCTGCGCAGTTCTTGAACAGCACCGAGGTGCCATCCAGGCGGACGGCCGACACGTCGCCGCCCGTGCCGACGCGGATGCTGTTGGCCACCACCGAGAAGTCCACCGAGTCGCTCGGCGTGATGGCGAAGTAGCTCTCGGACGGCGCGCCGATGGGCTTGGCCCAGCCGGCGAAAGGATCAGTTGCAGGCATTGCCACTCCTGAAATGACAAAGCCGCCCGGAGGCGGCTGGATTGCTCAAGTGCCATCGCCCTATGCGGGCTTGACTGGCCAGTTAATCGCGCGCGGAAACTCAGCCTGATCCGGCACCGCGCGCAGGGCCTTCCGGTACTGGCTCAGCACCTTAAGCCGCGCCTCATCTGCGGCCAAGAGCTCGCCCAGCACAAAACCATCCATCAGGGGCGCGATCAGCCGGTCAGCCTCGGCCAGCAAATCGTCTCGCTGCGCGCGCGCAATGCTAGCGAGCTGCTGTGCCTCCACCGCTGCGTCAAGCTGCCACGCCTCGTCGCGCCACACATGCGCCGGGCCCGGCCTGGCCTCGTCGGTCAGGAACGCCGGCAGATCGCCGATACCGCTGTACTCTGCACCAGGCTCGAAACGGCTGCCGTCAGCGGTCCGATAGAGCGGCACCGCGCGGTAGTCGGGCATCGAAGTCCAGGCGCCATCCGGCCAGTTCTGCGGCACGCTACCGGTGGACGTGCGGAAAACTGCAATGCCGCGGCCGACGGGTGTCGGCGGCGCGTTCGGCGTCGCGTAGCCCGGCACGATGGGGTTGCCTGGATCCAACGGGCTCTCATCGGCCAGCCCTCTGCCAAGATACTCACCGGTGAGCGGGTGGTAGTTGTAGATTTCCATGGATGTCCTCAGTACTTGATGCAGGCCAGCAGGGCCACGTTACGCGGGCGCGTTTCGCCACCCGTAGTCGTGGCGGAGTCCGTGCTCGAGTTCACGATGGTGATGTTCGATCCTCCGCCCCCAAGCCCATATATGTTGTATTGAATCGCATGGTAATGAGTGCGCTCGCCCTGCGCCTGCGCGCTGCCGAACCCCCGGCTCACATCGATGCCGCGGCTGTCATCCCACCCGCGAATGAACTCGCCACGCAGCTCGGGGAGATTGAACGTAGTGCTACCGTCACCCACACCGAAGGTCGTACCGATCTCCGCAAACAGGTCGGCATAGATGTTGCGCGGAACGACCCCACCGTTGCACTTGAGGAAACCGGCCGGCACTACGTTCTTGGCGTGGAAGACGATTGCGCCCGGCTGGATCAGGCCAAAGTTCGTCGCGCCAAGCAGCCCGAGCTTGATCCATGCATTGTTCGCCGAATTGCGCATCTTGAGCACACCGGCACCGATGTCCGCCCAGAACTGGAACGGATAGGATGGGTTCGGCTCCCCAGAGCCGGCTTGATTGGTGGCGATCGCCCCCAGTGCACTGTTCAAGTCAGCGCGGAAAGCCGCGCCCGCCTGATTATCTATCACCATGTCATGCTGGGACATGTTCGTTCCTCTCGTTGCTAGTAGGCGACGGCATCCCAGTCGAACTTCCTGGAAATTGGGGTGCCGACACTGTTGAAGAAGTTCACCGTAAAGCCGGCCGCGCTCTTGGCCGAGACCGTGAAGAAGTCACCCTGGGCCATGTCCTGCGCCGTGATACCGATGGCCGGCACGATGCGGAACGGCTTCTTGAAGACCACCGCATGTGGCCCCACGCCCGCCACCACGTCGCGCGCGTACTCGCGCCGATCCGGCATGTCCACCGTCACCGACAGGCCCGTCACCAGCACGTTATGCGTGGGCGACGCACTCTGCAGCTCCACCTTCCACTGGAAGGCTCGCGCCTCATAGTCACCCATGGAGAACCGCTGCCAAGCAGACCAATCCGGCGCTCCGCCCGGGTCATCGCTTGTCGTGCGTACATACAGCGTCACCCCGGTGTCGTTGATCAGGTCACCATCAATCGACAGCCATCCGTCGATCCGGTCGGTACGGTAATCGATCATGTCTCCGGTATCGAAAGACACGGTGTCCACCGTCGCCGTCAGCCTCGACTTTTCGACGACACCTAGGTCGAGCGCGCCTGCGAACGAATAGGTTCCGCTGGACACGATGCCGCCCAGCGAGTCGATCAGCCCCCAACCACTGCTGCCGACCACCGTATCGATCAGCCCAAGCGCATCGATAGCCGGCTGGCTATCCCACAGCCCACTAGCATCGATCATCCCCTGATCGTCTACCAAGCCGTGGCCGCTCAGCTTGATGCCATTCAGTGCCGGATCACGGATCACATTCGCCTTGCCGCCGGCGAACAGCGGCTGCTCCACCACCGTGGCCACGACATTGAGATCCAGCAGCGACGGCGCGGTGGTGGCAACCTGAACTGCGGCGAGAGACTCATTCCCGCTCGAGTCGATCCATTTGGCCAGATAGACGCCTTCCAGCAACGGAAGCTGTGCCGAATTTGCTGCGCCGGAGATATAGCCGCCAATGTCGACGGCACTACCCCATGTCGCCTGGAACATGTCCGTCGTGTGTCGAATCCTGGCCTGCCCGCCGTTGCGCACGTCCAGCTCAACGGCAGCATCCCAGGCTAGGTTTGCCATGCCATTGAGCACAGTGAGCGATAGCCCGGTCATGTTGCGTGGTGGCGCTGACTTGCCGATGATCTGGTGCGCTGCCGAGTAGGTCCAGTCCCGACTGCGAACGCCCAGCGTAGACACGTAGCGCGCCCGCATCATGTAGTAGGCGCCATCTTCGACCGGCGACAGAAAGATGCTGGTCGTCGAGGCAGCCATCGGCGGGAAAGCGGTCCAGGACGTTTCTTCCAGTCGCTTGTACTCCACCTCAATTCGGCCGCCCTGCAGCAGCGTCACCGAGGTAGGAGCCGGCCAGGTCGCCAGCGCGCGCGAGATCACCACACCGCTCTGGCTCAGTATCAGTTGCTCTTCGCCGGACTCCATTCGGATCTGCCCCACCGATTCCACGTCGAACGGATTCGGCAGGTTCGTATCCGGCGCTGGATCGCGCGTAGTGGTGTCCCCATAGTTCCACTCGTAGACCGCGGCCGCCTCCTCATTGAGGACCAGGTCGATGCCACCGTCGTCGCTCATCTTCCAGGACATGACCCGGAAGACCTTCTCCGACCAGCCGAACTTCGCCAGCGACAGCCTGACGGTGCTGTAGGCCATGAGGCGGAAGGCCGTCAACTTAGCGGGAAACTCGACCACGATGCCCTGACGTGAACGCTCCAGGATGATCTTCGCCAGCCGCTGCGCCATAACCACATCCGTCGTGAACGGCAGCTCAATGTCGCGCGCAATCACCTCGCCGTCCTGCTGCGCGTAAAGCGGGTTGCTGACAGGCGGGAAGTCACTCGGCTGCCAGGCGTTCCCCGGGTTGACAAACGTCCCCTTGACCACGTTAAAGAGGTCTTTCCGGGACATCCGCGGCTGCACCTTCACCGGGCCGCGCAGATCGCTCTCGGTTAGCGTGACGGTCGGGATGTCATAGGCCCCCGCGAACAGACGAAACACGCCGCCCGAGATCACCACAGCGCCGGCGCCGGCCGTCGTCATCTCGGTCAGGTTGTCGCGCGGCGACTTGTCCAGCATCACCACCCCATTGCAGACGTACCGCCGCTGGGAGACACCACTCCCGACCGGAACTGCCTCCTCGCAGATATTGGCAGCCGTCGTCACGCTAGCCATATCGATGTCTGCATCGGCGCAACCGAATCCCCTCTCCTCCTTGAGGTAGTCGTAGACGCACAGCGCCCAGTTGTCGGTCCAGTAGGCCGCGCCTGCGCTGGGATTGCGCACCCGTTTCCCGCGCACCAGGGCTTTGACATTGGGCAGACCGTTTGGAAACAGATCCGCGTCGTACTCGAGGCGCACGTAGATGTAGCAGACACCGCGCAAGCGATGGTCCCAAGTCCAGCCTGGCACCTCCGCAACCATATCGCCATCGGCCCCCTGATCCACGGACCCAAGGTGTTTCTTGACGCGCACGAAGCTCTTGCTACGCTGCGCCTCGAAGGTGATTGCTACCGAAGTCGCCCCCTCGGGGACCGGGCCCAGCGTGACATGCGTCGGGCCTCCGCCGACCACGGCCTGCATGGGGATGCGGGTGTCTCCGAATGCGCTGTCGCCCCCTGGCGTAATTGCCACGACCGACGTGATCCTGCGCACCACATCGCCGACATTCACCATGACGGGGTAGAGTCCCGGCACGACCGTCCAATTGACGGTTCTGGAATCGCCCCACTCCTTTAGAAACTTTCCACCTGTCGGATAGCCGAAGCCGTCAACCTGGCCAACGGCATCGTCCCCCAAGTACACCTCCTCGATCGCATCACACTCATGGTCGGCCAGCGCGATGACCAGATGCATGAACTGGTTCGACTTGCCATTCCCATCCGTGCTCGCGGCGAAGATCAGGGGGCCAGATGTCATCGCCCGGCCGTAGATCAGGTTCCGGGGCTGGACGTTGGAGCGCACGATCTGTGTGCGCCCCTGGGCTTCTGTGCTGAAGCTGTTCGGCGTACGAGGCTTGAAGATCGCCCCCATCAGCGCGCTGATGCTATATGCCGCTGCCATGCTAGCCACAGCGTACGTTACGGCGTACGCAACTGCATAGGCAGCGGTACCGCTCGTGGCAATGACACCTGCCACGTACGTTGCAATAGCTGCTATCCCTTCCGCCATATAACTCCCCTAAACTTTCCACGCGGCCTTCGCAGCGGAAGTCGGCGCAAAGGTGAGGCCGTTGCGATCCTGCACAGCGATCTTGTCGCCGAGGCACAGCGCAAGCGCCTCGCCTTCGGGCGCTTCGATCAGAACGACATCCCCGCGACCAGCCAGCGCCGGGGAAACAGCGGGACCGAGCAGCAGCGTGGCGACACCGGCCACACCGCCGTAGTCCCGCAGCAGGCGGAATGCCGCCTTGTCGGTCAAGTAGGTTCCTCGCCAGCGCGCCGCATAGTCCACGCCTGTCATCGCCTGCACGGCATCCGCCACCAGCATGCAGCAGTCCGCCTTGCCTCGCGCAAAGCCAACATCGCGGCGACTTTCGACGAACTCCGCTAGCCGACTCGGCCAATCCTGCAAGCGTTCCATCAGCGCCCCCATATCAGTGACTTCTCCACCATCTGCGCCACGTACTCGAAGCCGCGATCACCTGGGTATCGGCTCTGCTGGTCTTCGTTGTTGTAGCGCCGCGTACGCGGACGATCCCATGTCACCATGCGCGACTCCGCCGAGAGGGTGATGGTTGCCGTGTCGCCCACCTCGGTGTTCATCGTGTCCATTCGCCCCGCGAAAAGCCGGATCGGCTGTGTCGCGAGTTGCAGGTCACCGCGCAGCGGAGCGAACCAGATCTGGCAGGGCTTTCCCTGATACTGCTCGGCCAACGTGATGGCAATCACCTCGGATGGCACCCCAGACAAGGTCAGCTGCACCCCGATCGCCTCCAGACTCGCCTGCTCCTGGATAGGCTCGATACTTCCCAGCGCACCGATCCCCATCCACGTCGCTCCGTTCCAGTCGACGTCATAGCCGGCGCTGCATACGCGCAGTGGCTGCGAAAAATCCAACTGGATGAAGAACAGGTATGGAGCATGGCCGGCCGTGACCGCACCGACCGCCGCCGCGTCGAGTGACCGCGTCATGTCCACGCCTCCACCACTGCGATCACCACCGCATCCGAGATCCGCCTCGCACCTTCGCTAACCCCCACGGAGAACTCATCAGTGGAAAGCATCATGGTGGCCTTCGGGCGGTCGAGAACGAGCGCTGCGCCAATGTCCGGCGCCTTGCGAAATGCCGGCGCAACCGGGATCTGCGCGTTGCCTGCAGCGTCGCTTGTCACGTCCGCCGTAACCATCTTCAGCTCCCCGCCTACCTCGATGAACTCCCCAGCCTTGAGCACGCGCGTGCTGGCAGGCCAGTACGTGGTCGGTAGCAGCTTGTAGTTGCTCAATGCCGCGCTGACCATCGGAGATCCCTGCGCCTGGTAGGACTGATTGACGAAATCCAGCACCACCCCATAGTCGGAGGCTCCAACACCGATCGCCGAAACTGGCCGCGCGTGCGGCCACAGGCGAAAGCGCCCGGCCATGCCCCCCAACGACACCAGGAATGCTTCGAGCTGACCACGTGTGTCCGGGTCCATTCGCGGCATCTCCAGCGACGCCTTCCAGCGCGCACCAGGTCGCTCGAGCGTCTGCGTCGAGCGATTCAGCGGCGACGTGAAGGTCTCTGTGTTGGATTGAAGCCCCCATGTCACCTTGGCCGGAACCAGGCTCGCCGGCCAGTTGACGATTGCCATTACACCCTCCCCGCAAGTTTCGCCGTCTGCCCGCCACGCCGCAGATCAGCCTGGATCTCCCGCACAGCCGCTTCCTTCGCCACATGCATCGCCTGGATGATGGAGGCCTGATCTGCCCGGCTGTCAACGTTGATGTGCTGCGTGATGTACACATCGCCACCGCCATCCCCTGAAGCCCGCGGCTCGAACGCATTGCTCAGCGTTGCTCCGGAATCTGCTGTTCCTGACCATAGGCCCGCGTCCGCTTCCCCAACAAATCCACCCGATGCGAACCGCGCCGGCCATGCGCCGCCGTTGATTGCCTCAAGAAGATTCCGATGCTGCGCGGTCGCCGCCGAATTCACGACGAATTCGCCATTGGAAAGCATCGCCGGGATGCTATCGCTGGTACCGGTACCCGGGCCGCTGATCAAGCCGCCGCCGGCCTTGTAGAAGACGCCAGTGGCCTGCGATCCGGTGAATTCCCCAGTGACCCCTTGCACCCCGCCGTTCCATGTCTCGGCCGATCCGAACATGCCGCCGACCACATTGATGCCCATCTGCGCGAGGCCAGAGATCGCTGCTCGCGCCTGAATCCGGACCAGGTCCGCGATCACCGACTTGGCGAAATCGGAGAAGCTGAGCTTCCCGTTCATCGCGAAATTGACTACCGCGTCCTCCAGACCTTGGAATGCGTTGGCGAAGGCCCGACTGGTCTGGTCCGCCACATTGGCGGCGTAGTCACGGTAGTTCGCCATAGCCTGCGTGGCGCCATTGGTCCAGTCCGCCTGCTTCGCCTTGAGGCTGGCGTAGTAGGCTTCGTAGTCCTTCAGCGACGCCTCCAGTTGGGCCTGAATAGCCGCCGTCTCGGCAAGGTACTGCGCCCCGCCGATTTGGCTCTCCGGCGTCGCCTTCGTCAGCTGCTCCTGTTGCCGGCGGAACTCGCGGTAGATCGCCTTCGTCGCCTCAACCTGTTGCTGCGCCTGGCTGCCCAGGCCGATGGCATCCAGCTGCCGCTGGTACTGATCCTGCTGAGACTGCCGGTAGCTGGCGATATGCTCATTGATCTGGGCCGAGCGCTCCTCCAGCTTGACCAGATCCTCCTTCACCTTGAGCGCTTTGGAGTCGGCCACGTACTGATCTAGCGCGGCCTTCACCTTGTCCTGGGCCGCAAGCAGGCTCCTCTGGTCGGCCGTCAAGACCGACTTCCCCTTGAGGTCGGCGATCAGCTGAACGAACTCGGCCTGTTTCTTCTCGGCCTCCGTCAGCTTGCTGGTGGAGGCCAGCGCGGCCTGCACCGCGGCATCCTGCTGGCGGATCTGCTCGATGAACTTCGTAGCCGCGTCGTCCTGGAATGCCTTCGGCTTGGCGGTCTTGGGATCCTTGTACTTATCGTTGATGTCGGCAACGAGCTTGCGGTAGTCGGCATCGCTGAAGGCGCCTCCGCCGGCCAGGATCGCGGCACGGTCGCGATTCAGCTTCTCCAGCTCCTTCTGCCGGCGCTGTGCATTGGACATGACCTGATCGCGCAGCTTGTCGACGCGAACTTCAGCTTCTACGGCCGCCTGCTGAACCTGTGCAGCCTTCGCCTGCGACTCCGCAGCGCGCTGCTCCATGCGCTGCTGTTCCTGCAGAAGAGCCACCTGGCGATCGATCTCGGCTACGCGCCCGGCTGCGAGGCCATAACCCTGGATGTCTTTCCGCTCACCAAGCAGCGTATCAATCCGGTCCTGCATCGTCGGCCCGGAACCAAATCCCTTCTTCAGCTCGGCCCAGAACTGCTGCAAGCCGGAGCTGAGATCCCGCCACGCGCGTTCGGCCTTCGACAGATGCTCGACAGTCGAATTGGCAACCTGCGCCGTCGCCGCATCGATGACGGCCTGGATGGCGCCGTGCTTGTCGCCCGCCTCCTGCAGCGCCTGGATGTGCTGGTACGTCGCCACGTCCATAAAGTGCATGGACTGGTTGTGCTCGACAGCCCACTTTGCCGGGTCCTGTGCCAGCTTGGCGTAGTCCTTGCTGACTTCGGCCAGCGCTTCCCCGGAGATGCGCGACGTGCGCACGACCAAGTCGGCCAGGCTTTCCATCTGGGAGCCGGTCAGCTCGCCACCCTTGGCGAAGCCAAGCAGCGCTTCTCGAGCGCTGCCGAACGACGTCCTGGCGTCCGCTGCCACCCGCTGCGTCATCGCCTGGAATGACGATGCCGTGAGCCCCGCGTAGTTGCTCGTCAGCTGCAAGGCGGCGTTGAACTCCTTCGCCTCCTTTGTCCCGGCGTACCAGGCATAGCCCAGCGCTGCCATGCCCGCCGCGGCGATGGTCGTTGGCGTGATCAGGCTGGCGATGTAGGTGGCCGTCGCCTTGATGGCCGGCACCACCCCACCGAACATGTCCTTCAGTTGGCCGCCCTGCTGGGTCAGGATCAGCAGCGGGCTCTGCCCGCCAGCGAGCTGCGTCACCACATCGGTCATCTGAGCCGGTACCGAACGCATGGCGGCATTCATTGCCGCCGCCGACATGCCGACACCCTCCTGCAGCTTGCGGTGCGAGTTGTTTGCCGCCTCGATCTGCGCAATGTACTTGTCGGCCGCGTCCGACACACCCAGCTCGGCCGCACGCAGGCGCATCAGCTCCTCGCGAGTCTTGCCGGCCTCGGCGGCCTGGCGCTGCAGCTGCGTCAGCCACCGCTCAGCCGTCTTGGACGACTTGTTGAACGCGGCCAGCGCTTCGTCGCCCTGCGCCTTGACCGCCTGGCGCGCCGCCTCGATCGCGGAAACCGAGTTGGTCAAGCGCTGGCGGATAGCATCTTGGCCCGTTACGAAGTCGGCGGCGCTCTTGCGTGCACGCTCCAGCGCCGAGATATAGCCATCGGCGTCCGCTGTGACGCGGACAACGGTTTCGTCATCCATTCACCAGCTCCCTCACTTTCTCCTGAATCACCGAGCGCGCGACCTGGGCAGCCTCTCGGCGGCGTGCCTCGTAGGCTGGGCGCAAGAACGGCCGCGCCGCCATCTTCGACGTGCCATGCTCGAGGAAGCGCCCGTAGAACGCCTCCTTGCTCCACGTGACCAGGTAGGTGGCCCGGCGACCCTCGACGGAGCGCTCCCGGTCGTAGGCAATCAGCATGTGATCGCGCAGGAAGCCCGGCGGATGCTTGCCAATCTTGCCTTCGTAGATGCCCAGGTCGACAGGCGCGCGCCGCTTCGCCTCGGCATGGATCACGCGCGCGCCGGCAACGGCGGCCTGCCGCAGTACTGATTCGCTGGCGATCGCCTCCAGCGCGCGCAGCGGCGCCTTCAAGGCCTCCGGGTTCTTGATTCGCAGTTGGCCTGCCATCACTCCCTCCGCGGGAACATCATGGTTTCGATCAGGAGCGACAGTTCCTCTTTGTCCTCAAGGTAGATCGGCTCCGGATCTGCATGCTCCCGGTGAAGGTCATTCCACGGGGCTAGATCCAACGGCGAGAACGGCTCTTGCCGCACCTTTGGGTTCCGGTGGACGTTCGCAATCATGGCGGCCACCATGCCGGCCCGGAGGTCGTCGTAGTGGCTGCCAAACGGTTCCATCCGGAAGAAGGCCATCCACTCGGTGAACTCCCTGCTGCTTACCCTCTGCTGCGCCTCGGCTACGGAGCAGCCGAGCTGGAGGGCGAGGCGGAACCAGAAGCGCCGCTCTGGGCGGCTTCGGAGTTTTTTTCCGCTTCCTCCACCGCTTGCGGACCCAGCCCGTTCAGCTTGACAGCCGCGCTCACCACGCGGCGCAGCGCGACGTCGCTCTTGATCCGCAGCGACTCGACTGCGTCACTGGTGAAGAGCGGATCGCCGCTCGCATCAACCACAGTGGCCACAAGCAGATGGGCCGCGAACTCGCTGTGGCTCAGCGTACCGGCGCCCTGCCCAGCAACCAGCGCATCGCGCGCCAGGCCGGACATCATCGCCACACGCACCACGCCGCCCCACTCGGGCACCGGCACGTCGACGGTCTTGATGTCCGAGGCGGACAGGATCTGTTCTTTCGTCAGATAGTTCATGTTATGCGTCCACCACGTCCCCGGAGATCCGGAGGGTTACGCCGGTCGACTTCACCAGCGCGTTCACGCCGCCTTCCAGCGGGCTGTTCTTCACCGACGCGGTGAAGGTCTTGGTCTTGCCGTTGGGCAGAGTGAGCTTGAAGGACTTCTGCGCGCTGGTACGCTTGGCAGCATCGAGCGCGAGTTGGCCGGGGTCGGTGAAATCCTTGTTCACGTCGAACGTGAAGGTGCCCCAGTCCTGCAGGCCGAGGATGTTCTCCTTGGCGGTCGAATCGAGGTCGGTCGTGTCAATCTCGTCGGCCTGGCCGTCGAACCCCTTGAAGGACAGGAAGTTCTTGATCTTCGTCCACGTCACCGGCGTCGCCGTGCCGGCTGCGGTAATAGTCTTGCCCGTGGAGTCGATTTCCACCGCGAACGTGTTGGTGGTCTTATTCTTGACCACGGCGGTCTGGCCGTTGAGCAGCGCCGCATCGGCGCCGGTCAGGCCGGCCAGCGTCACCACGTCGCCGTTGCTGAATCCGTGGGCCGCGATGGTCAGGATGGTGGGAAAACCAAGGGCAATGCCTGTGATGGTCTTCGCCGCGCCGGTGGTTCCGGACACCTCGATCTTCGACCCCTGGGCACTGATTGCAGTGGATGGCATGCGATACCTCGCAAATGAAAAAGCCCCGCGGCGCGGGGCGTTGATGAATTTCCCGAGGCAGCGTGCCTAGGGGTAGTACCAGATGGAGAAATCCAGCCGGGAGCCGTACAGGCCGGTGTCTTCCTCGTAGACGCTGACAGGCTGGCCGATTTGGACCGACTGCTGCAGATCCAGCGTCCAGTCCTGCGTGTCGGCAGCGAAGTTCGCCGACTTGATACCTGTAGACAGCGTCGATGCCACCGCCAGCATCAGTCGAGCGGCCGATAGGCGGGTGTCGGCCCAGACGGCAATTTGCATGCGAGCGTTCTGCAGGTCTGAGCGCCCCTCCAGCGTGTCGGTGCCAAGACCCCCCACTGCCTGGTAGACGATGTACGGGCGCGCGGCCTTCGCCTTCGCCTGATCGGGATAGCAGCGATCCGCGACCAGTGAGCGCAGCGCATCGAATACCAGTTCCTCGACTGTCTTAGCCATTCGATCCCCCCGTCTCGCACACCAGGTCGATGTACTCGCGCCGAACTTCGTCCGGTAGCACCGCCTTGATCGCGTAGATCTTGGCTCCGTGCAGCACGCGCATGCTTGCATCCACATCGGCGCGGTACCGCACCCGAATGCTCGCCCGCACAATGGACGTGGAGGCGTCCGATTTGATCGTCTCCCGGCCGGATTGGTGCAGGATGCTGGCCCAGACCGGCCGCCCGACATCGGTCCACACAGGAATCGGGTTCCCTGTTCTGTCCTGTTCTTCGCCGAGGCGCTGGATCGTGACGCGCTTGTTGAGCGGACCTGCCTTCATCGCTACCTCCAAATCCGGTATGGGTCCAGCAGCCGGTCTGCAAAGCCATCCGGCAACGCCTCCCGATTGGCGTACATCTCACCGACAGCCAGCAGCATCCATTGTTTGATGGGACGCGGAACGTCTGCGGCTGTCGCCCACCCCGCCGTATAGCTGATCGTGATGGCGCTTGGCCGCGGTGCGACCGCAGGCCATGCGTTCAGGGGCACGACGCGGCCGGGCTCGCTGGTTGGATCGACAAAGTACGCTGCGGACGGCAATTGCTGAGATGCGCCGGCGCTGTCGACGTAGGCAATGCTGGCCACCGTGACCAGCGGCGGCATCGGCAATTCGATCACTCCCGGGAATGCATCCAGGGTGAGCGTCCAGCCGCCCGACATGAGCGCACGCCGCAGGCGTTCCTCCGCGGTCGTCCGCGCGGTAACGATCAGATCCCCGATCATGGAATCCTCGTCGCCGGCGTCGACGCGCAGGTGCAGCTTCGCCTCAGCGAGCGACACAGGCTCGGCAGCTGGCGTGGTTGTGCGGCGCAGGCCCATGGCTTACTTGGTCTCGGGTGCGCCCTTACGCGCTTTGTTCTCGGCCGGCTTGTCCGCGTCTTCCGCCCAGCTCTCTTCGGTCGACACGCGGATGAGATCCTCATCCTCAGTCTCGATCTCCTGACCCTTCTTGAACTCCTCGACGATACAGCCGCGGTGGGCCCACTTGAAATCCTGCGTTGCAATCAAGCGCACGATGTTTCTCCGAAATGCAAAGCGGCCCCCGTGTGGAGGCCGCTTGCCGGGTTGACGATGATCAGGCGGTGGCGATCTTCAGCAGCTTGATGGCCTGCGTGTTGCGCAGCTTGCCGCCGACGCGCTTGCGCACGTAGAACTTCACGAAGCCCGGCGTGGTGATCTCATCGCGGGTGATACGCATGCCCACCTTGTCGCAGATCAGGTAGCCCTCCTTGAAGTCACCGAAGGCGACCGGGAAGGCATTGGCGGCGACGCCGGGCATATCCTCGGCCTCAGTGATGCCATAGCCCAGGAAGGTGGCCGGCTGGCCCGCGCTCAGCGCCGGCTGCCACAGATACTGGCCGGTGCTGTCCTTGTACTTGCGCATAGCTGCGAGCACCGCTTTGGCGGTCACCCACCCCGCATTGCTGCGATAGCGGGCGCGGATGCCATACACCATATCCAGGAACGTGTCCGCACTGGTCGGCAGCGCCGCGGCCTGGCCCGAGGCGAAGTACTGCAGCGTGCCAAAGGCGCGGGTGCCGTCGCCCGTCGCTACCGGCGCCGGCCCGGCCAGGAAGCCGGTCGGCTTCTTCGTGCCATTGCCGTTGACGAAGGCTGCCCCCTCACCCAGCGCGATCGCTTCGGACGCCGACATCGTCAGCCAGCCTTCCACGTCGAAGAACAGGTCGTCGAGCGATTCCTCCGACGCCTGCGGCTTGGCGCTGGCCATGCCGAAGGTCGGGACGATTTCCGCCAGATCCGGGGTATTGGTCTGGTTTCGGGTGTCACCCTCGCCGAGCCACTCGAACCCGGCCCCGTTGACGTCGAACAGCTCGTGGTAGTCGGTCGTGCCCACCGTGCGCACCGTGGCGATCTGGCGGATCGGCGAGATGTCGACGGACAGGCGAGCGATGGTGCTCTCGATGACCTTGGGCAGCGCATAGCCGCCGGCAGCGTTGTTGCCGACCACCGTCTGAGTGGCGCGAGCCTCGCGCCCGTCGACGGCCATCTTGGCCTCCAGCGCCTTCTGCGCTTGGGTGGCCTTCTGTTGGCGCTCGTGGTCACCCGGCGCACGCATCCAGTCCAGGAAGGCGCTACGATACTCCGCCTCCTCATTCGACTCGCCGTCGACCGGGCGGCCACCGGTCAGCGCGCCAGGCCGGGCGAGCTTCGCCTCCAGCTTCTCCAGGCGGCTCTTCTGCTCGGACAGACCATTCATGTGCTCGTCCATCTTGGCGAGCTTGGCGTCCAGCGCCTCGGTCGACTGGCCCTTCTTGATGGCCTCGATGCGCTGGTCGTTGGTCTTCTTGTATTCCTCGAAGGCCGTGTTGATCTTGTCGATCGCCTCGGCAATGCTGCCAAGCGACGGTTCGTCGCGCAGCTCGAGCGCGGCGACCATGCCGATTGCAGCTGCGGCCATCAGTTTGGCGCGGAAGGCGCCGAAATCGCGGTTCATATGGTTCATGTAGCACCTGTGGTCAGGAGTGGAGGTTGGAGAGCAGCCGTTGAGCCGCCCGCAATGCCTGCGCGGTCGAATCCGCGGAATCCCTCCGCTCTTCTCCCATCCGCATGACGCGCGACACGAATGCCGTGGCGTCGGCCTTGCTGAATCCGGCATCGCGCAGGATTCGCTCGGCATCTTTCGGGACGACCAGTTCTTCGCTGGCGCCCTTGATATTGGTAACTCGGGCCTTTTCGTTGGCCGGGAACGTGACCAGGGAGACTTCCCAGAGGTCCAGCTCGGTCAGGGTGCGAACCTCGGTATCGCGGTCGTAGGCCCATTGCTTGGACACGAAGCCAATGGACAGGCCGTTGAGCGCACCCAGTTTGAGCAGCGCATAGGCCTCCTTCCCGCGGGTGGTGTCCAGCGCAAGCTGCCCCTTGATCCGCAGCCCTTTCGCGTCCTCGACCATCTCGGTCCAGACACCGATCGGCTCGGTGGCATCGTGCTGCCACAGCATGGCCGGCATAGTGCCATCGGACTTGTGCTGCGCCAGCGTTGCCGCGAAGGCACCCTTGGCGATCACGTCGTCGTAGTTGTCGCGGACGCCGAACACGGAGCCGTAGCCCTCAACGGTCCCGTCGTCGCCCGTGGCCTTGAGCTGCAGCGCGAAGTTGCGGATCTCCCGGCCACCGACGGCGCTGCGGCGCTCAAGCATTGCCCGTCTGATCATTGCTGTTTCCTTGTTTGGTGGTCGTGTTGAGCGGCGTCAGCGGCTCATCCAGGCCAGGCAGCGGCTCTTTGCCGTCCTCGTCCCGGATCTCGTTCCGGGTATAGATGCCCATCTCGGCCATCGTGCGCGCCCAGACCGCGCGATCCTTCATCGAACCGGCCAGGAGGTAGCGCACGTCGAACTCCGCATAGAGCGGGCCGGCGCCGTCGAGCAGCATCTCGTCCATCCGCTGTGTCCAGGCGCGATGCCAGGGCGCCAGTGTGTGCTTGACGTGCCCCGCGAAGAAGGCCTCCGAACTGGCGAAGGTGGCCGTCTTGTCCGAGTGGCCGACCATGATCGGGAAGACCCCGTAGGCCCGGCAGATCTCCTCGACCTGGAGGCGGCGCGTCTCGACGCTCTGGGCGTCCACGCCGGACAAGGCCGTGCTCATCCACTTGGCGTCACGGTCCAGCACCAGCGGGTTCCCCGCGTTCTCCGGGCCGCCCTGGCGCTTGATCCAGTCCGTCAGGCGATCATGCTGCTCAGGAGTCAGCGTGCCCGTGACCGTGTAGGTGCCACTCGGCCGCAACCCGTTGCCATGCATCGCCGCCTGACTCCTCTCCGTCGCCATCGCCAGCCCGATGGCGGAGCGTGCCAGCGTGACCGCGTTCATGCTCTTGACCCAGTCCCACTGCAGACCATTCAGCACGAAGACATCCTCTGGCTCGAATTCGCCGATCAGCCCGAATTCGTCCCAGCAACGGTACCGAACCTCATAGCGCGAAATGCGGCGCACATCCCACTGGCCGGGCTGCACAGGGATCAGCTCGCGCACGCGCCGATTGTCGCCACGCACCTTGATCGACAGGCCCGCGCCGGTCAGCGCAGCATGCACCGTCATCTGGCGTCGCCATTCAAACGACGTCTGCCATTCATTCGGTCGCCGTGCCAGCAGGCGATACTCCGGGATGTTGATCGCCTTCTCACGCTGGCCGTCCGCCTTTTCGCGGTAGACGGTCAGGTTCGGCGTCGCGCAACCGTCCGCGATGGCTTTGACGCACGCCAGGACCGTGGCGACCTGCAGCGCCGTCTTGTCCGTGACGACCACGCCGGCAATCCGCCCACCGCTCACGCCGTCGATCATCCCGGCGATCTGGTCGTAGGTCAGCGCGGCAGCGCGCCGCTCCAGCCCCCTGCTCAGGACACCCATTAGCGCGCCCCTCGCGCTGCCAGCACGCCAGCGGCAATCGCAAGAGATCCGCCCGTGATAAAGCCGGCGGGCAGATACACCAAGCCGGCACCGAAGGCGACCGCAGCTGCGCCGCCGGCCATCAGCGCGTCAGGCAACCAGGCCGAGGCGATCTCGCCAGCCTTCAGCAGGATCTCGTTCAGTCGTTTCATTGCGGTTCATCCCAGAAGGATCGCCCCTTCGGGCCAGGGTTCAGGCTCATCAGGTGAGCCGCATCGAACAGCGCCATCAGCGGGTCAATCTTTGCTGTGCCACTGGCCTGCTTCGTGATCAGGATGCCGTTCGCCCGCTGCTCGACCCGGGCATTGCTCACGCTCCAGGCCATCATCGGCTGGCTACCGTGCTCGAAGGTGCCGTCGGCCAACTTGCGCTCCACCGTCTTGATCGTGCCGCCCAGCTTCCAGCCCTGTGAGATGCCGACCAGCAGTTCCGCAGGAACGCCGGCAGTGACCAGGTCATCGTCGAAATTGACCCCACTCGGGTCCATTCCGACCTTGTCCAGTAGCTCGGTGGCATAGATCTGGGCCACGATGGCTACCAGTTGCTCGATGTCCTCGCCAATCTCCTGGACGATGACCAGGTCTCCGGCCCGCTCGAAGTCCAGGAACCGCGGCGCCTCGGACTGCCGGCGCTCGAGAACAGACGGATGGGCCCATGCCCGTCCCCAATGCAGCCACCGGCTGGTCCCGGCCTCGCGCCCGATGATGCCCAGCCCGAGCAAATCGTCTAGGCCGCCGCCATCAATCCCGACATCCACCACTTCGCTGCGCGCCAGCAGGCCTTCCAGCGAAAGCGCGGAGTTTCCGCGCGACAGCCAGAAGTTGGCGCCGGCCCAGCGGTCGGACCGGAGGTTCAGCCCAATCTCGACATTCAGGTGCTTCGCCAGGAACTGCTGGAAGGTGCCATCCGTCTTGGCGCGGTTCTTCCGTAGCTGGTCCTCCAGCCACTCGGCACTGACCGATCGCCCGATGTTCGGGTTCGTGATGTAGAAGTTCGCCGGATCGAGGTAGGCCTTCGACTCGATCATGGCCGCGGGGAACTCGTACAGCACCCCAAGCGACTTCCGGTCGTCTATCTTCCCGTCGCGCACGTCGCGGTAGTAGGCGAGTTTCTCCTTGAACACGCCTGCTGGCGGCTCGTCGCTCTGCGTGGTGAGGTAGATCACCCACCCCTCTTCGCGCGACACCTGGCCGCCGGTGGCTTCCATGAACATGGATTCGGCGTCTTTGCGGGAGCCGAACAGCCAGTGTTCGTCGACCAGGATGCGCCCCGACTTCTTGCCCGAAACCGTATCCGTGTCGGCGGCCACCACCTTGAGGGTGGCGCGGCTCACACGGTGTGTGATCGTGCGGATATGGTCCTGGATGTGGAACAGCGCGGCCAGCTCATCGTCGGCCCGGATCATGCCAGCGGCCGGCTTGAAGCTGTTGTCGGCCACCTCCTTGGTCGGCGCCAGGATCAGGTGCTCTTCTTCCTCTCGCCAACACAGAATGACGGCGGTCAGCATGATGCCGGCCGCGATCGTTGACTTGGTGTTCTTCTTGCTGATCAGCAGGAAGAACTCCCGTATGAGCTGCTTGCCGGTCTCCGCGTCATAGCCGCCGAAGATGGCGGCTACGAAGTCGAATACCCATTGTTCGCTGCACTCGCCGAACGTCGGCTTGCCGGGCAGGTCGACGACGCGCAGCTCCTTGAAGATCGCCAGGGCCTGTTCGGCCTGGTCGGGAAAGATCGGCGGCGGGATGATCGACTCCCCCCGGATCAGGCGTTCCTCCCAATCCGGGCAAGCTGTCGTCCACTCCATGGTCACACCTTCCTGCCGCCATTTGCCACGAGCTTGGGCGGCGCGGCCTGCCCGAACCGACTGGCAACCTTCTTGGCCTCCTCGTCCTTCTGCTCCTTCTTCCCACCCTCGCCCAGCTTCTTGTGCATGAAGGGCATCAGCGCCTTGGCTGCGTCGATACGCTGCCTGGGGTCTAGCTCCAGGTCGTTCATCGCGGCGATCAGGAACGCCTTGGGGTCCTTATGCGCGAGCGCCGCACCCAGGTCGAACGCCGGCGCCGGCTTCGGCGGCGGCTCGACCGGGGCCGCCACCTTCTTGCCACCCTTGTGGCGACTGGCGATGTAGGCCGCCACCTCCGGGTCTTTAACAAGGCGCGACCCCGCTGCCGAGGCCGTCTTGACGCTGTAGCCCGCCGCGATTGCCGCGTCCTTATTGGATTTCCCGGCGATAACGGCATCGGCGAACACCCGCCTCTTGCCTGTTAAAGCCATTAACAAATCTCCTGAAGGGGGAAATTTTCTGTGCGTGAGGGAACGTGCGGTTTCCGGCCGGAAAGGCCCCAGAGATTGAAGCCCCCCCCACCCCGGCGCCTAGAAGTGCGCGATTCGGCGCACCCAGGCCCACAGACCGCGCGGGTCGCGTCGCACGAGCCGAACGCGCACCCCTTTCTGCAGCACCGCGTCCACTTTTGCGCCGTCAGGCTCAAGCCCGTGCCAATAGGCAAAGGCGTAGACGCAGCGCGCGTACAACAGCGCCCACCACGCAATGCGAACGCTCACCATGACCACCGGGCCGGGGCTCATGCCCGCCTCCGCCGTGTCTGACCAAAGTCCGTCGCCGTCTTCTTGGCGTGGCAGCCATCCGGCCCGGCGCACAGCACCTGGCAGTTCTCGTCGGTGTCGGCACCACCCTGCGACAGCGGCACGCGGTGGTCCAGCTCGAACCCTGCGGGGAATGCCGTCACCTGGCCACAGCCGGCGCAAGTCGGATCGTTCGTCCAGATCCGCAGCCGCCGTGCCTGTAGCTTCCGGCCGGCCATGCGTTGCTCGCTCTGGGTTGGCGCCATCGCCTTGTGCGGACGCGCTGCCATTGGAAGCCTCGCACCCAGCATGGGGATACGCGTCTTCTGCTTCATGGTGCGGTGGTCCTGGTGTAGAAAGCGCCTGCCGAGTGGCAGGCAAACCCAGCGGGATGCCAGGAGGAGACAACTGGAATGGGGCGCCGGAATGCAAAAAAACCCGCGAGGTTTTCACCTGGCGGGCTTGGACGCAATTCTTCCGTGTATCGAATTGACGCCTATATTACTCACCTTTTGAGCAGTCGCCTAGCACTATGCTGCAGCGGCCTCGAGGAAGCCGGCACCTCGCAGCGCATCATCGGCAAGGTATAGGGCGAGATCCTCTTGCCCCTTGATTCCGTTGATGCCCTTGGTACCACGTAGGTACTGGCGCAGCTTCGCATCGTGGCTGGTGGCTGTGCGCCGGCTCACGCCGCACTTGTCGGCCAGCGCTTCCATTGTCACCTTTCGCCCGAACGCATCCTTGTCGGCGCCGAAGTAGCGCTCGATGAGAAAGCGGCGAAGCTGGCGATGGGAGACGCAACCGGCCAGCACGGATACCAGCTCCTCCGTCAGGTAGACGATTGCCAGCTCCCATTCCTGATTGCGTCGACGGCCGCTGCAGCATGAACTGCGGCAGTCGCAGGGCAACCACGCGGGCGAGAAGCGCGCCACTAGGATGGCGACATGCAGGCCCGAAAGCGCATTGTCCAGGCGCTCGCGCAGCATTCCGGCCTGGCCGGCGCCATCATTCCCCACCAAGCCCTTTCCGCTGCCGACATGCCCCCGCATCAGCTTCGCCATCGGCGTCAGCGCGTACTGCTGGGTCGAGTACGAGAACGCGAAGCGAAGCGCGCTACGGCTGTCCGTGAATAGCTGTTCCAACTGATTCCCCTTTGCTATTGCTGCGCCCGTACGCCTTGGAGCCACCGCATATACGGCAGGCGCACGCTCACATGAAATTTCGCCTCGGCGGCCGGCAGGTGATCCAGATCCGCCCGAGACGCCACGCCGCAGACTGCCCGCACAAACCCGGCGGCCTCGTCTGCATTGCGGCACGGCTCCCCGGAGCGTGCTGCGACGAACCGCCAGAATTCAGCGCTCGCGCACCACATCCCTGCCAGCTTCGCCAGCGCGCCACCCTTCCCTGGCGCCGTCATACCGCCTTACCCATGCCGAACATCGCCCGTACCACCTCATGCTGCGGGGTCACGATCCCATCGCGCATGCGCCGGCGGATCACAGTCCGCTCGATGATTGCCTTGTAGCGCAAGGGATCCTCTTCCTTCATCCGGCGCATGCGATCGCGCTGGCGTGCCGCGTTGGAGATGGGAGCCGGGCGCGGCACGTCCTTGCCAGGGAACGGCAGCCAAAGGGGCGCCGGCCAGCCGCTGGTATGGCGTTGCCAGCCCGCGTGGTGCGCCTGCCCGGCCGCCCGGCGGTCGCGCATCATCTTGTCAATCCGCGTGCGTGAGGCCCCGGTCAGCTGCGCCAGCTCGTGCACGCTGCGGGGCCGGCGGTCGGCGCAGAGTTTCACCACGTAGGACCAGACCGCCGACCGGTTCCCCGTGAATGCCTTCGGGCCCAGGCCCATCTTCTGCGCCTTGTCTTGGATCGCATGCGCCGAGCGGCCGAGGCGGGCGCCAATCTCCCGCAGGGATAGGTCTCCCCGATCATGAAGTGTGCGAAGCAGATCCATCTCTTCTTCAGTCCAGTGTTTCGCCATCCTCATTCCCCTTTCACCAGCGCCACCGCCTTGACGATCGCCAGCCGCGCCGCCGCAGCTGCCTCGCTCCAATGCCCGACAGGAAGCGGCTCCCGCATCTGGGGTGCAATCGGCGTCTTCGCCGTCGCGTGCCTGTCCGTCCCGACATCTACAGACATGCACATCCGCACCTGAAGCGCGAAAGCCTCGGCGTTGCTGTCCAGCGGCGCGAAGTACCGCCACGGGCCACCGGGCTCGCGCACGTGCACCACCACCAGGTCACGCGCCCGGAAGCGGCGCACCTCGTAGCCGGCCGCCGCCGCAGCGCGCTCGGTCAGCTGCAGCTCGCTCTCGGCCAGGAAGCGGGGCCCAGTCACCGGAGCCCCCACACCGCGGCGCCGAGCATCACTGCCATGGTTGCCGCCACCCACAGGTTCATCAGGTCGTCCATCTGCCTCCCCTACTTCGTCTCTTTGATCGCAAACCCGAGCGCTGCCATCAGGTGGCGCTTGATCCGATAGGCCTCTGTGATCGCGCCCTTGCTGTCCTCGATCGTGTCCAGTTCGGCGCCGGCCTCCCGGTACACGAAGTCAGCCACATAGCGCAGCGGCGGCCTCTTCCGGCCCTGAATCACGACTGCCGGCGCCAGCTCGAAGGCCACCTGGCGCCGCAGGCCGCCGATCAGCCCGGCACGCTCCATCAGCCGGAGGTGGCTGTACCGCTCCATCTCGCGCTGGCTGTCAAACTTCTCGCCGTTCAGCGTGACGCGGCGGTTTCCGTACTTGCTCTTGCCGCGCGCCGCGCCGCTCGCATGTCCGATGCCAGCTTGACCGCCGCCGGCCGCCCCCTGTGCTTCTCCACCTTCTCCAGGAACTCGGTCACCCGCCCGTCCGGCAGCGGCGCCAGCCAGCGCACCTCGCACTCGTGCCGCCACACCTCGTCCGATCGCATTGCGCCGCCCCGTCATGCCGTTGCATCCAGCGGCGGATGGCCGTAGAAGTACTCGTGGACGCTGGCATAGGCCGACGACTTTGTGCGCAGCAGGTCGGCCAGCAGAGCCTGGCGCCACGGACCGTCCCCGGCGTTCTTGAAGACGCCAACCTTGTAGCGCTGGAACTCCTCGCCCGGCTTCCTGGCCCGCCACACGTCGGCGCCCTTCGCCTCGATGCCGGGGGCGGTCTCCCACCAGGCCGCATCGCTGCCCACCGGCGCGCCGCCAGCTGCGGCTGGCTGCTGGGGCGCGGCCTCGTCGAGCCAGCGTGCGCCGTTCAACCAGGTTGCCGGGTGCGGGATGAACTTGCCCTTCTCCTCGCGCCACTCGGGCTGTGCCGCCTGCTTCGCGATGGCGGCAAGCAGCATCTCCAGCTTGCCCTCGTCGACTTGCAGCTTGGCGAAGGCCTTCTCGGCGTCTGCCTTGGCGGCCTTCTTCGGGTAGGCCTGCCAGAACCGGTCGAACAACGCCGACGACTTTGCAGCCTTGCCGCCCCTCGCGGGTGCGCCCTGACGGTTCCCTGATGGTTCCTTTGTAGGTTCTTTACGGTTAGGGTGCATCTCCTGCGGGGGTCCCCCGCATTTGCTGCGGGGGTGGGGTGCATCTCCTGCGGGGGTGTGGTGCATATCCTGCGGGGGTGCATTTCCTGCTGGGGTGCGCGCCGTGCGGGGGTGCATTTCCTGCGGGGGTGAATATTCTGCGGGGGTGACGGTGTAGCTGGTGCTGCGACCAGTCGTCCGCTTCGTCTGCAGCGCGCCGGCATCTTCCAACCACTTGATTGCGGTCTGCACGGCCCGCTCGCTCGCGCAAACCCGCTTGGCGATCGTTGCAATGGCCGGCCAGCATACGCCCTGGTCATTGGCGTTATCCGCCAGCGAGATCAGCACGGCCTTCTGGGCGATCGACATCCCCTCCAGGGGCCAGCACTGGGACATGATGATCGTGCTCATGGGAGGCATCCCCTCATCCGAGGGATAACTAGTTGCAGCCTGCACATGCCACATTTGATTCGCCATTGAAGGCGCACATAGGAGACAGTGATGGCTGACGACCTGAAGAAGAAGGACGGGCGCGACCGCGCGAAGGTGAACAAGAGCGAAGCCTGGGAAGTCAACCAGGTAGCTAAAAAGCATGGCGTGACGCCAGCAGTAGTGAAGAAGGCGTTGGAGAAAGTTGGCCCCGTTCGAACTCGCGTTGAGCAGGAAATCAAGAAGAGCAAGTAGTTCATCGCGCGGCCACCTCCAGGATGCCGCACTCAAAGAGCCGCCCTATCGTCTTCCGATGGGCGGCTTCCCACATTTGCTCGCGCTCGACACGCGTCATGCGCCGGCCCTGATCAAGTTCCGCATGACACGTGTAGCAAAGCGCTGCGATGCGATAGTCATGGGCCTTGATCCCGCGCCCCTTGCCGTCACGCAGCTGGTTTGAATGCGCCGCCACCACCGTGCCGTCCTGGCTGTTGCAGTGCTGGCACGGGAAGGACCGGACGGCCTCGAGGAGCCTCTGGCTACGGAACATCATCAGAACAAGCTCCCTTGCGGATGCGGCCGGCGAACCGGGCGAATCGTGCGGCCGGTGACCTTGCACGGGCGCGCCGGCGCCTGCTCAAGCTGGCCCAGCTTCTGCCGCAGCTCATTGACACGCCCGCTCACTGTGTTGATCGCCAGGCCCGTCGCCTTGCAGATCTCCTGCAGCGAGTAGTCCCGCGGCCAGACGCCGATGGCCTCCATGATTTCCTGCTGGATCCGCCCCAGTTCGCCGGAGGCGCGCATCCGGTCATAGCTCCTGATGCTGGTATCCGCCACTGCGGTATGCATGTCGCCCTCCTATGCAGCTTTGGCCTTAGCCGGCCGGTACTTCTCGTCCTTGAACCCCGCGTTCCACTCCAGGTGCGCGTCGCTACCCGGCGGCCAGTGGGGGTTATCCTCGGGCTCAAGGCCCAGGCGGAATGCCTCAGCCCCTGCCTCGCGCACCACAGCGCGCGGCATCAATTCGTGGAGCATGTGTGCCCTCCCTCGTGGTAGCCCCGCCGCGGCGCCTCGCCGGCCTCGCGGGGAAAATTCAGATGCAACGCGGCCAGAAGCCTGTCCAGGCAGTCACTGCCCAGACCAAGCCATGACGCCATGGCATCGACGCTGGCGCGCTCGTGCAGCAGCAGCGCGCGCGCCTTGCCGCTCGCCCACAGCACCCGCTCCTCGCGGAACTGCTCGCGAGCCACGAGAACCAGGTCCAGGAGCCAATGCGATACGCATGCAGCGAGGAGCGCGCATTCAGCACTCGCCCAACGGCCTTCCCGATGGTGCGGCGAGCAACGCTGCACGATGGTGGTGAGCTGCGGCGCCGTGACGCGCATGAAAGCGGGCGCCTCGCTGTCCTGTGGGCGCAGATTGATCGGTTCGCGGATCACTGTTCGCCCCCAGTTGCTGTCCCAACTTGTCCCACTTTGGGCCGCCGTTCGAATGCAATCACCTCCGGGTGAAGGTCGCCGTAAGCGCTGCGCAGGATGTAGTAGCCGAGTAATTCCGGCGTAGTGACGCCCTGCTCGACCGCTTTCAGCACCAATTGCCTCGCCTCTTCCATCGGGAGCAGCGCCGTCGCCGTCGCCAGGGGCTTCTTGTCAACCCCCTTCATGCCGCCACCTGCGTCCCAAAGTGGCCCAGTTCGTCACTGACGCCTGCGATGGGAGCGGGCAAAGTGCCTACAGCGCCGAACAACGCCACTTCGGCGATGCGGGCCAGGGCTGCGGAATCGCTCTCGATCCCATAGACCTGCTTGTAGACCTGGAGCGCGTCGTAGGCACGGTCGCGCAGGCGTGTCTTGACCTCGTTCCGATACTCGCTTCGACGTGACATTTCCTCTTCTCCGCTGCGTGCGACAAACCCAGGAGCCAGCCATGAGCCTGTCTTCGAATGCCGGGGCGATGCCCGGAACCTCTGAGCAAAGGGGGATCGGTGCCAGCAGCAAGACTCGCCGCCGGCCAGGCGCCAGAACGGCGCCTCTGCTTTGGACTTCCCCCGGCCCGGGCGCCGTTGCGCCCAGGGTTACCGCTCAACTACTGGCGGCTCCCCCTGTTCGTGGGGGCTACCGCCTTCTTATGTGGCGCGCGCCCGCGGCCATGGAACAATCGAGATCTCTCACCTTCTCAACTACCCACGACAGGGGCGCGCATGACAACCTTCTTCCACGTGACGTCTGCACCCGTAGCGGTCGGCAGCGTGATCGAGCCAGGCAACTGGGGCAACCTGCTGAACCAGTACCGAATCGGCGCTCAAAACATCAAGCCGCTCGGCAATCCGTGGCTCCTTTCCAGGGAACTCGCCTTCGAGCTAACCCGCAGCTCTATCCCTCAGTTCCGCTCAAAGCCGAGCCGCTTGAACTCGTGCTTCTTGTTCACCGACATTGGTCACGCCAACAACCACATGAACACGCAATCGGAGCTGGCCACTCGGATCTTCATCGCCGAGATAGTCGACCCCTCGGCCGCAAGCCATACCGGGGACTACGAACTGATCAACTTGCCGGCGTCGGACTTTCTCCCTGCGATCACGCAGCACGCTCAACGCTATTGGGCTGGCGAATCGCCGCGCGTGCCCGAAGTGCTCACCGAATCCCCTATTCGCCTCGTCAGCGTCGTCAATGGCTGGCCCAACCAATTCAAACCCTCCGCGGAGTAGATGGGTTCACGCCGGGGCAGCCATCGCATTCCACGCCCTCGCCGGACTTCCTGGAACAGCGGAAGCCGGCATCGAAGTGCGAGTCCAGCCAGAAGTGGTGTTTGCACTTCGACACGGCAATGCGTCGGTACGCTGACTGCCGAACCTCTGCGATCGCCGCATCCCTGGCCGCATGTATTGCTGAAGCGATTGCCTCGGCATCGCCTCGCGCATCGATGCTGATGGCCTGGCTTATCGACGGCTGCTCTCGATTCAGCGATTCCAATGCCGGCCGGATCAACCACAGCACGAAGCGCGCGTACAAGGCCTTCATTTCCCTTCCTCCTGGTGCGTTCCGTTTGGTGGTTGGGTGTCGTCGCTCGCATCCTGCCTCCAGCCACCACGCTGACCTGGCAGTTCCAGGTAGATCTGATCCAGAGTCGCCTCAACACCCCGGGACTTCGCAAAGTCCACGAGGCGCAACGCCTGACCAATCGACATAAGGCATAGCCCCCGTTCGCATTGCGAGATCGCAGACTGCCCAATGCCTATCGCAGCCCCAAGCTTCGCTTGCGATAGGCCGAGCTTCTTTCGCAGTTCAGTGAGACCGTTCATGCACGAATAGTAGTCCGACTGCTAAGTAAGGTCAACAGTCGGACTGTTTGCCAAAAATTAGACCGACTAATATCTTTCGGCCCATGCCCGCCCAACCCCTAACCGACGACCAGAAACGCGACGCCGAGCGCCTTACTCGCCTCTTTAAAGATTGGCAACACGCGCGACGCGCGCAGGGCGAGCCATCCTCTCAGGAGTTCGCCAGCGAACTCCTCGGCTTCAATCAAAGCGCACTCAGCCAATACTTGCGTGGCAAGATTCCGCTGAATGTCGCCGCCATGTTGAAGTGGTGCGCCCTTCTGCGCTGCGACCCGTCAGACATCAGTCCTGATCTTGCCGAAAAGATGCGCGAGATTGCGGACCAGGTTCCAGACAAGATCGATAGCGAGTTTGCGCTAGTACGTCGTCTTGACGTCAAGGCGTCGGCCGGCCCTGGGCGGCTTGTATTCCTTGCCGGCGAAAAATCACGGCTGGCGTTCCGGCGTGACTTCCTTCGTGATCTTGGCCTATCGGAGAAGAATGCGGCGCTAGTCGACGTCGAAGGGATCAGCATGGAGCCCACGCTGCCAGATGGGGCAATCGTACTCATCAATACCCAGCAGGAGCCGATCAGGTATGGAAAGGTCTACGTCGTGGTTGTCGATGGCGAAGTCGTCGTAAAGCGACTCGCGCGACGAGAGGGGGACATCTACCTTCTGTCCGACAACCCGAATAAGGACGATTTCCCGGATCGCAGGATCGCAGGCGAGTCCTTGGGCGGCTTCGAGATCAAGGGGCGGGCCAAGTGGTTTGGCTCTCGGCTATAAAGGGTTGGTACCCTACGCCATAAACAACGACAAGACAGACGACTATGGCCCTCATCGCATGCAGCGAATGCAATGCCGAAGTTAGCGATCGTGCAACAGCGTGCCCACGATGCGGAAATCCCATTGCAGCGACGCAGCATCAGGAGCCGCCCAAGCGCTCTGGCCGACTAGGGGTTGGCCTGGGCATTGTTGGCCTTGTGGGGATCTTCGTCATAGCAGCGACGATAAGTGCCAATAGCTCTCGAAGCTCGACCTCCGCCACAGCTGATGCAACTACCGGCAATGAGCTCGGGATCAAGGCTGATGATGTGGTAAAGATGGATAAGGCTTCCTTCGGTTGCGAGTTTGAGCACAAGTTTGCAGAAGCCGCCGAGCACTACAACCAGAAGGAGTACTCAGCTTGGGCAAGAATCGTCAACGACGCTCCATGGTGCTTCTCGGGTGGAGCCCTAAACCCTGAGCAGACATGGACTGTGCTGCAGGTCCGCGGGCGCATCATGCAAATCAGCCAGACCACACTTGCACAGTACAAACTCGACCCATCAAGACACAAGCACTCGTACTGGACTGCCACCTTCTGGGCGACAAAAGCAACAGATCCTAAGCCCTGATCGGTAGTGCCCGCCGCAGAGCGGGCATTCTTTTTTGAAAAATTATTAGTCCGACTGTTGACGCTGTTTAGCAGTCGGACTACTATCCACTCCATCGACGCGCCACCCGGCGCCCCCACGATGGAGATTGCGATGCCGAAGTCCCCGACACACCAGCAGATCCTGGCGATGCCCCTGCGCCAGCAGGCGCGCGCGCTGGAGGAGCAGCGCCACAAGTCCCGGATGGCCATGCTCACGCGCATGGACGCCCAGCTGGCGCTCCTCGAGGCAGAGCAAAGCGCACTCAAGGCGGCCGGGCTCGACATCCACGGTTCCGAGATCGAGACCGATGCCTTCGGCAAGATCCTGCGCCTCCCCGCCGTCGCCTTCGGCAGCGCTGAAGCGCGCCACCTCAATGCACTCCTGACGGTCGGATTCAAGATCGAGAAGCAGGACTCCTGCGGCAGCCGTGCGCATCTGCTGCTCAAGAAAGGTCGCCTTCGCCTCGGCATGAGCGTCGACACCGAGGTTCTCATCAAGGTGGATCAGGCTCGCGCCCGCGCTGCAGCTGCGCCGGCGGAAGAAGTGGGTACGGCAGCATGACCCAGCGCCACGACCCCGCGAAGATCGCGCGCAATAACCGCGCCCTCCTGATCGGCACACTGATCGCCATCGCCCTGGTTGCCGTCTCCTGCCTCGCCACGGCCATGGACGGCGCCGCCAACGCGATCCACCCGACCACCTACCGGAGGTCGGCATGATCTTCCGCATCCTCCTCGACGGCGCGCCGGCCTATACCGGCCCCTTCCCCACCTGGTGGGATGCCTACGCCAGCGCCTTCAACCGAGCAGCCCTTGCCGGCGCCCATTGCGTGAAGGTGAAGCGAGCATGACGCCGACATCCGCACAGATCGGGCTGCTGCAGCACACGCTGGGTATCAGCGAGCGTCATCGCGAGCCGCACCGTAACCACTTCGTCGCCGGCCCGGGCCACCACGACATGCCGGACCTCGAGCAGCTGGAAGCCGCCGGACTCATGGTGCGCGGCTATAGGCCCGCGTTCCTGCCGGAAAGCTCCATCGTCTTCTACACCACCGAAGCGGGCCGCGCCCTGGCAATCACGTCACTGCCGGAGCCGCGGAAGCGGACACGATACGAGGAATATCTCGACGCAGATGGATGCGCTGGAGACTCGTTCGGGGAGTTCCTTTGCGGCATCCGCCTGCCAGAGTTCGAAACGCGCTGGCATCGGGACTATGGGACGTGGAAGGAGCACTACCAGTACCGCATGTTCCGTCGCGACGGATACGGCCGCGAAGTGCAAGGCGACTGGGCCCCTACCAAGAAGGAGGCCAAGGCCAGCTACAAGGCCGCGCTCAAGGCCCGCCGGCAAGCCATGCACACGACCGCCTGGAGCCCGGCATGAGCATGCCCGACTTCCTCTCGCGCACGCTCAAGAACAACGCCGAGTTCGCGCGCCGCGCGCGGCCGGCCGCCGCCACGCCAGGGCCCGTCCCGCCGATGGCGGACATCGTGCGCATCCTCAACGCGGCCATCAACACCGGCAACTTCTACGGCGTCGCGGCCCAGGATGCCTATGCCGGCCTCGTAGACCTGCGCGACCGCATGGTCGCCGTCCTTGGAGATCACCCATGAGCGCCTTCTGCGTGTTCGGCATGACCCTCGACGCCGCTATCAAGCGCGCCGAGAAGAAGCTCGCAGGCGAGAAGCTGACGATGGACGTGTGGAAGCAGAAGGTGCACGAAGCCGCTGAGCAGATCCTGATCAGCGCGAAGCCTATCCAGGTCAGCCCTCCCTTCGACGCCCCTCAGTTCGCCGAGGAATGGATCCTCGTCGCGCGCAAGACGTCGCGCATCTACGGCGCGCGCGTCATGGTTCGCAAGCCAAAGGAGGACAAGAAGGGTAACCCAGTCATCAGCAAGTCCAGCGGCCTGCCCCTCATGGGCTGGCAGCCCTATAGGAGCGCGCCGTGAGCTACGGAGTCGCCCTCTCCTTCCACATGGTCGCGCTCTTCGCGGCATTGGCTGTCGGCGCCTATTCGCGCTACGCGCTGGCAAAGCGCCTCGACGACCTCAACGACGAAATCTAAACGGAGAAACACATGTTCACCTGGTTCCGCAACCTCTCCCTGCTTCGCCTGTCTCGCTTCCCTCATTCCGCCGCGGACGTCGCCGCCGCGCTGGCGCGATTCGCCTTCCTCCCGTGCGGCGCCTTCGATCTGGCATCGAGCGGCTGGGCCCCGCCGCTCGATGGCGGCGGCCTCGTCCGCGCCTGCAATGGCCAACTCCTGATCGCCCTGCGCACGGATCAGAAGATCCTGCCGGCGCGGGTCGTGAACGCAGCCACGAAGGCGCGCGCCGCCCAGGTCGAGCAACAGCAGGGGTTCAAGCCTGGCCGCAAGCAGTTGAGAGAGCTGAAGGAACAGATCGTCGAGGAGCTGCTCAGCAAGGCGTTCGTCTCCAGCGCCTACACCCGCGTCTGGATTGATCCGGTCAACGGCTGGCTGGCAATCGACGCCAGTAGCGCCAGCAAGACAGAGGATGTGCGCGGGATGCTGTTCAAGTCGTTGGACCCGCTGCCGGCCATGATGCTGCAGGTCAACCACTCGCCCGTGGCGGCCATGACCGAATGGCTCGCCACCGACACCGCGCCGGCCGGCTTCACCATCGACCAGGAGCTGACGTTGGAATCGAGAAGCGAGCGTCGGGCGACCATTCGTTACGCCCGCCACCCACTCGACGTCGCCGACATGGGCCGCCACATCGCCGCCGGCAAGCGCTGCACCCGCCTTGCAATGACCTGGGACGACCGTGTCTCCTTCGTCCTGACCGACGCCCTGACCATCAAGCGGATGGCGCCCCTGGACGTCATCAAAGAGCAGGCCGACGCCACGCTGACCGGCGAGGGAGAGCGGTTCGATGCTGACTTCCTGATGATGTCCGCCGAGTTGGCGACGCTGCTCAGGGATCTGACGGATGCCCTCGGAGGCGAACGCAAACCCGAAGAAGATATGAGGGAGGCGGCATGACGGAACAACGTGAGCACGAGGCGCTGACGACGGCGGAAGATGTCGCTGCATTCATCGAGCGCGAGGCGGAACCCGCAGCGCTGCCGGCGGCCGATGGCTACGGCGATACCGAATTCGGCTACACCTTCGTTGGCATCGATTTGGAAGAAGGCGACAAGCGGTTGATGGCGATGTTGGTGCGCGCCCTTGGCACCGATCATCCGGCCATTGATGACATGACGGCACTGTTGTTCCGTTCGCGTGCCCTCGCCCTCTCCCCCGACAGCGCGGCGGCGCGTGATGGTGAGCAGCAGTACCGACTGCTTACCCATGCTGACGTGATCGAGGACGGAGACGAGTGGCTCCAGACGGATGCACGCACTTGGCGCACCGACGTGAACGGGATTTGGGTCGGGCGGAACTATATCCCCGGCGCGCTCATGCCTGCTCGCCGGCGCACCGACGCAGCCCTGGCTGCCCAGCGCGAAGGAGGTGCGGCATGACGAAACAGGACTACGTGATTCTGGTATCGCCGTCAGAGCCTCGCGGATGCCTCGGCCTGAACAGCGACGAAGATGATGCCGGGCAGAGCGCTTTACCTCCCCGGACAGGCGACATTGCTAGTGCTCTGCATTTTGGGAAGTTCTCCGACGCCAGGCGTGCAGTGCGGGAAGCTGCGAAGCGTTACCCCAGCTATTCGTTCCGGATCGACGTGGCTCCGGCTGCCCAGCGCGAAGGAGGTGCGGCATGAACTCCATCGATCATGCCAAGTGGGAAGTTCAGGAAGCGCTCGATCATGCCGCATCTGCTCTTGTGCGGGCTGAGGACGCTCAGCGGCGTCTCAACCGAGATGACCTAAATCGCTGTATCGAGCACCTCGCTCGGATGAAGGAGCAGGCCGAATGGGCGGTGACGAAGGCGCAATGGGCGATCGACAGGATCAAGAAGATACAGGAGGCGTCGTGATGCGGTGCGCGAATTCGCAACCTGGATGGTTCAACGGTGAGTGCGGCAGGCCAGCGGCTTGGATAGGTGCTCATGAGTCCGGGCACCGCCAGTACTTCTGTCACCTATGCAAAGACGATGGGTATGAAGCAGCATCTGTCGTGGAGTGGCTGCCGTTGGTAGCCCAGCACGAGGGAGGTGCGGCATGATCGCGCGATTCATCGATTGGCTGTACTGGCGCACGGTGCCAACCGAATGGCTTTACCGCGATGCGATGTTCTCCAACTCAGACGGCGAGCCGATCAACGCTTCTGGCCGCGAGCTTTGCCGTCGTCTGCGCGAGGGAGGTGCGTGATGGCCAAGTTCAATGTGGGTGACAAGGTGCGCGCCAAGATCGACCTGATTGACGACCTGCGCGAGGACGGCCTTGGGTGCTACATCTGCGCGAAGGCCGGCGAAACGCTGGTGGTGCGCGGCATGAGCGAGTACTTCCCGGAACGCTACAAGGTATCGCACGAGCACATCACGGACCGTTACTTCTTCGCGGATCTGGCTGAGCTTGAGGGTGTCCAGCACGAAGGGAGCGCGGCATGACAACCATGAAGGCCTACGAGGTCTACGACGGCGGCGACAACTGGGTGATTGTCTTCGCCACCAATTCCGCCACCGCGCGCCGTGAAGGCGCAGGCGAAATTGGCTGCGAGTGGGAGAACATCGACCATTGCCGCCGCAAACCCGAACTTGACCGGCATGCACCTGGCCCAGTGCCGCCGCTCGCGCTGATCGCGGCCGGCTGGCACTACGAGTGCGGTCACTGTGGCTGCCGCGTCGACGAGGACATGGAGAATGTCGAGCCGGACCCGCACTTTGACGCATCGGAACTCGGTCCGGTGGCCGTGGGCCAGATGGTCTACTGCAGCGTCTCGTGCGCGGCAATGGAGCGAGCTGAGAGGCGATCGCGCGAGACGGCAGAGTCTGCGCTGATCGAGCTTGTGGAGACCAAGTATCCGGGTAGCAAGGTTACCCACGTCAACGTCTTCGGCCACCAGCTGGAGGCCAAGGGCGGCTACTGTCGCGCCTACTTCACCTTCCCTGGTGGGGTGCACCACGCCACCTACAAGTATGGCGAGAGCGATGCCGCGTGGGTATCCCAGTGCGATGCCGAAGCCTTCCGTCAACTCTACCGCCGCCCCCAAGACGAGGCAGCCAGTCAAGCCGCCGCCCAGCAAGAACGAGGTGCAGCATGATCCGCGACCAGTTCCTGCTGGACATCGCCCCCGAGCTGATCGTCGACAACTTCGCCGGCGGCGGTGGCGCTAGCTGCGGCATCGAGTTGGCCCTCGGCCGGCACGTCGACATCGCCATCAACCACGACCCCGAGGCCGTGGCCATGCACGCCATGAACCATCCGCAGACCGAGCACCACTGCGAGAGCGTGTGGGATGTGGACCCGATCAAGGTCACGCGCGGCCGGCCGGTGGGCCTGGCCTGGTTCAGCCCCGACTGCAAGCACTTCAGCAAGGCCAAGGGTGGCAAGCCACGCGACAAGAACATCCGCGGGCTGGCCTGGGTGGCGATGCGCTGGGCGGCGCTGGTGCGCCCGCGCGTTATCCTGCTGGAGAACGTCGAGGAATTCCAGACCTGGGGGCCGCTGCTGGCTGATGGCTCGCCCTGCTCCGCGCGCAAGGGCAAGACCTTCCGCAGCTTCGTGCACCAGCTGCAGGAGAAGGGCTATGCGGTCGAATGGCGCGAGCTGCGCGCGTGCGACTACGGCGCGCCCACCATCCGCAAGCGCCTGTTCCTCGTCGCGCGCTGCGACGGCAGGCCCGTTGTCTGGCCCGAGCAAAGCCACGGCGCTCCAAGCAGCCCGGCGGTCAAGGCTGGCAAGCGCTCGGCCTGGCGGACGGCGGCCGAGTGCATTGACTGGTCCATCCCCTGCCCGTCGATCTTCGAACGCGCCCGCCCCCTCGCCGAGGCCACGCAGCGCCGGATCGCGCGCGGCCTGCGCCGCTACGTTATCGATTCGGCCAAGCCGTTCGCCGTCCGATTGCCTGAAAGCATCGAGGCGCCCTTCATCACGGAATGCGCAAACGCATCAACGCAGCGCACGTTCCATGCCGACGAGCCTCTGCGCACCCAATGCGCTGAGGTCAAGGGCGGTCACTTCGCCCTGGCTGCAGCCACCTTGGTGCAGACCGGCTACGGCGAGCGCGCCGGCCAGGCGCCCCGCGCGCCCGGGCTCGACAAGCCGCTCGGTACTGTCGTAGCAGGCGGCGCTAAGCACGCGCTCGTGTCCGCCTTTCTGGCCAAGCACTACGGCGGCAACTACACCGGCCCCGGCGTGTCCCTGGGCGCCCCGGTCGACACCATCACGACCACCGACCACCACGCCCTGGTCACGTCGAACCTCATGGTGAACACGACCGGCCACTCTGGCGGCGCCACAACGGCACCTGTCCCCACGCTGACGACCGGCAACCATGTGGCCGAGGTCCGCGCCTTCCTAGTGAAGTACTACAGCGAGGGAGGCCAGGACCAGGACTGCCGCGACCCGATGCACACCATCCCCACCAAGGACCGCATCGGCCTGGTGACGGTGGCCGGCGAGGAATACCAGATCGCCGACATCGGCATGCGCATGCTGGAGCCGCACGAGCTGTACGCGGCCCAGGGCTTCCCGGCCAGCTATGTCATCGCGCCCGTGATCGACGGGCGCCGGCTGCCGAAGCATGCCCAGGTTCGCATGTGCGGGAACAGCGTCAGCCCGCCGATGGCGGCCGCGCTGGTGCGCGCCAACGTGCCCGAGCTGGCCAGCTGGTCGGCGCGCGAGGCGAAGGAACGGAGGATCGCGGCGTGAAACTACTCACTACGCGGTATAGGCGCGACATCGTAGAGCGACGCTACGTGCTCATGCACGGCAGACACTGCCGCAGTCGTGTCGAGATCCTTGGGGGCCCAGTCGTAGCCTGTCGCCTCAGCAGCATTCGCCCCAATTGGCATCAGAAAGATATGGAGACCAGGCTTGTATCCGTAGTGACTCGGGAGGCGGCTGTTCATCTCCGCGATGAACTCCTCCACAGAAAGCTTCTGCTTCGCCATGCTGTTGTCCTCGCAAATGAGCAAAGCGTAGTGGCGTCAATCGAGCCGATCGATACCACTTCCGCAGGGATCGTAGTCATCGAACAGCCACGGATAGTCGTCCTTGGTGACTTCGCCATTCGCAATCATTTGACGAATGTCGGCCTCGGCCTCCTCCATTTCCTCCTGCAAGGTAGGTCTGCCCTTCGCAATCCTGACGGCGTCTATCGCGTCCATTTGGCTGCGCAACTTCGCGCCGATCGCGGCGATTTGGAGGGCGGCCGCAGTGCCCAGCTCTTCTTCGAGCTTCTTGTCAAAGAACTTGCTCATGGTCGCCATATCGGCACCGGCTAGCAAAGATGTAGGGCATTCAGGCAATACAGGAAAACGCAGAACGCATCGTCGAATTGACCCGCCAGGCATGGCGGATTGGAGTGAAATATGCAGTCGCTCACCCTCACCGTTGACGAGATCGTGGAGGCCACTGGCTACCGCCGCGCCGCCGAGCAGCTTGCCGTGCTACTCAAGGCCGGCGTTCCCGCCGACCGCCGCCCGGATGGTAGCGTGCGCGTCTGGCGCCACCACATGATGGGCATCGGCGCGCCCAAACAAGCGAAGGCTCCACGTCGAAAGCCCGAACTCGCCTCTGACAGGAAAGCAGCATGATTGGTCGCCGCAAGAAGGCCTCCCCTTTACCCTCGCGGGTCTATGAGAAGAACGGCGCCTGGTACTTCGTCGACATCCGGCGGAAGTGGCACAAGCTCTGCCGCGTCAGCGAAGGCCTCACGGCCCTATACACCGCCCTGGCCAATTTCAGCCGGGACGCGGACGATCGCCCCACCGACACGATGCCTGCACTGATCGACGCGTGGTTGCTTGCGAGGCTGTCGAAATACTCACCAAAGACGCAGGAGGAGTACCGGCGCATGGCGACGTTCATTAAGGCAGAGTTCGACGGGCAATGGCGCGTCGAGGACGTTGAGCCGAAGGACGTGGCACGCTTTCTCGACAAGCACTTCGAGGCGAAGCCGAACGCCAGCAACAAGTACCGCGCGCTGCTGTCGGTCATGTTCACCTTCGCGGTACGCAAGGGTCTGCGCAACGCCAACCCGGTGAGTGAGGTGGCCGGTGCCACCGAGAAGAAGCGTGACCGCTACATCACCGACGCCGAGTTGGACGCCGTGCGCGCTGCAGCTCTGGTTGGCAATGACGACAAGCCGACGCCATCCGGGCGCGCCATCGTTGTTGGGCGCAAAGTAATAATGAGCCACTTCGCGCGAAGTAAATCTGAGCCACCTTTCAGTACAGTCAGCCTTTTGCGCGCAAAGGCTGGCGATGCTCCAGAAGGAACAGTGGATGCAAATCCATGTGCTCAAAGCCCAAGGCGTATCGGAGCGCGAGATCGCGCGGCGCCTGGGTATTTCTCGCAACACGGTGGCGCGGTACCTGTCGGCCGAGGACGTGCCGCGCTACAAGCCGCGTGAACCGCGGCCAACCAAGCTCGGAGCGTTCGAGGCGTACATCCTCGATCGCATGAGCGCCGCAGCACCCGAGATCATCGCTGCGCCGGCGCTGCTGCGCGAGCTGCGTGCGCGCGGCTACGAGGGCCAACTGCGAAGCCTGCAGGCTTTCATGAACGCGCATAAGTCCGTGCCCAAGCCAGACCCGGTCGTGAGGTTCGAGACCGAGCCTGGCCGGCAGATGCAGTGCGATTTCGTGGTCTTCCGCCGAGGCACCGACCCGCTTTACGCCTTCACCGCCACGCTCGGGTTTAGTCGGTGGCGCTGGGCACGCTTCACCACCGATGAACGCGCCGAGACGCTGGTCGCCTGTCATCATGCGCTGTTCGAAGCCTTGGGTGGCGTTCCTCGCGAGATCCTTTACGACAACGCCAAGACTATCGTTGTCGAGCGCGATGCATATGGCGACGGTCAACACCGCTGGCACGCCGGCATGCTCGATCTGGCCAAGCGGTACGGCTTCCTACCCAGACTGTGCCAACCGTACCGCGCGCAAACCAAAGGCAAGGTCGAGCGATTCCACCGCTACCTGCGTGGCAATTTCTATGTGCCGCTGGCGAGCCAGCTCAAGCAATCCGGCTTGATGCTCGATGCCGTGACTGCGAACGTCGAGGTGAGTAAATGGCTGCGCGACGTGGCTAACCAGCGAGTGCATCCGGTTACAGGGCTGGCACCCGCGATTCTGTTGGAGCAACGCGAACGGGCTTGCTTGCGCGATATGCCGGGTTACGCGGTGCCCCGATTGCCGGCTCGTGCCGTCGCTCGGCCACGCGTTGATCCAGCAATGTCGATCCAGCACCCGTTGTCCGTCTACCAGCAATTACTGACCGAGGTGCGCGCATGAACTTGCAGCAGGAACGCATCGACGGGCACTGCCAGAGTTTGAAGCTCGAGGGGCTCATGCACCGATACGTCGCTCTGGCCAGCGACGCGGCGGCCAAACAATGGAGTTTCCTCGATTTCCTCGAGAACGCGCTCGCGCACGAACGAGAGACGCGGCAAGTTCGTTCGCGGCAAACACTGGTGCGCATGGCGGGGTTCCCCGCTCTCAAGACACTGGATGACTACGACTACAGCTTCGCCGTCGGGGCCCCGCGCAAGACGATCGACGAGCTCGCCACCCTGCGCTTCATCGAACGGGGCGAGAACGCCGTGTTGCTTGGCCCGTCAGGCGTGGGCAAGACGCATCTCGCGATAGCGATCGGATACGCTGCAACGCAGGCCGGCATCAAGACGAAGTTCATTACGGCGGCGGATCTAATGTTGCAGCTCGAGGCCGCACGCCGACAGGAGCGATACGACGCCGTACTTCGACACAACATTCTCGGCCCGAGGTTGCTCATCGTCGACGAGATTGGCTATCTGCCACTCTCGGGAGATCAGGCCAGCCACTTCTTCCAGATCGTCGCCAAACGCTACGAGCGCGGTTCAATGATCCTGACCAGCAACCTGCCGTTTGCGCAGTGGGACGAGACCTTCGGTGGCAACACCACACTGACTGCAGCGATGCTCGACCGCATCCTGCACCATGCCCACATCATCCAGATCAAAGGAGACAGCTACAGACTGAGACAGCAACGTCAAGCCGGTCACGTCTCGTCATCGAAGAAGTAACGACTGGCTCAGTTTTACTTTGCGCGATCAGGCGCGAAGTGGCTCAGATTTCAAATGCGTTTGACATCGTCGCGCTAATCGATCTGGCGTATCAAACGGCCCAGCGCATCGGCGACCTACTGGCGCTGAACTGGTCGGAAGTGAGTGACGAGGGCATTCTGTTCCACCCAGCCAAGACAGTGAACAGTTCCGGGGTGCGGATGCTGATCGAGATGACACCGGACCTCAAGGCAACACTCGAGTCTGCGAAGGTCGGAAAGGTGAAGGCGATCGGTCCAGTGGTCTGTACGCAGACTGGTGGACGCTTCACGTATAGCGGAGCGCAGACGGCTTGGAAGCGGGCCTGCCAGCGCGCCCGGCAACGATATGAGAAATCATGTCGCGACGCAGCAACGCCGGTCGATCGTCACTATCTGGCTGGAATGCACTTTCACGACCTACGCGCGAAAGCCTTGACGGACAAACGCAGGCAAGATGGCGCTGCAGCTGCCCAGGCGTTGGCCGGGCACACGACCGCAGAAATGACTGCGCACTACACGAAGGCGCGAGAGGTCGAGCACGTGACGCCAGTGCCTATGAAGCGCTCAAGTTAGACAACCACAACCAAGTTAGACAAATCGTGGTTGGCGGCCACAAAAGCAAAAAACCCGCTTGGCTTTACACCAAGCGGGTTTCAAACTGGTCGGGGCGAGAGGATTTGAACCTCCGACCACCTGCACCCCATGCAGGTACGCTACCAGGCTGCGCTACGCCCCGAGAGAAAAAGATTATATCAGAAGGATTTTCATCTTGACTAGTGTCTTCTGCACTTTTTTGCCGTGCCCGGCTTCGCTCGCCGACTTACTTCGGACCGTGTCCGGCGATCTCGCGCAACTGCGCGAGCAGATGCTGGACGTCGACCAGTTCATTGCGCAGCGCGTTCAGATCGACCGACAACACCGGGGCGTCTTCGACGTGCGCCGGTGCCGCGCCGACACTCTCTTCCTGCACGGGCGGTATCGTATGATGCCGCCCTTCATCGAGCCGGTTGCGCGCGCCGTTGATGGTGAAGCCCTGCTCGTACAGCAGCTCGCGGATCCGACGGATCAGCAGCACCTCGTGGTGCTGGTAGTAACGCCGGTTGCCGCGCCGCTTGACGGGCTTGAGCTGCGTGAACTCCTGCTCCCAGTAGCGCAGCACGTGCGGCTTGACGGCGCACAGCTCGCTTACCTCACCGATGGTGAAGTAGCGCTTGGCGGGAATCGGCGGCAGCGCGACGCGATCGCTTGGTTTGTCGGACATGCATGAAGGGGCCGGCCAGAGCCGCGGCCCGCAGGAGTTACGCTAGGGATCGAATGGAAGCACGCGAGGCGCGCCTGCGCGCTCAGAAGGATACCGATTCCCGTTGCCGCGAGCAACGCGGCGGCACGGCTCAGCCAGGCAGCGCGAGGCCGGCCCGCTCTTCCACCAGTGCCTTCAGCTTCTGGCTGGCGTGGAAGGTGACAACGCGGCGTGCGGTGATGGGGATCACCTCGCCGGTCTTGGGATTACGGCCGGGGCGCTGCGGCTTGTCGCGCAGCTGGAAGTTACCGAAGCCGGATAGCTTGACGCTGTCACCCTGCTCCAAGGCTTCGCGAATCACGTCGAAGAAGGCTTCGACCATATCCTTGGATTCACGCTTGTTCAGACCGACCTGGTCGAACAGCATCTCCGCCAGCTCGGCCTTGGTGAGAGTGGGAACCTCGGTCACGCGGGATTCCGGCGTGTCGTCGTCGCGGTGGGCTGCTTGCCGGTCGCCTGCCTCACCCAGAGCTGCAGCAGTCATGACATTCAGATGTCGATCATTCATATTGATCGTGCATTGTCGTTCAATCTGGCGATCCGTCCGGGCGCAGCGGCCCGGACGCTCCATGCCGTCGCGGGGACAGCGTTCTCAGCCACGCAGCCGTGCCTGGAACGCGGCCACCAGCGCATCAACCATGCAGCGCACGGCGCTGTCGACAGTCTCGTCCTGGAGGGTCGACCCAGTATCTTGCAAGGTCACCCGGAACGCAAGGCTTTTCTCGTCCACGCCAATGCTGCTGGAAGCCGCGGCATTGGCCTTCGGACGGAACTCGTCGAACAGCACCAGGCTCTGGCAGAAGCGGCCGAAACCGGCCTGATCCAGCGCTGCACGCATCGCATCGAGCAGGTCCTGCGCACGCGCCGACTGCTTGACCACGACGGCGAGATCGCGCACCACGGCCGGGAACTTGGAGATCTCGCTGTAGGCGGGCAGGCCGACCTCGCGCAGCGATTGCAGTTCAAGTTCGAACAGCACCGGTGCCTGCGCCAATTCGTACTCCTGCAGCCAGCGCGGATGCAGCTCGCCGACCACACCCACCGGCTTGCCGTCGACCAGCACGCGGGCAGCGCGGCCCGGATGCAGCGCGGGATGCGAGACCGGCTCGAAGCGCGCCACGCGCGGGTGGAACAGCGATTCCACGTCGCCCTTGACGTCGAAGAAGTCGACCGGTCGCGTGGCGACGCCCCACTGCTCTTCGAAGGCAGGGCCGTAGGCGATGCCGGCGACCATCATGGGCTGGCGATAGCCTGCCACGGTCAGGCCGCCGTCGGCCACCGAGCCGTCGCGGTGGAACACGCGGCCCACTTCGAACAGGCGCACGCGGCCGGCCTTGCGGTTCAGGTTGTAGCGCACCTTGTCGAGCAGACCGCCGATCAGCGTGGAGCGCATCACTGCCAGCTGGCTCGCGATCGGATTCAGCAGGCGGATCGGGTTGTCGTTGGCGGCGAAGTCGCGCTCCCACTTATCTTCCACGAAGGCGAAGTTGATCACCTCCTGATAGTCGCGCGCGGCCACCGCATGGCGCACCACGTGCTGCGAGCGGCGAGCCTCATCGGTCGGGCGCATCTCGCTCTCGGCCACCGGCGGACGGGCCGGAATACGCTCGAAGCCATAGATACGGGCCACTTCCTCGATCAGGTCTTCCTCGATCTCGATGTCGAAGCGGTAGCTCGGCGGCGTCACCACGAAGACCTCGCCGTCATCGCCCTGCTCGCGCGTGAAGGCGAGCTGCAGGCGCTGGAAGACATCGGCGATCTCGGCGGCCGACAGCTCGATGCCGAGCACGCGTTCGGCACGTGCCACGCGCATGCGCACCGGCTTGCGCTCCGGCAGGTTGACCACGTGGTCATCGACTGGGCCGGCCTGGCCGCCGCAGATGTCGAGGATCAGCGCGGTGATGCGCTCGATGTGCTCGACCGTGGTGGCGAAGTCCACGCCGCGCTCGAAGCGGTGGCCCGCATCGGTCGAGAAGTTGTAGCGGCGCGCGCGACCCTGGATCGACTGCGGCCACCAGAAGGCGGCCTCGAGGTAGATATTGGCGGTATCGAGCGTGACCGCGGTGCTGTCGCCGCCCATGATGCCGGCCAGGCTTTCGATCTCCTTGTCGTCGGCGATCACGCCGACCTGCTCGTCCACCTCGATGGTATTGCCGTTCAGCAGCTTGATCTGCTCGCCCTTGCGGCCCCAGCGCACGTCGAGGCCGCCGTGGATCTTGTCGAGGTCGAACACGTGCGACGGACGGCCGAGTTCCAGCATGACGTAGTTGGAGATGTCCACCAGCGCCGAGATGCTGCGCTGGCCCGAGCGCTCGAGACGCTGCACCATCCATGCAGGCGTCGCCGCGCGCGCGTTGACACCGCGGATCACGCGGCCGGAGAAACGGCCGCACAGATCGGGCGCCGACACCTTGACCGGCAGCGTCTCGTCCAGCGTCACCGCCACCGGCGTCATTGCCGGCACCTGCAGCGCGGCACCGGTGAGCGCCGCCACTTCGCGTGCCACGCCGTGGATCGACAGGCAGTCGGCCTTGTTCGGCGTGAGCTTGATGACGAAGACCTGATCGTCGAGATCCAGGTACTGGCGGATGTTCTGGCCGACGGGCGCATCCTCCGGCAGGATCAGCAGGCCTTCATGGTCTTCCGACAGCTTGAGTTCGCGCGCCGAGCACAGCATGCCGTAGCTGTCCACGCCACGCAGCTTGCCGACCTTGATCTCGAAGGGCTTGCCGCCCGGCTCGCTCGGCGGCAGCACGGCACCGACCAGCGCGCACGGCACCAGGATGCCCGGCTTGACGTTGGGCGCGCCGCAGACGATCTGCAGCGTCTCGCCGGTGCCGGCGTCGACCTGGCACACATTGAGACGGTCGGCATTGGGATGCCTCTCGGTGGCGAGCACGCGCGCCACCACGATCTTTTCGAACGGCGGCGCGACGGGGCCCACTTCCTCCACCTCGAGCCCGGCCATGGTCAGGCGGTGCGAGAGCGCGTCGGTGGAGACCTTTTCAGGATTGACGAAACTGCGAAGCCAGGATTCCGAGAATTGCATGGCGCTTCTGATCCGGTAAGTATGCGGTGTATCGGTGACGAAAGACGGCGGCGGGCCTGGGCAGGTGAAGGCGTCCCAGGCGCCTCGGGCGCCTCGGGCGCTTCAGGCGCTTCAGGCGCTTCAGGCGAATTGGCGCAGGAAGCGCGCATCGCCCTCGAAGAACAGCCGCAGGTCGTTGATGCCATAGCGCAGCATGGTCAGCCGCTCCAGCCCGGAGCCGAAGGCGAAGCCGATGTAGCGCTCGGGGTCGAGGCCCATATTGCGCAGCACGTTCGGGTGCACCTGGCCCGAGCCGGAGATCTCCAGCCATTTGCCGGCCAGCTTGCCTTCTTCGAATGCCATGTCGATCTCGGCCGACGGTTCGGTGAAGGGGAAGTAGGACGGGCGGAAGCGCACCTGGATATCGTCGCGTTCGAAGAACTTGCGCAGGAAATCCGTGTAGACGCCCTTCAGGTCGGCAAAGCTGATGTCCTCGCCGATCCACAGGCCTTCCACCTGGTTGAACATCGGCGAGTGCGTGGCATCGCTGTCGACGCGGTAGGTACGCCCCGGGCAGATCACCTTGATCGGCGGCATGGCGCGGCCCTTGTACTTCTCCACATGCATACGCGCATAGCGCACCTGCATCGGGCTGGTGTGAGTGCGCAACAGCAGCAGCTTGCCCTCGCTGTCGCGCCCGTCCACGTAGAAGGTGTCCTGCATCGAGCGCGCCGGATGGTTGTCCGGGTTGTTCAGCGCCGTGAAGTTCATCCAGTCGGTCTCGATCTCGGGGCCGTCGGCCACGTCGAAGCCGATCGAACCGAAGATCTGCTCCACGCGCTCCCAGGTGCGCATCACCGGATGCAGGCTGCCACGCGCCACCGTGCGGCCGGGCAGCGTCACGTCGATCGCCTCGGCAGCCAGGCGCGCGTTCATCAGTGCATCGGCCAGCGCCTGGCGGCGGCCGTTGAGCGCGGCCTCGACCTGTTGCTTGGCCTGGTTGATGCGCGCGCCCTCGCTCTTGCGTGCCTCGGGATCGAGCTTGCCCAGGCTCTTCAGCAGTTCGGTCAGCGCACCGGTCTTGCCGAGGAAGCGGGCCTTTTCGTTTTCCAGCGTGGCGTTGTCATTGGCGGCGGCGAAAGCGGCCTGGGCGCCGGCGACGATTTGATCCAGATCCAGGGACATGGCAGCGGTCGTGGAAGGTTTAGGCGCCACGGCGCGGCGCGCCTTGGCGGAGGTTGGCACTTCGTGCGGTGTTCGTTTCGGATGCCGTCTCGGCCACGGCAACGCCGGAGCGCAGCCCGCTTGGTGGCGGCATTCGAAATGAAAACGGGGCCCACGCGGAGCCCCGTTTCAGCGGTCTTGCCGGGCAATCATCGCAGCGTACTGCGCTGGGTGGCCCGGCGGCCGCGGTCGACCTTGCGGTCGGTGCTTGCCCGGGAACGCTTACGCATTCCCGGCGCCGGCATCAGGCAACGGTGGCTTTCACCTGGTTGACGATGGCGGCAAAGGCAGGCTTGTCATGGATAGCCATGTCCGACAGCACCTTGCGGTCCAGTTCAATCGAAGCCCTCTTCAGGCCGTTCATGAACACGCTGTAGGTCATGCCATGCTCGCGCGTGGCAGCATTGATACGCGCAATCCACAGCGCGCGGAACACGCGCTTCTTGTTGCGGCGATCGCGGTATGCGTACTGGCCGGCACGCATGACCGCCTGCTTGGCGATGCGATAGACATTATTGCGACGGCCGCGGTAACCCTTGGCAGCGTCGATGACTTTCTTGTGACGGGCCCGTGCAGTGACCCCACGTTTGACTCGAGGCATGTAACTCTCCTTTCGATCTCGTCAGGGTTATGCGTACGGCATCATCGCGCGCACCGACTTCAGGTTCGTCTCATGGACGTCCTGGGTGCCGCGCAGTTGACGCTTGTTCTTGGTGGTCTTCTTGGTCAGGATGTGACGCTTGAAGGCCTGGCCACGCTTGAACGAACCGTTCGGACGCGCAGTAAAGCGCTTGGAAGCGCTTTTCTTGGTCTTCATCTTCGGCATGAAAAACTCCAGCTCTCTGACATGCATGCAGGTGGCCGGCTGGCGCCGACGCTTGCAAGACCCGCATCCACTTGTTTTGCACGCGGACCGCCAGGCCCGCGCACGCTTCGCGCTCCGTGCCGCGGTGACTGGCACCGCGGCACGCCGCGCAAAACTCACTTCTTCTTCTTGGGGGCCAGCACCATCACCATCTGGCGGCCTTCCATCTTAGGCATCTGCTCGACCTGGCCGAACTCCTCCAGGTCTACCTTCAAGCGCTCGAGCATGCGTGCACCGATTTCCTGGTGCGCCATCTCACGGCCGCGGAAACGCAGCGTGATCTTGGTCTTGTCGCCATCCTCAAGAAAGCGCCTCAAGTTGCGCAGCTTGACGTTGTAGTCGCCGTCATCCGTACCCGGCCGGAATTTGACTTCCTTGACCTGGATGATCTTCTGCTTCAGCTTGGCCTCGTGTGCGCGCTTGGCTTCTTCGTACTTGAACTTGCCGTAGTCCATGATACGGGCTACGGGCGGGCTCGCGTTGGGCGCGATCTCCACCAGATCCAAGTCCTTGTCCTCAGCCATGCGCAGCGCTTCAATGAACTTGAAGATGCCCAGCTGCTCGTTATCAACCCCTACCAGCCGCAGCTCAGGCGCGCTGATCTCCCGGTTGATGCGGTGACCTTTGTCTGTAGCGATGTTGCGTTACCTCAAGAAGACAAAAAAACGAGCCGTGCTCCCTACCCTTCAGGCTTTGCTGGAAACGTCCTGTTGCAGACGCTCCACGAACGCGGAGACGGGCATCACACCCAGATCCACGTTGCCACGGGCACGCACGGCCACTTGATTGGCATCCCGCTCCTTGTCGCCCACTACCAGCAGGTAGGGGATCTTCTGAAGGGAATGCTCGCGGATTTTATACGTAATTTTCTCATTACGCAAATCCGCCTTGGCCCTAAACCCTTGTTTTTGCAGCAGTTGCGCAATGCCCTGCGCATACTCGGCCTGGGAGTCGGCAATATTCATCACCACCACCTGCTCCGGCGCCAGCCAGGCGGGCAGCGCGCCGGCGTGGTTTTCCAGCAGGATGCCCAGGAAGCGCTCGAAGGAGCCCAGGATGGCCCGGTGCAGCATGACCGGGCGCTTGCGCGAATTGTCCTCAGCGACGAACTCGGCATCCAGGCGCTCCGGCAGCACCAGGTCGAGCTGCAGCGTGCCGCACTGCCAAGAGCGGCCGATGGCGTCCTTGATGTGGTATTCGACCTTCGGGCCATAGAAGGCACCCTCGCCCGGAAGCTCCTCCCACTCCACACCGCAGGCACGCAGCGCCAGGCGCAGGCCCTCTTCGGCGTGATCCCAGATTTCGTCCGATCCGGCCCGCTGTTCCGGCCGCAGAGACAGCTTGACCGCCACGTCCTTGAAGCCGAAATCGTCATAGACGGAGAACGCCAGCTCGTTGAATGCCTTGGCTTCCGCGACGATCTGCTCTTCCGTGCAGAAGATATGGGCATCGTCCTGCACGAAGCCGCGCACGCGCATCAGGCCATGCAGCGCGCCGGACGGCTCGTTGCGATGGCAGGCACCGAACTCGGCCAGACGCAGCGGCAGGTCGCGATAGGAACGCAGGCCGTGGTTGAAGATCTGTACATGGCCGGGACAGTTCATCGGCTTGATCGCGTAGTCACGCTTCTCCGACTCCGTGACGAACATGTTCTCCTTGTAGTTCTGCCAGTGGCCCGACTTCTCCCACAAGGAACGATCCATGACCTGGGGCGTACGCACCTCCTGATAGCCGGCCTCGCCCAGGCGCCCGCGCATATACTGCTCGACCGCCTGCCAGATCTGCCAGCCCTTCGGGTGCCAGAAGACCATGCCCGGCGCCTCTTCCTGCAGATGGAACAGATCGAGCGTCTTGCCCAGCTTGCGGTGGTCGCGCTTCTCGGCCTCTTCCAGCATGTGCAGATAGGCCTCCTGGTCTTCCTTCCTGGCCCAGGCCGTGCCGTAGATGCGCTGGAGCATCTCGTTGTTGGCGTCGCCGCGCCAATAGGCACCGGCCACCTTCATCAGCTTGAAGACCTTGAGCTTGCCCGTCGACGGCACGTGCGGACCGCGGCACAGGTCGACGAACTTGCCTTCGCGATACAGGCCGATTTCCTGGTCGGCAGGGATCGAGGCGATGATCTCCGCCTTGTACTTCTCGCCCATCGACTCGAACAGCGCGACCGCTTCGTCGCGGTTCCAGACCTCGCGCACCACCTTCTCGTCCTTGCGCGACAGCTCCACCATCTTCTTCTCGATGGCAGCCAGGTCCTCGGGCGTGAACGGGCGCTTATAGGCGAAGTCGTAGTAGAAGCCGTTCTCGATCACCGGCCCGATCGTCACCTGCGCCTCAGGATAGAGTTCCTTGACGGCGTAGGCCAGCAAGTGGGCAGTGGAGTGGCGGATCACATCGACGCCGTCGGCATCCTTCTCAGTGACGATGGCAAGCGACGCGTCACGGTCGATCGTGAAGCTGGTGTCGACCATGCGACCATCCACCTTGCCGGCCAGGGCAGCCTTGGCCAGGCCCGAGCCGATGCTCTGCGCCACTTCGGCCACCGTCACCGGGCCGGGAAACTCGCGGCGGGAACCGTCCGGCAGCGTGATTGCGATCATCTTGCACCTCATCAGGAATCCGACTGCCCGGCGCCGGCCGGCAGGCGGATAAAGCATCTCGTGGCGCCCACCCATGCCCGGGATACGGCACGGCGCGGACTGCGGGAACTCCACCCGATCCCTCCAGGCAACCAGGCGGAAAGCGGGCAGCTTAACAGGTAGCCGACAAGCGACAGACGAAAAAAAACGCAGCCAAGGCTGCGTTCTTTTTCGATTCAAACCCGGCAGGACCGGGACGAAGGCGCACCTCGACTACTGTCGCTGATCAGCGGTAGTAGTTCGCGGTGTCATAACCATGGCGCCTTTCCGTTCCTTATTGGGTTGAACCGGCTTTGCAACCGGCATTACCGCCAGGCTGCCTGTACTACATGATTCGTTGGTAGGCTCGATTGGACTCGAACCAACGACCCCCACCATGTCAAGGTGGTGCTCTAACCAGCTGAGCTACGAGCCTATTGCACTGCTTATACTGCTCACTACCGGCGGCGCCACCACTGCGCGCCGCCTTCCTGCCCTACCTTTTTACTACCTTCTACTGCATTCGTTGGTAGGCTCGATTGGACTCGAACCAACGACCCCCACCATGTCAAGGTGGTGCTCTAACCAGCTGAGCTACGAGCCTAGCGAAGCTGAAAGTATAACATCACTTTCTTTTCGCTTGCAACACCCCAACCACATCTTCTATCAAAGCGAGCGCGCGCTGGAGCTGGGTCGCCTCGGCGACCTCCGCCGTGAACTGCATCCGCGCGACGCCCTTGCTCGACAGCGTCTTCACGCCCGTGACATTGATCTTCTCGCGCGACAGCACCTCGGAGATGTCGCGCAGCAGGCCTTGGCGGTCGACCGCCTCCACGTGGATGTCGACGGGGTAGACGGCGTCACTCTTCTTGCCCCACTCCGTCTGGATCACGCGCTCGGGCGCGCGGGCCGATAACTGGAGGAAGGTCGGGCAGGTTCGGCGGTGAATGGAAACGCCGCGCCCGCGTGTGACGAAACCGACGATATCGTCGGGCGGCGCCGGCTTGCAGCAGCGCGACATCTGCGTCATCAGCGAATCGACCCCCACCACCAGCACGCCGCTCTTGGCGCCGCGCGCCACACTGGTGGCGCGGCTCTTCTTGGTAACGGCGTCCTCTTCGCTGATGTGCGGTTGCACCTCGCCGGCCGGATGGCGCAGCGCCTGCTCCACGTGGCGCAGGCTGAACTCCTCTTTGGCCACCGCCGCGAACAGCTCGTCCGGAGCCTTGAAACCGAGCCGCGCGGCCAGGTCGTCGAGGTTGACGGCGGTCTTGCCCTCGCGCTGCAGCGTCTTGTCGACCTGCGCGCGCCCCTGGGCGATGGTTTCCTGCGAGTCCAGCGCATTGAACCAGGCCCGCACCTTGGCGCGTGCGCGGCCGCTGGCGAGATAGCCCAGCTCGGGGTTGAGCCAGTCGCGCGACGGTCCGCCCTGCTTGACTGCCACCACCTCCACGGTCTGGCCGTTCTTCAGCGGCGTGTTCAGCGGCACCATGGCGCCGTCCACGCGCGCGCCACGGCAGCGATGGCCAAGGTCGGTGTGCAGGTAATAAGCGAAATCGACCGGCGTGGCGCCCTGCGGCAGCGCCACCACGCGTGCCTGCGGCGTCAGCACGTAGATGTGATCGTCGATCGCGGCATGCTTGAGCTGCTCCCAGGGGGAGTCCTCGTGCGCCACGGTGTGATCGGCATCATCCTTCCAGGCCAGCAGCTGACGCACCCAGGCGATCTTCTCGTCATAGCGCTCGTCCGCCGAGAACTGGCCGCTGTAGCCCCTGTTGCCGGCCTCCTTGTAGCGCCAGTGCGCCGCGACGCCGTACTCGGCGAAATGATGCATCTCCTGGGTGCGGATCTGCACCTCGAAGGCGCGCCCGTCGTCGCCGATCACCACCGTGTGCAGCGACTTGTAGCCATTGGGCTTGGGCCGCGAAATGTAGTCGTCGAACTCGCGCGGGATCGGCTGCCAGATGTGGTGCACGATGCCGAGCACCGCGTAGCAGTCCTTGATGTCGTCGACGATGACGCGGAAGGCACGCACATCGTAGAGGTCGGCGAAGTCCAGCTCCTTGCCGCGCATCTTCTTCCAGATGCTGAAGATGTGCTTGGGCCGGCCGCTGACATCGGCGCGGATCCCCGCCGCCGCCAGCTCCGCCTGCAGGCGCGCGATCGCGCTGGCGATGTAGCCCTCGCGCTCGATGCGCTTCTCGTCGAGCAGGCGCGCGATACGCTTGTAGGTGTCCGGCTGCTCGAAACGGAAAGCCAGATCTTCCAGCTCCCACTTCATCTGCCAGATGCCGAGCCGGTTGGCCAGCGGCGCGTAGATATCCAGCGTTTCGCGCGCCACGCCGGGCAGCGGCGCGCGCTTGGCCTGCGCCAGCCAGCGCAGTGTCTGCAGCCGTGACGCAAGGCGCACCAGCACCACGCGGATGTCCTGCGCAAACGCCAGCAGCATCTTGCGCAGCGCCTCCACCTGCTCGTGGCGCGCCTCGCCTTCGTTCTTGCCCGGCTCCTGCGCCTCGGCCTGCGTCACCGCGATCGCACCGATACGCAGCAACTGACGCACGCCCTTGACCAGGCGCGCCACTTCCTCGCCGAAATCGGCCTCGATGTCTGCCTCGCAACCCGGCACGTAGGCCGCCACCGGGAACAGGCAGGCGGCGGCGCGCGCCGCATCGTCCACGCGCAGGCCGTCGAGGATGCGCAGCATGCCTTCGGCATGCGACAGCACGCTTTCGCCGGTCGGCAGCTCCGCGCCGGCGCCCCGCGCACGCACGAAGGCGAGCGCGCGCACCACCAGGCCGGCGTCCGGCGTGCCGGCCACCTGGCCTGGAAGTTCCGTCGGTGTCACCATATCAACTGCACCTGCCTGCGCTCACTTGAGGGCGGCGGTCACCACCACTTCGATCAGGTAGTCGGGATTGGCCAGGCGCGCCTCCACGGTGGCTCGCGGGGGCGTGTTGCCCTGCGCCACCCAGGCGTCCCACACTTCGTTCATGGCGCCGATCTGGTCGACGTCCTTGAGGAAGATCTGGCACGAGAGGATGCGCGTCTTGTCGCTGCCCGCCTCCGCCAGCAGGCGGTCGATATGGCCCAGCACTTCCTGCGTCTGGCCGCGGATATCCGCCTCCGGTTCGACTTCCGGCACCTGGCCCGCGAGGTAGACCACGCCGTTGTAGACGGCATATTCGGAAAGGCGCTTGCCCACATGGGCACGTTTCAGTTCATTGTCGCTCATGCTTTATCACGCTTACGTTCTGCGGCGGCCGCCCGCGGACGGCCCGCCGCGACCTTGGATTCCATTGTCGTTGTCAGTTACTGCTTCCCGGCGCCAGCCCAGGTACCGTGGCAAGCGTCGCCTCAGGCCAGGAAGAATGCCCGCGCGAGGGCGATCTGCGCCGGGTCGATAAACGTCGGCGCATGCCCCACATCCGGCACCTCCACCGCGCTCACCTGGCGGCCACGCGCCTCCATCTCCGCCACGGTGTCGCGCAATAGCAGGTCCGACTGGGCGCCGCGCACCACCAGCAGCGGGGCCTGGATGGCTTCGAAAGCCCGCCACAGCGCCGCCTCGCCGGCCTGCACCATTTCGGGAGTGGTCTCACGGAAGGGAACGGCCAGCGACGGATCGTAATGCAAACCCCATTCCAGGCCCTGGGCACCCTGCAGCGGCTTCAGGATCGCGCCGTTCAGTTCGCGCCACTGCTCCGGCGTGTGGCGGCCGAAGGAGGCGCTGATGGTCTGCAGGTAGGCCAGCCCCTCCTCGAAGGTCTTGAAACGTACCGGCAGGCCGAGGTAGGCGCCGATGCGCTCGATCGCCGATGGCGCCACGCGCGGGCCGACATCATTGAGCAGCAGCTTGCGTACCGGCGACTTCGGCAAGCCGGCCAGCGCCATGCCGATCAGCCCGCCCATCGAAGTGCCGAACCAGTCGACCTGCTCGACGTTCAGGCGCGCGATCAGCGTCACCATGTCGGCCACGTACTGCGGCAGCACATAGCCATGCGGGTCGGCCAGCCAGTCGGAACGGCCTCGTCCCGCCACGTCGGGACAGACCACGCGGTAGTCACCGCACAGGGCACGGGCCAGCGCATCGAAATCGCGTCCGGTGCGGGTCAGTCCATGCACGCAGACCAGCACGCGCGGATTGGCGGCGTCCCCCCATTCGTGGTACGCCATGCGATGCAGGCCCGACGGGCTCAAGCACTGGACGAAGCCGAGGCGCGGGCTGGCGGACATCTGGACTCCCTGGCAAAGCGGCCCACAGCAGGATGCGGCACCGACGTTGAGCAAAACTGGATTGTACGCTCCGGCGGTTACAATGCCACAGCACTCGCAGCAGCAACCGACTTCTGCACGCCGGCATGCCGGCCGGCGCGCGACTTTCGATGGAGACTCCCATGCTTCAAGGCAAGACGGCGCTGGTCACGGGTTCCACCAGCGGCATCGGACTGGGCATCGCCCAGGCCCTGGCGGCGCAAGGCGCCAACATCATCGTCAACGGTTTCGGCGACGCCGACGGGGCCCGGCAGCAGATCGCGGCGGCCGGCCAAGGCATCCGCCTGGGCTACCACGGTGCCGACATGAGCAAGGCGTCGGAAATCGAGGACATGATGCGCTATGCCGAGGCGGAATTCGGCGGCGCCGACATCCTCGTCAACAATGCGGGCATCCAGCACGTCGCCAGCATCGAGGACTTCCCGCCCGAACGCTGGGACGCCATCATCGCCATCAACCTGACCTCGGCCTTCCATACCACGCGGCTGGCCCTGCCCGGCATGCGGCAGAAGAACTGGGGGCGCGTGATCAACATCGCCTCCACGCACGGCCTGGTCGCCTCGGCACAGAAGTCCGCCTACGTGGCCGCCAAGCACGGCATCGTCGGCCTGACCAAGGTGACCGCGCTGGAAACCGCGCAGACCGGCGTCACCGCCAACGCGATCTGCCCGGGCTGGGTGCTGACGCCGCTGGTGCAGAAGCAGGTGGAAGCGCGTGCCCAGCGCGACGGCATCAGCGTCGAACAGGCCAAGCGCGAACTCGTCATCGAGAAGCAGCCCTCGGGCCAGTTCGTCACGCCGGACGAACTGGGTGCGCTGGCGGTGTTCCTCGCCAGCGAAGCAGCGCGCCAGGTGCGCGGCGCGATCTGGAACATGGACGGCGGCTGGGTCGCGCAATGAGGCACGACGGCACTATGCGGCCGCGACGCCGGCGCCTGCTGCAGTCCCTGGCACTGGGCGTCGCCCTGAGTCCGCTGGCCACGCTGGCGCAAGGTCCGGCGCGCACGGCCATCACCGTTTACAAGAGCCCCTTGTGCGGCTGCTGCGAAGACTGGGTCAAGCACCTGCGCGACCACGGCTTCGCCGTCAGCACGCAGAACGTCGAGGACACCGGCCCGTGGCGCCAGCGCCTTGGCATGCCGGAGCGCTTCGCCTCCTGCCACACCGGCCTGGTGGCCGGCTACGCGATCGAAGGCCATGTGCCGGCGGCCGATATCCGGCGCCTGCTGGCCACACAGCCCAAGGCGGCCGGACTGGCGGTGCCGGCCATGCCGCTCGGTTCGCCCGGCATGGACCAGGGACCGCGCAAGGACCCTTACGACGTACTGCTGGTCAAGGCGGACGGTACCGCCACGGTCTTCGCCAGCTACAACAAGGCCAAGGCTTGATCCTGGCACCATGAAAAAACCCCGCGGCTGCGCACCGCGGGGTTTTTCTCATCGGGCCGGCGTCCGCGCGGGCGTGCCCCGCCGGGACGGGGCGGCCGGCACTCAGATTTCTTCGTACAGCGGCAGCGTCAGGAACTCGGCGAAGCCTTCCGAGGTGGACATCTGCTCGAAGATCTCGGCGGCACGGTCGTAGGTCTTGGTGTCGCCACCGACCGATGCCTTGACCTTGGCCAGCTCCTCGGGGATCGCCGCACGCACCATCTCGGCGGTCACCTTGCGGCCGTCTTCCAGCTTGCCCTTGGGCGAGCGGATCCACTGCCACACCTGCGAGCGTGAGATCTCGGCGGTGGCCGCGTCTTCCATCAGGTTGTGGATGGGGACGCAGCCGTTGCCGGCCAGCCAGGCACCCAGGTAGTGGATACCGACGTTGATGTTCATGCGCAGGCCGGCTTCGGTGATCGGCGTTTCGGGCTGGAAGTCCAGCAGGTCGGACGCCTTCACCTCGACGTCCGGGCGCTGCTTCTCGAACTGGTTGGGCTTGTCGCCCAGCACCGCCACGAACTCCTTCATGGCCGGCTCGACCAGGCCCGGGTGGGCCACCCAGCCACCGTCGTAGCCATCGGTCGCGTCGCGCTTCTTGTCGTTGATGATGCCCTGCATGGCGATGGCGTTCTTCTCCGGATCGTTCTTGATCGGGATCAGTGCGCTCATGCCGCCGATCGCGGGCGCGCCGCGCTTGTGGCAGGTCTTCAGCAGCAGCAGCGCATAGGCACGCATGAACGGCGAGGTCATCGTCACCTTGGCGCGGTCGGCCAGGCAGAAGTCCTTGTCGTTCTTGAACTTCTTGATGCAGGAGAAGATGTAGTCCCAGCGGCCGGCGTTCAGGCCCGCGCTGTGCTCGCGCAGTTCGTACAGGATCTCTTCCATCTCGAAGGCGGCGAGGATGGTCTCGATCAGCACGGTCGCCTTGACGGTGCCTTGCGGCAGGCCGATCTCGTTCTGCGCCATCACGAAGATGTCGTTCCACAGGCGCGCTTCCAGGTGGCTTTCCATCTTCGGCAGGTAGAAGAAGGGGCCGGCGCCGCGGGCGATCTGCTCCTTGGCGTTGTGGAACAGGAAGAGCGCGAAGTCGAAGATGCCGCCCGAGACGCGTTGGCCGTCGATGGTGACGTGCTTCTCGTCCAGGTGCCAGCCGCGCGGGCGCACCTGCAGCGTGGCAATCTTGTCGTTCAGCTTGTATTGCTTGCCGTTGGACTCCAGCGTCAGCGTGCGGCGCACGGCGGCCTTCAGGTTGACCTGGCCCTGCAGCTGGTTGTGCCAGTTCGGCGAGTTGGAGTCCTCGAAGTCCGTCATGTAGCTGTCGGCACCCGAGTTGAAGGCGTTGATCACCATCTTGGCCTCGACCGGGCCGGTGATCTCCACGCGGCGGCAGTGCAGTGCGGGCGGCACCGGCACGACCTTCCAGTCGCCTTCGCGGATGGCCTTGGTCTCGGGCAGGAAATCGGGGCGTTCGCCGGCGTCCAGGCGCTTGGCGCGCTCGACGCGCGCGGCCAGCAGTTGCTGGCGGCGCGGCTCGAAGGCGCGGTGCAGCTTGTCCACCAGGGCCAGCGCTTCCGGCGTGAGGATGTCTTCGTAGGCCGGCAGGATCTCGCCGGTAATCTTCATGCCCGCGGGCAGCGTGATAGCCATCAGTGTTCTCCTGTGATCGATGGGATGGTCGGGGTTGCCCGCTCTTACACCGCCACGCCGGCGGCGCGGACGAATGCGAGCAGGTCGTTCATGTCGTGCCCGGCACCGGAGGGCGATACGTCCAGCCGCTCCGGCGGATGGCCGGCACGATTGATCCAGAAAGTGGTGTAGCCGAACCAGGTGGCGCCGCAGGCATCCCACCCGTTCGACGACACGAACAGTATCTCCTGCGCCGCCAGGCCGAAGGCGGCAGGCGCCAGTCCGTAAGCGGCCGGCGCGGTCTTGTACAGGCGCACAGACTCGACCGACAGCACATGGTCGAACAATCCCTGCATGCCGGCGCTCTTGACCGAGATGTCCAGCATCTGCGGATTGCCGTTGGACAGGATGCCCAGCGGCAGGCCGGCTGCGCGCAGCCGCTTGAGCGCGCCCAGGTTCTCCGGGAATGCCGACAGGCAGGCGTACTCCTTCAGCAGTTGCGCTTCGGCGGCCTCGTCCAGGGACAGTTCGAGGCGCTCGGCGGCATAGCGCAGCGCATCCACGGTGAGGTCCCAGAAGGGCTTGTAGCGGGCGCCGTCCGGCGCGGCCAGGCTGCGGATGCGCGAATAGTCGATCTGGCGGTCGCGCCAGAGCAGCGCCAGCGCCTCTCCCTTGCCGGGGAACAGCTGCTCGGCACGCGCCGTGACGGAGTAAACGTCGAACAAGGTGCCGTAGGCATCGAAGACGACTGCGCGGATCTTGTTCATGGGCGGTATCAAGCGATATCGAAATGAGTCGGGCGGCTTGGCGGCGCTGCGTTCCGTGCGGCCCCTGACGCTGCGTGGGCCTGTACACGGTGGAATGCAGAAGATTGTATGAAAGCGCTGCACTGCGACAAAGACGAAGCGGGTCACTTGATCTTTTACTTTTGCAACACTAATCTGAGCGGGCGGAACCGATAATCCGCACCCAAAACTTCTCCACCGTTCGGCGCACGCCCCCTGGGGTGCCGCCATCGGCACTCACTGGCAGGTTTCGTGGATCATTTCAAGCAATTGGAGACCTTTGTCTCGGTCGCCTCGCGCGGCAGCCTGTCGGCGGCCGCCGCGGCCGAGGGCGTGGCGCCGGCCATCATCGGGCGCCGCATCGACGCGCTCGAGGAGCGTCTGGGGGTCAAGCTGCTGCTGCGCACCACGCGCAAGATCAGCCTGACCTTCGAGGGTTCGGCCTTCCTCGAGGACTGCCAGCGCATCCTCAACGACCTGCACAATGCCGAGGCCAGCGTCTCCGCCGGCGGCGTCAAGGCCAGCGGACACCTGCGCGTGACCGCCCCGGCCGGCTTCGGCCGCAAGCACGTGGCGCCGCTGGTACCGCTGTTCATCGAGTCCCACCCCGACGTCAGCATCACGCTGGACCTCTCCGACCGGCTGGTCGACCTCATCAATGAAGGCTTCGACTGCGCGATCCGCCTGGGCGACCTGCCCGACTCGAGCCTCGTCTCGATCCGGCTGGCAGAAAACCGCCGCGTGGTGGTGGCGTCGCCCGACTACCTGGCACGGCGCGGCGTGCCGCAGCAGCCGGAGGACCTGGCCCGCCACAATTGCCTGTCCTTCGGCGCCAGCGCCAACGTGCAGCGCGGCTGGGTATTCCAGCACAAGGAGCGTGCCGTCACCATCAAGGTCGGCGGCACCATGGAATGCACCGACGGCGCGGTGCTGCACAGCTGGTGCCTGCAGGGACACGGCCTGGCGTGGCGCTCCTGGTGGGAAGTGGGCGATGAGATCGCCAGTGGCCGGCTGGTGACCGTGCTCGATGAGTTCCAGGCGCCGCCGATCGGCATCCATGCGGTCTTCCCCCAGCGCAAGCACCTGCCGCTGCGGGTCCGCCTGTTCATCGACCACCTCAAGAACACCTACGGCAACCCCTCCTACTGGCGTCGCGCGGAGCTGGCCGGCAAGCCGATGGCCGCGGTCCAGGCGGTGGCCGGCTGAAGGGGCGCCGGCGGGGTGGCGTTCAAGGCATTGATCTAGCGCAATGCCGTACTCGCCACCCTGTCTACAATGAAAAGGAAGGAGTGCCTCCCGGCCTGCGGGCGGGCGCCCCTGCCCGGACCGCCCCGGCCTGCGCCAGGATCGCGGCACCGGCACCCGTCCTGACTATCGCCCCCTAAAGGAGGAGCCTCGTATGTTCAAGCACATCCTGCTGCCGACCGACGGTTCGGAACTCTCGAAGAAGGCCATCAACGGCGGCCTGGAACTGGCCAAGGCGATCGGCGCGCGCGTCACCGCCTATGTCTGCCTGGAGGAGTATCCCTACACCCCCTTCAGCGAGATCGTGGTGGAAGCGCCGCAGGCCTTCAAAGACCGCATCGAGAACCAGGCCAGGCTGTACCTGAAGGAAGTCGAAACGGCCGCGGCAGCGGCAGGCATTCCCTTCGATTCCGACATGACCACCTTCGCCGTGCCCTACCTCGGCATCATCGATGCCGCGGAACGCCATGGCTGCGACGTCATCCTGATGGCCTCGCACGGCCGGCGCGGCCTGTCCGGCCTGCTGCTCGGAAGCGAGACGCAGAAGGTGCTGACGCACAGCGAGATCCCGGTCATCGTCTATCGCTGAGCCCCGCTCGCCGCCGCATCACCGGATCGCCGGCACGATCGCCGGCAGACATGGAAAGAAGGCCGCACCGTGGCACGGTGCGGCCTTTTTCACCTGCAGGGACGACGGCGCTCAGCCGGCCTTGCGGATGCGGTCTTCGATATGCTTGGCGCGGTCGTCCGAGCCAGGATGCGACGAGAACATGCTCGACTTGCCACCGTCGAGCTTGGCCAGCTTCTGGAAGGCGGTCACGAGGCCGCGCGTGTTGGCCTTGTTCTTGCTCAGCAGGTCGAAGGAGTAATCGTCGGCCGCGCTTTCCTGCGTCTGCGAGAACTGCGCGTTGACCAGGGCCTCGCCCAGCTCGCCGAGCTGCGAGTTCGACAGCGCTGCCGCGGCGCCATTGCCGGACGCCGCCAGCGCGCCGCGCGCTGCCATCGCCGTATAGGCCACCTGCATCTTGTTCTTGGTGTGGCCCAGCGCTACGTGGCCCAGTTCATGGCCCAGCACGCCACGTACCTCATCGTCGGTCATCATGTCCATCAGCCCGCTGTAGACACGGACGCAGCCGTTGGCCATCGCCCAGGCGTTCACGTCCTTGGTCAGGTAGACCTTGGCATTGACGTTGGAGACGTCGGCGGTGGTCAGGCCGGTCATGATCTTGGCCAGGCGCTTGCCATAAGCGCTGTTCGCGGCGGCGATCTTGCTGGTCTTGTCCGATTCGGCGCACGCCTGGTCGGACAGGCTCTTGACATCGGCGTCGCTGAGAGTGGCTGCCTTCAGCAGCGCACTGCCGGCGCCCACCATGCCGTTCACATCGGTGCCGGCGCAAGCGCTCAACATGACTGCGGCAGCCGCCGCGGCCAGGATTGCGGGAGTCTTCATGGTTCTAGGCCCTGGAGAGTGCAGGCATCCGCACCCATCGGTACGAAGCGGCCTGCTTATTGTGGTATATGTGCGCAAAGATGCGCACAAGAGGATACCCCTGGCGCCACAGAATCGAAACCCGATACCTTGAATTGTTGCAAATTGTGACAATTACCAAAATCATCACAATCGCCCGAGCCCGGCCAGCGCGGGACGGCGCGCGATACATCAAAAAAAACCGCGCCGTCCTGAGAGAGACACGGCGCGGCGCCCAAAAAGGAAACGCGATGGTCGCGCGCTCCCTGGCGTGGCAGGCGGATGCACCAGGCATCCGGCCACTGTGTGGTGATGATCGGCTGCGGAAAGTCAGGCGACCTTCTTCTTGTCCTCGAAGAACTGCTCGTCCTCGGTCGAGCCCTTCAGCGCGGTGGTCGACGACTGGCCGCCTTCGATGGTCTGGGTCACGGCGTCAAAGTAGCCGGTACCGACTTCGCGCTGGTGCTTGACGGCGGTGAAGCCCTTCTCGGCGGCGGCGAATTCGTTCTCCTGCAGTTCGACGAAGGCGCTCATCTGGTTGCGGGCATAGCCGTAGGCGAGGTTGAACATCGAGTAGTTCAGCGAATGGAAGCCGGCCAGCGTGATGAACTGGAACTTGTAGCCCATCGCGCCCAGTTCCTTCTGGAACTTGGCGATGGTGGCATCGTCCAGGTTCTTCTTCCAGTTGAATGAGGGCGAGCAATTGTAGGCCAGCAGCTTGCCCGGGAACCTGGCGTGCACGGCCTCGGCGAATTTCTTGGCGAATTCCAGGTCCGGTTTGCCGGTTTCGCACCACACCAGATCGGCTACTTCGGCGTAGGCCAGGGCACGGGCGATCGACTGCTCGATGCCGGCACGGGTACGGTAGAAGCCTTCGACGGTGCGCTCACCGGTGCAGAAGGGCTTGTCGCGATCATCCACGTCGGAGGTCAGCAGGTCGGCGGCCTCCGCGTCGGTACGGGCGATCACCAGGGTCGGCACGCCCGACACGTCGGCGGCCAGGCGCGCGGCGGTCAGCTTGGCGACGGCCTCGCGGGTCGGCACCAGCACCTTGCCGCCCATATGGCCGCACTTCTTCACGGAAGCCAGCTGGTCTTCGAAGTGCACGCCGGCGGCGCCGGCTTCGATCATGGACTTCATCAGTTCGAAAGCGTTCAGCACGCCGCCGAATCCGGCCTCCGCATCGGCCACGATCGGCGCGAAGAAGTCGGTGTCGCCCTTGCCTTCGCTCCATTGGATCTGGTCGGCACGCTGGAAAGTGTTGTTGATGCGCTTGACCACCATCGGCACCGAGTTGGCCGGATACAGCGATTGGTCGGGGTACATTTCACCGGCCAGGTTGGCATCGCCGGCGACCTGCCAGCCCGACAGGTAGATGGCCTTGAGGCCTGCCTTGACCTGCTGCATGGCCTGGTTGCCGGTCAACGCGCCCAGCGTGTTGACGAAGGGCTCGGTGTTCAGCAGGTGCCACAGCTTTTCGGCACCGCGGCGGGCCAGGGTGTGCTCGATCTGCACGGAGCCGCGCAGGCGCACCACGTCCTCGGCGCTGAAGTTGCGCTTGATGCCTTTCCAGCGGGGGTTGGTTTCCCAGTCATTCTGCAGTTTCTGCGCTTCGAGTTCGCGGGACATGTTCGCTCTCCAATGACGTTTGAGGGTATGGCGAAGAAAACTCGTTGGATCGGCGCGGGGCGCCCGCCTGCCGTCCGACCTGCCGCCCCGCATCCGTTGGCGCTGATGGCCAGCCAGCGGTGCCTGTTCCGAGCGCCAGGTCATGTGTCTTATATAAGAGTTTAGAAAACCATCCCGCGCCGCAACAAGCGTCATAGGTGTCAAACAGACAGTTTTATTTTTTATAAAAATCAAATAGTTAAAGAAATCATTCCATGATATGGCAAGCAGTCCTCCATCATGAGATAGGACGCCAGCACCGTGCATCCGTGCATTTTTGCCGAACAGAACCTCATTTCATATCGCAAAAAAACGAGGTACCAGTCAAGCCGCTCGCTGCACATGCGCGGCAAGCAGCGCGGCACTCGCCTCGGCGCCCTCGATATGCTCGACGAACTCATGCACCATCGCGGCCATGCCGGCAGGGTCGGACAGCGGCAGCCAATGCCGCGCCTCGACTTCGCGCCGCCATAGCGACGGCACCCAGCGCGGCAGCTTGTCGAAAAGTGCGGGACGCACATAGCGGTCGAGCGTCGGCACGATCAATTGCACCGGTGCATGGGCGTAGCGCTGGCGCGGCGCCCGCAGGCGCGGCAGGAAATTGGCGCGGTACAGTGCCGCGCCGCGGCAGCCGTCTTCGGCCTGGGTGGGACTGGCGCCGACCTCGACCCGCTCGCTCAGGCGCAGATAGCGCGACCAGTGACGTCCGAGCCAGGTCCGCCAGTTCCATTCAGGCAGCCAGGGCAGATGGAAGAAGAGGATGTACCAGGACGCCATCAGTTGGCGCAACGAGGCCAACAGCGCACCCGGCGTGGGGCGCCCGGCCTGCTCGCGCAGCGCCAGGCTGACGTGATCCAGGCACGGCCCGGAGCAGGACGTGAAGGAGGCGATGC